>NZ_CP147737.1:3468722-4118296 GCF_037265215.1 Xenorhabdus griffiniae | reverse complement strand
TCTAAAACCGATCTACAGATCGCACTAAGTACAGGGCGTTATAGACGGTGTTATAGATAGAACAGTGATAATTTTATGACAGCCCCGTTGCCTAAAAGCGATTAATGTTGTCTCAATTTACTTTTGTGTTTGGTCAATTGACGCGCTAGCTTATCTACCAGTACATCAATTGCCGCATACATGTCTTCATGTTCTGAGCTTGCATGCAACTCACCTCCATTAACATACACTGTAGCTTCGGCGATCCGTTGCACCTTTTCCACCCGGAGGATGACCTGAATGAGGTTAATTTTATCGAAGTATTGATTCAATTTGCCGCATTTGGTGTTCACAATGTTGCGAAGTGCATCGGTAATTTCAATATTGTGGCCTGTAACATTGAGTTGCATGGTTTTGAGTTGCATAGGTGTTTTCCTTCTCTGTGTTGTTCAAACCAATTTTTTACGTTGGTTTGAAGGCGGGATGGATAACGACTCTCTATATTTTGCGACAGTCCGGCGAGCCACTTGAATACCTTGCTCAGCGAGTATGCTGGTCAATTTACTGTCACTCAGTGGCTTAGCCGGATTCTCTGCCGCGACCAGTTTTTTCACCAGAGCACGTATCGCGGTAGAAGAAGCTTCACCACCACTGTCGGTGTTGACGTGACTGGAGAAAAAATACTTAAGTTCAAAAATCCCTCGTGGGCTATACAGGTATTTCTGGGTTGTCACGCGGGAAATGGTGGACTCATGCATGTCAATCTGATAGGCGATATCAGCCAATACCAGTGGTTTCATGTGTTCCTCACCATATTCAAAAAAGTCTTGTTGTCGTTCAACAATACAGCGGGCGACTTTCAGCAATGTTTCATTACGGCTTTCGAGGCTCTTGAGCAGCCATTTGGCCTCTTGCAAGTTATTGCGTATGAACAGGCTGTCACTCTCATTGTTGGCCCGTTGTCCCAGTGCTGCGTAGTGTTGGTTGATGCGCAGACGAGGGATGCTATCGGTATTTAGCCTGACTTGCCAGCGTCCATTTTCTCTCTGTGCCAATACATCGGGAATAACATACTCGGATTCACCAGTATTGACTACCAGGCCAGGTTTTGGTTCCAGTGATTGGATGATATCAATTGCCCCCTTCAGGGTACTCTCTTTTAATTTGCTCTGACGTAATAAATTACGGAAGTCTCGATTACCCAGTAGTGCCAGGTAGTTACTGACAATAAGTTTGGCATCATTCAGATAGGGCGTCTTTGGCGGCAGCATTGCAAGCTGGATAAGCAAGCATTCGCGTAAGTCACGGGCAGCAACGCCAATCGGATCAAAATGTTGTATGCGTTTGAGAACGGTTTCGACCTCTGCCAAAGTCAGTTCATCATCACCAATACTGGCAAGGATCTCTTCGATAGAAATGGTCAGATATCCGGTGTCATCAATGGCGTCAATGATTGAAGTGGCAATGGCAGCGTCCGTTTCGGTAAATGGCGTTAATCCTGCCTGCCACATGAGGTAATCTTGCAAAGTTTGGGTGGTTTCTCCCTGATATACGGGGAAATCATCAGCGCTATAATCACTGTGAGTTCCTGAAGGCGTGCCAGCGGTGTAAATTTCATCCCAACTGGCATCTAACGGTAGCTCTTCAGGCATATCCCTCTGTTCAAGTGCTTCACGGGTATCCATGACTTCAGTGTCGGCATCAGAAAGGGCCAGGTTCTCCACTTCCTGATGCAGATCATCTTGCTCAAGCAGTGGGTTGGTTTCCAATGCTTGCTGGATCTCTTGCTGAAGTTCAAGCGTAGACAGTTGCAACAAACGGATGGCTTGCTGGAGTTGTGGCGTCATCGTCAATTGCTGACTGAGCCTGAGTTGCAAACTTTGCTTCATAGCGTTACCACTTTCTCCTTAACCTAGCTTGAAGAGTTCCTTGAATCGCGCCTGACAGAAGGATAAAAGTTAAAGGCGGAAACCTTCACCCAAATAGACGCGTTTGACTTGCTCGTTATTCAGGATGTCATTCGGCGTACCGTGGGCAATCAAATGGCCTTGGCTGACGATATAGGCACGTACACAGACATCCAGTGTTTCACGCACATTGTGGTCAGTAATCAGTACACCCAACCCGTAATCCCGCAGATGTTGAATGATCTTTTTAATATCCAGTACGGAAATGGGATCAACGCCGGCAAAAGGCTCATCCAACAGAATGAATTTGGGATTGGCAGCCAATGCACGGGCAATCTCCACCCGACGGCGCTCACCACCGGAAAGTGATTGGCCAAGGTTATCACGCAGGTGAGAGATGTGAAATTCTTCCATCAACTCTTCGGCACGCACTTTTCTCTGCTCTTGGGTCAGATCCTTGCGGATCTCCAGTACTGCCATCAAATTGTCGAATACACTCAAACGACGGAAGATGGAAGCTTCCTGAGGTAAGTAACCTATTCCACGGCGTGCACGTTCATGCAGGGGCAGCAGGCTGATATCTTCTTCATCAATGGTGATAGAGCCAGCATCACGTGGAACAATGCCGACTACCATATAGAAAGTCGTGGTTTTGCCCGCTCCATTGGGGCCAAGCAAGCCAACAATCTCCCCTGATTTCACATTTAGGCTGACGTTCTCAACGACCTTACGGCCTTTATAGGCTTTCGCCAGATTTTCTGCGTTTAATATTGCCATCAGTCGTTATTTACCCTTTTTCTGAGCGTCAGCACCGTTAATACCAGGGCCTTTTTCTTGTAGCTGGGCAGGTAACAGGACGGTGGTGACATGTTTACCTTTATCACTAAATGCTTCCATTTGTTGTGTTGGTACCAGATAAGTGATTTTATCGCCTTTGATATTGCTGTCTAGCTGTTCAAGATAGGCGTTCCCTGTCAGGGTGACCAGCTCTCTATCCATCTCATAGCGCATCTTTGATGCATGACCTTTGATGGGCTTACCATCATCTTGTAATTGGTAAAAAGTGGCAGGATTACCGAATGCTTCAATCACTGTCTTGTCAGAATTCCCATCCGGGCGGGTAACAACGACCTTATCTGCATGAATGTCGATCGAACCTTGCTTTACGGTGACATTATCCGTAAAGGTGGCAATGTTTCCCGTTAAATCTAATGACTGTCTTGCTGAGTCGATAGTAATGGGTTTTTTTGTATCATCTTTTAAGGCCAGTACGGGCAGGCTGACGGCAAAAAGTGTACTGGCAATAACGGAATTACGGATTAGGTTGTTCATGTGGAATCTCATATTGAGTGGTCACCTTTTCAATCAGTTCAGCAGTTTTGTTTCGCAGATTGCCGCGCATTTTCATGCCAACAGATTTCAGACCGACACCAATAAGCGTGACTCGGTCATCGGATGCGACATCTTGGGTTGTCAGATTGACGATCGCATTATCTGTTGTGATCCGCTGCAATTGTGACGCATCGTTCAGGCTATCCACTTGGACATCCCCGTACAGATAAAGCATTTTATCTTTGGTCAGTTTGGCTTTGTTAGCACGCACTGTCCATGTCGCTATCGGGGTGCCAGGGAGGCTATTGGGGGCAAATGTTGTCAATACGGGGTTGGTAAACCAGGTCAATTTGGTTTCCGTATAGTTTTTAACATCGTCAGCAACCAGCTTGTAAGTCAACTTACCTTCCGGATCATAGACAAAAGTAATGGCTTCCTGTGTTTGGTAAGTCGGATAACCATCATCCACAATGGCTGATGAGGCATCATCATTGACATTCGAGAAATTCCAGCCAATCAGCGCAAGCGCGATCAGTGCCAGTATTGCGATCAGCCAGGATTGAATTTTGCTCATTCTTTTTTCAATTTTAATTTATATGGATAACCCTTTGGCATCTTCGAGCTTGTTCTGAGCGAAGAGCACCAAATCACAAAGTTCCCTGACTGCACCGCGTCCGCCGGCAATCTGAGTCACATAATCTGCTTTTGGCAACAGTAAAGGATGGGCATCAGCAACTGCAACGGATAAACCAACTTGTGCCATGACAGGCCAGTCAATAAGGTCATCGCCAATATAGGCGACTTGCTCTGGCTGCAACGCTAGTTTATCCAACAGTTCCTTATACGCCAAAACCTTATCGTTTTGTCCTTGGTAAAGATGTGTAATGCCGAGTGTTTTTGCCCGATTTTCCAGCAGTTTTGCTTTGCGGCCAGTAATGATGGCAACTTCAATACCGGAGGTGATTAAACAACGGATGCCATAACCATCACGAACGTTAAAGGCTTTCAGCTCTTCGCCTTCATTGCCCATGTAGATAAGCCCATCAGACATCACGCCATCAACATCACAAATCAGCAAACGGATTCGATGGGCTTTTTCGATAATTGTTTTATTAACTGGGCCATAACAGGTGTCCAGGTACGCTTTTTGACTCATTAAGAAATTCTCTTAAGATTTATATCATGCTTGTTTGTATCAGTTTACTTGTTTTATAGAAGACCGGCCTACACAACACCGGCCTGCAAAAGATCGTGCATGTGTAGCACACCAAGTAATTTGTCACCTTCTGTGACCAATAGTGAGGTAATATGGCGTGATTGCATCAGATTTAAGGCATCAACTGCCAGTGCATTGGGTTTAATACGAATGCCGCCGGCAGTCATGACATCAGAGATTTTTGCATTGTTTAAATCAATGCCCATATCGAAAACACGGCGTAAATCGCCATCGGTAAAAATACCACAGATCTGCATGTCATCATCACAAATAACCGTCATGCCCAATTTTTTGCGGGTGATTTCCACCAACGCTTCACGCAGAGT
Source organism: Xenorhabdus griffiniae (assembly GCF_037265215.1). NCBI lineage: Bacteria > Pseudomonadati > Pseudomonadota > Gammaproteobacteria > Enterobacterales > Morganellaceae > Xenorhabdus > Xenorhabdus griffiniae. The sequence goes on along the minus strand of NZ_CP147737.1, from coordinate 4,113,536 downwards.
CGCTGTGCGGGGAACACGGGGAATATCACCACCGGTGGTCATTAAATCACTGGTCAACAGCAGAAGTTTGCGTCCGAGTGCTCCACCTGGATGGGAAAGGGCGAAGTCTTCAGCAGTAAAGCCACGCGCTTGCAAGAGTGCAAGGGCTAATGCATCACCCATGACGAGTGTGGCGGTAGTGCTGGTGGTAGGGGCTAATCCCAATGGACAGGCTTCTTGTGGAACTTTGATGCACAAGTGGATGTCTGCGGCTTTGCCCATGTTGCTGTTGCGATTATTTGTCATGCAGATGAGCGGGACTTTTTGTCGCTTGAGTACAGGAATTAATGCCAGAATTTCATTTGATTCACCAGAATTGGAAATTGCCAGCACGATATCTTTTGCGGTTACCATGCCGAGATCGCCATGGCTGGCTTCGCCAGGATGGACAAAGAACGAAGGTGTACCGGTGCTGGCAAATGTCGCAGCGATTTTTCGCCCAATATGACCAGATTTGCCCATCCCCATCACAATGACTTTTCCTTCACAACTAAACATGAGTTCACAGGCTTGGCTGAAATCGTCATTAATGTATTGTTCCAGGCCAACCAGCCCTTCAAGTTCAATATGTAATACTTGCTTACCTGCTTGCTGAAAATCGATTTTAGGCATTTTTACTTCCCACTCTTTTCCCATTCAATCGGCAATTACTCAGTACCGTAATAATTAGAAACAAAAAGTACGACAAAATAAGCGATAAAACAGCCCAGTAGCAAGATGCCGTTCAATCGGTTCAATCGATGCTTTTTTCCCAGACAAAATACCGTGAATAGTATACTCGCTGCCATCATGACCCAAAAATCTCGGGAAAATGCTTGAGGTGAAAAGGCACTAGGGGAAAGTATGGCGGGGATACCCAAGACAAGAGTGGCATTGAATACGTTCGAGCCAACAATATTGCCCATTGCCATGTCGTTCTCACCTTTTATGGCCGCAGCAATAGCAGTGGCAAGCTCAGGTAAACTGGTTCCCACGGCAAGCATTGTCAGGCCAATCACCAGTTCGCTGACACCATAAATACGTGCAATGACGGTTGCATTATCAATCACCATGCGGGTAGAAATGGGAAGAATCATTAACCCCAGAACCACCCAAAGTAGTGCAATTCCTTTGTTGCCTTCGAGCGGCAATTCGGCATCTCGTTCCTGGGTATAGCTATCAGCCCTATTGTGTTGAGAAAAAGCGGTCATCTTTATCATTAGGGAGATAAAGAAGAGGGCTGAAAGCACTAAAAGAATACCATCCAGCCGGCTCAGGTAGCCATTGGATAGCAAATACCCTGCAAATGCCGTGATCGCCAACATTAGGGGAACTTCTTGTCGCAGAATTTCTGACTTTACCCTGATTGGACGAATGAAAGCTGCTGCTCCCGCAATGAGCAACAGGTTAGTAATATTGGAGCCGATGGCATTGCCTATGGCCATGTCTGGCTGTCCGTCTAAAATTGCTGTGACAGAGACCATCAGTTCTGGCAGCGAGGTTCCTATTCCCATAATAACCAGGCCGACAATAAAAGGGGGAATTTTCATGGCGCGGGCAAAAACAGCCGCACCATAAACTAATCTATCGGAACCATACACCAGTAAAATCAACCCGGTAATGAGCAGTACAATTGTCAGAAACATGGAGTGTCCCTTAAATAAGTTTTATTCCGAGCATAATGCTAATAATGGTTGATTTTTAAACATGGAATGTTTATTCAGCTAGACTTATACATTCTGACGATCAAGCGATAAAAAGTAAAATTTGTCACAACTTTGCTAACGCAAAATTGGGCAATTTTTTGTAGTATGCATGATTAATTATTTAAATACAGTCATGAATACAGTTCTATTAACGGTTAGGGGCTATCAACAATGAGTCAACAAACAGCAAATCTTATTGAGATCTGCGGAATGCATTTCACCCGAGGCCAACGCCCGATTTTTGCTGATATTAATCTGACCGTTCCGAAAGGAAAAATTACCGCCATTATGGGACCTTCTGGTATCGGAAAAACCACGTTGCTGCGTCTGATCGGGGGGCAAATTCGCCCTGAGCGCGGTGAAATTTGGTTTGATGGTGATAATATTCCGGCATTGTCCCGTCCACGCCTGTATGCTGCCCGCAAAAAAATGAGCATGTTATTTCAGTCTGGTGCCTTGTTCACTGATCTGAATGTTTTTGACAATGTGGCTTTTCCCTTGCGTGAGCATACCCAACTGCCAGAAGCATTGATTCACACAACCGTGATGATGAAGCTGGAAGCGGTAGGGTTGCGTGGCGCTGCGCACTTGATGCCATCGGAACTCTCTGGCGGTATGGCAAGGCGAGCAGCATTAGCAAGGGCGATTGCACTCGATCCCGACTTGATCATGTTTGATGAACCTTTTGTCGGTCAAGATCCCATCACGATGGGCGTTTTGGTGAAGCTGATTGATGAGCTAAATCATGCACTTGGTGTCACGTGTGTCGTGGTTTCCCACGATGTGCCTGAAGTGCTGAGTATTGCCGATTATGCTTATATCGTGGCTGAGAAGAAAGTGATCGCAGAAGGTACTCCAGATCAACTGAGAATGAATCAGGATCAACGGGTACGGCAGTTTCTTGATGGTATCGCTGATGGGCCTGTGCCTTTCCGTTTCCCTGCTGGGGATTACAAAACTGAGTTATTAGGATGATGGAATGTTAATGTTAACACGGGCATTAGCAGCAATGGGCCGACGTACGATTGAGGTTACGGCTTCATTCGGTCGTGCGGGCTTTATGCTGTTTAATGCAATCATTGGTAAGCCAGAAACTGCCAAACAATGGACACTATTGCGTCAGCAACTGTATAGCGTAGGTGTTCAATCTCTTTTGATCATCGTGGTTTCAGGGCTGTTTATTGGCATGGTGTTGGCCTTGCAGGGCTATCTGGTGTTGACCACATTTAGTGCGGAAGGCAGCCTTGGCATGATGGTGGCGTTATCACTGCTGCGTGAATTGGGGCCTGTGGTGACGGCATTACTGTTTGCAGGGCGAGCTGGCTCAGCGTTGACCGCAGAAATTGGTTTGATGAAAACGACTGAACAGATTTCCAGTCTGGAAATGATGGCGGTTGATCCGCTGCGCCGTGTTATTGCCCCGCGTTTTTGGGCTGGTTTTATCAGTATGCCCTTGCTTTCCTTGATCTTTGTTGCTGTGGGGATCTTAGGCGGTGCAATAGTGGGTGTGGATTGGAAAGGCATTGATGGTGGCTTCTTCTGGTCATCTATGCAATCTGCGGTGGAATGGCAAAAAGATCTGCTCAACTGTTTTCTCAAGAGTGTCGTTTTTGCTATTACGGTAACCTGGATTGCACTGTTCAATGGTTATGACGCTATCCCAACATCGGAAGGGATCAGCAGGGCGACGACGCGCACGGTAGTTCATGCGTCGTTGGCGGTATTAGGTTTGGATTTTGTGCTGACAGCACTGATGTTTGGGAACTAAGTCGATGCAAAGCAAGAAAAATGAAATTTGGGTGGGAGCTTTTGTCTTGATTGCGCTGGCCGCAATCATATTTTTATGCCTCAAAGTTGCAGATATCCGATCTTTCGGCAGTCAGCCAACTTATCGTGTATATGCCGCATTTGACAATATTGGTGGCCTGAAAGTACGTTCACCGGTGAAAGTTGGCGGAGTTGTTGTTGGTCGCGTGGAGAAAATCTGGTTGGATCACAAAACGTATACGCCGCAAGTTGAATTGGATATTTTCACGCAATACGACAATATTCCCAATACCAGTTCGCTTTCTATCCGAACTTCAGGGTTACTGGGGGAACAATATGTTGCCCTCAATATTGGGTTTGATGATCCTGATTTAGGCACTGCCATGTTGAAAGATGGCGATCGTATTGAAGATACCAAGCCTGCAATGGTACTTGAAGATTTGATTGGTCAGTTCCTGTATAAGAGTAGTAGCGGAAGTCAGGAAAAATCACCGGAACAAGCACACTAAGTTAGCAGCCCACTGCTCAGGAGAAATAACACTTATGTTTAAGCAATTACTTATGATTGCGTTGCTGGTGGTTGCACCATTGGCCAGCGCTACAGATCAAACTAACCCTTACGCATTGATGAAAGATGCGGCGGCAAAAACGTTTAGCCGTTTGAAGAGTGATCAACCACAGATTCAGGCCAATCCAGACATCTTGCGCCAGATTGTGCGTCAAGAATTGCTGCCTTATGTACAGATAAAATATGCAGGAGCACTGGTTCTGGGGCCTTACTACAAACAAGCGACACCGGAGCAGCGTGATGCTTATTTCAAGGCGTTTGAATCCTATCTGGAACAGGCATATGGCCAGGCTTTGGCGATGTATCACGGACAAGATTATCAGATTGCCCCAGAACAGCCGTTGGGTGATAAGACGATAGTGGCTATTCGTGTCACGATCACCGATCCTAACGGGCAGCCGCCAGTTCGTTTAGATTTCCAATGGCGTAAAAACAGTAAGACCGGTTATTGGCAGGCTTACGATATGATTGCAGAAGGCGTGAGTATGATCACGACCAAGCAGAACGAATGGGCGGATATCCTGCGTCAGAAAGGTATTGATGGCTTGACTGAACAATTAGCCATCAGTGCAAAAGCACCGATCACTTTAGAAAAGAAAAAGTGATATGGAAAAAGCGACGGTTGATAACGCTATGATGATTAACGAAAACGTCAATCAGGGAACGGTTAGCTGGGAAAAGGCCGGTAATACATTGTTTCTGCAAGGCACATTGGATCGTGATAGTTTGTTACCCCTTTGGCAACAAAAAGAGCAGGTTCTGGCGGGCATTGACAATATTGATGTCTCCCAGTTAAGCCGTGTGGATTCTACGGGGTTGGCTCTGTTTGTCCAATTTAAAGGAGAATGCCAGAAACGTGGCAAGGCACTGACCTTGTCAGGTATAGGGGAACAGTTGAACACGTTGGTAACGCTATATGGCCTGCAAGCTCTTCTTGATGATAGTCAGCCCAAGACGTAATTCCTTTTTTTGATCATCAGCGCCCTTGTAAGCCATCAACTTACAGGGGCGTTTTTCTTGGTTTAAGAGTTGCCTGTATTCCATTAGGATAGGCATTTACTATTATTATTTTCTAAAGACAAGTGTGAGCAGAACTATGGATACGAATGAAATTAAAAAAGTGCTGATGGAAAAATTGGCACTTGATGAAGTCATCGTCAGCGGTGATGGCAGCCATTTTCAGGTTATTGCCGTTGGCGCATTTTTTGATGGCCTGAGCCGAGTTAAACAACAGCAGGCTGTTTATGCTCCTTTGATGGAATATATCGCTGATAACCGCATTCACGCGTTGTCAATCAAAGCCTATACACCGGCACAGTGGCAGCGTGACCGTAAGCTTCAGGGACTTTAAGGCTGTTTCGAACAGCGCATTTTGAATTAAATAAGAGAATCGTGACAGATGGATAAATTTCGTGTGAAAGGGCCTACCTGCCTGTCGGGAGAGGTGACCATTTCCGGGGCAAAAAATGCCGCCTTACCAATTATGTTCGCAGCGTTACTGGCAGAAGAGCCGGTTGAATTACAGAATGTGCCTGAATTGAGAGATATTGATACCACGATCAAATTGCTTAATCGTTTGGGGACAAAAGTGGAACGTAATGGTTCTGTTTTTATTGATGCGAGTGGAGTCAATGAATATTGCGCCCCTTATGAACTGGTTAAAACCATGCGAGCGTCCATCTGGGCATTGGGGCCGTTGGTAGCGCGTTTCGGTCAGGGGCAAGTCTCTTTGCCAGGCGGTTGTGCCATTGGAGCGCGTCCTGTTGATCTTCATATTTCTGGCCTGGAGCAACTTGGTGCGAAAATCGTGCTGGATGAAGGGTATGTCAGAGCCACTGTGGATGGACGTTTGAAAGGTGCCAGCATTGTGATGGATAAAGTCAGTGTTGGAGCAACGGTTACGATTATGACCGCGGCAACCTTGGCAGAAGGCACCACTGTCATTGAAAACGCTGCACGCGAACCTGAAATTGAAGATACGGCTAATTTTCTCAATATGCTGGGAGCCAAAATCAAAGGTGCAGGCACCGATCGCATTGTGATTGAAGGCGTTGAGCGTTTGGGCGGAGGGGTTCATCGTATACTGCCTGATCGTATCGAAACTGGCACCTTCCTGGTCGCTGCGGCGGTTTCGCGTGGTAAGGTGGTTTGCCGTCATGCGAAACCTGATACCTTGGATGCTGTTTTAGCCAAACTGCGTGAAGCCGGGGCGGATATCAACGTGGGAGAGGATTGGGTTAGCCTTGATATGCATGGTCAACGGCCGAAATCAGTGACATTCCGCACGGCACCGCATCCAGGTTTCCCAACTGATATGCAGGCGCAATTTAGCCTGTTGAATATGGTTGCGGATGGTGCAGGTATGATCACCGAAACCATTTTTGAAAATCGCTTCATGCATATTCCTGAACTGATTCGTATGGGTGCGCGGGCTGAAATTGAGAGCAATACCGTGCTGTGTCATGGTGTTGACAAATTGTCTGGCGCTCAGGTAATGGCAACGGATTTGCGTGCTTCTGCGAGTTTAGTATTAGCGGGTTGCATTGCCGAAGGAACGACCGTCGTGGACCGTATTTATCATATTGACCGCGGTTACGAACATATTGAAGATAAGCTGCGTGGTCTTGGGGCAAATATTGAACGCATTAAGACAATTGGCTAAACGGAATTAAATATTCTTTCTCGCCCGCCACGTTGTCGGTGAAAAAAGAGTGGGCGAGAAAGAAAAGATTAGTAGCCATCAAACTCATCGATTGTGACGTTAAATGTGAGGGAAGTTCCATCGCGTAGCACAGTGACAGGAACGACACTGCCCGGCCGAATTTCCGCGACTTGGTCCATTGTTTCCATTGGTGATATGGCCGGTTGGTGATTAACGCGGGTAATGATATCTCCCACTTTGATCCCCGCTTTTTCAGCAGGGCCATTGGGTGCGATTTGGAAAACGCGTAACCCCTGAATTTGATTGATATTACTGCCTGATGAGCGAATATAGGGCAATTCTCTGGCGGTGATGCCTATATATCCCCTGATAACTCGGCCATCACGGATCAATTTCTGCATAATGGTTGTAGCCAGTTTTGTTGGAATGGCAAATCCTAATCCTTCTGGTGTTGAACCAAACTCAGACTTATCGAATGTCAACGTATTGATACCCACTAATTCTCCCAGCGTATTGACCAAAGCGCCACCGGAGTTGCCTTGGTTAATTGATGCATCAGTTTGCAGGAAATTCTGGCGACGCGTTGGGCTAAGACCGACACGTCCGGTTGCACTGACAATGCCTTGTGTAATGGTTTGTCCCAAATTGTACGGATTGCCGATAGCTAATACGATATCGCCTACGTGGGCCACACGTTTAGGATTAATTGGGATCACAGGCAGGTTTGTGGCGTTGATTTTTAAAACGGCCAGATCGGTTGGACCATCTGAGCCGACGAGCAGGGCTTCATAAAAGTGTCCATCTTGCAAAGCGACAATAATGGACGCTGCCTTATTGATAACATGCCGATTTGTGAGAATGTAGCCCTGTTCACTCATAATCACGCCGGAACCCAAGGGAAGGAGCTCCCGACTTTCATGGGAAAAACTGCCCATGCTGCTGCTGTAAATATTGACTACCGCAGGCGCAGCCCGACGGACTGCTTTGCTGAAACTGGATATTGTATCGTTGCTGTTGTTATCGCTCAGGAAATTTTTTAAGCCGCTGGGACGCAGGGACGGTATAGCGACCAGCAAAATAGCGGCAATCAATAAGCCTATGAGTATAGAGCGCAATAACTTGATCAGCATGACATTATTCAGCCTAGTAATTGATTGAAAGAAGAATAGCATAGAAGTGGACAGACGCAGCAATCATACTGCGTCTGTGGTGGATATATAGCAATCTCACTTCAAGATGCGTGTGATCTCATCCCGCGAAACGGGGAGAGATCAGGTTTCACATCGTGTTGTCAATTGCAACTTGAAGTTTAATGCGTATCGATTAATTACGTAGTAAGAGATAAACATTATCGTCACCACGTAAGACGTTCAATGCGATAATGGCTGGCTTCTGTTCAGTGATTTTACGTAATTCGCTGATATTTCGTACACGCACATTGTTGGCACCAACAATTAAGTCATCCTTCTGCAAGCCTGATATTGCAGCAGGTGAGTTCGGCGTAATCGAATCTACTTTGATGCCTTGGGTATTTTTGACAACGGCATTACTCAGGGTTGCGCCTTGCAGGGCAATACTCAAGTTTTCTGCTTTCGTTGGCTCTCCATCACTGTTATCCAGTGTAACGGTGACTTCAAGTGGTTTCCCTTTGCGCAACAGACCAATTGTGACTTCTTTACCTGGAACTGTTGTACCAACCTTCGCGCGTAGCTCAGCAAAGCTATTAATTTTCTTGCCATCAAAGGAGATTAGGACATCCCCTGGTTTGATACCGGCTTTAGCTGCGGCCGATTTAGGCAGAACTTCGCTGACAAATGTCCCTTGCTGTGCTTCAACATTGAGTGCTTTGGCAATGTCTGCTGTCATCTCGGTGCCTTTGATACCGAGTATGCCGCGTTTGACTTCGCCGTGGGAAATAAGCTGAGCGGAAAGGACCTTAGCCATATTACTTGGGATGGCAAAACCGATACCGACGTTACCCCCGCTTGGTGCGAGGATAGCAGTGTTAATACCGATCAGTTCCCCTTTCAGATTAATCAATGCACCACCAGAGTTACCGCGGTTAATCGGGGCGTCGGTCTGGATAAAGTTTTCCAAACCTTCCAGATTCAGACCGCTACGGCCAAGAGCAGAAATGATCCCAGATGTGACGGTTTGCCCCAAGCCAAATGGGTTACCGATGGCAATGGCATAATCTCCGACGCGCAGTTGGTCTGAGTCAGCGAACTTGATGGCAGTCAGATTTTTGGCATCTTTCAATTGTAAAAGAGCGATGTCGGTCTGTGGATCACGTCCAAGGAGTTTTGCTGAATATTCACGGCCATCATTTAATTGAACGCGTATTTTGTTTGCATTATTAATGACATGACTATTGGTCAGGACATAACCTTTATTAGCATCAATAATTACCCCAGAGCCTAATCCAGTGAATGGACGTTTTCTTGGTTCTTGCGGAGGGAATGCAGGTCCGAAGAAGAACTGAAAATCGTCAGGTAACTGGAGCTGCTGGCTTTGTACTTCTGTACCTGAAACATGAACAGTGACAACAGAAGGCAGCACTTTTTCCAGCATGGGAGCGAGACTGGGTAATTCTTGAGCAGACACAGCAGGTAAGGCTGCATTACTTACCATTGGAACTGAAGCTAAAGATAATCCGATACTAATAGCGAGTGCGCTGAGTAATGTATTTTTTCTTTTCATGAATACGTTCTCTTAATACCTAAGCTAGAAAAGGAAATTGTGCTTAAGAGACCTGTCCTGTCAAGGTGTTACTACCTGAGAAATCACTTATTCCTGGGAGTTATATAGGTCTTAAGCAACATAGTTTCAATGTTGTTATGACTCTCAATTATTCAGCAAAGTTCACTAATAAAGTCGTTTCAATGCGTTTCTTTACAGGTATTTACGTGAATCAAAAATAAAAAACAAAAATCTTTCCATAGGATGGAGGGGATGAAAGGGGGCCGTGGTAGCGATTATTACCACGGCAAAGTGCATTAATTACTTATCTTGAATCGGACGGAATAGGCCAGATGCACCCTCAGAATAATCCCGTGGCGGCGTATTAGCAGTCACTTTATTTTTCTCAGTTTCGGATTCGCTTAGACGATAATTGAAAGGATTATCCTGCACAGGCATATTGGGCATCAGTTCATTGGAACTTTTCGCCATGTGTTGATACAACTGGCGGTAATCGCGTGCCATATTGTCAAGTAATTCAGCACTACGGGCGAAATGGCTGACCAGCTCTTTGCGGTATTCTTCCAATTCCGCCCGATTTTTCTCCAATTCAGCCTGTAGGGTATTTTGTTGGCGTAGCTTTGAGCTGCCAAAGCGGACAGCCAGTGCGCCGACGATAAAACCGATGATTAATCCGATCAGGGCATATTCCCAAGTCATGGCAACTCCTTTAGTAACAGCGTTAATTCTGCAATATCGTTTCTGCAATGTTCTTAGAGCGTTATCCCATTAGGCAGTTCTGTTTGCAAGGATATACAACTAATTGGGATAGGCTCTTGGTTCATGGTGACCACTATAACCGTTAATTTAGTCAGAGTGGAATATTGATTATTAATTAATTCATTTATTTGTAATTTAATATATTAATTTTATACAGATTTCCCAAAGTAGGTAGGCAAAATCATATCCCTCAATTCACAGTAGTGGGCATTGGTATATACCAATCTCACTTCAAGATGAATGTAATTTCTCCCCGCGAAGCGGGGAGAAATCAGGTTTCATATCGTGTTGTAAATTGCAGCTTGAAGTTTAATGCGTATAGTTCTTATTGGTAAATTATTATACCAATCTAACTTCAAGATGCGTGTGGTTTCTCCCCGCGATGCGGGGGAAATCAGGTTTCATATCATGTTGTAAATTGCAACTTGAAGTTTAATGCGTATATACGTATTGAGAATAAAAAACTTTAAGGATTGTTATTTTCATGTCACCGATTACACCTTCATCTCTCTATCAATCAGCCTTGTCTGAGGGGCAGTATCAACCTGACGAAGTACAGCGCAAGACGGTTGAACGCCTTGATCTTATTCATCGCGACCTCATCAATGCTCAACTGCGCCATATTCCAAAAGCAAGTGGACTGAAAGGCATATTGGGTAAGTTGTTTGGTCGGCAAATTTCTGCCCAATTCCACCCTGTTCAGGGACTTTATATGTGGGGCGGTGTCGGGCGTGGTAAAACGTGGCTGATGGATATGTTTTACCAAAGTTTACCCACTGAGCGAAAACTGCGTCTCCATTTCCACCGTTTCATGTTACGGGTACATGAAGAATTAACAACGTTACAAGGCCATGAAGATCCTTTAGAGATAATTGCTGATGGTTTCAAGGCACAGACGGATGTACTCTGTTTTGATGAGTTTTTTGTGTCCGATATTACGGATGCTATGCTCCTCGGTACCTTGCTGGAAGCTTTATTTGCACGGGGAATTGCCTTGGTAGCGACATCCAATATCCCGCCTGATGAGTTATACCGAAATGGATTGCAGCGCGCACGATTTCTGCCAGCCATTGAACTGATCAAAAAATATTGTGATGTGATGAATGTCGATGCCGGTATCGACTATCGCCTACGGACATTAACACAGGCTCATCTCTATCTGACGCCATTGTCAGAGGAAAATCGACAGGAGATGCGTCATATGTTCCAGCGCTTGGCTGGACGAGAAGGAGAGCCGAATCCAATATTGGAGATCAATCACCGTAATATGCCCGCAATCAGTAGTGTTGATGGGGTATTGGCAATCCATTTCAAAACATTGTGTGAAGATCCGCGTAGCCAGCTGGACTATATTGCTTTGTCAAAGCTTTATCATTCGGTTTTGTTGCACGATATGCCGATTATGACGGCATTAAATGAAAATGCCGCCCGACGTTTCATTGCCCTGGTGGATGAATTCTATGAGCGCCAGGTAAAACTTATCATTAATGCCGACGCGCCGATGGAACAGATTTATCAGGGGGAGTTGTTGGCGTTTGAATATCAACGTTGCCTGTCTCGCTTGCAGGAAATGCAAAGTGAGGAATACTTAAAACTTCCACATTTACCCTGATTCCTTTATCCTTTGGGATAATTATTGAATTTGGGGTCGATTTTTTATGATGAGTTCTCTATAATCTTGCGACCCCACGTTACAGCAGGATTTTTTATTTCCCAAAAAACTTGCATTAGTGCCGGCATAGGCTATTCGAAGGGGTAGGTTTGCTGGACATGAGTCGTGTGAACCTCAAAAACAGTTTCTGAACATCGAGTGTTCACCAACGTGTAACTTATAATTGGGTAAGCTTTAATGAAAACTTTTACAGCTAAACCAGAAACCGTAAAACGCGACTGGTATGTTGTTGACGCAGACGGCAAAACTTTGGGCCGTCTTGCAACTGAAGTAGCTCGTCGCCTGCGCGGCAAGCACAAAGCGGAATACACTCCGCACGTTGATACTGGTGATTACATCATTATTGTTAACGCAGAAAAAGTTGCTGTAACCGGCAACAAACGTGCTGACAAAATTTATTATCACCACACTGGCCACATCGGTGGTATCAAGCAAGCGACCTTTGAAGAGATGATTGCCCGCCGTCCTGAGCGTGTCATTGAAATCGCGGTTAAAGGCATGCTGCCAAAAGGGCCACTGGGTCGTGCAATGTACCGTAAACTGAAAGTTTACGCGGGCAGCGAGCACAACCACGCGGCACAGCAACCACAAGTTCTGGACATTTAATCGGGATTATAGGCAATGGCTGAAAATCAATACTACGGCACTGGTCGCCGCAAAAGCTCTTCCGCTCGTGTCTTCATTAAGCCAGGTAGCGGTAACATCGTAATCAACCAACGCAGCCTCGAAGTTTACTTCGGTCGTGAAACTGCGCGCATGGTTGTTCGTCAACCACTTGAGCTGGTTGATATGCTGAACAAACTGGATCTGTACATCACTGTTAAAGGTGGTGGTATTTCTGGTCAGGCAGGCGCAATCCGTCACGGTATCACCCGTGCACTGATGGCTTATGACGAGACTCTGCGTTCTGAACTTCGCAAAGCTGGCTTCGTTACTCGCGATGCTCGTGAAGTTGAACGTAAAAAAGTGGGTCTGCGCAAAGCACGTCGTCGTCCACAGTTCTCCAAACGTTAATTTATTGCCACAACTGTGGCAGTGGGTTAAAGTTAAAAACCCGTCATTTTTATGGCGGGTTTTTTTTCTTGCCGATTTTTCACTCTTCGATAATTCTCTCTTTTTGGCGGAAAAAGAACATTTTTGGCAAAATAATTCCCAGACTCTAATATTTCATCATTAATTCTCAATGTACTTCCCCACAAAATGTGCAAAATCTGGTAGACTAGTAACAATTTTTTGCCTTATCCATGAGTTTGCCTGATTTGGCAGAGGTAAAATATACTCCAAAATATTTTCTTGTTACAGCCAATAGAGCAGTCACTGGAAGATAGGGGGATACCTCGGATAATAAGTGCGAAACAGGATGAGAATATGAGCGAGAATAGCCGCTGTTCATTGAAGGGCTGTTCGTTCCTTTTTTTAGATAAACTTGGAGGTTTTCATGGCTGTCGCTGCCAACAAACGTTCGGTAATGACTCTGTTTTCCGGCCCGACCGACATTTTTAGCCATCAAGTGAGAATTGTACTGGCGGAAAAAGGGGTCAGCGTAGAGATTGAACACGTTGAAGCGGGTAATTTGCCTCAGGATTTGATTGACTTGAATCCTTATCAATCTGTTCCTACCCTCGTTGATCGTGAACTGACCCTGTATGATTCTCGCATCATTATGGAATATCTGGATGAACGTTTTCCGCATCCTCCCCTCATGCCTGTGTATCCTGTCGCACGAGGCTCCAGCCGTCTGATGATGCATAGAATTGAAAAAGACTGGTATTCCCTGATGTACACAATTCAGGAAGGTGGCGTGCAGGAAGCGAATGCTGCACGTAAACAGCTTGCTGAAGAATTACTGGCGATTGGGCCAATTTTCAGAGAAATGCCCTTCTTTATGAGTGAAGAGTTCAGCCTGGTGGATTGTTACTTATCTCCACTTCTGTGGCGTTTGCCTGTCTTGGGTGTTGAGTTGTCAGGACCAGGCGCCAAAGATCTTCAAATCTATATGCAGCGTGTATTTGAACGTGATGCATTCCTGGCCTCGTTGACGGAAGCAGAACGTGAAATGCGTTTACAATCACGGAGTTAATATATGGAGATGACTCAAATGTCTCCACGCCGCCCCTATCTACTGCGGGCACATTATGAATGGCTGTTGGATAATGACATGACCCCGCATATTGTTGTGGATGTTAACTGTTATGGCGTTAACGTCCCGATGGAATATGCACAAAATGGGCAAATTATCTTGAATATCTCGCCGAGAGCGGTTGGCAATTTGCAATTGACGAACGATGAAGTGAGATTTAATGCCCGATTTGGTGGTGTTGGTCGTCAGGTAGCTGTTCCAATGGCAGCTGTGATTGCCGTTTATGCCCGTGAAAATGGCGCAGGAATGATGTTTGAGCCAGAACTTGCCTATGACGCGGATAGTGCTGAGTCAGTAGAAACGGATATGCCAGCAGCGGATAATCTGGTGCATATCCACAATAGTAAGCATAGTAAAAAAGCATCTCATGATGATGATTCGCCAGATGACGAACCACCTCAACCGACAAAAGGTCGCCCAACTTTGCGCGTCGTAAAATAACCTTTCAAAGCTCATACCCAATAGTAGATTCAAGTTGCAGTCAATAAGGCCGCAGCTTGGCAGTCGAAGGGGTTTCGTGAGAAATAAAGGAGACATTGATCTCCTTTATTTTATACCAATCTAACTTCAAGTTGCAGCTTGTAAATCAATGTGATTGTTTATATCTCCCCGCATAGCGGGGAGATATAAGACGCATCTTGAAAGGCGATTGGTATAGCAAGTTAGAGCTACATGTAACTAAGTGCTCTCTCAAATTCCCATATACAGGCTTCGATATTGTATTGGTCTTTTCCTTTATTAGATTGTTCCGTTGCTCTTAGGCTATTTATTATTCTCTTGATAAATAATTTTTGTTGGTTCAGGCCTTTGATTGTTGACGGCATATTGCATATATCAATGAATGAGAGAGTGCGGTGTGTTTTTGTCAGTGATAATACCTCTACAGGATTTTCAATTAAAGCAACTGATAAAGCATTAATAATTTGTCGGGAAAATTCTGGATGGATATTAGGGTATAGCTTAAAGGCAACTTGCAGCCATTGTTTATCACCAGTCGCAATATTCTGGATAATTTTGTCTTGTTTATATTCTGCGTTTATCTCTGCCACAACAGAATTTATTCCTCTTTCTTGTACTTGCTTCATAATTTCGGCGGGAGTAGAGAATTTGGCAAGTGAAGGCAAGCTTGCTAAGGAGATAAAAGAGAAGAAGAGTATCTGGGAAAGTAAGCGCATATATTTCTACCTATTATTATCACTTTAATAATTTTTTATTTCATATCTATTTAATCAGTTCTGTTAAGCAATTTTCTTAGCAAAAAAAATAGATCTTATTGCCGTATTACGGTATTGCACTATTGCTGTATTGCTATAATGAGCAGGAGATTAAATCGATATATTTGACTTTAGAATATAAGAATAGTCGCATAAATCCCAAAAATACAACTAATCTGGAAGTAAAAGAAAATAAAAAAATGATGAGATTTTTATCTTTGAGAACTTCTCCGACTAAGAGGTCGGAGAAGTCATTAAAAAAGAATAGAGTTTAGACTTCAAAATAGTCGAGGATGCTGAAAGCGGCTTTTCTGCCTTCATCAATGGCGGTTACTACTAAGTCAGAACCACGTACGGCATCCCCGCCGGCGAATATTTTAGGATTACTGGTCTGGAAAGGCAGGTCACTGGATGCAGGCGCGATAATGCGGCCTTTTTGATCGATCTTGACTTGATGTTCATCCAGCCAGCTCATAGTGTGAGGCTTGAAACCAAAGGCCATAATGACTGCATCGGCTTCTATCAAAAACTCGGAACCTTGAATAATCTCAGCCTGACGACGGCCTTTTTCATCCAGGGCGCTTAGTTGTGTCTTCACCACTTTGACGCCACAAACCCGTCCCGCACCATTAATCTCAATGCTAATGGGTTGCAGATTAAAACGAAATTCTGCACCTTCTTCTTTCGCATTTTTTACTTCACGGCGGGAGCCAGGCATATTTTCCTCATCTCGCCGATAGGCGCAGATAACATGAGCTGCACCCTGACGAATCGAAGTACGGACGCAGTCCATTGCTGTATCACCGCCGCCCAGCACCAGAACACGTTTACCCTTCATATCAACATAAGGCTGCTCAGGCAGAGATGGGTAACCCATCAAATGACGGGTGTTAGCAATTAAAAAGGGTAAGGCGTCATAGACCCCGTCAGCGTTTTCGTTCTCCAGTCCACCACGGATGGATTGATAGGTACCCACCCCAAGAAATACGGCATCAAATTCTTTGGTGAGTTCAGCCAGAGTGATATCTTGTCCTATTTCTGTGTTGAGGCGGAATTCAATCCCCATCTCGGCAAATATTTTACGGCGGCGAATGATTACCTCTTTTTCCAGTTTAAAGGCGGGAATGCCAAATGTAAGCAAACCACCAATTTCAGGATGGCGATCGTAAACCACCGCTTGTACGCCATTACGCGTCAGGACATCTGCACAAGCTAATCCTGCTGGCCCCGCCCCAACCACAGCAACCCGTTTACCTGTTGGGATGACATGCGACATATCTGGTTTCCAGCCCATCGCGATAGCTGTGTCATTGATATAGCGTTCAATGTTGCCGATAGTGACAGCACCGAAGTCATCATTCAGGGTACAAGCGCCTTCACACAGGCGATCTTGTGGACAGACCCGACCACAGACTTCTGGCAAGCTGTTGGTCTGGTGTGATAATTCCGCTGCTTCGATGATGCGTCCTTCATTGGCAAGTTTCAGCCAATTTGGAATGTAGTTATGTACGGGACACTTCCATTCACAATATGGATTACCACAAGAGAGGCAGCGATCTGCTTGTGCCTGTGCCTGAATTTCAGAAAAGGGTTCATAAATCTCAACAAATTCTATTTTTCTGATTTTCAATAATTTCTTAGGTGGATCGACACGTTGTAAGTCGATAAATTGATAAACATTCTGACTCATTCTTAACTCCTTACTGTGCCTGAACTCGCAATTCGGCAGAAGAACGGCTACGGTGTCCCAACAACGCACTGACATCACTGGATTTAGGTTTAACCAAAGCAAACTTATTGACCCATTGAGACCAATTTTCCAATAGGCTTTCACCGTGTTGAGAGTTTGTCAGACGGACATGTTCGGTGATTAATCCCCGCAGATGTTCTTTATGAATGGCAAGGGTATCCATTGAGAGAACTTCTACCAGTTCTGGATTGACGCGTTTGCGGAAGTCATCAAATTCATCAAGGACGTAAGCAAATCCACCTGTCATACCTGCACCAAAATTTACGCCCGTGCTACCCAGGACACAGACGATCCCGCCAGTCATATATTCACAGCCATTGTCACCGATCCCCTCAATAACGCTGATGGCACCTGAATTACGTACTGCGAAGCGTTCACCGGCGCGTCCGGCAGCAAAAAGTTTCCCACCTGTTGCCCCATAAAGGCAGGTATTGCCGATAATAGTGGCTTCGTGACTTTTAAATGCGGAGCCGGCAGGAGGAAGGATGGTAATACAGCCGCCAGCCATACCCTTGCCAACATAATCATTGGCATCACCGATTAACGTCAGTTCGACACCGGCAGCATTCCAGACGCCAAAACTTTGCCCGGCTGTTCCATTGAAATGTAGCTTGATCGGATCGGCAGCGCGCCCTTGATCGCCATACCGAGCCGCAATCTCACCAGAGAGGGAGGCGCCAACAGAGCGGTCGGTATTTTGGATATCAAAATAGAACGTTTTGCTTTGCGCGTTTTCTACATAAGGCATAGCCTGGGCGACGATCAATTTATTCAGCGTACCTTGGTCAAAAGGCGGATTCCCTTCGGTGCAATGCTGCGCTTTGCCGGTATGAGGTTCCACCGTTTCCAGCAATGGTTCGAGATTGAGCTTGCTTTGCTTGGCAGAAATTCCCTCAAGTATTTCCAGTAAATCTGTGCGTCCAATCAAATCGGTCAGTCTTTTCACCCCTAATTGCGCCATCAGTTCACGAGTTTCCTGCGCAATAAAGTGGAAATAGTGAATGACTCTTTCTGGCAAGCCGTGATAATGCGATTGGCGTAATTTTTCATCTTGTGTAGCGACACCCGTCGCACAGTTATTTAAGTGACAGATGCGCAAATACTTACAGCCAAGAGCAACCATTGGACCAGTGCCGAAACCGAAACTTTCTGCGCCTAAAATCGCCGCTTTGATGATATCCATTCCTGTTTTTAATCCCCCATCAACTTGAAGGCGGATTTTATGGCGTAATCCATTGGCGACCAGCGCTTGTTGGGTTTCCACCAGCCCCAATTCCCACGGGCAACCTGCGTATTTGACCGAAGAGAGCGGGCTGGCACCTGTTCCGCCGTCATAACCGGCGATGGTGATCAGGTCGGCATAGGCTTTGGCGACACCGGTGGCAATGGTTCCTACACCAGGTTCTGAAACCAGTTTGACGGAGATCAGCGCCTGTGGATTCACCTGCTTAAGATCGAAAATCAATTGAGCCAGATCTTCAATTGAATAAATATCGTGATGTGGAGGCGGAGAAATCAGGGTAACGCCCGGAACGGAGTAGCGCAATTTGGCAATATAAGGCGTGACCTTATCTCCTGGCAGTTGACCCCCTTCCCCGGGTTTTGCTCCTTGGGCGACTTTTATCTGGATCACATCGGCACTGGCTAAGTACGCGGGTGTAACGCCAAATCGACCGGAAGCAACTTGCTTGATGCGGGAAACTTTCTTGGTACGATAACGGGCGGGATCTTCGCCACCTTCGCCAGAGTTGGAAAAGCCGCCTAACGTATTCATTGCTTCTGCCAGCGCTTCATGGGCCTCTGGGCTGAGTGCGCCAATTGACATGGCTGCGGTATCAAATCGTTTGAACAGTGCTTCTGCGGGTTCAACCTCTTCAATGCTGATAGGTTCATCTTTAGGCGCAAGGGCGAGCAAATCCCGCAAAGTGGTGATGGGGCGCCCATTGACCAGTTCGGAATATTTCAGGTAATCACTGTAATTGCCACTGTGAACAGCGGTTTGCAATGTTTTGACAACATCGGGGTTATAAGCGTGATATTCCCCATTATGGACATATTTCAGCAGTCCCCCTTGATCGATGGGGTGGCGATGCAACCATGCTCGTTTGGCAAGATTACGCAGATCTTGTTCAAAATCGCTGAAATCCGCTCCCCCAATCCGGCTGACAACACCATTGAAGCAGATCGCTGTTACATCCTGGTGCAAACCAACGGCTTCGAATAACTTAGAGCAGCGATAAGAGGAAATGGTGGAGATGCCCATTTTGGACATAATCTTATACAGCCCTTTATTGATGCCATTACGATAATTAAGCATCACGCGGGCATATGGCGCATTGATTGTGCCATCATCCACCATTTTTCCCAGTGATTCATAGGCCAGATAAGGGTAAACAGCGGTAGCGCCAAACCCCATCAATACCGCAAAATGATGCGGATCACGCGCACTGGCGGTTTCTACAATCAAGTTGGTATCGCAGCGCAAGTTTTTCTCAACCAGGCAGTGCTGGATAGCACCGACAGCCATTGGTGCGGGGATGGGAATTCTTTCTGGTGCAATATTGCGATCGGATAGCACCAACAATACAGCACCATTGCGGGCGAGTTCCTCGGCTCTTTCACATAAAGTTAAGACCGCTTGTTTCAGGGATATTTCCTGTGGATTGAAGGTCAAATCCAATGTATCAGCGCGATAATAGGGTTCCTGCCGTGTTGTTAGTTGCACGAAATCAGAATAGAGCAGGACGGGCGATTGAAAGCACAACCGATGAGCCTGCCCTTCCGCTTCACAAAAGACATTCATTTCTCGCCCAATGCGGGTAGCCAGCGACATCACATGAGATTCACGTAATGGATCGATGGGAGGATTGGTCACCTGGGCGAATTGCTGGCGAAAATAGTCATAGATAATGCGCGGACGGCTGGAAAGCACGGCAAACGGTGTATCATCGCCCATTGAACCCGTCGCTTCTTGAGCATTTTCACCGAGGGTACGGATAACTTGATCCAACTCTTCATTACTGTAGGCGAACTGCTTGTGATAAGTTGCCAACAGGCGGTCATCTAACCCGCGTTGCCCGACTTGTGTTTCTGGCAGCTCTTCAAACGGAATCAAAGGCTTGACGTTCTTTTCTAGCCATTCTTTATAAGGGTGGCGGCTTTTTAGATCATTGTCAGTTTCCGCTGAGTGAAGAATACGCCCTTCATAGGTATCGATAACCATTAGCTCACCTGGCCCGACACGGCCTTTCTCGACAACTTCATCGGGTTGGTAATCCCAAATACCCACTTCAGAAGCGCAGGTAATCAGCTTATCTTTGGTAATCACGTAACGGGCAGGGCGTAAGCCATTGCGATCCAAATTACAGGCGGCATAACGTCCATCGGAAATCACAATGCCGGCTGGCCCATCCCAGGGTTCCATGTGCATGGAGTTAAAATCGAAGAATGCACGCAGATCATCATCCATATCAGGGTTATTCTGCCATGCCGGTGGAACGAGCAAACGCATTGCGCGGATTAAATCCATACCGCCATTGAGAAACAGCTCCAGCATGTTATCCAATGAACTGGAATCGGAGCCGGTTTCATTAACAAAAGGAGCCGCAGTATGTAAATCTGGGATCAGTGGCGTGCGGAATTTATAGGCCCTGGCTTTAGCCCATTCACGGTTTCCCGTAATGGTATTGATTTCTCCATTGTGAGCCAGATAGCGAAAGGGTTGTGCCAGCGGCCAACGGGGAATGGTATTGGTTGAAAAGCGCTGATGGAATAAACAGATGGCAGATTCCATGCGCAGGTCAGCCAAATCGGGATAGAAACGCGGTAAATCCGCAGCCATGCACAATCCTTTATAAATCGTGACCAAATTGGACAGGCTGCAAATATAAAAGTCATTATCGGTAATACGTTTTTCTATACGGCGTCGGGAAACGAACAGGCGGCGTTCCAGATCTTGCGCTCGCCATCCGGCGGGTGCGTTGATAAAAACTTGCTCAATACGAGGAAGGCTTGATAAGGCAATATCACCTAAGATATCGCGATTGATAGGAACTTCCCGCCAACCCACAATGGATAGGGTTTCGTGTTGTAATTCCTGTTCGATAATATCACGGCATAATTGGGCGATTTTGGCATCCTGGCTTAGAAACAACATGCCGACAGCATAATTTTTAGCGAGCCGCCATGATTGCTCGTTAGCGATCATTTGGAAAAAACGGTCTGGTTTTTGCATTAACAAACCACAGCCATCACCTGTTTTTCCATCCGCCAGAATTGCGCCCCTGTGCTGCATCCGAGCCAGTGCGTGTATGGCTGTGCGCACCACTTTGTGGCTAGGCTCTCCTTCAATATGTGCAATTAATCCAAAGCCACAGTTATCTTTTTCCTGCAATCTGTCATACAACATGGTAAAGCTCCCCAAGTTCTGTCCGACTCTCACATCACTCGCGAGAGGGTATCGATATATATTTTTTCTACAGGCGTCTAATTTGCGCCCTCAGTTAAGCGCCACTTGTGTTGTTGGCATTAACAAGCGGTGAGTCAAAATGATGTTATGTTATCTGTCACTGCATAAATATGAGTCAGAGGATCCTCTGACAGGCGACTTTCAGCGAATTCCCAACTTAACGGTAAAAACTGAGTTGGTCAAATCGTGTTAAATCACGTTTTTTGTTGATATTTTTTATCTATTTTGTTGATTTTTAATAGTAAACGGCGAGTTTTTGTATTTTGTGACGAAGATCATTCCGCTTAAATGATGTGAGTTATATCACTAAAATCACCGCATGATCTATTTGTGATGTGCTTTGAAATTCCTCTATATTAATATCTTATTCTTAATTTTTTATTTAAGTTGGATTTATATTGTGTATTTTTTAATTTGTAAGAAGAAGTGATTAGTTGCTTTTTTAATCTAAAGAGGTGTGGGAACATTTTTTTGCATAATCATTCTTATTATTTTCATTTTTATTCTTCGTGAAAAGTTATGGGTGATATCCCGTAACGAAGTTGGGACTTTTTTACGTTATGATTCAATTTAGTAACTTTACTGGAAAAGATTTCACTGGGAGTTGTTATGAAGCTGATTCGAGGGCTTGCCCAATATTATGTCGATTTGATGATGAAGCTGGGGCTGGTGCGTTTTTCTATATTACTTGCATCAGCTTTAGTTATTCTTGCGATGGCGATGCAGATGGCAGTGACATTTGTCCTGCATGGAGAAGTACGGGGTATTGATTTAATTCGCTCCATTTTTTTTGGTTTGTTAATTACCCCCTGGGCGGTTTATTTTCTCTCCATCGTAGTAGAACAGCTTGAAGAATCTCGCCAGCGTTTATCAAGCCTGGTCGCAAAACTTGAAGAAATGCGCCAGCGTGATGCGAAATTAAACCTGCAACTCAAAGAAAACATTGACCAATTAAACCAAGAGATTAGCGACAGGGAGAAGGCGGAAAAAGCCCATTTGGTTCTGTTGGATAAACTCAAATTGGAAATGGAGCAGCGTGAAAAAACCCAGATTGAGCTTGAGCAGCAATCGGTACTATTGCGTTCATTTCTGGATGCTTCCCCAGATCTGGTTTATTACCGCAATGAAGATAATGAATTTTCCGGTTGTAATCGAGCAATGGAATTGCTGACGGGCAAAAGCGAAAAACAGCTCATCGGCCTGACGCCGACAGATGTTTACGATAAAGAAATTGCCAGCAAGGTGATGGAAACCGATGAAAAAGTATTTCGCCACAATGTATCCCTGACCTATGAGCAATGGTTAGTTTACCCTGATGGACGCAAAGCCTGTTTTGAACTCAGGAAAGTGCCTTTTTATGATCGCGTTGGTAAGCGACACGGATTAATGGGGTTTGGGCGCGATATAACGGAGCGTAAACGCTATCAGGACGCATTAGAGAACGCCAGCAGGGATAAGACGACTTTTATCTCTACGATTAGCCATGAGCTTCGTACGCCTTTAAATGGCATTGTGGGCTTGAGTCGCATTCTGATGGATACCGACTTAACACCGGAGCAATGTAAGTACCTGGAAACAATCCATGTCAGCGCCATTACTTTGGGTAATATTTTTAATGATATTATTGAGTTAGATAAAATTGAGCGTCGCAAAGTTCAGCTTGATAACCAACCAGTTGATTTCACCGGTTTCATGACAGATTTAGAAAATATTTCAGCTCTATTAGCGCAGCCGAAGGGGATTAAATTTGTTCTGGAACCAGAGCAGCCACTACCTGCAAAAGTGCTGACCGATGGAACCCGTTTGCGCCAAATTTTGTGGAACTTGATTAGTAATGCTGTGAAATTTACGCCTGAAGGTGAAATTAAGGTTCGTATCTGGCGTGAAGAAGAAGAGGAACGCCTATTCTTCGAAGTGACGGATTCCGGTATTGGTATTCCTCCCGACGAGTTGGAAAAAATCTTTGCCATGTATTATCAGGTGAAAGACAGCGCTGGTGGGCGTCCTGCCACCGGAACGGGGATTGGTCTTGCTGTTTCGAAGCGTCTTGCCCTAAGTATGGGAGGGGACATTGTGGTGAAAAGTACATTGGGCAAAGGTTCTTGCTTTACCTTGTCTGTCGTCGCGCCAGCCATTGCTGAACACCCGGCAGGTAAGGCTGAACAAGAGACTCTGCCATTGCCGGTGCTTAATATCTTACTGGTAGAAGATATTGAATTGAACGTCATTGTAGCCCGTTCTGTTCTGGAGAAGTTGGGAAACAGTGTGGATGTTGCCATGAATGGCCGTGATGCATTGGCAATGTTTGATCCTGATGAATATGACTTAGTGTTACTGGATATCCAATTACCGGATATGACGGGGTTAGATATTGCCCGTCAATTGCACCAGCGTTACTCCTCCCACTCCTTGCCGCCTTTGATCGCGCTGACAGCTAATGTATTAAAGGATAAAAAAGAATACCTAGATGCGGGCATGGATGATGTGCTCAATAAGCCATTATCTGTCAAGGCGTTGACTGCCGTGATAGAAAAATATTGGGGTAAAGGCTCTGAATCGGACACTGCTTTAGTGGACGTTGATCTTGTCAGTCAGGATGAAAAACGGCTGGATACGGAGATGCTTAATCAATATATCGAATTGGTTGGACCAAAAATGATCACAGACAACCTGGTTATTTTTGAAACCATGATGCCAAATTATCTTGCTTTGCTGGACTCCAATATGACCGCCAAAGATCAAAAAGGCATTACAGAAGAGGCGCATAAAATCAAAGGTGCGGCGGGTTCAGTCGGTTTACGCCATTTGCAGCAATTGGCTCAGCAGATTCAGTCACCGGATTTACCTGCATGGTGGGATAATGTTCAGGAATGGGTGGACGAGTTAAAGTTGGAGTGGAAACAAGATATAGAAATATTAAGAAATTGGTTATCAAGCGTTACAAAAAAATAACCCCAACCGAAGTTGGGGTGCGCTAATACTGCGCCAACACCAGGGAAATCTGTTTACCCGCTTATCTAAGGTTTATTTTCGATGCGAGTAATTAAAGAATTCTTTTATACCTAACTCAAGTACCAACATAGCAAAGATAAGATTTTTTGTTACAAGATTCATTAAAATCTGTGATGAAGATTGGTGTTTAACCCTCTAAGGGGTTAAGCATTAATCTACTACAAATGGAGAGGAATATGAAATCTGTTGCCATTATATTAAGTGGATGTGGAGTGTACGATGGAAGTGAAATTCACGAATTAGTTCTCACTATGCTCTCTTTAAGTCGTCTTGGCGCTAAAGTGTCTTTTTTTTCGCCTGATGAGGTACAACATCATGTTATTAATCACCTTAACGGAGAAGAGAAACAAGAGAGTCGCGACATAATGGAAGAATCTGCCCGTATAACACGGGGAAATATACAGCCTTTATCTAAAGTTAATATTGATGAGTTGGATGCGCTAATTATTCCTGGTGGTTTTGGCGTGGCCAAGAATTTATGTAATTTCGCATTCAAAGGATCAGATTGTGAAATAAATAAAGAACTATTAAGTATAGTGCAAAATATGCACCAGCAGGGCAAGCCGATGGGATTCATATGTATTGCTCCTGTTATGGTGCCTAAAATATTAGACAAACCGATAAAAGTAACTATCGGTAATGATCCAGAAACTGCGGCTCAAATAGCAAAAATGGGAGGGGTACATGTTGAGTGTCCGGTTGATGACATTGTCGTTGATTTTGAAAATAAAATTGTAACAACGCCGGCTTATATGCTCGCAGAATCTTTGGCGCAGGCAGAAAAAGGAATTGATAAGTTGGTTAGAAAAATATTGGAAATGATTGAGTAATCGGATGAGAAATCCTTTTTCAATATTGTGGCGCTGGCTGAAAAGAATTGTCGTGTCGATCACGGTTTTGTGGTTCGTTGCTGTAATTGCCTTCTCATTTTTGCCAGTGCCGTTTTCTATGATAATGATAGAGAAACAACTCGCTGCCTTAATGTCAATTAATTTGTCTTATGTTTCTCATTCTTCATGGAAGGAACAGAATCACATTTCACCCTATATGGCGTTAGCCGTCATTGCAGCAGAAGATCAAAAATTCCCAAAACATTGGGGATTTGATTTTGAGGCTATCGAAACTGCTATGGCATATAACAAAAAATATGAGAAGCGAATTCGGGGAGCATCGACAATTTCCCAGCAAACAACCAAAAATTTATTTCTATGGGAAGGGCGTAGTTGGCTAAGAAAAGGATTAGAAGCGGGAATGACTGTCGTACTGGAATTACTCTGGTCAAAGAAACGTATTTTAACGGTCTATCTCAATATTGCTGAGTTTGGCAATGGTATTTTTGGTGCCGAGGAAGCAGCCCAGCATTATTTTGGCAAGCCTGCCTGCCGATTGACAGCGACTGAATCTGCATTACTTGCTGCTGTATTGCCAAATCCTCATCGCTATAAAGTGAATGCTCCCTCCAGGTATGTATTACAACGCCAGCAATGGATTTTGCGGCAAATGCAGTTAATGGGGGGCGTGAATTACTTAAAGCAAAATAAGTTGGAATGGGCGTTAAATACAAAGTGTGAGGCTGGGCGGCATTGACTAACGCCGCCTTGATGGTTCTCAGTTGAGGTAGGTAAATGCAGTGGTTACACGTTTTACGCCGCTAGTTTCGCTGGCAATTTTCGCCGCCGCAGCTCCCTCTTGCCGTGTGACTATGCCAAACAAAAAGACTTCACCATCTTCTGTTACCACTTTGATGCTCGATGATCTCACTTCATCACTGGTTAAAATTTGGGAGCGTACTTTGGTCGTCAACCAGGCATCAGCAGAGGCCGTCGCCAATGTCACGGGACTGCCCTGGCGGATTTCGTTATATACCACGTCTGTGCCTTCAACCTTTGCCGCAATCTGTTTTGCCCGCTCAGCCAGAGCCATATTGGGGCTTTGTCCGGTTAAAAGAACTTTGCCTTGATACACAGTCACTGACACACGGGCTTGTGCCTTAATTTGTGGATCCTTGCTGATAGCATTGCTGACACGAGCTTCCAGCGTAGTATCGTCAACTTGTTGCCCAATGGTTCGTGGATCTGAGCCGGCTTTTGTAGCAATTGCAGCGGAGCCCACGACGGCGGCACCAATACATCCTTGTAATAGCATTGCACTGAAACAGACCAGTAATAGAGAAAATAACCGCATGAGTTGGCTCCTTATTCATCCTGATGAGGGAATAACGTGTTGTCGATTAAGTCGCACAGACAGTTGATTGTCAACATATGAACTTCTTGTATTCTGACGCTGTGATGTGAGGGAATACGTATCTCAACATCCTGAGGCCCCAGTAAGCCCGCCAGTTCACCGCCATCGTAACCCGTCAGCGCAACGATCGTCATATCACGTGTAACAGCAGCTTCCACCGCTTTGATAATATCCCGACTGTTTCCATGCGTAGAAATGGCAAGCAAGACGTCCCCTGCTTGCCCCAGTGCCCTGACTTGTTTGGCGTAAATTTCGTCAGGCTGTTTACTGTTGGCGATAGCGGTGATCACTACATTATCAGTATTCAATGACAGAGCTGGCAGACTTGGCCGATCCGTTTCAAAACGATTGATCATGCTGGCAGTAAAACGCTGTGCTGTTGCGGCCGAGCCACCGTTACCACAGCAAAGAATTTTATTGCCACTCAGCAGTGATTGAACCATCATCATCGCAGCGCGTGATATTGCGTCGGGTAATGCTTCTGCTGCTGCGATCTGAGTTTGAATACTTTCTGTAAAACAGACTTTAATTCTATCCAGCACGTTATGACCTATGTATATTGGAATTATTTACTTAGCGAGAAAATTGAGAATCTATTGAAATAGACTCTCATTCAGGGTGAAGGCATTTTTCAGCCATTCAAATTTCTGTCCTGTTATTGCACAAACATCGAAGCGGCATGATGCTGTTTCCAGACATTCATTGCGTTGGGACAGCCAGACAGCAGCCGTATACAAAAGCTTTCTGCGCTTACTGTGGGTAATTGTAGCAATGGCGCTACCATATTGTGCATGTCGGCGGAAACGAACTTCAACGAAAACCCAGATATGCCCGTCACGCATTATCAGATCGATTTCCCCGCCGCGAATTTTTACATTCTCAGCAATAAAGACAAGCCCTTGTTTTTGTAAAAACAGTTTAGCCTGATGTTCATAATGGCGCCCCAGCGCGTAGTGATTGCCTGTTGGTTTTTTCATCCTGAAATGACCACGATACCTTTAATCACAGAAAATTATTCAATTCCGGGATGATCTCCCTGAACAGTGCTATCGGTGTTTTCTATGTTATGGGTATTTTCTGCATTATCGATACCTTCCGTGCTCTTGGTATTTTCGGTGGTGTTGGTATTTTCAAGGATTATGCGACCATTATTGAATTGCATCCAGGGTAACTGACGCAAGATAGTGCAGTTATCCAGCACGGAGAGTTCCCCCGAAGCACCACTCAGATGAAATCCCACCTCTTGCTGCATTTGCGTAAATTGATTGGCCAGTGACCATGCATCAATGCCCATTGCATAGAGGCGCATCAGGGAATAATCATTGGTGAATTTTTTGGCTGCTTGCTGCATTAACGGCACATTTACACCAGTCAGCAGTGGGATATCACTAAACTGCATGTCATCCATTTCCAGGCGGAAGTCAGGGCCTGAACCGGCTTTATTACTACGCGAGCTGGCATAAAGTGCTGGCTTTTTACGGGAGCTGATTGCCATATCGATCATGGGCTTGATCATTGTCAGTTCGTTTGCTGTCGCAACGATATAAACGGCATCAACAGGATCTGTGGCCGGATTGGTGGAAATAACCGGCGTACCCGACAAACGAATGCCAATTCCACGGTTCATGGATTGCTTCATTTCTGCCGGCGTACCAAAAGATTGTTGTAATACCGTCTGACCTCCCAGTTTTTGCCACTCTTGTGCAAAGGCTTGTGCAACTCGCGTGCCTAAGTCAGTACGAGGTATCAACACCAAAGGGCTGCGCTTTTGCTGTTGCCAGATATGCATGGCGGCATTTTTCGCCTCATCTTCAGGAGAGAGTGAGAAATAACAAATATTCGGCCGTTTTTGTGGCATATCGAGTTCATTGAGCGCCAGAATATTCAGTGGCGTTTCAATTTGAGCTAATTGTTCCACATTGGGCTTCAGTAATGGCCCAACCACCAGAGTGACACCATCTTGTTTAGCCTGTTCCAGCAGTTCGGTAAGAGGCTGGCTGTTGGTATCATAGATTTTTACGGTTTGATCATTGGTAGGTATATCATTAATCGCCCCCATTTCTGATTCAATTGTGGTGGTATCAGCATTCCCTGAATTTGCCGTGTTGGCATTTTCAAGGTTGGTAGAGGGTTCTTCGGCGTTAATAATACCATTTGGATCGGTAGCATTTGTTGGCAATGGTGATTCTGGCAACGATGGCTTTGGCAGGCCTTTTTGAGCATCAAGGAAACCCTGGCGAATGGCGTCACCAAATATTTTGGCCTGGCCGCTCAAAGGCAGAAATAACCCAATTGTGGCATGGCTGTTTTCAGTTTCTTGCAACATGTGTTGCAGAGCTGTGGGTAAACTGTGGGCCGCAGGGTTATTTGGATAACGGATTTGCCAATCGTGAATAGCGAGACGCAATTTATCGAGATCCTGTTTATTGGTCTGATAGGTATTGAGTAAATCAAGCCAGCCCTGCAACGTATACTCATTGGCATTAATCACCAATTCATTCATTTGCTGCGGGGAAAGTTGCGTCAGTAATTGCCAGGTTTCATCAAAGTTTTTCTGGCGGGCAGCTTCATCTGTTGCGAAAGATTCCAATGCAATGTAAGCACGGATCACATCCAACGATGGTTGATTGTGTGCTGCGTCAATAATAGCTTGGTAGCGGTTAATCTCTGCGCTGATCTTATCCTGAGGCTTAGAAGTTGGTTGCCCTTGCTGTTCGGGCATGGTACATCCTGCAATAATGATAGTTGACAGCAACGCTGTATAAATTAAACCAGTTTTTAAACGCACAAAAATTGAGGGAAGCATACTGTATCCAGTGATGTTTTTTTCATAGATGCTCAATTTTAAATCGGTCATTCGGATGAAACAATGAATCAAACCAATCGAGCAGTGGTTACGACATCCACGCTATATGTTGTGCCAACCCCTATTGGAAATCTGGGGGATATTACTCAGCGGGCTCTTGAAGTTCT
This sequence comes from Xenorhabdus griffiniae, assembly GCF_037265215.1. NCBI lineage: Bacteria > Pseudomonadati > Pseudomonadota > Gammaproteobacteria > Enterobacterales > Morganellaceae > Xenorhabdus > Xenorhabdus griffiniae. The sequence goes on along the minus strand of NZ_CP147737.1, from coordinate 4,083,883 downwards.
TAAACATGTCGATCTGATTGCTGCCGAAGATACGCGACACACTGGCTTGTTGCTTCAACATTTTGCCATTAATGCGCGCATGTTCGCACTTCACGATCATAATGAACAGCAAAAAGCAGATCAATTGATTACGAAACTTGAACAAGGGGCGAGTATCGCATTGGTATCTGATGCCGGTACACCGTTGATTAACGATCCGGGTTATCATCTGGTGCGCCGTTGCCGTGAAGCCGGTATCAATGTGGTTCCACTACCAGGTCCTTGTGCGGCCATTACAGCATTGTCTGCTGCCGGCTTGCCTTCAGATCGTTTTTGTTATGAAGGCTTCTTGCCGGCTAAAAGTAAGGGACGTCAGGATACCTTGCGTGAATTAGCGCAAGAGCCGCGTACGCTGATTTTCTACGAATCGACACATCGTCTGTTAGACAGTTTAGAAGATATTGTGAAAGTGTGGGGAGCCGATCGCTATATCGTGTTGGCTCGGGAATTAACCAAAACGTGGGAATCGATTCAAGGAATGCCCGCAGGTGAGCTTCTGGCATGGGTTAAGGAAGATGAAACTCGTCGCCGTGGCGAAATGGTTCTGATTGTGGAAGGGTATCAGAAGCCCGCCGAGGATAGCTTACCACAGGAAGCTTTGCGGACACTGGCATTGTTGCAAAAAGAGCTGCCATTGAAAAAGGCGGCGGCATTGGCGGCAGAGATCCACGGTGTGAAGAAAAATGCCTTGTACCGTTATTCGCTCGATCAAAACACGGCCTTGGGACAAATTGAAGAAGACGCGTGAAAACCCTATACATTGGGTATTAAACCTCTTATAATCCGCGCCGGAGTTGACCAGACAGTCGCTGCTTTACCGCTCTTTCGGGAGAAGTAAAGGGGAGGAAAGTCCGGGCTCCACAGGGCAGGGTGCCAGATAACGTCTGGGAGGCGAAAGCCTACGACTAGTGCAACAGAGAGCAAACCGCCGATGGCCCAGCTTTGTTTGGGATCAGGTAAGGGTGAAAGGGTGCGGTAAGAGCGCACCGCGCGACTGGCAACAGTTCGTGGCACGGTAAACTCCACCCGGAGCAAGACCAAATAGGGGTTCGCATGGTACGGCCCGTACCGAACCCGGGTAGGTTGCTTGAGCCAGTGCGCAAGTGCTGGCCTAGATGAATGGCTGTCCAAGACAGAACCCGGCTTATCGGTCAACTTCACAGATTTTGCCCTATAGAGCAGATGCTTTATAGGGCTTTTTCTTTATAAATAAGAAATTATCAATCAGCTAAATCAATCAGCAGGCCCCGAAATGGCGTCTCCGCTTGTAACAACACCTCCTGCTCTTCCTGAATAAATACACCATCCCCACAGTTAATCTTTACATCCCTGCTTTGGTTGCCGTGAGTTATTGCATTGCCACTGATGGATTGCAGGTAAGCATGTTTGCCACGTAAAGCCAAAATTTGGCTGTCATGAGGTTTAAGTACGAGATAGCTTATCCATACTTGTTGGCGCAGATGCATACTGTGATTTTCTGACGTAGGAGAGGCCAGTAAGGTCAGTGGTTTGTTTGGCAAAGTTATATGCTGTAATGGCCGTGCTTCTTGCTGAGGGCAGGCATTGAGCCAGAGTTGCAGTCGTGTCAATGAGCGTGTGTCACTGGTATTGTGTTCACTGTAACGGATCCCTTGACGCGCCGAAAATAACAAACAATCTCCCTGGCGTGCATGGAAGCTATTGCCTTCACTGTCTCGATATTGGGCTTCTCCTTGCAGGATAATATTCAGGACATCAACATGTGGGTAAGATTTGGGTTGGAACTCGGCTTTCGGTGCCAAAACTTCCTGATTAAGAACACGCAATGTCCTATAGTTCAAAAATTTTGGGTCAAAATAGTGACCAAATGAAAAAGTATAGCGAGCCTGTAACCAGCCATAATCGGCTTTTCCGCATTGATTTGCTGTTCTCATTGTTATCATGCTGTTATCTCTTTAACTATAGATCTATGACTGTCGATCTTAATTATCTGGACGTTGAAATGTTAGCCAGTTAATCTGGTGGCTATATTCAAAATTCCTGATTGAGAAAAATATGGGTAAAGAACGTGCGCTTACTTTGGAATCCCTGCGGGTAATGGATGCGATAGACCGACGGGGAAGTTTTGCTGCGGCAGCGGATGAGTTGGGTCGGGTGCCTTCTGCGTTGAGTTACACTATGCAGAAATTGGAAGATGAATTGGATGTTGTGCTGTTTGATCGCTCTGGCCACCGCACAAAATTTACCAATGTTGGCCGGATGCTACTGGAACGAGGACGGTTACTACTTGAAGCTGCAGATAAATTGGCCGCAGATGCAGAAGCGCTCGCCCGTGGTTGGGAAACCCACCTGACTATTGTGTGTGAAGCGTTGTTCCCAATAGCATCGTTGTTTCCTCTTGTGGATAAATTGGCGGCTAAATCGAATACGCAACTCTCGCTAATGACGGAAGTATTAGCAGGCGCTTGGGAACGTCTGGAAACAGGATATGCTGATATTGTGATTGCACCTGATCTGCATTTCAGGGCGTCAGCCGAAGTGAATTCGCGGGTGCTTTATTCTGTTAACAATGTCTATGTTGCCAGTGCAGATCATCCTATTCATCATGAACCCGAACCCTTGTCTGATGCTACACGGGTGAAATATCGTGGAATAGCTGTCGCTGATACGGCAAGAGAACGTCCGGTGTTGACGGTTAAATTATTGGATAAACAACCGCGCTTGACCGTGAGTTCACTGGAAGATAAACGTCGGGCACTTTTGGCTGGGTTAGGCGTGGCAACCATGCCATACCCTATGGTGGAACAAGATATTGCCGAAGGTCATTTACGGGTTATTGGTTCGGAATACAGCCATGAAACCACCATTATCATGGCATGGCGGCGTGATAGCATGGGCGAAGCCAAATCCTGGTGCTTGCGTGAAATCCCTAAATTATTTGCAAAGCAATAACATGTAAGAAAAAATAATTCAGGTTCATGCTGCAAGATAAAAAGCGTGTATACCAATCCAACTTCAAGATGCGTCTGATGTCTCCCCGCAAAGCGGGGAGACATCAAGTTTCATATCGTGTTGTCAATTGCAACTTGAAGTTTAATACGTATAGTGAATATCATAACGCCCCTTGTTGCGAATACAGAAAGGGGCGATAAAAAGAACGGGAAATAAGCTGTTTTTCTTTGATTACCAATTTTTCTTCATTACATGGTCAATACTGAATCTTCCTGGTCCCATCATAGCCAGTAGCAGGTAGCCTGCGCTGATGGAGACGTTTTTCAGGAACATAGTCAGGTTCAGGTCATTTGAAAAATCGCTATGGAACAGGAGCGCGGTCAGAATACAGAAAATAAATGTAAACACCGCCGTGGTGCGGGTCAACAGGCCGAACATCACAGCAAGTCCGCCCCCCAGTTCAAGTAAGATGGTCAGTGGCAATAGAATTCCTGGCACTTTCATGGCTTCCATAAATTGCTGCGTTCCTGCATAGGCATCACCTAGTTTTCCATATCCTGCGATAATGAAAAGAACGGATATTAAAATACGGGCAACCAACAGGCCACTATCTTCAAATTTTTTCATGATTGTCTCCACAAATACCGCTGGTCGCGATAAATAAACTATCTGTTTAGCTTTTGTTGTTCAAAAAACGGACTGAATAGCACGATTTGTTAGTCATTATCTGATGGGAAGTATTCTATGGAGAGGTATCATGAGTTGATAGTAAGGAATATTAACTATTTCATGCAGTTTTTTTGAAGGAATTTGTAGGTATTAATTTTTGTATAGTGTATTTCGTACGATTTTTATAATCCCGAAGATGTTGATGATACGACGTGACCAGCGATGAAGCTGCCTGGGATGGCGGAGTCCATAAAGCAGGGCAAGGCCAGATCCAATGGCGATATAAGGCTTGAAAGCCATGAGGGTTTGCCAGCCTTTATCATAGGGCTGTGTCACGTCAAGCCAGTTTTGGCTATAAGTCGCTAGTAACTGTCGTTGTTGCTGGATCTCTTTTAATAGCTGCTGCTTGCGCAAACTCCGTTGGTGATACCCCGATTTATTCATGAGAATCATCCTCCAGCATTTTGCGATCAACATGCAATTGTGTTCGAGTTGCGTTAAGAAAGGTCAGTTTTCGCGCCTTTTTTATCGTCCATATTGCACTAAATACGGCGAGGAGCAGTAATATTCCGGCAGTGACAGCTATTGCTATTATCCGGTGGGCTGGATCGATGGCCCAGAATATTAGTGCCAATAGGCACATCAGGCCAAAGCCCGCGAATAGTAATGTCAATCCTACCAGCAGTAGCAGTTGTACCAGTGTTGCCGCTCCCTCTTCCAGCTCAACAGCAACGAGTTGGATACGAGTTTCAATTATGTGAACAGCAATGGCTGCTACTCGCCGTACAGTATCAAAGAGTCCTTTTCCTGGGCCTTTTGGGTGAGGGGATTGAGTCATATCAGCGCCTTGAAAGCAAAACGCCCAATACAACGCCAATTGCTGCACCTATACCGACACCGGCCCACGGATTTTCACGAACATAATTATCCGCATGACCTGCAATTTCTTTGGTTTGACCTACCAGTCTATCACTCGCTTCACTGAGCGTAGTACGCGCGTTTTTCAGCGTTCTTTCTGCCTTGCTGCGTAGTTTTTCCAGTTCCGCTTTTGAATTATCACCGGAGCTATTGAGGACTTCTTCTAGCGTATCCGCAAGAGATTGTAATTCAGCACGTAGATCTTCAGAGCTTTTCCTTTGTGGCATTGCCTGTCTCCTTAAATATACGATGGATGAATTTCAAACATAGACGTTTTTATCAAGAGATGAAAGTGAAGTGGGTGAAAAATTGTCACGGATTTACATTAAGTGATAATGTTTTTTGGCTGAATGACAGTGAACCAGACGAGTTTGCAGGAGGAAACATATGTTCCAGGTTACCGAATTTGAAAAAGTTTTAAGAACTGATAACCCCCACTATGAGCGTATCCGACATAGTGAGTTACATGATGTCGTCAATCTGGTCAGTAGGGGGAATACTTTCCGGGTGGAACAGTTGGTATCAGTGATGAGTAAAGTATCACCCGAGCGGTGGAAGAAGTACTCAAAAACGAGGAGCTATTTGATCAGAGAATGCCCTAGGTTGCTTGAACTATTAGCTCCCAAGATAATCGAATTCCATACACTCAACATGAGAAAAGGTGCCGGTGGCCACATTATTCACGATTTGATCTGGACGAGCAGTACTGGTGTATTGGAGGACCTAAGACATAAAAACGTTCGTGTGCGCGAAAAGGTTTACTGGAAAGCCCCTGACGATAGTGTACAACCCTATGTGATCGAGGATTACCGTAGGCAGGGAAAGCACTATGGTGTGGGTAATGCTGTCGAGACGCAAGGTTGGGTTGGTCGAAGCAGCGATAGCCATGATGCAGTCAGGCTATTTTCTCCTGATGTGCTGAAACTTAGAGATTCCGACGAAGTAGAGTTCGTGATGTACCAGACCTACCAGCAAACCAACGGTGCCAGCCAAAACTGGACCGATATTCCTCTCTGCTCCTATCGGATTCTGCGAAGAGCAAAATGTATAGGTGAAAAAATTCAGTTTACCATCAAAAAGGAGAACATAATACTCCCGAACGATAGACTAAGTAATATGGTTGAGATATCCAAGTAAGCATTCTGCAGTACAGTAGTACTGTCGCTGTGAGACAAAGATGAATAGATAAAGTTAGATGAACCAGAAGATCAATTCCCTGTGGTATATTTCGCGACCATACCACAGGGAAACTAAAGGAAAAATAAAACGTTATAATAGAGGTTTATTAGCGCGCTTTTTGCGCCAAATAACAGTCAGGCTGCCAATTAAGCCAATGAGTAATAGACCTACAGGTAGCAGCACCAAAAAACTCATCAGATATTCTTCATACTGGCGGAACAGAGGGCTTTTACCAAGGGCATAACCCAATGTTGTTAGAATAATGACCCACAGGAACCCGCTAAGCCAATTGAATATTTGAAATCGTCCATTTTTTAGCCCCGCAAGGCCTGCCAGTGTGGGCAGTAATGTCCTGATAAAAGCGAGAAAACGCCCTACCAGTAAGGCAGATAAGCCATGACGATGGAATAAGTTATGTGCGCGTTGATGATAATGTGCAGGAAGATGTGACAACCAGCCCTGAACTAATTTTGTATTGCCAAGCCACCTTCCTTGAAGATATCCGATCCAGCAGCCGAGGCTGGCGCCAGTGGTGAGAATGACTAATGTTATAGGAAAACTCATGGCCTCTTTTGCAATTAAAACACCGACTAATATGAGCAGACTATCGCCCGGTAGGAAGGCCGCAGGTAATATCCCATTTTCCAGAAACAGGATGGTAAATAGCAGTATGTAGATTGCCCATACCAACGACGGATTAGCCAATGTTTCGTAATCTTGGTGCCAGAGTGCATAAATAAGGTCTGTTACAATTTCCATCAAATGTTCCTAAAACACGGATTAAGGATTACATCTTACTTTTATGGTGCATTTATGGTTAATTTCTATTAAATACTTTGTAATAAAAAGTAATTAATATCAGTTGTCATAAAATGATCTCGAAATCCCTTCAAGATGGCCTAAAGATCGACTGGCACACTTTAACAAAATCAGCTGTATCGAGACAGAAAATTTTGTTGATCAATTGAACATTTACCTAAATGTAAAAATTAATTCATTCAGATATCTCAATGAATTAATCGAGAGGTGAAATTTTACAAAATACCATTAATAAGCAATTTTTCATGTGGATGGGCTGAATTTATATCTTTTGTCAGTTTATTTCACGCTTGCTATTTGATTAATGGTGGAAAGTGATTTCTCTCCCGCAAAGCGGGGAGAAATCAGGTTTCATATCGTGTCGTAAATTGCAACTTGAAGTTTAATGCGTATACATCATGAATACTTTAAGAATGTCGTGGATGAGAAAATTGCAGTTTCGATCACACAAATGTAACTGAATTGTTATAAATTGTTGGGTTCTCTGTAATATTGCAATGAATTATTATTTGTCGTTTCTTGATGGGTAGGCTATGAAAAAACAACAAACAAACTTTGTGCAATTTATTGTACAAGGAAGCCTGGTAAAACAAATCCTTGTCGGGTTAATACTGGGGATATTGCTGGCATGGCTGGTGCCTTCCGCGGCCAAATCCGTTGAATTGCTAGGGACACTCTTTGTCGGGGCGTTAAAAGCGGTAGCTCCTGTTCTGGTGTGGGTATTGGTTATGTCTTCGATAGCCAACCATAAAATAGGCCAGAAAAGCAATATTCGCCCCATTCTGGTCTTGTATCTGATAGGCACATTCTGCGCTGCGGTTGTGGCTGTCATTGGCAGTTTGTTGTTCCCATCAACCTTGGTTTTGGTGACGAGTGACACTCATGTGTCATCCCCTTCAAATATCGTTGAAGTGTTAAGAGGATTACTGCTCAATATCGTTGCTAACCCGATTGATGCGATATTAAAAGGAAACTACGTTGGGATCCTGGCATGGTCAATTGGTTTGGGTATTGCTTTACGTCATGCCAATGAATCAACGAAGACATTGATTCAAGACCTGTCAGGGGCAGTGACACAGCTTGTACGTGTTGTTATCCGTCTGGCACCTATTGGTATTTTCGGCCTGGTTTCCTCAACGATTGCGACGACAGGTTTTGAAACCTTGTTCGGCTACGCCCACCTGTTAATCGTGCTAATTAGTTGCATGATTGTCGTTGCACTGGTTGTCAATCCATTGATTGTTTTCTGGAAAATCCGTCGCAACCCTTATCCTCTGGTATTTGCTTGCTTGCGTGAAAGTGGCGTAATGGCGTTCTTTACTCGTAGTTCAGCCGCCAATATTCCGGTGAATATGGCAATGTGCCGCCGTATGAATCTTGATGAGGATACTTACTCCGTTTCCATTCCCTTGGGCGCTACCATTAATATGGCGGGCGCGGCCGTCACGATCACTGTATTGACACTGGCGGCGGCGAATACACTAGGTATGGTGGTGGACATTCCTAACGCGATATTACTGAGTGTCGTTTCTGTTATTGCTGCATGTGGATCATCAGGGGTTGCTGGTGGCTCATTATTATTGATCCCTCTGGCGTGTAGTATGTTTGGTATTCCCAATGAAATTGCCATGCAGGTTGTTGCTGTGGGCTTTATTATTGGGGTATTGCAGGATTCTGCTGAGACGGGCCTGAATTCTTCCACCGATGTGCTGTTTACCGCCGCCGCTTGTCAGGCCGAAGAGTCTCGTATTGCGGCGAATCGGCTGGCGCAGCGTTAATTGTAAGAATAGCGGGAATAAAACGGTGATAATGAGTTGGGTATAATTATCACCGTTCTTGCTCTTAGAATTGGCGTTATATGTTAAGTGCCAATCGGGCTCCTTGAGCGATTGCTCTGCGCGCATCCAGTTCGGCAGCAATATCTGCTCCACCAATGATATGCACATTTTTTCCCATTGCCTGTAATGGTTGATAGAGTGCTTTTAAGGGTTCCTGTCCTGCGCAAATAATCACATTATCCACTTCCAGGCATTGTTGTTTATCACCACGACGGATATGCAATCCCTGATCATCAATTTTCAAATATTGAACGCTGTTTAACATGGTTACGCCTCGCATTAACAGGCTGGTTTTATGCACCCAACCTGTGGTTTTTCCTAAGCCATCCCCGACTTTGGTATCTTTGCGTTGCAGCAGATAGATTTTACGAGGAGAACGCTCGACCTGTGCACCTTCTGGCCGTAATCCTCCTCTATGCGTAATTGTCCGATCAATTCCCCACTCATGGCTAAAAGCATGGCTGCTTAAGCTGGTGCTTTGTCCGCTTTGGCTCAAATACTCAGCAGTATCAAAACCAATGCCTCCAGCACCAATGATGGCGATGCGTTTTCCAACTTGCCGTTTATGTTTCAATACATCAAGGTAAGTCAGCACCTTTTCATGTTCAATACCATCGATATTGGGGATGCGTGGCATGATCCCTGTTGCAATGACAATTTCATCAAACGATAAAAGTTGGTCGGCAGTTGCCGTATGGTTGAGGCATACTTCGACGCCGTTCAATGCTAACTGGCGTTCAAAATAGCGTAAAGTTTCATGGAATTCTTCTTTGCCAGGGATCTGTTTGGCGATATTAAACTGCCCGCCGATTTGGTTTTCCCGTTCAAACAGTGTGACATGGTGTCCTCGGCTGGCTGCTGTGACAGCAAAGGATAATCCCGCCGGTCCGGCACCGATAACAGCGATGGTTTTGGGGGCTTTTACAGGAGTGGCAATGAATTCCGTTTCATGGCAGGCGCGTGGATTGACCAGACAAGACGTTAGCTTGCCGACAAAGACCCTGTCCAGACAGGCTTGGTTACAGCCTATGCAGGTATTGATTTCATCAGCACGATCCTGTGCGGTTTTCAATACAAATTCGGCATCAGCAAGAAATGGACGCGCCATCGAAACCATATCGGCACAGCCTTCACTGAGCACTTGTTCAGCAACCTGGGGACTGTTGATGCGGTTGGTTGTAATTAAAGGAATGCTGACTTTCCCCATCAACTTTTGCGTAACCCAGCTAAATCCGGCTCTGGGTACCATCGTAGCAATCGTTGGGATGTGGGCTTCATGCCAGCCGATGCCGGTATTGATAATGGATGCCCCTGCTTTTTCAATTTCCCGTGCCAGTTGTTCTATCTCTTGCCAATTGGAGCCATCTTCCACTAAATCCAGCATAGAAAGGCGATAGATGATGATAAAACGCTCTCCCGTGATAGCACGGACCGCTTTGACAACTTCTAGTGCAAAGCGCATTCGATTTTCGAAAGTTCCCCCCCATTTATCCTGTCGATGATTGGTGCGAGTGACCAGAAACTGATTGATGAGATAACCTTCTGAGCCCATGATTTCCACGCCATCATAGCCGGCTTGTTGTGCCAGTTGCGCACAGTAGGCAAAATCCTTGATTGTCTGCCGGATGTCATTCTCAGACATTTCTTTCGGCATAAAGGGGTTAATCGGAGCTTGAATGGCTGAAGGTGCAACAGAATTTTTCTGATAGCTGTAGCGTCCGGCATGCAGGATTTGTAAAGCAATTTTTCCCCCTGCCTGATGTACCGCTTCTGTAATAAGCTGGTGATGAGGCAGGTGAGCTTCACTATTCAGGATACTTGCTCCCGCCGCAACAACGCCTTGCGGGTTTGGTGCGATACCGCCGGTCACAATCAGTGCGACGCCTCCCGCTGCCCGTTCTGCATAAAATTGGGCCAAACGTTGGGCACCGTCGGGATGTTCTTCAAGCCCCGTGTGCATTGAACCCATCAATACACGGTTTTTTAATGTGGTAAAGCCCAAATCCAGCGGTGCAAGCAGGTGAGGGTAATTGCTCATTGCATTCTCCATCAAATATTTGGTAGCTCAAGAAATATTATTGTTTTCCGTATGAATCTAAATAGGCTAAGTGGTCGGATGAGATGATGATTAAATGTAGACAGTTCCGCCATTATTGGAACCACTTTGTTAATTGATTGTGACAAATATCATGAAATAGAGCTTCAATCGTCCCTTAATGAAAATCTATTGAGGCGAGAAATTCCTCTTATTTATGATTGTCTCATGTTTTTAACGGTGCATACTGTGAATATATTCTTACGGAATGATGAATAATTAAGCCTTGGCAGGAAACAGGTGTGAGAGAAATAAGTGGGGAGAGATGTAATTATGGGAAAAATAACAGATTGGGTGACGTTAACCGGAAAAAGTGTGACTTTAATACCTTTATCACATGACAGACATGATGAATTTGTTCGTGCTATTGAGGATGGGCAGTTACATAAGCTGTGGTATGCCAGTGTGCCTGATCCTGCAAATGTCCAGGCGGAAATTGAACGTCGTTTAACCCTGCATGGCAAGGGCAGCATGTTACCTTTTGCTGTCATCAACAATGCAACGGGGATAGCGGTTGGCATGACAACTTATATGAATATTGATGCGAATATTCCCAGATTGGAAATTGGTTCTACATGGTATGCGCATTCTGTCCAACGCACAGCGATTAATACGGAAGCCAAGTTTTTACTGTTGCAGTATGCATTTGAGGAACTGGAATGCGTTGCCGTGGAACTCCGTACCCATTTTTTAAACCATCAAAGCCGCAAGGCGATTGAACGATTGGGAGCAAAACTGGATGGGATTTTGCGTCATCACCTGCGAGCCAAAGATGGTTCAATAAGGGATACTTGCGTTTATAGCATTCTGTTCAATGAATGGCCCGCCATTAAAACGCATCTTACATGGTTAATGACGAAGCCACGTTGAGGGCATAATTGATATTTTTTGACAGGAAATCAGTCGGTTGTCAGGGATGCCTTGATATCGTTTTCCAGATCATCCAGTAATTGATAGCGGCGGCGATATTCGGCGCGTTTTTTACTGGGGATCTCATCCAACGATTTTCTTTCTATGCATGATGGCAAATGGAAATCATTATTTTCCTTTCTGATGCCATTTAGCGATTCCCAGAAAGAATTGTAATCGGCCACCATCTTATTTTTCTTTTTATGCCAATAACGGATGCTACGATAGATATGAGTTTCGTTACTGGCTGCTTGGATCTGTTCACAATTCATATGATCAGCAAAACGACAAATAGCCTCAATCAACAAGCGTTTAGGGAATAAGCCATAACACTCTTTAGTTGCATGGCGGATAATCTCCAGAGAATTATCTCCTTTAGTTGGCCCTTGTAGTGCACCAATAAAGAGTGTCTGTTTGCCATCAATCGTTAATAAAGTGAATGCACACTTGGCCAGAGTAACATTCTCCGCAGTAGTAATATAGAGAGAGAGTTCACCTTCTTTATTCAGGTTGTCCAGTGCATCAATATATATCAGAAAAGTTTCATTTTTCCCTTGAATGGTTGCCAGTAAATAAGTATGAACAGAAAAAATCCGATTAATAACAGTAGATTCTAACTGTTTGAATAATATTTGATAATGATCATTCAGAGCGCCGACAATCTGGTTGCGCTTAAAATTAATGCTTAAGTATGGACGATGTAATTTACAAGGCCAACTGGGTTGTTTTTTCAGAATATCTAGATAATGAGGCGTTCTGGTAATGCCATTCAACAGTTTTAATGTTGAAATGGGAGTCAGAAGGCTGCGTAGTGCAAATTTAGTGCGGGTACCGGAAGAATACCAGAGTTCCCCTAGGATAATACGTTTTCCGACAAGATCAGTAAATAGCTTTATTCCTGAAGACGTAGGTTGCTGTAAGTAACTCATTAACTCAAGCTCAACAAAAGTAAAAAATATTTATATCCACTAGATTTCAAGTTGCAGCACAGTGGCAAAAGGGTAAATCCCCAAGAGCAGAGCGAACTCTGTGTTTATAACTACGTGACTAAGAGATATGGACGTAGCCAGCAAAGCTGTAACTTGAAAGGTGATGGGAATAGACAAGATGGCATTATATCATTGATTTATCAAATTCCACCCATATGTTTGCAAAATATGCATTTACTTTAATTTTATTTATAGTAAAGAGTGTTATTCTTGAAGTTAGATTGGTATATCATTTTTATTAAATAATACCTATTATTATTTAATAAATAACGCTTTAAATAATATTTTTATTTTATTCTATACACATTAAACTTCAAGTTGCAATTTACAATACTCTATGAAACCTGATTTTTTCCCGCTTCGCGGGAATAAATCACACGCATATTGAAGTTAGATTGGTATATATAGTTATCTTATTTATGGATTATACCAATCGCTTTTCAAGATGAGTCTTATATCTCCCCCCGCGAAAAGGGGAGATATCACATGCATCTCATTTTAAAACTCTATTTAGTTTCATGTGTAATAGAGGAAATGGATTCCCTTGTCCATCAAGCTCTGAACGAGAAAATACCTGAAATCCCATATATTGGTAAAAGCCGACGCCCTGTGTATTTTGCTCGTTGACATCCAACTCATTGATCTGTAATTCGTTAATAGCAAATTGTAATAACATCTTACCGATTCCTGTTCCTCGCGCTTGTGGCGCAATAAACAACATTTCTACTCGATGTTGATCGGTACTAATAAATCCTACGATATTATCTTGTACATCTACCGCCTTATAAACAGTGAGATGGGGTAAATAATCGTTAAGGATTTGTGGGCGTAAAATCTCTATCATAGACTTGGGCAAGAAATCATGAGTAGCAAGTACAGATGCCTCCCAAATTTGAATTAGTGTCGAAAAATCTGCTTTGGTGGCTTGTTGTATTTGCATTTCATAACCCTAAATTTTTCTGTAGTTTTCGGCTTCAGACAGAATGTTTTTTTCAGCTATCTTGAAGTTAAAAATGATGTAATACAATACGCTGACAATTGGTCCTTAAGCACGGATGGTGTGTACTCATGACCAGCAATCAATACCAACCTCAACGAAACCAACACTGGCAGAATAATTGTTCTTGTTTACGTCAGTTAAGATAATCAATATACACCACATCCTAAGTGATGCATAACATGGGGCTTGAAAACCGTCGGTGATCTCAAATCGGACGGTTTTCGATGATAACTTGGCAGAATTAAGCCATTAATGCGACCAGAACAACAAATGTTTGACGCAGACATATTGAACTCCGAGATGTGTACTGAGAAGCCGCACCATTGCATCATCATGTGAACTGGTTATTGACATAAAACTATTACTGAAATCCAAAGCGTTCAGCGATCTTGACAATGCGTTCACGGTGGTTTGGTAACATATATGCTAAATTGTTGTTAGCTTGAGCTAAAATATGCGCATTGGCAGTTTCAGGTGTACCTCCAGCTAAAGGCATTGCGGGGTCATATTCATATTCAAGTTGTATCAGCTTGGCGTGATCTTCCCCCTGAATGGTAGCAGAAAGCGCAAAACCAAAATCAATACCTGCAGTGACGCCACCCCCCGTTACACGATTGCGATCAAAAACAACACGTTCCTGTGTTGGAATTGCTCCAAAAAATGCTAGATCATCACGTACCACCCAATGTGATGTTGCACGATATCCTTTTAAAAGTCCGGCGGCAGCTAAAATCATAGAACCTGTGCAAACACTTGTAACCCATTGGCTTTGTTCACCAATTTTAGCAACCCAAGCTAGGGTTTCTTCATCTTCCATTGCTTCAGTACTGCCCAAGCCACCAGGGACACATAAAATATCGGCAGAGTGTATATCGCTAAAACAATCTGTTGGTATGACTGAAAATCCAGCATCTGTGGCAACAGGCTCTTTTGTTTTGGCGACAAAATGCACTGAAGCATCTTTAAGGCGAGTTAGAATTTGCGCGGGGCCAGCAAAATCAAGCTGAGTGACTGCGGGATATAAAAGGAAGGCAATTTTCATATTATTCTCCAAATAGCTCATGAAAAAACTTAATGTAGAATTGTCTTACGTAAATATCAGATTGATTCAATTTTACTCCATATCAAAAAAATCTAATGCTTCGCACTTCGCGAAAAACAATCTTTTTAGTCTTTAAAATCAGAAAATAATGCGCTTAATTTGTATAAAGATGGCTGCTGAAGTGATCTGTTGTGTAAGATCTTGATGACGTTGACTCATATAAAAATCGACCTATTTATTGTGAAACGTCATAACGTTCTCCTCAGGAAGAAAATGCCTGCCACTGAGATTGGCAATAGACCAAAATAATTGTTGTTTGATCAGGGTAAATTAAGAGATGAAAAATAAAAAAGCGCCGCAAGTTGCGACGCTTTCATATAAATCCAGCTTATTTTGTAACTAGCTTACCAGTACACGGTCTTTACGGTACAAGCTCGCCAGCAGCATATAAATCGCGGTAGCTAATAACACAATGAAAAAGAAACTCATCAATCCATTGTGTTGCACCTTAAAGTAGTGTTGTAGCATAAAATGCCCTGCTACCAGTGGCCCAACGGCAGAACCGACACTGTAACTTAACAACATAACCTGGCTTGCCGCTACAATATAGGACGCATCCAGCTTGTCACAAGCAAGGGTAATCGCAATGGGATACAACGCAAAAGATGACATTCCCAAAAGAGCCAGTGACACTATCATGACAATATAATGTTCAAAGAGATAGGTCATTCCTACGGCAAATACACCCAGTAATGAAACTATTGCCAATAAAAAAGTTTTGCTCATGATGACGGACAGTTTACTGATAATGGGTTGTATGACCATTCCGCCTAGAATAATGGCTGCCATTAATACACCGACTTGATCGGCACTGAAATGACTTTGGCTGAGTGATAAAGGCATCAAACCATAGATAGTGCCCATAACAATACCCGATGTCATGCAACCAACGATCGCAGGTTTACTGAATTCAGCCATTTTTCTTAGCGATAGACTTTGGTGGTGGAGCGCAGGAGGTTGACCATGACGCACGAATAATGGAGGCAAAATTGCGACAAACAGCAGTGCCGAAATGACCATAAAGGGGATCATTCCCTGTGTGCCAATAGGCCCGATCAATAATTGTCCTAAAGTTGTTCCACCGTAAAGAGACGTCATATAAAAGCTCAGACGTCTGGCACGTTCTTTGGCGTTGTCACCGATCAATAACCAGGATTCGACCACAACAAAGATACCGGCAACGGCCACACCAGCAATACACCGTACAACTAACCAAATTTCTTTATTTGGAAAAAAAGGCAAGACGATAACTGTCGTTGATAAAAGCAACAAAAAAACAATGAATGAAAGGCGGTGACCTATTTTGGCGATAACAGGCTCAATCATCATTGAGCCAATTAATAAACCGGCATAATAAGCACTGGCTAACCAACTGGCATAAACCGTATCAATGCTGAAACTTGCCATCGACAGCGGAATTAAGCTCATTAGGTAACCAGAAGCAATGGCAAAAACAGTCAAGCCGGCGACAGGTACAAATGCACTGTCACTCTTGCGCAGCAGTTTCACTACTGTCGTCTCCACATAAAAAAATCAGCCAGATGCGCTGCTTTTCATCACGTTTTTGCCGAATGGCGGTCACGATATAGGCCAAGGACTGGAATATATCTTGATGATTTAAGCAGTAGGTAAGTCACTCAATGACCTTGAATGGTGCGGACTATAGACCTTTCTTACAAAGAGATACAACGAGAAAAACTGATACTTATGAATGAAAAGATTTATGGAAAAGCGAAATGGTTATGAGGCCACCCATCCCCCAGATAGTGGCCTTAAGTTGCTTAAATTAATTCCAACGACGGATCACCATCGAGGTATTAATTCCACCAAAGGCAAAATTATTGCTTTGGATAAATTCGGTTTGGATTTTACGAGGTTGGTGCATGATGTAATCCAACTCACCACAAGCGGGATCAATTTCGTTGAGATTGATTGTTGGAGCAAACCAACCTTCATTCATCATTTCCAGGCTTAACCATGCTTCAAGGGAACCACACGCCCCCAGCGTATGGCCGAAATAGCTTTTCAGTGAAGAGATAGGTGTTTGGTTGCCAAAAATATTGGCAGTCGCTTGGCTCTCTGCCACATCTCCTCGATCGGTTGCAGTACCGTGAGCGCTGATATAACCGATGTCGGCTGGCTGTAAGCCCGCGGATTTCAGTGCCATTTCAATGCATATCTGCATGGTTTCCGATTTTGGTTGGGTGATATGGGAAGCATCACAGTTAGTGGCAAATCCGATAATTTCGCCATAAATCTTGGCACCACGTGCTTTGGCGTGATCCAATTCTTCAAGGATTAATGTCCCCGCACCTTCACCAATCACTAATCCATCGCGGTTAACATCAAATGGAGATGGTGTGTTCTTCGGTGTTTCGTTCTTCTGGCTGGTAGCGAACAGCGTATCAAATACTGCCGCTTCGGATGGACATAACTCTTCCGCGCCACCTGCGACCATAACAGTTTGATAACCGTGGCGGATGGCTTCCCACGCGTACCCAATTGCCTGACTACCAGATGTACAGGCACTTGAGGTTGGGATCACGCGGCCGCGCAAGCCAAAGAACAGACTTGTGTTGACTGCTGTGGTATGGGGCATCATTTGCACATAGGTTGTGCCTGTGATGTTATTGGTGTGTTTTTCCGTCAGCATGGTGGCAAATTCGCTGACAGGTTTGGTGCTGCCCGTAGAAGAACCATAGGCAATCCCTGTTTCCCCATTGGTTAGTATTGGATCATTAAGCAAGCCTGCCATCTCTAAAGCGAGCTCTGTGGCGCGCGTTGACATCAGGGAAACACGTCCCATAGAACGAATGCGTTTACGGGTATAATGTTCGGGTAAAATAAAATCCGTAACCGGCGCCCCAAGATGGGTATTAAGCCCATCATATTCTGCCCACGCAGTCATCTGTTGCACGGCATTAATGCCCGTTTGCAATCCCGCGGAAACAGATTGCCAATTGTGCCCCAATGCGGTGATGCCACCCATTCCTGTAATCACTACCCTGCGGGGCTGGAATAGCGCATTGTGGTTCATAGCATTCCTCCGTTGATTGAGATAACTTGACGGGTGACATATCCCGCAATATCAGACATCAGGTAGCTGGCAAGACCAGCCACTTCTTCCACTTGTCCGATACGTTTCATTGGGATCATGTTCATCGCTTCTTTCAAAGCCACTTCTTCCATTTGAATCATATCTGTCCCAATCAGGCCGGGTGCAATGCAGTTCACAGTGATTTTTCTTTTCGCTAATTCGATTGCCAGCGCTTTTGTTGCGCCGATAATTCCTGCCTTAGCTGCGCTGTAATTGACTTGTCCGCGGTTACCCATCAAACCAGATACGGATGATAAGGTGAGGATACGTCCTCCCTGACGTAAGCCGATCATTGGCATGACGCAAGGATGGATAACATTGTAGAAACCATCTAAATTGGTATGAATGACACTGTCCCAGTCATTGCCTTCGAGGGCTGGGAATGCACCATCTTTGGCAATCCCTGCATTGCAGACGATGCCATAGTAAGCGCCGTGGGTTTTGATGTCTTTTTCTAGCTTTTCACGGCAGCTCATTCGATCCGCAACATCAAAATTCAGGATACGGCCATTGCCTCCATTTGCCTGAATGTGTTCCAGTGTCTCTTTTGCACCTTTAGCATCGCGGTGATAATGCACGATGATAGTAAAACCATCTGCTGCCAGTCGGCAGGCAATTGCCCTGCCAATCCCTTTACTGGCACCGGTCACTAGAACTGAACGCATTATGCTACTCCATCCTGTTTATTTATGAGTTGTGTGAGTTCTGTTTTGTTAGGTTGGTAGGTATTCAGTCGGCCTGTCACCAGTACGGTGCCGTTGCAACTGATTTCACCTTCAAAACTGCCAAATTTTTCATCTTGCAGTAATAAATTCATCTGAATATCTAATACACTACCTGGTGTGAAAGTAGGGACTTGGCACCGTATCGCACGCCCTCCCAATAACATACCCAATGTGGAATCTTCTTCTTTTCTTTCCTTGCGATGCCAGCCAGACCAGACACCAATGGTCTGGGCCATGATTTCAATGGCAAACCAAGCCGGCATATGGCCTTCTGCATTGAGAAAAGGAGATAAAACCCCATCCTGGCTGACCGTGACCTGACAATGGACATGATTGCTGGATACGTTGATCACTTTTTCCAGTAATACCATGGGGGCTTCATGCGGGAGATAACGATCTATCGGTAAGTAGTCAGACATTATACTACTCCCAATATCAGGCTGGTATTGTTGCCACCAAAGGCAAAAGAATTTGACATGACAATCGGTTTTTTTAGTGGCTGTGATTGGGTTAGCAAGCCACAAGCAGGCAATGAGCTATCAATACTGGAGCGTGAAAAATCTTGTGCAGGCAGTGGTAAATTACGTGTTGACAGTAACCAACAAAGTCCCGCTTCACAGGCACCTGCGGCGCCAAGGGTATGACCGGTTAAAAACTTCGTAGAACTGCATGGTGTGTTTTCACCGAAAATCTGATGGATAACCATTGCTTCCATCTGATCATTCAATTTCGTGCCTGTCCCATGCAGATTAATGTAACCGACATCGGCTGGAGAGAGTCCGGCATTTCCCAGTGCCATAGTGATAGCTTCAATGGCGCCTTTTCCTTCAGGATGAGGGGCTGACATATGCCAAGCGTCGCTTGATTCGCCTACGCCAAGTAAGGCTATCGGCTGGGGTTCCCGTGTTAGCAGCAGCAATGTTGAGGCTTCTCCAATGGTAATGCCCTGGCGATCCTCACAAAAGGGTTCACATAAGGTTGGAGAAATGGATTCCAGGCTATTGAACCCATTAATTGGCATACGACTCAATGTATCCGCCCCACCAACAATGGCGACATCCACCAGTCCCATTTCAATTAGACGTTGGCCACTGATAATCGCCCGTGAACTGGATGAACAGGCAGTAGAGAGGGTAAATGCTGGCCCATCAATACGCAGGTAACTAGCAAGAAAACGGGAAGGATCGCCCAATTCTTGTTGGTAATAATGGTAATGCTCATCGGATTGCTGATGAATTGTGCGGCTGACATGCTGATCACCTTCGTCGAGGCCGGATGTGCTGGTTCCCATAATGACAGCAATGCGTTCTCGTCCATAGCGGACGATGGCTTCGTCTACTTGTGGTTTTATTTGCCTCAAGGCAGCCAGTAACAACCGGTTATTACGGCTGTTATGTTGCAACAGGCTGTCAGGGATGACGGGAAGCTCACCGTCAACGCCGCCCAGACAGCAGGTTTTATCAGGTTGTAACCAGCCTGTGCGATCATACATGCCAGGTGCTTGGTTGAGCGAAAGATTCTGCTCAATCTCATCCACATTATTGCCTAAGGCATTGAGCATACCCACGGCAGAAATATAAATCATGTTTTACTCTTCCAGATGCTGAATGGCGATGTCGTAACCGAAAACGAATTGTTGGATGCGAATCGGGCGTCGTTTGCCATTTTGGGTATCATAATGAATTTCTGTGATTAATTTTCCTTTTTTATCATTCAGTTGGCGGAAATTACCGCTGTCTTTGAGCCGCCAGCCATCGGGTAGACGGCTCTGCCAGGCGGAAGTCGGCCAGTAACTGAGCATAATATCGGCCAGGACTTGGCTGGCAGGGGGAAGTTCCGGCAAGATAATGGATTGTTCAGTATGAATGCCATTTTTATCGTAATCTAATTTGAACAACCGGATACCCAGCGAAGACAACCCAGCCAGTGACAGATGCTGTTCATTGGCAGTAAGCAGCACAATCAATGATTGCTGTTTGCCTTTTACTGTGGCTGTTAACAGTTGCTGTTCACTAATGGCTGGCGTTATGGCCGGTTTGGGCAATAAAACACGTACATCGGGTTTCAGCCAAGCACTGGGTGTACCGTTTTGCGGAGCGTTTGTACAAGCTGTCAGCAGGCAGGCCAGAGACAGGATGAATAACCGTATCATGATTGTTTTTTCCTTTTTTGGCGTTTCGCTATTGCCAATGGTGATAGCAGGAAAGCCGTTAAGATCCCGCTGCATAACACGATACCAAAGCTACTGATTGCCTGGGTGCTACTAAACATCAACATGCCTAGTGTGAGTAAGGAAGTACACATTGCTACGCTGATCGCCAATAGAGAGGTCAGCGGAGTAGCACGAGGATTGCTGAAAAACAGGGTATAGTTGATGCCAATGCCAAGCACGAGAACCAGAGCTAATATTGAAAATAAGTTAAGGCTATGACCACTAAAACCGAGAACGGCCAGTCCACAGCCAAGGGACAGTAGTGATGGCAATATGCTGATGACACCACGACGCGGGCCAAGCCGCGCTATGTAACTGAGAGTGATCAGTATGACTGAACCTGTCAGCAACCAGCCAAGTAGGGTTCGATAAAACTGAAACATCTCATCGAAAGCCAGTTTGCGATCAACCCAACTCACTCCTTCCTGATTTTCTGCTAATTGGCGCATCAATACACTGTTTTTAACGCCATTGACGGGAAGCAAAACGCCATTGTGACCATTTGGCAGAGTTATCCACATCAAACGCCAACCTTCACTGACGACACTATTGAGCCAGTCAGCCGGCGTGACAGTCATAGCGTGAATATCGGGTTGTTTCACTATTAAACCGGCTTCTGTCAGGCGAGTAACGATATTGGGTGTAGCCGCCTTGAGCAGAGCCAGATCCTTATGTTGCTGAGCAAGAGAGGAGAGAGGGAATCGTTGGTAATGACTGATATTCCCTTGCTGTTTTTCTGCATCTAATTTGGGAATAAAGGATTCCAGTCGTTGCAATGTTTGTTCTGCATTATCACCGTAAATAACAAACCATTTTTGATCACTTCGCTGTCCGGTTAGCACTGCAATGCGGTTTTCCTGTTGATGGATCTCCTGTGGCAAAGCCTGTAATTGGGCAATGTCATCATTGATTTGCAAACGGGAAATTCCCAGTACGGCAAAAATCGCCAATATTGTAGGAATTCCCATATAAAAGAGCCGATTGTGTCTCCATATTGCTAGCCAACGCATGAGTATGAACATCGCCGGAATCGGGCGCACGGGCAGGTTTTTCGCAAGTTGCGGATACCAACAGACGACAGTCAAACAGGATGCGGTTAAACCTGCGGCAGCAAATACAGCCAATTGGCGCAGGCCTGGAAAAGGTGCACATATCATGATGAGATAGGCAATGACGGTTGTTGCCAATGCCATTAATAAAGCAGGCAAAACTTTTCGCATACTTTGCCATGATGTCACTTCCTGACCATGTACCATGCGCTCTGTGAGATAATAAATAGCGTAATCAGCAGAAATGCCGATGATACTGATGCTCATTACCAGCGTAATGAAATGAAGTTCGCCAAAGATCCCCAAAGTCACGACAGTACCTGCCAGGGCGCCGATACTGATGGATAGCACACACAGCAATAAAGGTTTCAGGGAGCGAAAAACACCATAGATGAGTAGCAATACACCGAGCACTGTGGCGCTGCCCAATGTTGAAATATCGTGTTTTGCCTGCTGGGTGGCGTAATCGCTGTAAAACAGAGTGCCCCGTGAAATCACTTCGCTACCAGGAAATCGGGCTTCCAGAGACTGCTGTAACTGACTCAATTCAGTGACAGCATGATGGCTTTGCTGCATATCAAAAGAAGCGCTTTTTAGCTCCCCGTGAAGTAAATACCAGCTTCTGCCAGCATTATCTTTGGCAACTAACCAGCCATTCTGGAGTCTCAATTGGCTGGTTGTCTGCTGGAGTGCCAGTTGTGATCCTCTGACTAGCATCAGGGGATCATTATTGAGTTCTTGCCCGCTGACACCAGAGAATGCGGAGTAAACCTGAGACAAGATCCAGTTTGCCTGTTGATTGCCACCCTCTTTCAGTCTGTCACGGGTAGCAGGATCGAGCATTGCATTACGGTGTTCATAGTAAAAACGCCCCCATGCTTGCTGTTGCTCTGCGGTCATTGGTCCTTTGACATTGGTTAAAAATGGTGTTTTTTGCAACTGCTCCAGCCAGTATTCAGCGGGGGCGATATCCTCGTTTTTTGTAGGGCTGACCATCCACACTAATTGGCGATCAAGACGTTGCATAAACTCTTCTTGCAAGGCGGGTGGCATGTTTCCGGTACTTTGTGCAGGCAATAACGCTAATACGCTGGTAGACAAGCGAGATTGAGGTAACAAGATTGCCAAAAATATCAGCAGGATAGAGCATGTTAACAGCCAGAGTAGTGCCAGCGGACGTGGCTCAGAATTTGAAGTATTGCTCTTCTTCATGACTCAGCGTCTCTGGTGTTAATTGGTGGTGGCTAAAAGAGAGCTCTGTACGATCACTCTGGCGATCAGTCAGTAAAATAGCATCAAGGTGAGTTTGGCCGTTGAGCGTAATTGCCGTGAACAGTTTATCCAAAGGCGACGTTTTCGGCGTCAGTATTAAGCGCCATTTTTCCTGCCCAAGATCGCTAAATTCGATGTTGAAATTTTCTTCCAGTACAGCCCGATCAGCTTGAAAAAGAGCCCGCATCAAGTGGTTGAACTGAAACAGTTGTGGATTGGAATCAGCGGTGATCACCTGGGGTGTTTGCCCAGGCATGACTTGCACCATATGGTTGTCATCCAGTAACAGCGTCAGTGGAAACGGTTTTTGTTGATGCCACCATAGCCCTTTATGCTGTGAAACCAGCATTTGGCCACTGGAAGACAGGGGGTGAGGAATACCCTGAATTTGCCTTATTTGTGTGAAGTTCGCCCGCACAATAGGTTGGTGTGCAAACCGCTGTTGTAATTCCTCAAGGGTAACAGCATATGACGTATTATTGATAATAATGAAAATTGTTGTCAGAGACAGCAGTATCCAGCGCCATTTTTTCACGGCTTGACTCCCATACGTTCGAATAGAATATTCGGGCTGACAAAGCTCATTTCTTGTGTTTCTTTAGAAACGGCAACCTGAATGGTATAGCCGACGGTTGTTTTTTCGCCGCTGGCTGCATCAAAAACTTGATAGGCAATTTTCAGACGGTTTTCAAACTCTTCGATGGACGCTCTGATGCGTATTTTTTGTTCAAATAGCACAGGGGCACGGTATTTGATTTTGGCGTCAACAATAGGCCAAACATAGCCGGACTCACGCATTGCTTGATAACCATAATTGAGTTGGTTCATCAGTGCTTCACGGGCAATTTCAAAATAGCGAAAGTAATTTCCATGCCAAACAACGCCCATGGGATCAGCATCATGAAATGGCACAGTGAGTTCAACCTCGGCGGTAAAACGAGGATCAGTCAGCATTTTTTATTCCTTATTGGTTCGGGCAGACGGTAATTGCCAAAAATCGAAAAAGTTAAACCAATCGAGCGGGGATTGCAGAGCATAATGTTCCAGTCGGGAAGCGTAGCGATCTACAGCTTGCTGTAACGCTTGTTCTCTTTGTTTACGAGGCAGTTCCAGAGGATTGGCAAAGTGCTCACAATAAATTTTGAATTGGTTATTTTGCCAAAGCGCAAACATCAACAGCACTGGACAGCGTAACACGGAAGCGAGGATAAACGGCCCTTGCGGAAAGGGGGCAGGATGACCAAGAAATTGACTCCAGACAACGCGTTGAGTGTTGCCTCTAGAGGGATTAACGGCAATTCGATCACCGACGATGGCAATCCATTCGCCAGCGTCAATTTTTTCTTTCAGCATAATGGCGGTATCAGCGCCTACATCCGTGACAGGTAATAAATTGATCCCTGCTTGTGGTGAAATTTCTGCAATAATCTGTTTAAAACGTTGAGCGTGTTCGGTAAAAACCAGTGCATTGATCGTCTGTTTACCCGCTTGTTGCGCCAGTGCCCGGCAGACTTCAATATCGCCTAAATGTGAAACCAGCAGCAGTTTCCCACCTGAGTCGCCATCCAAAAGCGTTTGTTCTGCACCCTGCGCAAATTCAATATCTTTTCCCCATTTCAGATCACCACGCCAGCTTGCAATTTTATCCAACATAGCTTTGCCAAAACGCAGGTAGTGGCGATAGCTATCAAGACCTTGAGGAATAGCCATGCCTTTATGCTGCAAGGTCTGTTTTAGCCGTTCAAGGTATTGGCTGGATGCCTGACGTTGTGGACCACCCGTTCCCCAAAAATAACCAACAACAGGGTAGAGCAACCATTCAAAAGGCTTGCGTCCGAACCATCGATAGATCGCTAGCATGAACTTCATGCCAAGTAATCCTTTGCGTTCTTGGATATCTGACCAATGACGGTGATTGCGCGATAATCGCTTACGCCATAATAGTGAAGGAATGCGCGGTAACATGCCGAAGAACAGGCGGGTGTGCATCCATGAGATGCTGAGGTTATCTTTCAAGGCATCGAAATGGGATAAGCCATTTTCAGGATAAATAACTTTTGTTGGTACAAATACACTTTCTGTTCCTCGCCAATAAAGTCGCACCATGATTTCGATATCAAAATCCATGCGACGGCCGACTTCTTTGTTAGCCAACAGTTGTAGCGTTGGTGCCAGTGGATAGACACGAAAACCACACATACTGTCTTTAATGGACAAGGAAAGTGTTTCGACCCAAACCCAGAAATGGGTGATATAGCGTCCATAACGGCGGGATTTGGGTATGGAAACATCATACATAGGGTTGCCGGAAATTAAGTGCTCGGGATACCGCTGTGCCTTTGCCAAAAACAGGGGAATATCGTCAAGACAATGTTGTCCATCGGCATCAATTTGTAAGGCATGGCTATATCCTGAATCTGCGGCTGCCCGAATGCCTGCTATGACGGCACCACCTTTGCCCTGATTATGTGCAAGGCGGATAAGTGTCACATTAGGAACGGACTGAGCTAAATGTTCAAGGCGATGTTGAGTATCAGCTTCACTGCCATCATCTACGATAAAACAGTGGAGATGATAAGGGGATAATCTTTCCAATACCGCAGGCATGGTTATGCCGTGGTTAAAACAAGGAATAATCACACAAGGCGTAATCGTATTCACACTCAACGACATAGCTTTATTTTTCCCTGGCTTGCAGTTTGGCCTTCGCTTCCGTTCTGGGCGGTTACGTCATAATGGAAGGTCAGCAGGTGTTTTGTTTCGTCCCATTTGATTTTCAATAGCAGTTTATCGCCTGGTTGCAGGGGAAACTGGAATTTCACCATTTCAATTGAAGAAAAAGACCAGTCCGGTGCCAGCAGGGTTTGGGCATAATGCATGACCCAATCGATTTGAGCCATTCCCGGCAGAAGTGGTTGAATGGGGAAATGTCCCCGAAACCAATCCAAATCGGGATCTAAAGACAGTTGTACAACGACCTCATTTGGAGCAGGTTGCTCGCGGTGAATTTCAATGGGTTTCATCATTAAATAGTTCCTGTAATGCAGGCCATGAGCGCTTGCTTTGAGCATTCAAGGGAATGGCTTCGACGACTCGCCAATAACGTGGCAATGCGACAGGCTCCAGCCAGGGCTTTAATTGGTGACGCCAATCTTGTGACAGTTTACGAATTCCTTGTTGCTGATAACGTTTGTCGGTTTCATGATCTAAAACGACGACCGCACCAATGTTATTGCGTTTACCTCGATTAACAGGTAATACAGCAGCGTCAGTGATCCCAGAAATTTCACACAAACGGCGCTCGATTTCTGACAGCGAAATACGTTTCTCTTCAATTTTTACCAGACGATCCCGACGGCCTAGTAAAGCAAAATTGCCTCGGTCATCAAAGGCAAATTGATCGTCCAAAACCAGACCAAAAGGCTCAGAAAGAAGAGGGGAATAGACGCGCACATGCTTTTCTTTATCTTCCTGGAGTGACACGCCTGCAAATGTTGTCCAGACCTCATTGTCCGTTTTATGGCTTCGCCAGGCTATGATACCTGTTTCGGTGCAGCCATAAATTTCATAAGGAGGCGTGTTGAACCACTGCATTGCTCGTTTCGCATCGGAAAAATGCAAAGGCCCACCCGCAGAAACAACAAATGTGCAATCAGGAGCGGGGAGTTTTTCATCTAGTCGTTGCAGAAAGGCAGGGCTACTGATCAGTGCACAATGTGGGCTATTGGTCAGTTGCTCAGGAAATTCCACCATTTTGCGATCGAATGGTAAACCCAATGACATGGGAAGCCAGATGCGGAACGTCAAACCATATAAATGCTGGTGGCTGACTGAAGCTCTGATCACGCAGGATTGCAACTTATCTCCCCATAGCGAAGCCAGCCACTGGGATTCAAGATCCATGACGGCAATGGATTTGGACACTTGTTGAGGAATACTGGTAGAACCAGAAGTGAACATCACCAAAGTGGCATCCGATGAAATGGCTGGCAATGTGATGTGACATGGAGCTTGTTCACTAGTATCAATGCCCGGGTTAGACGATGTGACCTGCCAGCAAGGACAGGACAACGTCAGGGGTAAGTCTGTCAACACACCATCAAACAGAGGCAGCTGCTCCTGTAATTGCGCTTCGCGGCAATGACCGGGAATAACGGGGGTTTTGCCAGCATGAAGTGTTGCCAGTAGTGCGACACAGAAGTCATAACTATCGTCAAAACAGAGAGCCAAGCGGGAAGCTGTGTGTTTTTGATCTTCTTGGTGCAGGTTTTTCAGGCGTAAATATAACGCGGTCACATCTTGGCGAAGTTTATTCAGTCTGATAGCGTGATTGCCCCAACTGACTAACCGGTTGGGACAATTATCCTCTGATAGCCATTGAGATAGGGGTTGTGCTTTCATCATTTTTTTACCCGTTGGCGTACCAGCCATTCAATGGAAATGAGCAATCCAATTAATAGATAACTCACCATGCCGTTCCACAATGCCCATAGGGGCATATCGTTATAGAGGCAGGTTCCCAGTGACACTGCACCATTGAACAGAAAGAACAGACACCAGATATACGTAACTTTACGTGTATAGATAATACCCTTTGGCGGCAAATCAGGTTCTTTGATACGCGCCATTCTTTCAATGATAGGTGGCCCGTAACGTAATGAACTGCTAAACAGAATCAGTAAAACGGCATTAACGACTACAGGGTAGTACATAAGAAGTTGGTGGTTGCGCAGAAATAAGCTGGCTAGCCCCAACGTTATTCCTGCAATGGATAATATCCAGCCAATTTTTTGCTGCCGGTGAATCTGATGTTTGCTTGCTAATAAGCGCAAAACAAAAAACAGAATAATGACAATCAACATGGCATGAAATTGCCCATAGTTAACCATCGCCCAGACCAAGAAAGGCCAGGCGATTAACATGACGGTATTGGCAATACGGAGCAATAAAAGCAACGGACTCAATTAACTACCCAAATGTTTTCTGATTATTGTTATTGCAACAATTGTTCTACGGCATCCACGACGTCCTGTACGGTGCGTACAGATTTGAATGTTTCGGGTTTGATTTTGCGCCCAGTTTTCTTTTGTAAATGTACAACCATATCAACGGCATCAATACTATCGAGTTCCAAATCCTCATAAAGCCGTGATTCGGGTGTAATGTCTTCGGGAGACAGTTCAAACAACTGAACCAATAATTGGGAGACTTCCTGAAAAATTGCTTGTTTTTCCATGATGACACCTGTTCTTATGCTTGCTGTGACTGGATGTAAGCGGCCAATGTGGCGACAGAAGTGAAATGTTGACGCATTTCCTCGCTTTCAGAGGATAATACGATGCCATAACGATTTTTTACTGCCAGCCCCAGTTCCAGAGCATCGATTGAATCTAAGCCTAAGCCGTCGCCAAACAGAGGGGCATCGGTTTCAATTTCCGCAGGTGTAAGATCTTCCAGATTCAGGGTATCTATAATTAATTGTTTTATTTCAATATGTAACTTTTGCATCATCTTATCCGACATCTATGAGTTTGATGGTGTTAGTAATTGAGTCAGCTGGCGATTAAGTTGGCGGGCAGCGATGGTATGCCCGCTTTCTGTATCAACAGCAAAATTTTCATTGGTGAGGTGTTCACCAATAGTGATCGTATAAATCGGTTTTTTCGGTGGGATTTGATACCACTTGCTTTTTTTATCCAGCATTTTCTGGCTGCAAGTAATATGTATTATCCGTAAATCGCATTCACATCGCACCGCGATATTGGCGGCCCCACGTTGTAGTGAAATAGGCTGGCCGGGTGTCGTGCGGGTTCCTTCTGGAAAAATTAAGATATTGTGACCAGAAGCCAGTCGTTCGCGACAAACAAGGAGCAAAGTTTCTGCATCGCTGTTAATGGGGTAACGTGCAGAACGAATGACGCCGCTGACAAAGGGATTGCGCAGTAATGCTGATTTTACAATGCAATCCACGTCTGGCAATTTCGATGCCAGAATAACGTAATCCAGCAAAGTAGGGTGATTAGCAACAATCAAGCAGCCTTTATCCGCCCTGGTTTTATCCAATCCATTGAAATGGTAATCCAGCACCCCCAATTTTCTGGTTAAAAAAAGGAACAAACGAAAACTAAATGAAATACTATGGCGTGCAAGGTAGCAACGTTTATTGTCATTACGTTGGAAAACCAGCAATAAATTAAACCAAATAAGAGAGAGCAGTAATCCGCCTGCGCCAAACAGGATAAAACAAAATCCGGTCATGAGCAGACGCCAGAGCCAGTTAATGCGTTCAGTAATATTGACGGAAATCCTCTTCATCATCTTATCGGCTCCAATGCCACTGGCAATGATCCCCTGCAACAGTGAAATTCTGTTCACCTCGTAACCAGCCATGAAGAAACTGGAGACTTTGAGGAAGACTTGGTTCTGTTTTCGCTGAAGATTGTTTTGTACAACGCAAACCAGAGCCTTGCTCCAGCAGCAGGGCGACCGCAAATGGATAGGCTGGGGTATTGGCATCGATGACATTGTGATAAAAGCTGGGGATCTCCCCCTCAAAATCGACAAGCAAGACTTTACGATAACCGGCATGAAGCAGTGTCAACGCGTCAAATATCCCTTGCTGGAAACTGTCAATACCGGCCGAAACGGAAGAAGAAACCAGAGGAGCCTTCGCGACAATGGTTAAGTTGCCGACAGCGGAGTTATGAACTGACATGGCAAAATTGGTAGGAGAAACATTCTCTTTTTGCGCCAGGTTCTGCAATATTTGATAATTACGTTCTAACTCGCCATGACGGCTGGTATAGACAATGGCACCGACTTGATTGCGACGCAGGATACTCAAACCACAATCCACGCCAAGGCGACTGCCAGAGCTTAAGCGGCGAGCTGTCATCATCGGTAATTGGGCACATTTTTGTAATGGACGTGATTTATCAATAGTGGCCGGTAATGTTGCGGACCATTCTAGCCAATCTTCAGTAAGAGAAAGGCCAGGAGCGATGGCTTGCCAGTCTGTAATATCCAATGTCAATTTCATGAAATACCGTTTGTTACTGTTTTTTGCAGATCAATAATGTGTGGCCCAATCCCAACTGATCAATGTGGTTTTCTATAACCAACCCAGTCTTATTGAGAAATTGGGTGAAATTATTAATGCTGTAAAAACGACTATTACCATTTGCTATACAAGTAAAATCAAGCGAGGTGGCATTAAGGTTCTGTGGGTAAGTTGTTATCCAATAACATGTCAACAGGATAGCCGAAAATACGATCAGCCATTCCCGGATTACGTACATTTTCTTTAGCTAATTTTATGTGCTGGGGTAAATCCAGAATAGTGACGCTGACTTTACTGTCATATTGGTAACAGCGCAATGCTCATTTTCCTGTATTGCCACCAATATCATAAATCACTTTAGGCTTTATGGGGAAAACCGTTTTTAATGCTGCATGAAAGGCGGTATCAGAATAAAAATGGTTAAATGTGAACCAACTTGTTTGGTTCGGGTATTGACTTAAGGCAGGATAAGATAGTTGACCATTCTCCAAACACTTTTAATCCAGCAGGCATATATCCAGATATCCGACATGTCTATAGTTCAGAAAGCAGATTAACAAATTAAAGCCTATCACATCAGATGGTTACATCAACTGGGATAGGCTTTAAAGTGGATGTTTATTGATTAGCCAGCAGAGCTATGTTTAACTGAATATCTCTATCCAGGTCATCGACCCAACGATTATAGTTGCGGTGAATTTTTCCATCACTCTCTCTTAATTTATGACTATCGACATAATTGATGACGTAGTTTTTGGCGGTATAGTTGATGCGTATTTGCACGTCATAATTACGTTTTTTCCGGAAACCCTCAATAAGCCCAGGAGAAATTTCGGTCATTACCCATTTGTGTTCCTTACCTGCTTCAAAAATGGCTTTTCTTACGTGAGCCAGTGAATTCTCCTTTATCATGGTGGTTTGTGGCGTTAATATGGGTGTAGTACGAGCGCAACCTGCAAGGGCAACGACGCAAGCCAGACTGATTAGTAGCTTATGTGAAGTTTTCATTATTTCTCTCGTGTTAAATAGGCTTTCAAAATAGTAGTTCACTTGGAGGGAACTCAGCCGCAATTTTTTGCGATCTGATTAATCGCCAAATCAAAAAAATCCCAAAATGGACTGAGTGATGCGAATCATAACACCAATCCCCCGAAATGAACGACGTCAGATGAAAAAATTTATTCATAAAGCCTGGGATAAAAATTATGCCCGCCGATTTATGGCAATCTTAATACTATATGAAGTCGATATCGATCTGAATCCTAAAATCGGGGCAGACTGGTGTCTAAAAGGACAACAAAAACGCTGATTTATTTATCAATATGCAACAAAGTGAGAAAAATGAGTGTATCATGATTATGAAAACTATTTATAACCATACATATACGAGTTCAGTTATTCAACCGCAATCTCAGCATATTCTTTACCTATATTAATCAACTAGCTTCTTCAATAAGCATTACGTCCTGCTCCGTTTTTATATTTCCTATAGGCGTTATTGTATTTAAAACATCAGGCAAGGGAATATTATAAGGAAAAGATAACCTTCTCCTTTCTTTCAATTTTGTTTTTATAGCTATTCCATAGCTGAGACCTTTCCCCATATATTGAACGTATATAATAAAATCACACGCATCTTGAAGTTAGATTGGTATATAGAATTAATTACCAGATTGTGTAGATATGGCATACAAAGTGTGTGCCTCTTCAACAGAGGCAGAATTCTTCCTTATTATTTTCATGATGTTAAAAGTTTATTTACTGAAATAATAACTACTCTGAAAAACACCATGAAAAAATTACTCGAATTACGCCAACCAAAAGCTGATTTAACTCAGCAAATGCGCTTATTACTCACCAAAGCGGAAGAAGGAAAACGCGCTTTAACTACGGATGAAGCTAAACAGTTCGACGAACTGCACTCTCAGTACCGAATTGCCCGTTATGAAGTGTTATCCGATGAGGAACGAAGTCAGGCCAAGAATACATCTGCCTGCGATAGGCTCAGCAATAACGAGCTACGCAATTATATTCTGACCAGCGAAACACGCTCATTGTCTACAGGCGTTCCGGCTGATGGCGGCTATACCGTTATCCCTGAGTTGAATAAACAAATCATGCAGCGACTGGCTGATGGGTCCGTCATGCGCTGGATTTGTACCATCAAAACCACGTGCAGCAACGAATATAAGCAGCTTGTTTTGGTCGGCGGTGGCTCTCGGGGAAGAAGGTCAGGCACGTAGTGAGACTGCCACGCCGAAAGTGGAAGAAGTGAGCATCAAGCTGTTTCCGATTTATGCCTATTCTAAAACCACACAGAAAATTATCGATTTTAGCGATTTGGATAAACACCATAGAGAGAAATAAGACAACGGCTCATTACAGTAGCGGTGTTAATCAGTTATACCTCACGCTACTGCCAGACGGTACCCCAATTTTCACGAGGCTCAAGAGCTGGAAGATTGTGCCGAAGTTGGCCGAAATGATAGCAGAGGTGGGTGTTAGCGGTGCTTCCGCACCGCCAATAACTGTTCGAGGGGGTCTGGTACGGTCTGGCAGTAGTGACGGACTCATTGAGAAAATCATTGATTATGCAGACTCCATTGGTATGGATTTCAGCTGATTTATTGCGAAGTCCTTAATCATGGGCGGAAGAATCAGCATTGGTGGGCAGCCCTTTAAGTTATGGATGAATGGCATTTTATTCCTATGGACTCGGAACGATAATAGGAAGTACGCCGCGACAAGTTACAGCAGAGGATTAGCAATCTGAGTACGTTAACAAAGGGTAAAAAACACATTAAACACGTTGAGCTGTCACCTGATATTACTTATTGATTTAAAAGTTTTTTTCCCAATAAAAAATCAATTTGTGTTATGTTTTTAGTGAAAAATTCTAGAAATATCGAGTAAGTCACACAATAAGATATTGCCTAATGCAATTAATTCAGAGAGCAATTATATTAATTGTAGCCTGTTTATATATACAGTATTTTGAGTGTGGTATTTCAAATAGTAGGGATAAAATGTTAGACGCTTTAAACACCTCCGTTCTTTTAGAACGTATTGAATTAATTTGCAAAATGGGAGGTTCGGAATATTTAAATGATAATGACAGGCAGATTGCCCTGTTTTGGCTTGGTGAGTTGATTAAGCAGGTTAAAAGTGATCTGGAAGCTCAAATAACTTAGTGGTTCCTTAAAACTGAAATCGTGCTGCACTGGCTTGCAGCAAGTCTAACGCCATCTGGAGTTGCTGCGAACTGAGGTTATTAATCACATTTCGCAGCAAAATATTCCCCGTTTTCGCGCTGGGGCTGATGGTGTGCGAGAACGTCAGGTTCATCATAAGAATATGGCCGCACTCAACATCAGGGCATGAACAATACATATCAGCAATCTCGCGATGCATCCGGTTGGTTTTACGAATGATGGCCTTAGCGTCGCACTCAGGGCAGATGATTTTTAATACGCGGATGTTCCTCATTCCTAATGTCTCGAATTTACGCGATTTTTCCATTTTTAACCTGAGCTTCGCTTAAGAAGGGAACTAAAGTGCCTGAGGCACGATCAAAGTTTTTGCTAAATAAAACAAAATCGTGGAGATCCTCAGGCATGTCTAATTTAGAAGAACTTTACTGCTGCGTCGATGACTTTTGCCAAAAATTTATTCCTCTCTGGCATCAACAGCTCATTGAAAACGGATTACGTCAACGGCACCGCGAAGCTTCCCTTTCGCTCAGCGAAGTCATGATGATCCTTATTTTATTTCATATGAGCCATTATCGTGATTTTAAAACGTTTTATAATAAACGTGTAAAACAATATCTTACCGCAGATTTTCCCGGATTAGTCAGCTATACCCGTATCCTCACCCTGAAGAAAAGGGCACTGATTCCTTTATGCGCTTTTCTTTCGTCACGTAAAGCGAAAACTCAAGGGATCGCTTTTATTGATTCCACCAAAATTGCCATTTGTCACCATCTTCGGATCCCCCGTCATCGCGTATTTGAGGGAATGGCACAACGAGGAAAAACCAGTACAGGCGGGTTCTATGGTTTTAAACTTCATCTGGTTATCAATGATTGCGGTGAACTTTTGGCCGTAAAATTAACCGCAGGAAATCAGGATGATCGTCACCCTGTCAAAGCATTGGCAAGAGGGTTAACGGGATGTTTATATGGCGATAAAGGGTATTTATCACAGGCTTTATGCGATGAGCTGGAAGCGGAAGGCGTTACGTTAATTACGAATGTCCGTAGCAACATGAAAGCCAAAGCGTTATCGCTCTGGGATAGGTTGATGTTAAGAAGACGATTTTTGATAGAAACGGTCATTGATCAGCTCAAAAATATTTCTCAGATAGAGCATTCAAGACATCGTAGTCCGCTCGGTTTTCTGCTGGAAATCGCCGCAGGTCTCATTGCTTATACATTCCAACCTAAAAAACCGAGCTTGAATTTACGGGATAATGATATCGCTATTTTTAAACGAAGCTGAGGTTAAATATGTTCATTCTTTACCTGAAATCACGTTATCTTGCTTAAAACGGATATGTAATATTTCTGATCGCATTTATAAACATATTTTGCACGGGGATATATTCCCGTTTAATATTCCGGTCAAAGAATCTGAGAAAGACCCACAATTACCGGAGAAAATCAGCCGGGAACAGCCTGTCATTATCCGCCATCTATTAACGGAATTTGCCGACCAGAAGAAGGCTAAAAAGCTGCTACAGGCGCAACGCGACTCTAACGAGGCGTTAACGGTGAAAAGCAATTCTGATCCGTTGTACCGCTTTTGCGGTTATCTGGTTTCTGTCAATAACTCGGCTGGGATGAAGAAGATGGGAAATAAGAACATCAGCCCACGTGTACCGAGGCTGTATTTGTATCACGCTTATTTGTCTTATATGGAAGCACACGGTTTTGAGCGCCCGCTCACGCTGACCAAGTTTGGCGCATCACTGCCTAAAATCATGCTGGAGTACTGCAAGGAATATCGAAAAGTACGCACCAAGAAAGGTTACTCGTATTGTGTTGAATTATCAGCAGAAGCAGAAGAATGGCTGCCGTCTGTACCTGAGCGTAATAGCTTTGAGTCCGTACTATAAAACTTTTGCATTGAAGTATACACACTATGCACCTATTTAATTATCTGACTGTATTTAAGGAAAAATAACAGGTGTATAGTTATCTTTTAACTGTGCACCAAGTATACATACTCTACATCATTTAAAAGGGTGTACGGGGGATACAGTTGATGAATACGGTGTTAATTGCTGCAAACCCAGATGTAGCAAGGTTTTCGAAGGAATGTGCAGAAGGTGTATAGTTGAGAAGGCAAAAAAGATTTATAGGGGGGTATCTCTGGCAGGTAAATAAGAGCCTGATAAATCAAAAGATGTAAAATACGATATCAGCCTGATTTGGTGCTACCAGAAATTTAAGTGATGTAATCTTCTGATTTACTTTAAAAACAGAGATTAATCACAAATTCATTGCTGCGCTTTCACTCAAGCTGGAATAGATAAATAATCCTGTTGTATTTTGCTTCATTTATTCGGTACTTTCGGAAGCCAAATCACAGGGGACAAGATGTCGCATATTATTTACTTGTCACTCAAAGGCAAGAAACAGGGATTAATCTCAGCCGGGTGCTCAACGCCTGAGTCCATTGGAAACCGCTATCAGGCAGGTCGGGAAAACGAAATACAGATATTGAGTATCAGTCATTCAGTGAGCCGCGATCAGAACGCACATCATCACCCCGTTAGCTTTACCAAGCCTATTGATAAATCCTCGCCGCTCTTAGCGATGGCAATTGATGGTAACGAATTGTTAGAAGCTGTTTTTTTGTGCTATCGCACCAGCCAGTTAGGACAATTAGAAGCCTTTTATGAAATCAAACTAACAGAGGCAACCATTGTTGATTTTTCCTGTCATTATCCCCATTTGATAGACAGTAATGACCAGATCCCGTATGAAACAGTGCAGATTGATTATAAGTCTATTTCATGCAGACATCTTACCGCGGGCACATCGGGTTATAGCATTACGCAATTATCCAGGCGTGAAGAAGGCAGGCCACTATTGTCTGGGTTCTCGAATGTTAAGCCACTTAAGAAGCCGCTGGTTGAAGAGACTCCGGTAAAACCCGCTAAACATCATGCCCGCTATCGTTGTGTGGATGATGACGGCAATCTTTTAACCGAATGCAAGTATCGGGTTTGCCTGCCGGATGGACAGATAAAAGAAGGAAAGACGGATAAACAAGGTTATACCCAATGGCATCTCACTGATGACAAAAAGAAACTTGAATTTCATATTTTAAAGGATTAATACCATGCCAACTTATACCGTTTACACCCAAATTAAATCGAATGTACCTGTTGAAAACTTACTTTACGATTTAATTATTTTTCGTCAGGATGCAAAAGGAAATCATCATATATTATTGGATGTTGAAAAAGCGCAATTACAGAGTAATTATGAAACTCAAAAACATATTACTCAGGAAACAGATGATGATCTTTCAGTCATGTATATTATGCAAATCATGCTTTACCGTAAGCATGGTTCGAATACAACACAGGCATTGCAAACCCCGTTTAAAAAAATGTATACGCTTGGTGAATTTGTAGCAGGTAAAGCCTGTTCGGATAACAAACGTGAAAATGCCTGTTATTTTGAAAGCACGATCGAAACAAAACCTGTCAGCGAAGGTGATAATACTGTTGAATTAAAACTGTCTATTCCTGAAAGGGTGTTTATTGCAAAAGAATATCCAGTTGGCCACGAAAAAGATCCATTTGAAAAAAGTAAAATTGAATCGGAAATTCAGGATAGAATTGCAAAAAAACTTATCCAAGACAAGGATGGGCTAGTTTATGTGGCCCTGCGGCATTTTTTTATTGCTTACAGAAGGATAGGCCAGATATTTATGAGCAATCTGCCCGTGAGTTATGGAAATATGGCAAGACTAAAATAGGTAGATTAGAAATTAAACCGGGTGATGGTTGCCGCCACCCTAGCGGTTCTTTCTATAATAATGAAGAACCAACAATTTCAGGTTTAGATTGGATAACATTAGCGAGCTTAAGAGACTCAGAAAATGCTATTTTTAGCTATAATCAAGTTGAAGCTGAAACAGCTGGAGTTACAATGTGGGGGAAATTAACCGAATGGTTTGAGAAAGCAGGTTATGAGAAAATTTTTGATAATATAAGTGTTTTTTCCCATAGTAATATCAATGATATAATAACTTTAAACAATTATATAAGAAAAGGATATATTGTTGTAAGTTTAATATCGGTTGGAATGCTAAAAGGATCAGTTGGTGAAACTTCAGGTAAAAATCATTGGATTGTATGGGAAGGTGAAGTTAGCTCAAAAGGAAAGTCAATAAATCTAGATAGTGAAAATGAAATAGTTAATTTAAATATGTTTACTTGGGGAGGGATTAGTGAGCGGGTTAAACCTAATAATGATTTAAATTATTTTTTAAAACATACATTTGGAGGGTTGGTTTTTAAACCAATAAAATAAAAATGAGAAAGATTTTTTTCATTATATCTATCTTACTTGTTTCTGCTTGTACAGGAAAAACTGTTTCCATTTATCCCGATGGAAACTATTTAAAAGATGCTCAGGTAGGAGTTCCATATAATGAAATAATAAATATACCGGGTGTTATAGATATGGGTTTTTCAGCCAAAATAACACCTTCAAACTCAGGTCTAACATGGAATCCTAGCGATTATACAACCCCTGTTTTGCCAGCAACAGAAAAAGACTATAGCCGTATTCAGATTCAAGGAACGCCTATACATGCTGGAGAAATAACTATAAAAATATCTGGTGGTGTTTATGGTAATATGTTTACAAAAGTAGGTAAATTTAATAAGGCCTACACAATAAAAGTGAAGGAATGATTTTTATTATTAGAATGGCGATTCACATCGCCATTTCTATATTTGTATGCTTGCTCAACAGAAGGTCATGTATTGAATAGTTAGATTATTTATTAAATATAGTTTTCACGCTCAATAAATGTCCCTATCACTTTGTCATGCATCTCTTCGAATTTGGGGTCGTCACGTATTCAATCCGTTGATTTGTGTTAAACATCGTATTCACGTTCAATGAAAGTCCCGATGACTTTATCATGCATTTCCGGTGACTTCGAATAACCCAACGTCTTACGATTGAGTCGCTTAAGTCGGTTGCGCAATGTCAAATTCTCCCGCTCAATACGTTGAGTGAAGGTTTTTCCGACAAGATGCTGGCTTTTGGGTAATAGATTGTCAGCCTTGAAATTATCTGTACACCAGAAAACAACATTGAACGAAGCCAGCGTTTCTTGAGTGTTTTTTTGCTTCTCGCTCCAAACGTATGAGCGATGATGCGTTTTAGACGAGGCTCCCAGGCATACCATAACCAACGTTGGCATTTTTTATCCCGACAAATGACCCCACTTCATCAACTTCACACATGAGTTGAACGTTGACATTATCCAGTGGGAGTGTCGTTACGCCTCGTGGTTTAAGTTTTTTAAAACACGGACAACCGCATTATTCATGGCAAGATCAATAAAGTGTTCTTTTATACCCGCTTGGCAGGCGCGATAAGCGTAATCCAGTTGGAAGGTTCGTTTGCAGGAGAAACAACGATAGCGTTGATGTCCGGCCTCACCTTTGCCATGCTTTTTGACGTATTCAGTTTGCTGACAAAACCGACATTTTACTTCAACAGTCGCCATGTGATTTCTCCGAAAAAATGGCGATTATACGCAATCATCAACAGGTTGAATACGTGACGGTATCCTAGAAAAAACTAAGGGGTTGCACTTTTGATGCAACCCCTTGATAAATCTGGTGGCCCCTGCTGGACTTGAACCAGCGACCAAGCGATTATGAGGCGGGAATTAACGCTCTACTCATTTATACTTATTCTTAATTTTCAATTAATTATGAACAATTAAACAACTGTATAAATAACCAGAAATAACCTAAAATACCTGTCTATGGCATCCTATAGGTATCCTAGAACTTGAAAACGATTCACAGGATACTCTAATCGCTTGGTAAACACAGAAAAGTGGAATTTCACTTTTTAATATAAAGAGGGAAGACGTGGAAACTTTCAAATTTACGAAAGCTAAATTAGAGAGCTTACCACCCGCAAAACGTGGGCAAGTTGAATATGGGGACACACTGGTAAACGGGTTACGTATTCGTATTGGCATTAGCGGTGTTAAAAGTTTTTGCATCTCCAGAAAGAGAAATGGAAAATTTATCCGTGCCACATTGGGGCGTTTTCCTGATCTTACAATTGATAATGCAAGAGCAAAGGCATTAGAAGTTCTTGGTGAAGTCGCTACTACAGGCCAGAATCCAAATGTGATTAAACGTGTCAGTAAAAAAACCACAGTGACATTATCGGATGTTATAGAAACTTATATTTCGAATCGAGGGCATCGGTTAAAGCCCTCTACAGCTAATCAATATCGCTCCATACTCACAAACTTTTCTGGTGATTGGATGCAACAATCACTCGTATCAATAAATAGGGAACGTGTCGAACTTAGGCACAAAGCTATCACCGATGGTACGGTTTGGTTTGGAGCTAATAAAGCAACCTTGCGTAAGGGTGTAGGAAGTGGTAGCAAAGCACAAGCTGACTTATGGGCGAGAGCATTAAGGGCTGTTTATCGTTTCGCACATGACCATTATCGAGATGAGGAAGAAAAAGTTTTGCTACCTGAGCCGCCTACAGCAGTTTTGAGCACAAAATGTAAATGGCATGGCACAGTCAGAAAAATAGAGCGTATTCGCACACATGAACTTGAGCGCTGGTTCAGTGCTATAACGATTGTGCGGGTAAAAGCGGAAAATGAAAGAGATGATATCGCAGCGGCTGTATGTGATGCGGTTGAAATGGCTATGTTTACTGGATTACGCCAAGCAGAGATTTTTAACCTTACTTGGGAACGTGTAAACATGGGCGGTCGTTATTTCTGGATAGAAACCACCAAAAATGGTGATCCGCTTGAGCTTCCTATTACTGACACTTTAAGGAATTTATTTCGTCGTCGCTTAACGATGAAGCAAGGAGAACAAAAACTTGTTTTCCCCGGTCGGAAAGGTGTTATCAAAGAATGTCGCCACATTATTTCTCGTATCAGCGCTGCTACTGTTCCTGAGCCAAATTTGGATATGCTCAAGCCTATACCTTTCAAATGGCATGATGCCCGCCGTACATTTGGTACAATTGCTGAATTAAATGGAGTCGGTAGCTATATTTTAAAACGGCTATTGAATCATCGGACATTTCGCAGTGCTGATGTAACTCAGGGCTATCTGCATTTTGGCGCTGACGAATTGCAAGAGCCGGCTAAAAAAATTGAGCAAGCTATACTGGAACATGCTGGCCTGATGGAGAATACAAAAGCATTAGATCAAAAAATTATTTCTATGCTGTCTGGAATGAATGAAGAAGATAAAAGAAGAATTCTTTTTCAATTATCCGAATAGAAAAATACAAGAAATATTAAAATAATTTGTTTAGCTATATCTATCAAATATACTAGAGGCATATATGACGATTATTTTTTGTAATACTGGTTGGATGAATCAATATGATGGAATTGATGGTGATTCTCTTCGAGATGGTGGCTCTTATAATGAAGAGAACATAGGGCTTGAAGTCTGTAATTTCACTAATGTGAATGGTTTTGTCTATGGATATGTTCAATCACCGGGTAACATTAATATAGAGAGGCTAGGGCTGGTAAATCTGATAACAAAATTGATAATATCACAGTTGTTTGGCTCGCCCGCCATGAACGTGGCGGAACGGTTGTTGTTGGTTGGTATAAAAATGCAACTGTATATCGTGAACCACAGGAATTAGATACTCCCTCTGAAAAGCAGAAAAGAAACGATATAAATATATTTCGTATAAAGGCATTATGGGATGATGCTTTTTTATTACCTGTTGAAAAACGCACTCTGCTAATACCTAGAAAAGTAGAAGGAGGGATTGGGCAAAGCCTTATTTGGTATGCAGATAAGCCTGAGAGTGAAGAACATGTTAAAAAAGTTCTCGACTTAATTTATGGTAGAAAAGTAGATAATAACATTCCAGATATTGATCTAGATTATTTTGGAATTGAAGGTAATCCACGTTTACGATCTCATATTATAAGAGAAAGAAACTACGACCTTGTTAAGAAAAAGAAAAAAGCGTTTTAGATGAGAAAGGCGTTCTAAGATGTGAAGTTTGTGATTTTAATTTTTTTGAGTTTTATGGTGACATTGGTGAGAATTTTTGTGAAGTCCATCATTTAAATCCATTACATAAAAGTGATGGTGAAACTAGAAATGAACTATCTGATTTAGCAATAGTTTGCTCTAACTGTCATAGAATGATACATAGAAAAGAACCGATGATTTCAATTAAAGATTTATCCAAAATAATTAACCAAAAAAGATAAATTTTACAGAATTATTATTCTGAATTTTGATTAGGTAAATGTCAATCAGATTGTTTTAGTTTACATTTACCTATTTTTTTAATTAGTAGCAATCAATATACAAGATCGTGGCGATTTCTGTATAAGATTTTATACAAAATGGACTACTATTTTTAATAGTTAGTTATAAGTAATCTATCACTACTGATAATCAATAATACATAGTGATAAAAATGAAAACACATCCTACCTCAGCAATTTTAGATAAATTCACCAGAGCAGAAGCCGCTGCTTATCTTGGTGTTACTGCTCAAACTCTCGCTAATTGGGCATATACCGGAAAAGAAAAAATTCCATATCATAAGGTAGGCCGTAAAGTTATTTATTTAAAATCAGATCTTGATGGTTATTTGGTTTCAACTCGCCGTGTTCAGACAGCCTAATAAAAAAATAAAAGGTGACATTGCAAAAGTCACCTTCGAAATAATTAATTTTTAGGATAAAAGACCTATGAACCGAATTAATAAAATTTATTCAGCTCAGCCTTTAGGTTTAATTCCTAATCGTTCTAGTTCATTACGTCCCAAAGTTTTAAGCCAATTAGCTAGGCTCATTCCTGATTTTAGGGCTGCATCTTCAAACTGTTCTTTCAGTTCTGGAGTTATACGCATTCTAAATTGTGGGGATTGCCCATCACCTTTCGGGCTTTTGTCTCGTTTTATTGTTGACAAGTGACCACCTATTGAATTAGTTTTATCTTTAATAGGTGACCACCTTAACATGGTAAAACCTATAAAATCAACGCCCCCGAACAGTGCTACCAACACTGAACGAGGGCTAACAACCAACGATAATAACAGTATCGAGGTAGCTATGTATCAATATACCTTTCTAACCAGAAAGGGCAAAGTCTGTTTGCCTAAAATCTTCCCTATGTGCTTGACCTCCGTTCAGGGGGCATACCATGAGTAATAACCCTATCTCACTGAAACAGGCGCTATATCGTGCTGGTCTGGGTATTTCACTTTTCACATTCATTACCCAAAAAGCCAAAGATGAACGCTGTGAAATCAATTTAAATAACCTGATTGCATTGGCACACGGCATTCATCAGGAGGTTTATCGCGACCTGTCGAAATATGCCCCACAGAATCCAGTGAATAAATTAGTTAATTGCATTGTATACAGAAAATCCGATCCATTAGGTCAGGCTTCATTTCGTGCGGGTTTATGTACCTCTTTATATGAGGTCATTCTTGAACAGGCAAGCCAACACTGTTCGGAAGAGTTACACGATTTGCTGTCGCTAGCCTGTGATATTAATCAGGAAGTTTACTATTCGCTCTATGCAGCGGTTAATGGCGAGGATGAGTGATCATGAGTCAGGGAAATAATAATCAGAACAGCCGCCCGTTAGATGTGATTCGAACAGTGAAAACATCAGCCATCAATCACTGGCAAAGCCTGTTGCCTGCTTGTGGTGTTGATGTTCCGGCAAAAGGCAAACACGGCGCTTGCCCGATTTGCGGCGGTACTGACCGCTTTCATTTTATTAAAGATCCACACTTACCGGAGAAAATCAGTCGGGAACTGCCCATTATTATCCGCCATTTATTAAACGAATTTGCCGACCAGAACGAGGCTAAAAAGCTGCTACAGGCGCAACGCGATTCTAACGAGGCGTTAACGGTAAAAAGCAATTCCGATCCGTTGTATCGCTTTTGCGGTTATCTGGTCGCTGTCAATGATGCAACTGGGATGAAGATGGGCACTAAGAATATCAGTCCACGGGCACCGAGAATGTATTTATATCATGCTTATCTTTCTTTTATGGAAGCGCACGGCTTTGAACGCCCGCTCACACTGACCAAGTTCGGCGAATCTCTTCCCAAAATTATGCTGGAGTATAAAAAAGAGTATCGGAAAGTGCGAACCAAGAAAGGTTATTCTTATAACGTTGAGTTGTCCGAAGAAGCCGAAGAGTGGCTGCCGTCAGTGCCTGAGTGCCGAGGCTTTAAATCCTCTCTATAAAACTTTTGGGTTTAAGTCTGCATTCTATGCACCATTTTAAATATCTATCTGTATTTAAAAGAAAATAATAGATGTATAGTTATTTCTTAGCTATACATCAACTATACATTCTCTTCATTAGTGTAAAAAAAGGGGGTGAACAGAGGGTACAGTGAATGAATATTATATTAATTACCGTAAATCCAGATGTAGCAAGGCTTTCAGAGGATTGCGCACAGGGTGCATAACTGAGAGGATGAAAAAGATTTATAGGGGGCTATCTCTGGTAGGAAGACTAAATTTCCTAATTTTAAGTGATCATTGTTCTTGTTTAAGAGAGTAATTAGCGCATAAAAATATTTTTATGTCTTGATATACATCAACACATAATTAAAATTATCAGTTTAAATAACTCACTAAGAACTATCTGGAAAAATATTATTTCATATAATAATTATCAAAATCACTCAAAGTAATATATAACTCTTGTTAAGTTATAGTGTTTTTGATTTCTAAGTTATATTTTTTATCATTGTCATTTTGTTTTATAGTAAATTATGAATGCGGCTATTGACAAACAAGAGAATAGTTATATATTTCGGATTGAATAAATAACAAACATAAGGAAAGGAAATGGCTAACATTATTTACATGACCTTAAACGGCAAAAAGCAAGGGTTGATATCAGCAGGTTGTTCAACCTATGATTCAATAGGTAATAAATATCAAGAAGAAAATAAAGATAAAATATTGGTTTACTCTATAGATCACGATATCAGTAGAGAACAGAA
Organism: Xenorhabdus griffiniae; assembly: GCF_037265215.1. Lineage (NCBI taxonomy): Bacteria > Pseudomonadati > Pseudomonadota > Gammaproteobacteria > Enterobacterales > Morganellaceae > Xenorhabdus > Xenorhabdus griffiniae. The sequence goes on along the minus strand of NZ_CP147737.1, from coordinate 4,039,702 downwards.
TGTAAATCACCAACCTATAATAATAACAAAGCCAATAGATAAATCATCGCCATTATTAGGAGTTTCAATATCAAATAATGAGCATTTAGACTGTCTTCTTGATATATATAGGAATAGTTCAGCCGGGGGATTAGAAAAATTTTACTCTATCAAATTAACGAATGCCACTATAAAAAACATCTCCAGCCATTATCCTAATTCACTAAGCCATAATGATATGCAACCATATGAAAGTATAACAATTTCATATGATAGCATAACATGGACACATCACATCGCTGGCACATCAGGCTACAGTATAAGAGAAGAGAATGTATTTTAATTCTTCTCAACTAAAAACAAAATGGTACGGTCAGTATCATTTTGTTTTATCTGTATAAACAAATTCCCTTTACTCCAAGATTCGCTTCCATTTGTATTCCAATATGCGTTTATATCTTTTATATAACCTAATTTTTCAATATAATTTATTAATTCTACTTTACTATTTGGATTTACATTTGAAAATAGAATTGAATTAGCCATTGGTTTTACACCATCTGGTGAGTCATAGGATATGATATAATCATTTGAAATGATAGGAATGTTTTTAACTTCATCAAAGGTAAATAAATTATACCTAATAAAGTCATTTTTTGTATATGAAAAATGGTTATCTACAAATAAAATAGGGATAGTAAAAATCAGCCCTAAAAAAAACAGAGCTATAAATGTAATTTTAATAATCTTATTCAAGTTCAATCCCCACATCTCTTACTGCATGTATGTTATATCCTGTTCTATCTTCAATATGTATTAGCAAATGACTCCTATCTATATCAGTGATCGGTGATATAGTATTAAGAAATGTAGGCAAAGAAGAATAATATGGTCTAGCATTATTAGGGTATTTTTTGGGATCAGGGAACAATAAAGGCTTAAACATTTTATTTTTATACTTTCCTATAGCGCCATAATAATCCCATCTTTTTAGTGCATCTTCTTTACTTATAGATTGAAGCTGAGGTAAATAATCAATTCCATTTATAGCCTGATAAAAACCAAGTAGATTTGAAACCAAATCCTCACCACTGTACCCACTATCTGTATACCAATTAAAGGGAAATGAATCTTGATGCGCTTCAAATAGATGAGTGGTATACATCATAATAGTAAGTGCAACTCTCTTTTTATCATTTAAAGATAATCCTCTTCTAACCCTCCATCTTGTTATTTTAGATGTGCCATATTTTAATCCAAGACCCATGTATTGTGTGTATTTAATGGTAAAGTATGATTCTTTAGTATCATCACCTGAATTTATAGCAGCCATTAACATTCTGGCATCATTACCTTTTGAATGCCCAGTATCTACCCACCCTAATTTTTCGGTATAAACTAACCGTCCTTCTATTACATCACTTCTACTACTCATGAAAACTCCTGTAATTTAGTTAAGTACGCCATAAAATTTTAGATATATGATAATACGCAAAATTATTAAGTTACTGTTTTATTACCTGACACCAAACAATAAGTTTCTATAGAGTATAGATAATATAATTACATAGTAGATTAGTAAATCCCAATCTCACTTTTTAGTAAGTGACGTATTTTAAATATAAATTCACTCTAAGCATCAGTCTGTATCAAAAATATTAAATAAGACTAATTTCAAATGGTGATTGTAATTTTCAAAAACTACTAGCTTTGCATTATTACCTAATATTTACTTTCCAATAATAAAACATTCATTAATATTGGTAAAATTTAATTACATTATTACTGCCTAAGTAAAAATATCTTACACAAAATTAATTTCTAAATTAGGTGTGAAATGGTAGTTGTGTGCTTACTCAACAGAGTCAGAATCCTTTCATTACTTTTCATAGTGTTAAAAAATTATTTATTGGAAAAATAAATAAATCAAAAGCACATGAAAAAATTACTCGAATTACGCCAGCAAAAAGCCGATTTAACCCAACAAATGCGCTCGTTGCTGACCAGAGCCGAAGACGAAAAGCGCTCCCTGACCACAGATGAAGAGAAACAGTTCGACGAATTGCGCAGCCAATCTGATGTACTCAATGCTGAAATCGCCCGTTATGAGGCGCTGTCTGATGAAGAACGCAATCGGGCAAAAAAACAGCCTGCCAATGAAACACTCAGCAATGACGAACTGCGCCACTATATTCTGACCGGAGAAACCCGCACCTTGTCTACGGGCGTACCCTCAGAGGGCGGCTATACCGTTATCCCGGAACTGAACAAGCAGATCATGCAGCAACTGGCGGATGAGTCGGTCATGCGCCGAATCTGTACAATCAAGACCACACGCAGCAACGAATATAAACAACTTGTTTCGGTCGGTGGCGCCGTTGTAGCCCACGGGGAAGAAGGCAAGGCACGCGGTGAGACGGTGACACCGAAGATGGAAGAAGTCAGCATCAAACTGTTTCCTATCTATGCCTACCCTAAGACTACCCAAGAAATCATCGATTTTAGCGATGTAGATATTTTAGGCTGGCTAACCTCAGAAATTGCAGACACCTTTGTGGATACCGAAGAAACGGATCTTGTGAGTGGTGATGGCAGCAAAAAAGCAAAAGGCTTCCTGTCTTATCCCCGTGATACCCAAGCCGATAAGGTACGCACTTTTGGCACCCTGCAAAAGCTGGAAGCAACCAAACTGGAAGCCGATAGCCTGATTGACCTTAAATTCCTGCTCAGGAACAAATACCGCAAAAATGCAGTGTGGGTAATGAACTCCACAACAGCCGCCCAAGTGCAGAAGCTGAAAAACGGTAACGGGGATTATATCTGGCGCGAACGTCTGCAAGCCGGTGATCCTGATATGCTGCTGGGCTTGCCTGTCCATTATCTTGAATTTATGCCCGATAGCCTCATTGGTCTGGGCGACTTCAAACGCGGTTACTTCATTGTTGACCATGAAACCGGCACCCGTACCCGCCCTGACAATATCACCGAGCCAGGATTTTATAAGGTGCACTCCGACAAATATTTAGGCGGTGGGCTGGTGGACTCCAACGCCATCAAAGTACTGGAAGTGAAAACAGCCAGTAAATAAGCAAGAGGGGCACAACGCCCCTTTTTAGTCTTGGAGTCCATAGATGAAGCTAATCACAAAAAGCTATCTCAATGAATGTTTTAACTACGACGAAAAAAATGGCGAGCTGAGTTGGAAAGAGAGGCCTCAGTGCCATTTTTCCTCATTGAAAGGCTGGCGAATATTCAATCATAAATTCTCAGGTAAGAAAGTAAGTTTAGCTAAAAATACTGGCGGCTACTTAGGTGTCACCCTTGATGGCAAAAAATATAAGCAACATCGAATAATTTGGGTGCTTCATTACGGAGTTATAGAAACTGGCTTACAGGTCGATCATATCAATCATGACAGAACTGATAATCGAATGAAGAACCTACGACTGGTTACCCATCAAGAAAATATTAAAAACTTGAAACTAAAAAATACAAACACTTCTGGCTATGTCGGTGTAACTCGTCACGGAAAACGATGGAAAGCACAGATTCAATCACCACAAGGCAGGAAGCATATTGGTTGTTATGACACACCTCATGATGCTCACCAATCTTATGAAATGGAGAAAAAGAAGTATGGTTTCCATAAAAATCACGGGATAGCACAATGAATGATATTGAATTAAGAACGGCTGACTTTTCAATTAATGAGAAAAAGATCACCGGTTACGCCGTGCGCTGGATGGATAATTCACAATTGCTGTTTGGTGAATTTATTGAACGATTCGATAAAAGCGCCTTTGCTGCCTGTTTAACTAATAATGCAGATATTCGTTTCTTGTGGGAACACGACCATGCTTCATTGCTGGGTAGAACAACATCTAAAACGCTGACCGTGAGTGCAGACGATACCGGGTTACGCTTTGAACTGGTGTTACCTGATACGCAATTGGGGCGTGATGCGCTCACCATGATTAATCGGGGCGACATAGAAGGCGTTAGCTTTGGATTCAGGGCAATCAAAGATCAATGGGATGTCGGTCAAGAACCCTATATCAGAACTGTTCTGGTAGCAGAGCTTAGGGAAATCAGTCTGACCAGCATTCCGGCCTATCCGACAAGCAGTGTTGAGATTGCCAAGCGCTCATTAAACGCAGTCAAGCCCAACAATGCTGATTTGCGTCATTACTGGCTGCAACTGTCCGAGGTGTAACTATGTGGCCTTTTAAGCGAAAAGCCCCAGAAACGCGCAGCATGACCATTGATGATTTTCTTTCTCTGGCAGGCACATCTAACACCAAATCGGGTGAGCATGTTTCACCCTCGACAGCCGAAGGCCTGCCCGCGGTGATGAATGCCGTCACGGTGATTAGTGAAGCCGTGGCGACCATGCCTTGTTACCTGTATCGGGTTCGGCACCAGAACGGCAAAGAGTCCCGTGAATGGCTCAGTGATCACCCCGTAGATTATTTGCTCAATGAATGCCCGAATGACTGCCAGACGCCTTTTCAGTTTAAGCGCACCCTGATGCGTCATTGCTTACTCAATGGTAATGCCTATGCCGTGATAGTCTGGGGGCGGGATGGTCAGCCGCAATCCTTACACCCTTACCCGCCGTCGGCGGTGGTAGCACAACGGCTATCCGATCACCGATTCACCTATACCATCACCGAACCTTATAGCGGCAAAGTGAAAACCTATCTGCAAGAAGAAGTGTTGCATTTACGCTATGCCACCGAAGATGGCTTTTTAGGTCGCTCACCTGTCACTATTTGCCGTGAGACATTGGGCTTAGGGCTGGCACAACAGCGCCACGGCGCAAGCATTATGAAAGAGGGCATGATGGCGGCGGGCGTGATTAAATCCGCTGACTGGCTGGATGGACTCAAGGGCAATAAGGCACTGGAAGCCCTCGAACGTTACAAAGGTGCCCGTAATGCTGGCAAAACGCCCATTCTTGAGGGCGGGATGGAATACCAGCAATTAGGCATGAGCAACCAAGATGCCGAATGGCTGGCCTCTCGTCGCTTCACGATTGAAGATATTGCCCGGATGTTCAATGTCAGCCCTATCTTCCTGCAAGAGTACTCAAACAGTACCTACAGCAACTTTAGCGAAGCGTCCCGCGCTTTTCTGATTATTACCATGCGCCCGTGGCTTGCCAACTTTGAGCAACAAATCAAATCGGCCTTGCTGATGACATCACCAACAAGAGGCATTCGCTACCAAGTCGAATTTGATACCGCTGACCTGCTTCGCGCCAATCCGAAAGAACGCTTCCAGAGTTATGAGACGGCGATTAAATCCGGTGTGATGTGCCCGAATGAAGCCCGTGAACGGGAAGGCTTATCCCCCCGTGAAGGGGGCGATGAATTCAGTCAGGCATGGAAGCAAACGGTAGAAGTGAAGAAACAACCGGAGGGCAAGGAATGAGAGCAGGAGCATTAAGACATCGCATTACATTGCAGAACTTCACCCAGATCAAATTACCGTCAGGTCAACGTATGCAGGAATGGCAGGATGTCGCGACCGTCTGGGCGGAGATCAGGCACATTAACGGGCGGGAATTGCTCGCCTCTGGTGCAGTGTTCACCGAAGCCACCGTGCGTATCTGGCTGCGTTACCGTGCTGATATCACCACCGCAAATCGTATCTTCTATCAGGGTGACAGTACTCAAGGTCAATTTTTCGACATTGTGATGGTTATTCCCGATCCGAAACGAACTCAGTTAGAACTGCTTTGCAAGGGAGGTGTGAAATATGCCTGATATCGAAATCCCCCTGAATGAAATCAAACAACATTGCCGGATAGACGAAAGCAATACGCTTGAAGATGAACTGCTTAAGGGCTATGCCGGGGCTGCATTGGAAGTTTGCCAGCAACATATCGGTAAACGATTTGGTGAAGGCTTGGTATTCAGCCCTGCTATTAAAGTGGGCTGCTTACTCTATATCGGCTTGCTGTATGAGAATCGGGCGATGGAAACGGAAGCAGAACTTAAAGAGGTGCCTTTTACCATTAAATCCCTGTGGTCTGTCTATCGTGATGTAGGAGTCTACTGATGCCGTGGCAACCATTAAAACGCTGTACTTATCCGAGTTGTCGTGAGCGGGTAACGTCTGGTCGCTGTGAGCAGCACAAACGGGAAGCCAGACGACAGCAGGACAGTAAGCGAGGAACCCGAACAGCACGCGGTTATAGCAACCGATGGGGTAAATATCGGTTGATGTATTTGAAAGCGAATCCCTTATGTGTGATTTGCCTGAAAGCCAGTACCTACACACCTGCAACCATCGTGGATCACATTATCCCGATAGACGGTGACAGTGATGTGCTGTTCTGGCCTGAATCCAACCATCAAGCCCTGTGTCATGGTTGCCATAACTGTAAGACCGTGCAGACAGATCCCATCACCAAGCAGAAGCGCAAGAACGGTGAGTATCGGGAACTGGAAGCAAAAGCGGCCAGGCATCGAGGCTGGTTAGTTGCAGAATGAAACAGTCACATCACGATTTGATATTCATTGCACGAAAAACAGTTTCAAATGAAATGATTAGGGTGGGGGAGTAAAAAATGACAAATGCCCCTCTCAGAGGAACCGCCCGCCTCCTCCAATTTTTATGCACGGTACTTTTTTCAATAGCAGTAACTTCATAGGAAACAATCTATTATGGCAAGAGCACCCAAACCCCCTGAGTATTTAAATGATATCGCCGCGCAGCAATGGAAATCGAAAGCCAAAATCCTCAATGAACGGGAAGATCTCAGCCCGGCGGACTGGAACAACTTAGAACTCTATTGCGTCAACTATGCGATTTACCGTAAAGCCGTTGAAGACATTGAAGTGCGCGGGTTCGCAGTGGAAGGTTCACGCGGTGCAGCGACCAGTAACCCATCACTGAAAGCGAAGGCCGATGCCGAAAAAATCATGATAAAAATGTCCTCACTGTTGGGCTTTGATCCGGTATCCCGCCGCCGAAATCCGGTAGAAAGCGATGAACCCGACGATTTAGATGTGCTGATGGCCTGAGTGATACCCCGATGAACGCATGGGAACAGTACGCTTTTGATATCGAAAACGGCACAATTCCGGCCTGTAAGCGCGTAAAACAGGCCGTGAAACGCTATTATAATGACCGGAATAACCCGCTTTATGTGTTCGATACCGAAGTCGTAGCGCGTTTTATTGGCTTTGCCCGTCTCTGCCCGCACGTCAAAGGGCACTTGCGCGGTAAACCCATCATGCTTGAGCCGTGGCAGCAATTCGCCTTTGCTAACCTGTTCGGCTTCAAAGTGAAGGCCACCGGTCGCCGCAAATACCGCAGTGCTTACATTCAGGTGCCGCGCAAAAATGCCAAATCCACGGTAGCCGCGATACTGGCTAACTGGTTTCTGGTGATGGAGAACGGGCAGCAGGATATCTATACCGCCGCTGTGAGCCGTGATCAGGCGCGCATTGTGTTTGATGATGCCCGCCAGATGTGCCTGTTATCAAAACCACTCAAGAAACGGGTATCCATTCAGCAACACAAAGTGACTTATACCAAGAGCAACAGCCTGTTAAAGCCACTGGCCGCCAAAGCCGCCACCATTGAGGGCACGAACCCCAGCCTCGCCATTGTCGATGAATATCATTTGCACCCGGATAACGCGGTTTACTCTGCCCTTGAGCTGGGGATGGGTGCCCGTCCCGAAGGTATCCTGTTTGCCATTACCACAGCGGGCAGTAACGTGATATCCGCCTGTAAACAGCACTATGATTATTGCTGTCAGATATTGGAGGGTGAAGAACAAAATGAATCCCTGTTTGCCCTGATCTACGAACTGGACGACGAAAACGAGATTGATGATGAAGCCCTTTGGATAAAGGCCAATCCCAATCTGGATGTCTCAGTAGACAGCGCCGCACTGCATGACACGATACAGAAAGCCCGCGGCATTCCCTCACAATGGACAGAGATGTTAACCAAACGCTTTAATATCTGGTGTCAGGGTGAAACGCCGTGGATGGGCGAAGGGGCTTGGAAAGCCTGCCAGACAGATTATGATGAAAACGACCTCAAAGGTTTGGAATGCTACGCTGGGTTAGATTTATCTTCAACGGGGGATATCACCAGTATCTGTTACACGTTCCCCGTGGATAATGAACTGTTATTACTGACCCGCCATTACTTGCCGGAAGCTCAGTTACAGAATCCGGCCAATAAGAATCGGGCAGTGTATCGCCAATGGGCACAAATGGGCTGGATACGTACCACGACCGGCGATTGTATTGATTATGACCGTATCCGTGATGACATTCTCAAAGACAGCCAGCACTTTGATATCAAACTGGTGGGCTTCGATACATGGAACGCCACACACCTACGAACGCAATTACAGGGGGCAGGCTTAGATGTTGAGCCGTTCCCGCAAACTTATATGCGGTATAGTCCCGTAGCCAAATCCGCCGAAGTCTTTGTTAACCGCAAAATTATTCGTCACAATGGCGATCCGGTGCTGGCGTGGGCGATGTCCAATGTGGTGATGGAAACGGACGCGAACGCCAATATCAAACCGAACAAGAATAAATCAGCGAATAAGATAGATCCGGCTATTGCGTTCCTGATGAGTTTTGGCACATGGCAAGTCGATCATGAAGAGTTTGCATTTAGCTTAAGTGAAAAACAGAAGCAGAGGCTGGATATCTTTGATGGGGTTTAAGAAAAACAAATGCTCAGGAGGTGAGATATCTTACCTTTACTTCACTGAATTTTGTCAGTCACTGGATAAATTTTATTAATTTACCATCTATTATTTTATGTCATCCTGCCAACAAAACATGCAACTCATCCACTAAATTAAATCAAGTCGTACTCTCCAATATTGATGAACCAATTTTATTGATGTTCACTGGCGGAGAAGTATCTCACCGCCTTCATGTTATTTAGCAATCTGTATTGTTGATTAAATGAGGGAATAAATATGCAAGATAAAAAGCCTGAATCAAAAATCCTAGAAGATAACGTTGTAGTTGTACCAACTCGCGAATATGTGAAGGACGCGATCAAAGAACACGCCCAGAGCCGAAATCATCCTTACGCAACTCAGGCAGAACCGGGATTTGTTACACTAAGTAATGAAACAGATAGTGACAGTGAAATAACCGTCGCAACATCTAAAGCTGTTAAAAAAGCATATGATCTAGCTAATATAGCCAACCAAAACGCCCTCAATAATAACTCAAATCTCTATTTAGAGAAGAAGCAGAACGGGGCAGATATCCCGGATAAAGCGGAGTTTGTAAAGAATCTTGGTTTATCTGAATTAGTTTATAGAGCCGTAGGGAATGGACCAAACCAAGTACCAGATATGAACAGTTTTGATGCGAAACTTAATGAATCTGGGTATCAAATGCTTCCTAGTGGATTAATGATTCAGTGGGGGGTTGTAATCGGTTCAACAAGTACAATAGACGTGCGTAAATTCTCAATTCCATTTAAAAACAAATGCTTTGTTGTAACTGGTAATTATGTTAGAGGTGGTGATTGGGGACAAGGTATATCTGCTGAAATTAGATCTAAAGAAGAGTTTTTAATTGTTGTTCACGACTCGCTGGGAAATTGGTCAGGTTCCCGAGTGCAATATATAGCTATCGGATATTAGTCTTATAGAGATGAATTTCTCTTACCATAATTGAATAAATATCATACTGATTCGTATTGGTGTTTTTTTATAACAGTGTATATTTTCAAATATCACTACTACCGATCACATACCAATCTAGACATGGATGTCTAACCAATATCCTTCAGAATATCATAGGCTCTTCATCTCCAACCGAATAGTAACAGGCCTAAAAAGCTTCCAATGGCCTGAATACAGAGCAGATATTTATCTTGAGTGAAGAACAGTAGTAGCACCTTAACGCGCTTAATAAGATATAACGCAAAAAGTTAAGCGTTTATACTGATTCGCTTATTGAGTCCGATAAACCAATCAGTTAAAGTAGCCCCGCCATTGGCAAAATCCAATGGTCAAGGATTAGCACCCTTGCAAAGAGCTATCACTGGTAGGAGGTTTCTACCAGTGTGTCTGCTATCGCCCATTCAATGGCGATTCAGGCAGGGGAGGCTTCGGCCTCGCTGGAAGGTAGCTCCCAGTAGTGCTAACCCTGTCTGAATTGCCACCATCAATGTTCAATTAATGGAAGGGGTAGCAGGAATGATTGATATAAAAAAAGACTGGCATCAAGCCGATATTATTGCTGCATTACGTAAACGTGGAACAACCTTAGCGGCTGTTTCCCGTGAAGCAGGACTCAGTTCATCTACACTAGCAAATACTCTCAGTCGTCCGTGGCCGAAAGGCGAATGGATCATTGCTAACTATCTCGAAATACATCCCTCAGAAATCTGGCCGAGTCGCTATTTTGATTCTTATGGTCAGTTAATTGAGCGTCATGCTCGTAATAATCCACTGAAATAATTACTTATCAGTTCTTGAGATTCAAATTTTGCCATTTTAGAAATCATGGCGTTTTGCATTTCAAGTGGCGATTAGGGAAGAAGAAAGGCAAACATCGTATTTTCAAGTGATGTGATAAGTATCACAGAGAGAAATACGACAACGGCTCATTACCGTAGGAGTGTTAATCAGTTATACCTCACGCTACTGCCAGAAGGTATCCTATGGGTATCCTAGAAAAAACTAAGGGGTCGCACTGTTGATGCAACCCCTTGATAAATCTGGTGGCCCCTGCTGGACTTGAACCAGCGACCAAGCGATTATGAGTACCTACCAGAATTACCAAGAATCAATAGTTTATTTTATTTATCATTGACATACATTGACCGCAAAGATCATTCAAAAGCCAATCTACGCCACCTCTACCGCCACTCTATCGCCATTCATCGCTAGCGGATTTAACCTAACTGCATCCTCTAAATGGTCAGGTGCAAAGTGTGCATATCGCATCGTCATTTTGATATCAGTGTGACCAAGTACACGCTGTAACACGAGTATATTTCCTCCGTTCATCATAAAGTGACTGGCAAAAGTATGCCTTAGAACGTGAGTTAATTGGCCTGCGGGTAATTCAATTCCTGTTCTTTCTAAAGCAGAACGGAATGCGCCATAACAATCGGTAAAGAGCTTGCCTTTTTTATCATTAGGAAGAGAATCATAAAGCTCTTTGCTGATAGGTATCGTTCGATTCTTTCTGCCTTTTGTATTCGTATAAGTCACTTTGTATTTTGCAAGCTGACTTTTACGCAGACCTTCTGCTTCTGACCATCTCGCACCAGTAGCAAGGCATATTCTAACAACGGTTTCTAAGTCAGAATGATCATGGCGCTTACATTCTGCAAGAAGCAGTGCTATCTGTTCTTGAGTAAGCCATGCCATTTCTATTTCTTCAGTGCGGAAAGGGCGCATATTTTTTAAAGGGTTTTCTGCTTTCCATTCACCGAGGCGATTAAGTTCATTGAATACCGCACGAAAATAAGACAGTTCAAGGTTAAGCGTGCGGGGTGAAACTTCTTTAACCCGATTTGTACGGGCATATTCCCCTTTGAGTCTTTTTTCTCTGTAGCGAGAAAACATCTGTGCATCAAAATCTCTGGCTAATGGTTCACCCATGCAATCGAAAGCATGATGCATTGTCAGTTGACGCTTAAGGCCATCTTTAAGTGTGATGCCATGAGCGCTATACCAAGCATCAATCAGTTCTTTTAAGGTTCGCCTGTCTTCTTTTTCTTCCTGCCACGGGTTTTGCACCGTGTACTGTTCGAAAGCTAAGGCTTCGCCTTTGGTCGCGAATTTCTTCCTAATACGTTTGCCTTTTGCCCCATTAGGGTAAAGTTCGCAAATCCATCCACCTGTTGGGTTTTTACGAACGGTCATTAATTAATCTCACTATATATACCCACAACACGACCCAATGTTTTTATATCATCAATGCTACATTCAAAAGGTACTTTTCCACCTGTTACATGCAATCTTTTACCTGGTAGTTTAGTTAATTCTCTAATGCTAATAGCCCCTTCAATATCGACCAACCACATACCGTCGGACAGCGATGACGCTTTATCGATAAAATAGAGTTTTCCATCAGTACGAACAGCTATTCCTTTGGATAAGGGTTTCGAAAAGAAATAACCATCGATACCGAGAGAGCCTTCGATTTTGAGGATTTCTTCACTTAATGTGAAAGCCTCGAGTCTTTTGATATCTACTGGTGAAGATTTTCCATCGAATTGCTGCCCCTCTCCTGTCAATAACCATTTAAGACTTGCCCCTGTCTCTAATGCGCAATGTGCTGCAAAGTCATAAGAAATAGCGCCACGAGTATATCTGTTAGACAGAGAACTGGATGCAATATCGAAGTGGTTAGCTAATTGAATTTTTTGAGAAAACCCATACGCCATGCAGATTCGATCCAGTACATCTATGTTGCTCCATCCTAAAGAATCAATTCTCATTTCGATAAAACCTATTTACAGTTACTCAATATGGAGATATAGTTTGTGTAAATGAACGTAATTGATGTCACAAGTTGGCAAACAAAGGTGCATCAATTGCAAACTATGTCAAAATGGGAATAATGCAATATGGCTTCTGAAACCGCAATCATTAAAATACCTGCTCCTATCGTCTCTCTCCAAGAATTTGCAGAACTTGAGGGTATTTCTGAACGTACCGCCTACCGCTGGACTACTGGCGATAATCCTCGTGTACCAATAGAAAAACGTGTTATCCGCAAAGGCAATAAAAGAGCGGGTGGTCCAATCCGTGTTTATTACGCACGCTGGAAAGAAGAACAAATGCGTGAAGCGTTCGGACATGCACGTTTTCAAATCGTTATTGGCAATTAATTCATTTTATGTGAATCATAAGGGTGAAACATGTTTGATTATCAAGTATCCAAACAACCCCACTTTGATAATGCGTGTCGTGCGTTCTCCAATGCGCATAGAGGTAGCTTAGTACAAATTGCCGAAAGCATCGGCATGACGCCGCAAATGCTGCGAAATAAATTGAACCCTGAGCAGCCCCACATGCTGGCTTGTGTTGACTTAATAAAGTTAACCGATGCGACAGAAGATGCTTCCCTTTTGGATGGTCTGCTGGAGCAATTACAGTGTCAGCCCTCTGTGCCGGTGAATGAAGTTTGTGATGCCAACATGCCAGGTTACTTATTAGGTGCTACGGCAGAAGTGGGCAAGCTGGCAAGTGAAGCTGTTTCGGGTGGGCATCTTAACCAGACCCGTGTCGCGGAGTTTAAGAAGACGGTTAATAACGCAGTGAGGTTATTAACGTTGGCAGGTGTCACGATTTCATCAAGATTGCACTCAAACCCTGCATTGAGTTCAGCAGTTGATGCAATGGCAGGGATGGGAGCATCGTTAGTCTGAGGTGAGCATGAACGCATTAAAGCAACAGCAGCACCAGTACAGGTTAAGTAGTAAGTCGTTTCATACAAAGTCAGGTGACGGATTTATTTTCCCGATTGTCTTATGCTCCGTTGCTTATTTTTTTCTGTTTCTTATACGGTGATGTTTTTATGAACACGGAATGCCAATTTGAATCAACAGAACAGCGAGCCAGCAAAATCGCTTTTGATGTGCGCGTGAATGGTTTAAATCAACTGGCTAAAATTAGGCAGCAACATTTAAAAACGGGTAACGAGCAATTAAAGGCTTTTGTTGATGAGATGCGAAATAAACGCAATCCGAATTATGTCGATAATATTCGCGTACTGGCAGCCATTTTCTTTATTGCCAATATTAAGAAAGAACGGCATGGATTGGAATTAGATCAATTTAGCATCGCAGAGCGAAGCGAGTTAATTAAAGCCATCAATAAAATTAAGGCAGCCGTTCCATTATTACCCACGGGTTTATCACTGCCTAATTAAATAACAATAATTACTGATTTAATTTTAATGGCGTCAATACGTCAGGGATTCTTTTTATCTGAAAACAGGAAATAAAGAATGGAACATAAAGATATTGAACAATTAATAAAGCAGGTGCGGGAGGATGAGCGCAAGCATTATGCTGATTTGTTTTCATCCCGTTTGGACAAATTGTCCGCGCATGTTTTGAAAAACAAAATGGAATATTCGGTGAGTGCTGCCTTGCTGAAAAGTGAATCCGAGAACATCAACCGCCAGGCGCAGGAATGGCACTATGTTTGATGTGATTGACCGTGCTTGCCAGTACCCAGTACGCTGAGGAAATATTGGAACGCCAGATTGCTGCACATATTAACCGTCCGGTCGGTGTTTCAGCGTTTGAGTGTGAAGACTGCGGCGAAGCTATTCCCGAAACACGCCGTGCTCAGGTGATGGGTTGTACTCGCTGTGTGGATTGTCAGAGTGATTTTGAATTAATTAAGAAACATTTAAGAAACATTATAGAGATGTATGATATGGCTAATATTCATTTTGTTAATCTTGATGATGCTGATTTTTTTACCATTAGAAATAATAAAAACCGTTGTATTGGTGTCTTAAATAATGGTTGTGAGGAAGCTTGCGTCGAAATACTCGATAGGGTAAATCAATGCTTTATCGTCAAAAGTGTGGGTATTGAGAATATTTTTGACAATCAAAATTTATCTACCGAATTCAAAAAAGGTGATTATGTCGTCCTTTCTCTGGAGGGGGGGTATGATTGGCTTGATGATATCGAGCAGCGAATTACGGTATTAATTGATGAGGTTTATTATCTTCGGGACAAGCTAGATAATCCTAGTGAAGTCAATATTTCATTTTATGAATATTCATTGCTAACACCTGAACATTTTTTTTATGAAGGTGCTAATGAGGAAGAAGTACAGACATGTAGCTCAGTGTCTGCTGGGGTTTGTGAGTGAACCCCGTACCTGCAACCAGCGGCGCACAATCCAAACCGCGCCGCCAACACAGTAAATTTCAGCCAGAGATGCCACATAACGCAGCTCTGGCTGCTGGCGTTTCTACGCCGTGGAATAAGCCTGTCCAGCCAATAACCAGACCGTTCCCAACCTATGCGGAGCAATACCAGAAAGAAGAAGAGCACCAAGCGATTGTTAAGGTGATCAAAGAACGTGAATATGTTCAGCAGCTACTAAAAAAGCAGCCGTCTATCGTTCGCCTTGATGTTCAATACAAAGCGAGTGTTTTAGAAAAGGAGCAAGGGACACCACGCGCCGAGGCTTTTTTATCTAAGACATTCGTTGATCGTATCTTACCCAGAGTGACGTTAGTGACTGAGCGTTACCAGATTCAGGAAATGAACGTGGATAACGCGCTGTATATGGCGCGGTTTAACCGTATTCCTGATATGTCACGGGAAGATCTCGAACTGCTGGCGTGTGATATCGCTGATTTCATCAATCGGGACTTGCAAGCTGTTGCAGACTCTAGACCAGAAGAAGGCGATCTAAAACGGGTATATGTCCTGTATATGCGGTCGGCGGCGATCACCAAAGCCTACCGTCAGAATGTGCCTTATTGGGATAAGTTAACAGGCAGCTTCTTTGATGAAACGCAGGCGATGGCGGCTATTTCTCGCATGATCTCCGATAAATGGTGGTTAGGTCGCCTGCGCCGTCTGGCGGCGGAGTGGCGTGAGCATTTACAGATCTCAATCAATCATGTTAGCAAACAGAAAAGTATCTACGCCAGCAAGATGGCAATTTCCGAATGGAAAGAGCAAAAGCGCCGCACCAAAGACTTTATCAAGTCGATGGAACTGGAAGACGAAGAGGGCAACCGCATCAGCCTGATTGATAAATATTATGGCAGCGTGGCCAATCCTGCGATCCGTCGTACCGAAATGATGGTGCGCATCCGTGGCTTTGAAAATATCTGTAATGAACTGGGCTACATGGCTGAGTTTTACACCCTAACCGCCCCCTCTAAATATCACGCCACGACCCGCCACGGACACCGTAATCGTAAGTGGAAAGGATGCAGTCCGGCAGATACGCAACAATATTTAAGCGGCCTTTGGGCAAAAATCAGAGCCAAACTTCATCGTAACAATTTACGTATCTTTGGTATCCGCGTGGCTGAACCTCATCACGATGGTACACCCCATTGGCACATGCTGTTTTTTATGCAGCCAGACCAGGCGGATCAAGTGCGCGATATCATCCGTGAGTATGCTTTGAAGGAAGACCACCACGAACTGCGCACTGAAAAAGCCCTGAAAGCGCGGTTTCATGCCGAGAAGATTGATCCGGAAAAAGGGTCAGCAACGGGCTATGTGGCGAAATACATTTCTAAGAACATTGATGGCTACGCGATGGACGACGAGCTGGATGATGAAAGCAATCGCCCTATGAAAGAAGCGGCTGTGGCGGCCAGTGCCTGGGCGGCGCGTTGGCGTATCCGTCAATTCCAATTTGTAGGTGGTGCACCTGTGACGGTTTACCGCGAATTGCGCCGCATGGCAGACCATGATGTAGCTATGGGGCTGAGTGTTGAATTTGCCGCTGTACATGATGCGGCGGATAACGGTGACTGGGCGAATTATATCAATGCGCAGGGTGGCCCATTCGTTCGCCGTGACGATTTGGTCGCGCGCCTGTGGTATGAGACACAGCCGGAAACTAACACCCACGGTGAGGAGGTGATCCGCATCAAGGGCGTTTTTTCGCCCTTGGTGGGCATGGATACCCCAATTTTGACCCGGCTCAAGAGCTGGAAGATTGTGCCGAAGTTAGCCGAAGCGTCAGCGGAGGCAGGTTTTAGCGGTGCGTCCGCACCGCCTAGGAGTTCGAGTTCTGTCAATAACTGTACGGGGTTGTCTGATACAGCCAGAGGCAGTAGTGAGAAACTGATTGAAAAAATTATCGATTATGCCGATTCCATCGGGATGGATTTTAGCCGATTTATGGCGCAGTCATTAATTATCGGTGGAAAGATCAGCATCAATGAACAGCCATTTAAGTTATGGACGAATGGCAGTTTTATTCCTGTGGAGTCGGAACGGCAAAAAGAGACGCGCCGTGATGGATTGCGGGCGCGGATTAATAGACTTGGGAAAATGAGGAAGCAATGAGAATTGATTTAGGAATTGATTTAGATATCGAAATCGTTAACCACATTCACCGTAAATTTGTTTTAGATTTACTTGGTTGGCAGGAACGCTGGAAAGCCAATCAACATCATCGTAACCGCTTTTTGCATAAATGCAGGCAGGTGACGTTGTTTGATGATGTTGAAAATCGCATGGATAAAGAACGAATTGCTGGGAGATTGCCACAACAGGTATTTGAAGAGCTTTATTTGTGCCGTTTACCTCACCCTCGCTGGTAATCACACAAAACCACCCAACGTCAACGCCAGCAGGAAGCTGGCGTCACCAAAAGAGGTTTATTGCTCAAGT
This sequence comes from Xenorhabdus griffiniae, assembly GCF_037265215.1. Lineage (NCBI taxonomy): Bacteria > Pseudomonadati > Pseudomonadota > Gammaproteobacteria > Enterobacterales > Morganellaceae > Xenorhabdus > Xenorhabdus griffiniae. The sequence continues at coordinate 4,022,362 of NZ_CP147737.1, read as the reverse complement.
GATGGCCTAAATTTACACATTGATTTAAAAGTCATTCTTCCAATAAAAAAGCGATTTATGTGGTGTTTTTAGGGAAAAATTCTAGAAATATCGGGTAAGTCACACAATTAAATATTGCCTAATGCAATTAATTCAGGGAGCAATTATATTAATTTACATCTGTTTATATATACAGTGTTGTGAGTGTTGTATTTCAAATCGTAGGGATAAAATGTTAGATTCTTTAAACACCTCCATTCTTTTAGATCGTATTGAATTAATTTGCAAAATGGGAGGATCGGAATATTTAAATGATAATGACAGGCAGACTGCCTTGTTTTGGCTTGGCGAGTTGATTAAGCAAGTAAAAAGTGAGCTGGAAACCTAAATAGAAAAGCCACTGAGAGTGGCTTCTTAAAACTTAAGTCATGCTGCATTGGCTTGCAGCAAGTCTAATGCCATCTGGCGCTGTTGCGGATTGAGGTTATTAATCACGGTCTGCAACAGGGTATCGCCCGTTTTAGCGCTGGGGCTAAGGGTGTGTGAGAACGTCAGATTCATCACAAAAGTGTGCCCACATTCCACATCAGAGCATGAACAATAAATATCAGCGATCTGGTGGTGCATCCGGTTGGTTTTGCGGATGACCGACTTAGCTCCGCACTCAGGGCAGATGATTTTTAATACCCGCATGTTTCTTTTCCCTAATGTGTCGATTTGCCTCGATTTTACCATTTTCTTGCTCATTCTTCACCCGAAACTGCGTTATCTTGTTTAAAACGGATATGTAATATTTCTGGCACATCCGGGTTATTCATCGCATTCATGAACATATTTTGAACAGGGATAACTTCATCCAGGCGGTAGGCCGCCCGCGCCTTTTCCGGATCACCCAATCCGGCGGCATTGGTCGGGATAATGCCTGCCAGGCCGGCCGGGAATCGGTGGGCGGTCAGCACGTCTTGTGAGCTGATACTTTTGACATTGGCAAATTCATCATTGGCGGAAATGTCCCCGACCGGAATAAACTTGATGCCGTCTGGATCGCCATTGGGAATATTCACGAACAGGGTGTCAAAATTACCGATCCCCTTGCTTTGTTGCAGTTTCCGGATAATTTCTTCTTCGGTTTCATCAGAGATATTGGGATCATTGGTGTAAATGATGCCGCCCGTGTGGGCACCATTGTGGTAATAGCGGCGGCGAAAGATGGTCGCTTCTGAGTTGAGCAAGGCCGCATGGATACCGCCGATATAATCCGGCAAACCATAAACCTGCTGTTGTGGATCATATTGCTTAATGAAGATCACTTCTTCCGGTGAGTAAACCAGTGGCTCACCTTCCTGCAAGACCACAAAATCCCCGTCCTTACGGCGGCGCAGGTAAAGGGAGGGCAGCACCCCCAATCTGACGATATCACCCCAGAAGTTGCGCATTTTCAGGATGGCCACATCCCCGAAAATCAGGAAATTGATAATAGCTGCCCTGAATTGTTCGTGGCTCAGTCCGCCACCGAGGTAATCCGACGCAATCATATTGTGGCGGGAGTAGATAATACCGCCGTGTTGCCCGTTCATGTTGGTGAGCTGCGCCAGTGCCAGACGGTCAATGGGCAGGGTGTAATGATCATAATCGTTGTCATACCAGATTTTCTGGTAATCCGTCATGGTCGTGAGTATTGGCTCAGGCTTACCCAGCGTGATCAGGCTCATTTTCCGTTGACGGGGGGTATTTGCTGCCTTGGCGGTTTTCCTTAACGTTTTCTTGCTCATCATGCTGCCTTTGAAAATTGGTATTTGGAGGTGCGTTTCTTCTCGTAATTGAGGGGTTCATTCATCAGGGCATGGGCAATAGCCCAAAATACGTCGGCGTGTCCGGTTTCCTGCGAACGGTCGGCAACAAAGGTCATGGCGCCGCCTTTGCCCGTGGTGGTATGGCGGATAGCCAGGAATGAGGCCAGGATTTCTTTTTGTTCCCCGTCCCATTCGAGCCGTTCTTCGCTGACCACATCGATCATCTTCATGACCAGTTGGTTTTTGCTTTGCTGGCTGTAGTGAATGGCTTGTGTCTGGCGGGGCGCGAAGTCCTGCACCATTTCATAGACCCCGTGCCCAATGCCCGTGGTATCAATGCCGATATGGGTAAAGCGGTAGCGTTTGAACAGGTCTTCAATCAGTTTCGCCTGGTGCTTCCAGTTCATGCCCTGCCAGTAGAATGTGGCTAACACCCGAAAGGCTTCGCCTGCCATCAACGGCGGGGCAACAATCACAAAGGTAGAGGTATCACCGGAACGGGCAGGGTCGAAGCCGCCCCAGACTTCACGCTCACCAAACGGGCGCGAGGCGTTGGGGTCATGATCTTCCCAGAGGTTGATATCAACGCCGCATTTTTCCAGTTGGTGATATTTGAATACAGAGGCACCGCTATCCACAAACACGCACATATAGAGCATGTTAAAGGTGTCCTGGTTATAGCGGTTGCGCAGGCGATCAATGCTGGCAAGGTTAAAGCCGCCCTTGATGGCATCTTCCAGCGTAATGACATAACGCCATTGCCCATCAGGACAATCTCGCCCGCCATCGCGATATTCATCAAAAGCAGGGAAGGCCACATTTTTGCGTTTGGCATCATTGCCGCGCCATTCGTCACCCGTCCAGAACGGATAGGCTGGATGAGTTTTGGCACTCGGTGTAGAAAAATAGGTGGTACGCCAATGGTTATGGGTTGCCATAGCCGACGCCACTTCATTGAGGCGTTTAAAGTCAGGCACCCAAAAATATTCATCACAGTACAAGTGACCGCTATAAGACTGCGCGGTGTTCTTATTGGTGGACAAGAAGCGCAGCTCTGCTCCGTTACTCAGGCGAATTGGGTTACCCGTCAGTGTTACCCTGAAGAATTGTTCGGCAATATTAACGATATAAGAACGGAAGACTTCCGCTTGCGGTTTGGACGCTGACAGAAAGATCTGAGGTTTTCCCGTTAAAACGGCATCTTCGAAGGCTTCAAAGGCAAAATACCATGTTGCCCCAATCTGGCGGCTCTTGAGAATGTTCCTGATTTGTTTGGTGAGATTGCTGCGTAAGTGCTGCTGATAACCGAAAAGCTGTTCATCAGCAAACTGCTGGAAATCTTCTTCCGTCAGCATGGAAATATCATTTTTACGCTGGCGTTTCTTTTTCTTCGGATCACCGTCCCCGGATGGGGCATATTCGCTTTCACTGCCAGAGCCTGCCTGCGCCTTAATCTCAGCCAGCTTCTCTTTATGTTTATTTTCCTGCGCCATCAGTTTGACATGGTGGGCTATCAGGCGGTCGAGTTCGTCCAGCTCGACGGCATTCTTATCATTGCGTTCACTGAGCAGAGCAATCCGGCGATTTACTGCCTCAATCACACTTTCATGACTGAGCATATCCGCCCAGTGCCATTTTTCCGCCCAGTAATAAATGATCCGCCGATTGGGTAGATTTAATTCACGGGCAATTTCAACTGGCGTATAGCGGCGCAGATAAAGCGACTTCGCTACTTTGATCAGTTCATCTGAGTATTTGGCCATTGTTAAACATCCTTGTTTTATGATGCCCTCATTATGCCGGGCGAACAGGCCGCTTTCGTTCGGTTTACTTCGGTTACATTCGGTTATGCGTGATATCCGAATTCATCCGCATTGCACCGCTCGCCGTCGCTGATTTAATTCGCAATACTGTGTGTGAAGCAATGATAAGGAATGCGATATGTCTCAGTTAATGACTAACTGGATATGTATTGCCATGGAAGGCGACACCGTTGATGGCCGGGTGATGGAACCGCAATGGATTCTGGATGCCGCCGAACTCTACGACCCTCAACTGTATACCGCCCGAATCTGGCCGGAACACGACCGCTGGTTTGGAGCTATGGGGGAAGTGCTCGCGGTCAAGGCCGAACGAGGGGAGGACGGAGCTTTGCGTCTCTATGCGCAACTGCGACCCAATCACCGCTTGTTGGATGCCAACCGGGACGGGCAACTGTTATTCACCTCCGTTGAGTTTACTCCGAACGGTAATTTTCGCGGCACAGGCAAAACCTATCTGGAAGGACTGGCAGTCACGGACTCGCCAGCGAGTGTAGGTACAACACGCTTACAGTTCAGTAAAAAGAAAAAATTTCATCGGTCAGGCACGTATAAACCGCTGGTAATTGACGAAGTTAAACAGATTAAGGAAAGCAAGATGGCAAAGGCCAAAAAAGGATGGAGAAGCTTTTTTAACATGGAAGAGCCGGAAGAAACCCCAGCCGAAACTACGGGTGACGATGCGTTGCAGGCTATCGCTGAGGCGTTGGCCGAGATGGATAAGCGAATGACCGCCGTCGAAAGCAAGCTGGAATCCACTGAGCAGACCGTGGAAGAAGTACAGGAAGATGTCGAAACCGTTAAAGAAGTGGTGGATACCGAAGATTTTGCCTGCCTGCGCGATAACTTGCAGAAGATTGTGAAAAACTTCGGCAAGCTGGACACGCTGGCAACCCGTGTGCCGTCACGCAATCCGAAAGGCAATAAAAACGCCCGTTTTAATTTCCTATAACCGCGAAGGGAAGAGCTATGCAACTAAATCAACGGGCACGGGCATTTTTGCAAAAATATACGGCGGGATTGGCCGAATCCTATGGGGTTGAAATTGAAGACACCTCACGTTATTTCTCGCTGACTGACCCAAAAGAAACCGCTCTACGTACCGCGCTGCTGGAGTCGGTCGATTTCCTTAACATGATTACCTGTGCGGATGTGGATCAGCTTTCCGGTCAGGTGGTGTCGGTGGGTAATCCGGGACTGTTTACCGGACGTAAGAAATCTGGCCGCTTTATACGTGATACAGGTGTGGATGGTAACGAATATAAACTGAGAGAAACTGATTCCGGTGCGGCGTTGAAATGGGACTTGTTGTCCATTTGGGCAAACTCCGGCAATGAAAACGAGTTTTTCCAGCGTATGCAGGCATTTATCAATGAATCGTTTGCGCTGGATATGCTGCGTATCGGTTTTAACGGTAAGAGTGCGGCGGACACAACCGACCCTGACGCGAACCCGAACGGCGAGGATGTCAACATAGGCTGGCATGAAATTGCTAAAGCGTGGGATGGCGGCAAGCAGGTGCTTACCACGCCTATCACACTGGATGAACACGGCGATCATAAATCACTGGATTCGATGGCGTCTGACCTGATTAACACCTGCATTCCACAGCAATTTATCCATGACCCACGTCTGGTCGTGTTGGTAGGTGCAGATTTGGTCGCCGCCGAACAGTACCGGCTTTATCAGTCAGCGGATAGACCGACTGAAAAAATTGCCGCGCAGATGTTGGGCAATTCTATCGCAGGGCGTCCGGCGATGGTGCCGCCGTTTATGCCGGGTAAGCGTATGGTGGTCACCATGTTGCCGAACCTGCAAATTCTGACCCAGCGCAATACCCGTCAGCGTAAAGCGGAATTTGCGGACGATCGTAAGCAGTTCGAAAACAAATACCTGCGCAACGAAGGTTATGCACTGGAAACGCCAGAGTTGTATGCCGCTTATGACGAAGGGGCTGTGAAGATTGGCAAGGTGGCGGAACCTGCTGAAAAACCGAGTACAGACTAATGTTGTCACCTGCTCAACGCCATCGGGCGGAAGTGGAACTGCGCCAGAAACTGGCACGGCAGCAAGCCGTTGCCATTGCCGATGGCGCGAGTATGCACCTGCAAGCCCGTGCCATTGAGCAGGATGTCAAGCGGTTGCGCCAGTTAACACTGACCGCAGAACGGGTTGAGATGAAAAAGCGGGAACTGTTGCCGCATTATTTACCGACAGCACAACGTTACCTGGATGAGGGCGAGGTGTACCGCAACCCGATTTTCGCCTACTGCGTGATCTGGTTATTTGATATTGGGGAATTCAGTCAGGGATTGGATTGGGCGGATATCGCCATTGAGCAGGGACAGCTCACCCCCGACAATTTTCGCAGCAGCTTCCCTGCGTTCGTGGCCGATACCATATTGCTTTGGGCACAACGGGAAGCGGAAGCGGGTCATTCTGTTGAACCCTATTTTTCACGGACATTTCACAATGTGACTGAAAAATGGCAAGTTCACGAGAAAATTAAGGCCAAGTACTACAAATTTGCTGCGTTAACGCGACTGAAAGGCGATAACACCGACATTAAAGCCAGCAACGTGGAGAGTCTGGACGTGCTGGCGCAAGCCGATAGCTGGCTGGCAAAAGCGCATCAATGCAACCCTGCATCAGGTGTGAAAACCTATCGGCAACGGATCGCCGCCCGTATACGGGCACTGACAACCGAATAACAACGACTACCGCAAGCCGGAGCGGGCGCGGTGGAGGCAGGGCAATTGATTGCTGATGGCCGTGGAAACCGGACAGCCCGCTTTTTTTCAGGGAGGAACACGATGTTTAATGGCAATACCGTGGATTACCGGGACGCCCCATTGACCAATGATGGCTTTTGGCCGGATTTGAATTTGCGGGAATTTCAGGTCAATCGCAGGCTGCCTGCGGACTTAGATAACGATATGTTAGCCAATGCATTGCTGGCGACCGTGGCCGAGATCAATCTGGATTTACAGCGCCTGAGATCACGTTTGCAGGCCAAAGGTTATCAGCGGGCAGCAGATGTAGCAGGCATTACCATCAACGGGAGTAACGCCCTGGTCAGCCAGTATAAAAAAGCGGTGTATGCCCGGGCTAAAGCCGATCTATTGGGCGAATATACGTCACTGGTTAGCCGTGCCCCCAATCCGGGACAGGAAAGCCCGGAAGTGCGCACCCGCCTGCTGGCAGAAGCTGCCGTGGTACTGCGCAATATGAAAGGGCATAAACGTGTCACGGTGCGTTCAATATGAGCAAATTGCAGCAATTGACGGCTTTTTTACGGGAAAACCTGCCTGCCCGCCTTTGTGAGACGGAATTTACCAGTGAAATGGATGAAATCCGCTTTATTCCGGCGCAACGGGATTTAGGGCTGGGGCAATACCAGATGTTTGTCCAGCAATATGAGGCAGTGATTGCCTGGGGACGCTTCCCCTACAGGGAGTGTGATCCGCGCAATATTCCCTTGTTGATTGACGTATGGTTAACCGCGCAGGGAGACAGTTTTAATGATGTCAATGTCGAGCAGGAACAACCGACATTGACCGTTGAAGTGGACGGCAATACGGCGGTTGTCGTGGTGTCGCTGTCGCTGGCTGAACCCGTGGTGATACGGGAAGATCCAAAAGGCATGATCCCGTTTGATGGCAAGCGCTGGTCACTGGCCGAGTCCGAAGTCTGGTTCGCTGAACAAGGCGCGGTGCACAGTGTGGATGAGACGGGTGCCCAGATTGGGAAACGCCCGATATGATCCACGGTCAGTTAAACCGCAACCAGCTTAAGAAATTGCAAGATGAGTTGCGCAGCCTTGATCTGCCGGAAAAAAAGCGCCAGCGCTTGTTATGGCGCATTGCCAAATATGGGCTGATTGATGCCGCCAAGCGCAATGTACGCAACCAGCGATCACCCGAAGGCGAAAGCTGGCCTGCCAGAAAAAGCCCAAGGCGACAGAAGATGCTCAGGAATATGCCGAAGCTGTTGCATATCAGGGAAATGCCGGAAATTGACGCGGTGCGGGTTTATCTGCAAGGCGGGCATTACCGGAATGGCAGCCAGTCAGTGCCTGCGGGTGTTGTGGGTTATGCACAGCAATACGGGATGAATGTTCAGGTTAGCCGACAGCAGGTGAAAAAGAACGTTGACCGTGAACGGATGGCGACCATCGGGCAAGCAAAGAAGTTGCGTGACTTAGGCTATAAAGTCAAAAAAGGGAAACGCTGGCGTAAACCCCCAATCAAGGAGATTACTGCCAATATGAAATTTATTCAGGCCGGAACCATGATCCGCATATTAAGTGGCGAAACCATCAAAAGCCAATGGGAAATTACGATCCCTGCCCGCGCGTTCTTGGGTATGAATGATGAAGAATTCAGCAAGGCGCTGGAACGCCAGTTACAAGGGATTGGGTACGGCGCAGGATAAACGCCTTAATTAAGGAATGAAATTAAATTATGTGGCCACATGTTCAGGTTAACCAGGTTAACCAACTGCAAGGCGAAACCCAGGAGATTGAACGGGTATTGCTCTTTGTCGGGGCGGGAAAAACCCACGTCGGCAAGACGCTCTCTGTCAATACCCAGACAGACTTTGATGCCGTGCTGGGCACGGCAAACACCGCGCTCAAACGCCATGTTCTGGCAGCGATGGCAAACGCGGGGCAAAACTGGTCGGGCTATGTCCATATTCTGCCGGAATCGGCGGATGAACTGGCCTTTATCGAGGCCGTGACCGCGGCGCAGACGGTCGCCAGCGTTGAGGGCTATGTCCTGACGGTCGGTGCCAATAAAGCCATGATCAAGGCCGCGCAAACCCTGCGTGCCAACACCATCGCCAAGTTTGGCCGCTGGCAGTGGGCGATCCTGGCCGTGGATAGCCCACAATCCAAAGAGCCGTGGGCGGATTATGTCACCCGTCTGGCCGAACTGCAAAAGGGTGAGGCTGTGCCCTCAGTGCAACTGGTGCCGTGCCTGTGGGGGAATGAGGCGGGCGTACTGGCCGGGCGTTTGTGTCACCGTGCCGTCACTGTGGCCGACAGTCCCGCACGGGTACAGACAGGTGCCCTGATGGATTTAGGGTCAACCGATTTTCCGTTGGATGGCACAGGCCAGCCGATTGATCTGGCGACCTTGCAGGCACTGGAAAAACTGCGTTTCAGCGTGCCAATGTGGTATCCCGATTATGACGGGTTGTACTGGTCAGATGGCCGCACCCTGGACGTGGAAGGCGGGGACTACCAGAGCATCGAAAATCTGCGCGTCGTCGATAAAGTGGCGCGCCGGGTGCGGTTGCAGGCGATTGCCAAAATTGCCGACCGGAGTCTAAACAGTACGCCGGGCAGTGTGGCAACACACCAGGCTTACTTTGCCCGCACGTTACGTGAAATGTCACGTAGTACCGACATTAACGGGGTGACGTTCCCCGGCGAAGTGAAGTCACCGAAAGAGGGGGATGTCGCTATCACCTGGCGCAATAAAAACACGGTGGAAATTTATATCACTATCCGCACCTATGAATGTCCGAAAGGTATTTCAGTGAGTCTGTTGCTGGATAGCAGTCTGGAGAAAAGCGCATGAGCAAACGGATATCAGGCCAGTCGATAGATTTTAATATGGACGGGGATCTGGTTCATGCTGAAAAGGTCAACCTGTCCATTACCGACAACACCGCCGCCGCCCAGACCCAGGGCGTACCGGATGGCTATATTGCCGGGGATGTCGCGGCGGAGGGGGAAATTGAACTCAGCACCAAATATCTGGCGATTGTCACCGCCAAAGCCCGTTCGGCGGGATCATGGCGCGGGATTCAGCCCGTTGACCTGATGTGGTATGCTAAGGCAGGCAATGAAGAGATCAAGGTTGAAGCCTACGGCTGCAAACTGATTGTCAGCGATATTTTGGACGTTGATCCGAAAGGGGGCAGCGTCATGACCCACAAAGTCAAGTTTGTGGTGACGTCACCCGACTTTGTGCGTATCAATGGCATTCCCTATCTGGAAGCGGAATTGACTCAAAGCCTGATTGGCTAGGGATGGCAGTTCATGGAAGAACATGAGAAAACCTTTGTGACGCTGGTGCTATTGGGGGCACTGATTGCGTTAGGCAAGATGCTGACAGGCCACGAACCCATTACGTTACGGCTATTTATCGGTCGCGTGATCCTGGGTTCTGCGGTGTCGGTGATGGCAGGCGCCTTGTTGATTTGGTGGCCGGGTATCAGCCCGATAGCGGTGACCGGCATTGGCAGCGCATTGGGCATTGCCGGCTATCAGCTCATTGAGGTCTGGTTACGTAAGCGCGGCAGCGCATTGCTGACAGGGAAGCTAAAGAAATGACACTGAGTGAAAAACAGCAGTTATTTGCCGTCCTGATGGCTCAATTGATCTTATGGGCGGACGAACGCGGTTACCGCGTGACGTTCGGGGAGGCTTACCGGACACCGGAGCAGGCGAAGCTGAATGCGCAAAAAGGGACAGGTATTGCTAATAGCCTGCATACCCAACGTTTAGCGGTTGATCTTAACCTGTTTATCCAGGGCAAATACCAGACCCGTAGCGAGGCGTACTTGCCATTGGGGGAATATTGGGAATCCCTGGGCGGGACATGGGGCGGGCGCTTTTCCCGTCCCGATGGCAATCATTTCTCGCTGGCACATAACGGGGTGAAATGATGCTTAAGGTGCGGACGCTCTATTTCCTCATCGTGGCATTGGCGTTCGTTGCGGGCTGGCGCGTTAACCATTATTACCGTGACAGCATGGAACTGAACATCACGCGGGCAGCGGCGAAAACCGGACAGACCCTCCGGCAGGAATTGCAGGCCATTTCCAGCGCCGCCGCCCGGCAATTGGAAGGCAAACTGGAGGAAATCGCCCATGCTGCCCCCAGAGAAATACGTACTGAGGTGGTTAAGCCTGTTTTTACTGCTGTGTGCGTTAGCCCTGAGTTTGTCAGGATGTACAACGAGACAGCCGACCGTATTGAACGAACCTTATCAGGAAAACTTACTGACCCCCTGCCAGGAACGGTTACCCCGATTGGCGGGAATGACCGGAAATAATTTAGCCAATATTTTAATTGATTATATCCAACTCTATGGCCATTGCGCCGCCCGGCATAATCAATTAGTGGATGAAATCAATAAACGAAAGGAATTAACTTATGAAAGAAAATAAAATGATCACGTTAATGATTGGTGAAACGGAAATTCAATTTGAACCGAATATTATCGCCTATAACAGCATGATTAATGATATGACACTGGAGAATAAGATTGTGCCCATTGTCACTTATTTGCGCCGCATTGTGCAGCCTGCGTCTAAAGCCGTGCTGGATGAGTTCCTGCAAATCCCCGGTGCGGCCATGCAGATTGTCGAGCGCGTCAATTCGGCATATGCGCCTAAACTGGACATCGAAATAAAAAACTAAATACACGGGTTAAGGCCATTGACCAGAGTTTATTTGAGCAGGCTTTAATATTACGCCGTCATTATTTACCGAATGAAAAAGATAATACGGACAATTTAGCCCGGGCTATTTGGCTGGATAATCGTTATTGGGAAAATATGCGTATTGCGACGGCAAATGGCATTGCATTGGCGTTCAAGGGTGAACCATGAGTGGGTTAGATTTTACCTTAAGCCTGATTGATAAGATCACACAACCGCTGGCAAAAGCCCAGGCGGCGGTGTCCGGGTTTGCCCAGTCGTCGCAGGATGCCTTTGGAAAATTGGCCGTGGGCGGGGCGGGATTGGCCGCCTCGTTCTGGTCTGTCAAGGGATTTCTTGATCCGGCCATTGAAATGGACGAGGCGTTGAAATCAGCGTCTTTGCAGGGCATTGACAGCAGCGTGATGGAGAAAGTCGCTAAAGATGCCATGACGTTTAGTTCCCAGTATGGCAAATCGTCCATTGAGTTTGTGCAGTCAACATCGGAAATCAGCAAAGCGATCGGCGTGTTGTCCCAAAGTGATCTGCCCCAGATGACCCAGATTGCCAACACGACCGCCGCCGCCCTGAAATCCAGTGCCAGCGACACCGCCAGTTATATGGGGAAAATGTTTGCGCAGTTCGCCAGCCAGGCCAACGCGGTGGGGCACCTCCAGTTTGCTGAGGAACTGGCCGGCAAGGCGGTGGTGATGTCAAAAACGTTCGGCATGTCCATGACCGACATTGCGGATCAGATGGAAGGGGCACGCGCGGCCGGGACTCAGTTTGGGGTCGGCATTGATGAACAGTTGGCCGTATTGGGGGAATTACAGCGTTCCTTGGGCAGTGAAGCCAGCGGCGCGTATGAGTCGTTTATCACCAATGCAGAAGCCAGCGGCAAGAAACTGGGGTTAAGTTTTACCAACGCCTCCGGGAAATTGCTGTCGATGCCGGAAATGCTGGAAAAACTACAGGCCAAATACGGCAAAAGCATTGAAGGCAACCTGAAAGCACAAGCCGAAATTGAAGCCGCGTTCGGGGATTCTGCCGTGGTGGTCAAACAGCTTTACGGCAATGTTGATGTGCTGCGCAAGAACATGACGGCACTGGGCGCGAATGATGGTATGAAGCGCACGCAGGAGATGGCCGAACGGATGGCGAACCCGTGGGAACGACTGCAAGTCATCTGGCAAAATATCCGCATTGCGGTGGGTTCAACGCTGCTGCCTGCGGTTGCGTCACTGGTAAACCGGATGGCGAATACCAGTCAATTACTGGTGCGCTGGCTGAAACTGTTTCCCAATATCGCCCGCTGGATCGGGTATATTTCGGTCGGCATACTGAGTTTTGCCGCGGCGGGGGCAGCGGCCAATATTGTAATGGGCGTGTCTAAGTTTATTTGGGTTGGCCTTAAGGGAATTTGGGCGGCCTGTACACTGGTGATGAAACTGGGCACGGCGTCGGTGTGGCTCTATAACGCCGCTATTATTGCATGGAATACTACATTACGGGTTTTGCGGGGCGTATTGTTGGCTGTCAGGATTGCGGCTTTTTCGGCGGGGATCTCTTTCAGTTTTATGACGTGGCCGATCTTACTGATTATTGCCGCTATCGCGTTGCTGGCTGTCGGCATTTACCTGTTGATTAAGCATTGGGATACCATCAAGGCGGCCATCATGAACACAACAGCGTTTAAGGTGGTCGCAGCTTATGTGCAATGGGTCGGGGAGATCTTTGGTCAGGTTTTTGCCTGGATTGGCGAAGCATGGGATAACCTGTGCAACTGGTTCAGCAATTTTTCATTGGCCGATACCTTTTCCGGCATGGTGGACAGTGTCAGCAATCTCTTTAGTGGCTTATGGGACTGGCTAAAAGGATCATTTGGCGAAGCCTATAATTGGATTATCGACAAGTTGAACTACATTCCGGGCATCAATATTGAAACCCAGGCCATTGAGAAGACGGTCACTGAACCGACAGGAAAAGCGGCGGCTCCAGTGCAGGGCATCGGGGAAAATACCCAGAAACTGATAGCCCCACCCAATGGGATTTTGCAGGGACAGCCTCAAGCAATGCCTCAGCCAGTGAAAGCCATTCGGCCGCCCGAAACCGAGGGTGTATTAACGGGCGGGAAAAAGCAAGGCATTGGCAAGCAAGGTCTGATGAAAGCGGTAACAACGAATTCACAGACCATCACGGATAACAGTCGCCGGATTGAAAATGTGACGCTGAATGTTAAGGGTAACGTCACACCGGCACAACTTACGGAGTGGGAACAGGTGGCTTATGGATGAGCCGAAATACATTGATCTGTTGATCACGGGCGGTAATTTCACGCTCAATTCAGGCAACGAGCCGCAATTTTGCCATAACCGCGTATCAGTCGGTCAGGATTGTGTGCATGCCATTCTGGAAAGTGGCCTGGCCACGGAATTGGTGGCAGAGCGCAGCCCAACCCTGCGGGCGGATATCCGTACCCAGATAGAAATTTTGGTCGAAGACGACGAGCGGATTATGCCGGGCACGGTCATCATTAACGAAGAGTCGCCGACTAAATTGTGGATCACGGCGGAAACCTATGATTTTGGCCGCCTGAGTGTGAGTGTGGGGCATGGACACTAAACCGACGATAGATTATGAGAAGATCTTGCGTGACAGCGGGATGCCGACCACGGAAACCGAAATCACCGCCGCGTTTGCCCGGGTTGTAGATGACACGGGTTTGGTGACCAACACCTCGCGCATGTCCCCGTTCTGGCGGCTGATTAACACGATAGTGACGCGCCCTGTGTTGTGGCTCAAAGAGGCATTGATTCAGGTCACACTGAAAAACATGTATCTGGCCACCGCGTCGGGCACATGGCTGGATATGTTCGCGTGGGGCGTTAACCTAAAACGCAAGCCCGCATCGGCAGCCCTGGGCGTGATCCGTTTTTACAAATCGGCGGGTGCTTCGGCGGTGACCGTGCCCGCCGGAACGGTGATCCAGACTGAGCGCATTAATGGCGAGATCTATCGGGTCAGCACCACAGAAAGTGTCGTGATGGCCGAAGGGGTCAGCAGTGCTTTGTTGCCTGTAACGGCCGAAGTGGCAGGCGGCGCATTCAATCTGGCACCCGGTTATTTTCGCATTTTGCCTGTGGCCGTTTCCGGGATTGCGCGGGTGCAGAATGAAGAAGGCTGGCTGTTAACCCCCGGCGCGGATGCGGAATCCGATGATGATTTACGTGACCGTTGCCGCAACCAATATAACCTGGTGGGGAACTATCATACCGATGCGGTTTACCGCGGTATGATTGCCGCCGTTGCGGGATTGAGTATTGATCGCATCTTCTTTCTGCATGATGCGCCCCGTGGGGCAGGCACCGCCAATGCGTATCTGTTGCTGGATTCAGGGGTAATTAGCCAGCCGTTTATTGAGGCGGTTAACGATTATATCACCAATCAGGGGCATCACGGGCATGGCGATGATATGCAGTGCCTGCCCATGCCGGAAACCTATCACGCGCTAACCGTGACGCTGTTTGTGGCGAACAGGGCGAACTACAGCCAGGAACAGATAGCGACACTCAAAACGGATGTCAGCAACCTGATCCGCTGCGCCTTTCGGGAAAATACGGACTATCAGGTTAAAAAAACGTGGCCGTACTCACGCTTTTCTTTTTCAAATCTGGGGCGTGAGCTACACCGTGAATTCACTGAGATTGAATCCCTGGCCTTTTCATTGGGTGACATTCTCAGTGATCTGAGTGTGCCCCGGCTGCAATCGTTGTCTGTGGAGGTGAAAAATGGCGGCGTTTAAGGAACGCCTCAAACGGCTGGCTCTGCCCTCCTGGATGGATAAGGGCGAACCCGCCAAATTATTGGGCGCGGCGCGGGCATTCTGGACACAGGTTTATGGCTGGCTGACATGGCCGCTTGCCCAACTGGACGCGGAAACCTGCTCAGAAGCGCTGTTGTCGATGCTGGCGTATCAGCGGGATATCCGGCGTTTTAACGGTGAACCGCTGCCGCTGTTCCGTAAGCGGGTGAAGTACGCCTTTATCAATGCCAAAGATGCCGGCAGCATTGCCGGATTTATTGCCATTTTTGAACGCCTCGGCGTGGGTTATGTGGAGTTGCTGGAACGCCAGCCGGGCATTGACTGGGATGTGATTATTTTGCGTCTCAGTGACGGTCAGATAGCGGCTAACCCCGATTTGCTGATGAATATTATCCGCCAGTACGGGCGCACTTGTCGTCGCTACCGTTTTGAAGTGATAGCGAAAAATCAGTTGTTGATGCGAGTGGGGAGCGTGGGTGCAGACTATTGCACTTATGCCGCGGCCATCCCGACCCCGCCATTATTAATAAAAGTAGGGCATATCGCAGGTGTTGCCGTCTGTGACAGTGCCCGCCTCAAGGAAAGCCATGCACCGAACGTCACCTACGGTGCCTCATTATAAGGAAATAAAAAAGATGTCCTCAGTGATTACCCTGGACTTTGAAAACTGGAAAGCACAGCAAGTCGCCGCAGGAAATCCCGTGGTACTGGACGAGTTTGTCTTTGCTTATGTGCCGGATTTAGATCCCACTCAACCCATCAGCCGTAATGAGAAATTGCCTGCCCAAAGCCATATCGTACACCGTCAGGCGGTCAATAAAACGGGGCTTGCCAGTGAGAATGCCGTCGCTTACAGCGTCACGCTGGGCACGGAAGCGGGCAATTTTGATTTTAACTGGATTGGCTTGATAAATAAGGCTTCCGGTGTGATGGGGATGATCACCCATGCGCCGACGCAGAAGAAAATCAAGACCGCCAATGGCTTGCAGGGCAATGTGCTGACTCGCTCTTTTTTGTTGGAATTTGACGGTGCGGCTAAAGAGACCGCTATCACCACCACGGCGGAAACCTGGCAGATTGATTTTACCGCGCGTTTGACGGGCATTGACGAAATGCAGCGTTTGATCAATACCGACAGCTACGGCGAAGCGGCGTTCTTTGGTGATGGCTTTGCTGTGGTGCGTCAGGGCGAACAGTACACCGTGAAAAAAGGGCTGGCCTATGTTGGCGGGCTGCGTGGAATGCTGGAGTTTGACCAGACGTTAAACAGCCAACGTAATACCCGTGTGTATGCGGATTTTAGCTATCAGGGCAATCTGGTGAGTCAGTGGCAAACGGTCGTGAAGATTACGGTAGCTAATGAGCTGAAAAACGATATCGATGCAGCGGGCTATCCGCATTATGTGTTTGCGGTGGCGCAGATTGATAGTGATGGGAATGTCATTGATTTACGGCCTACGGGGTCATTGAATGCGCGAAATATTGTCGTGCTGAATAGCGAGCTTGACAGCGTTAAACAAGGTTATGCAACGAAAGTAGCCCTATTTAGTGGCTTGAATGAAAAACAGGGGAAAGGCGATTATGCAACGAATTCAGTATTAAATGCAGCAATCAATGCTGTTAATAACAACGTGAATAATCGACTCGAAAAATCAAAGAATGGTTCAGATATTTTCGATAAGGCTTTATTTGCAAGAAATATTGGGGCGTACCCGCAAACAGGGGGCGAAATTAACGGTAATGTTAATGCTGCTGGATGGTTAGTCGGTGACGATTTGTATGAGCGCTTTGACAATGGGGACTGGGCGGCAGTTTACAGTAAAAAACATCCCCCACCGCGACGGATGTCGGAGCCATTAGTGCGACTGGGCAGGGTATTATTAGAGGCAACACTAAATTACAACACTATATGTCATCAGGTTTTTATCAGGTGAATATTCCTAATCCATCGTCTGTGGCCGATTTGCCGAAGATTTCGCTCGATACGCCTTTTTATGGGTTTGGTATTTTGGAGGTACAGTGTGTCGGCGAAGCAATTTTTCAGCGCTATACCACTAATCGGGGGCAAATTGCCATCCGCCAGTCATGGGATTGGGGGGGGAACTGGGAAGACTGGCAAATCGTTTATCCCGATGTGAGTCGCGACAATATTCCGGTGGGTTCACCGATCCCCTGGCCGCTGGACACGCCTCCGGAGGGATACGTGATATGTGATGGGAATACATTCAACACCCAGCGCTACCCGCGGTTAGCCCTGATTTACCCGTCCGGTACTCTGCCTGATTTACGGGGCGAGTTTATCCGAGGATGGGATGCCAGCCGCGGCATCGATAAAGGCCGTCAGATTTTGTCATGGCAGGAAGATGCCTTACAAAATATTACTGGGTCAATCGGGATGGGGAAAGGCATAGAAATGGCGCGTGCGAGTGGGGTATTTAAAGCGGTGTTTCATAATGAAACCGTAGCGGGGCACACGGGTAACACGGTGGCAGGAAATGGTGATTGGCTATTTGATGCGGCTCGCGTGGTCAGGACGGCGACAGAAACCCGTCCGCGTAACATGGCATTTTTATACATCGTGAGGGCAGCATAATGAAATACATAACTGAAATAATTCCGGCTACCTTTGATGATGCAGGGTTTGCCACAGTCAATGGCTGGGTGAAGGTATATCGGGCACACAAAGATACCGGCGAATATCTGGGTGTTGACATGGAACGCACATTCATTGGGGTCAGTGTGGCAGCAGGGGCATATCTGGACGAGCCTGAATTGCCTGAGTCTGATGATATTGCTATTTGCCGTAGTCTAGACGGTCAGTCGTGGGTGCAAGTTGCGGACCACAGAGGAAAGACGGGGTATCATACACAGAGCAGGGAACCGCGGCAGATACAGCAGCTTGGAGAGTTACCCCCTGAAATCACATTACTGAAACCCGTCACCGACTTTGATGTCTGGGATGGGAAGCAGTGGAACACGGATACTATTGCCCGGAATCAATACCAGACCCGGCAAGCAGAAGAACATCGACAAGCTTTGTTGCATCATGCAGAAGATCGTATCAGGCAATTGGAGCGTAGAAAACGATTGGGAATGGCGACAAAGCAGGATATGACTTTATTGCAGGAATGGGAAATCTACAGTGTTAAATTAACGGATATTGATTTATTTGTTATTCCCGATATCGATTGGCCGGAGCAACCCGAATAATGCGCTGGCAGCGTAAGAGGATGCAACTATCCCCGAACTTATCGGGGATATCCGCTGCTATTGTTCCCGTTCACCCCTTTGTCTACGGCATCGGGCAACAAACCGACAGCGGCAGTTATTTAAGCCCGGCGAACGCCATTGATACGCTGTCGAATAAACTCACGGGCGCGGGCAATATCCATAGCCTGGTGCTGATGATCTGCGCCAAAACCCACGATGAATTTATGCAACACCTGACGCAGTTTGCATCGGTATTGCCGCTTCCGGTGCTGGCACAGGTCAGGCGTATGGCGAAAACCGCAGAAAGCCTTGCCATCACCAAGATGCAATTGCCGGGCAAGCAGGGCGGCGGGTTGCCATTGCCGCAGCCGCTGTCAACCGCAACCAGCCGTTTGGCCGTCAATGCGCAATTGATCGGACAGGCCAAAGCGCAGGCCAGTGCAGGCAGCAGTATTGCGGGGTTAAAATCACAATTAACCGCGTTTACCACTGCCCGACAAGCTGCGTTGCAGCAAGTCACCGATGCCATGAGTGGGTTGGCGGGAAAATCTGCCACGGTCTGGGCGTTCTCAGGGAAAGGGAACGCCACACACATCGCGGAGAAACTGCGACAGAACATTCCCGAACCCGATGCTGTTTATACCCTGGCAACGTTATTTGCCGGAGAGGATCTTCACCCATTAGAAAGGATGCTACACCATGAGCCAGATTATCACCCTCGCCCTTGATGGCGAGGCGATCCCCTTAAAAAGTCTCACTGTCACCCCCTCCATGATGTTTCAGGATACCGACCAAAGCGGGCAGTCTTCCAGTACGGCGGTGGCCGAACAGGGCATTAAGCCGAAAGAGCTGCGTATCACGGGCATTATTCCCTTTACCGAACAGAAAACCCTGTCGCGCCTGTTTGCACTGGCGGAAGCCAAAGAGGACGGCAACCTGAAACGCTACCGGGTCGCAAATCTCACCGCACAGGCCATTAACTTTCGTATCGGCACATTTACCAGCACGATTGATGCCAGCAAGGTAGACGGTAAGCAGGCCTGGCAGGTGACCTTTACTTTACGGGAGCACTTATCGGTCGCGGAAAAACGCGATGCCCGTGCAACTGGCAATATTCAGGCTAAAAAGCAGACCAGACAGGGAAGCGGAGCCGCCAAGGAAGAACCGGAAAAATTAAACTGGTTTGAACGCGAGATTTTGAAGCCGATAAATGACGATTTAATAGGGCCTGCATCATCATGAAACCGATTAACCGACTTTACCTGTCCGGTGATGAGATCCATTTGGTTGACGTCAATATTATGCTGGAACTTTCATCCTGTGGCCGCGGGTTTATCACGGCGGAAACCACGACCGATTACACCGGAAAACTGGTGCGCCTTGATGTGGGCTATACCGATTTGGTACTGCGCTGGTTTACGGGCTATGTGGAACGTTCACAGCCCGCCCAGAACGGTTATCAACGCTTGTTTGTGCGTGAGCTGGTCGGTGTGTTTGATAAAGCGTGGCCGTGCTCGTTTCAGCACCCGACCTTGCGCCAGATAGTAGACTGGTTGCAAGAGCACAGCGGCCTGACGTTCACCCTACCGGATGCGCCCTATACCGATAAACCCATCCCGCACTATACCCATCACGGCACAGGCTACCAGCTATTGGCAAATCTGGGGCAGATCTTTGCCATTGACGATTATGTCTGGCACCAATTGCCGGATGGTTCGGTCTATCTGGGCAGTTGGGCGCATGCGATGTTTCAGGGCAAGGGCGTCGAGATCCCCAATGAATTTAGCCAGAGCCAGTCGGCAGGTAATGCCATGACCATACCGATGATCCAATCCTTGCGCCCCGGTTTTATGGTCAATCAGCAGCGGCTTTGCAAGGTCAACCTGAACAACGAAAATATGACCCTCACGTGGTTGCCCAACGGGAAGCCCGCGGATAAAACCCCCGCCCAGCGCCAGGTTGATGCCGCTTACCCCGAATTATCGGCGGGCACGCACCTGCCTAAATTTGCCCGCATTGAAGCTCACACCGAAAACACGGCCAGCGGCGATATGGCCGATCCCTTCCGGCCACGCTATGCGGTTGATGTGCAATTGCTGGAATCGGACGGCAAAGACGCCGCCGCGCCGGTTTACCGTGCTGTCCCGTTACCGTTACCGATGGCAGGCGCTGAATCGGGCATGTTCCAGTATCCGCCCGTTGGCACCGTGGTTGAGATTGCTTTCGAGGGCGGCCGACCTGACAAGCCCTTTATCCGCCAGACCTTAAGCCAGGGCAACACGCTGCCCGATATTAAGCCGGGTGAACAATTGCAGCAGCAGCGGGCGGAAGTGTCACAACGGGTCACACAGGAAGGCAGTTGGATCAGGCAGACCGACCAGACCATTAATGAATCGTCTATGCACCGCGAAGTTAAGGCCGATACAGAAACCCGTACCGTGGTCGCACGGGAAACCACCCTACAGGCTACCGATAAAACGATAGTTTTAGGCACATCAACACTACTGGCGGGCGCTGTCCAGCACATTGCGGACGGGGATTACTGTATAGCAACGTCATCAAATCTGGTTGCCAGTGTGGAGAAAGACGCGAATATTGAGGTTGGCCAAAAGCTGGTTGAGAAAATCGGGATGCTTAAGCAAAGCATTGCCGGAGTCAAACAAGAGATCGTGGCGCCGGTGGTTTGGGTGGGCAGCCAACAACTTAACGTGATGACGTTGATGTTAGAGACACTGGATGTGGTCAAGGAGTTGGCCGAACTGACCGCCGCCCATACCCATCACAATACCGGCACACCAGAGAACGCCAGTGCGATAAGGAACACGGCCTATAGATCGGACGGGCTGAAACAGAAGTATTCGCCGGTGATTGGCTGAATATCGTTTATTTGTGTGAGATTCTCTGCGCTGTACCATAGGTTGATATTTTATGCTACAGGTATTAGACTGAAGATGTTAGTTTAGATGTGTCGCGCTAGAGCCGAGGCTACCAATCTCGTATAGCATACAAACAATTACCCCGCACCAAGGGTAAAAACAAAGAAACCAACCTCACCAGTTGGTTTTTTTGTTTTTATCTGCTTATCACTTGAATTGATTGAATCATCCTGAAATAAACCTATAATCTATGCTTGTTAGCTGGATAAGCACTGTGGCCGTATTTTATTTAGAAAAGGAATTCAACATTTCGTAAATTTTACGGGATGGATAAAAGCCCTGGCTGAAATACAAGTGGTGTTGGTTTCAGTGCCTCGGCCAGAGTGCGACACATCTAAACTAACAATTACGATGACCAACCAGACAGGCAATGTAAAGGCAATGGCTGGTTTAGTCGTGCTCCTGCTCATAGGAGCGAACGGATGAAAGAGGTTATTAACACCACTATCATCGTTCTAAAAGCGCTAGTTGCGCTTTTAGAATTGATCCGTACCTTTTTGAAATAGGTCGCGGAAACGTAGATAAGGCCATCGGGTTAACCGCCCGGTGGCCTTTAACATTGCTGGCGCACAATTAATCTTCTCTACTCATCAAATTATTATCCTTTGTATAACGCACACAGCGCCACTCACTCATAAACCTACTGACTCTCTGCGATTAATTTGGATCGCGTTCCTACGTAGCGCCCACGCTGCGCAATCCCCACGAAATAAACGTAAACCCCACGTAAAACGGACTACACCGCACCCGCCTGCACGTTTTGGATCAAAAAGTTTTTTCAGTTTGAAAATCCTGCAAACCGAATCGCCAGAGCGCGCCAGTACTGGCGGCGTGGAAAAAATCCCAAACTGAAAGGTGTGAAAAGATTTTCAGGCAATTTCAGTTTTTGGATCTAAAACGGATCGCGGGGAAAATATCAATGTAATGATATTAAAGGGAAAATTCTATTTTACGTGAGGTTGTTGGATCACAAGACAAAGCCGCGCTTAATTGTAAAACTGAGACAGAGCGCGGCTTTAAGGGAGCAACTAAACTGAAATTTATAGTTTTCCTTGCTCAACACTTACATTTAGGATTTCTTGAGTTTTTAAGTTCACTGTGCAGTTATAAATCATTGGGATTTTCGCATTAAAACCATTGGTGAACTTAACCTTATCGCCAATAAAGGTCATTTGGTTGTTTGTTGCATCAAGTTCGAAATGTGTAAATATTGGTGTTAAAACGCCATCTGTCCACTCGTGATCGAATTTAGCTAACTTCTCTATTGGTTTTCTACAGTTCATCGCTGCTTCTGCCCAATTTTGATTAAAGAGACACTGACCATCCGTTGACTCGCAAGTTTTAGCCGTTGAGGTTGCCTCATTGCTATTAGAATCATCATCCCCTGAAAAATAAAACCAAATCCCACCGATAATAAGAAATAGGATAATAAAGCCACCCAACTTTTCTTTGGCTCCAATTCCGGGATCTTTAACCCCACAGTGTGGACATGTTTTTGCTGATGCAGAAACTTCCTTTCCGCATTCCTTACATTTCTTAAGTGCCATGTGTTAAGCATCCTTATATTTTAAAAAGCGCTAAGGATAACGAATTCAGTTTTAAAGAAAAGCAATATAGGATTGGCTTATTCTGACTGCACGTAAAGTGAGCATGCTAGGGAGCAATAAAAGAAGTGGGGCACCGGATGCTAAAAAAATATCTATCGCCATTTCATAGCCACTTTATTTCAGAAATAAAAAACCACTCGTCTAAGAGTGGCTTAACTTGCTGATATTACAGCTAAAATTTGGTGGCCCCTGCTGGACTTGAACCAGCGACCAAGCGATTATGAGAACGTAGAACTATCATCTAAATCAACTAGATACAGCGAAAACCGCCGCTCACAACGTCCCATTTCGCAAAAGTTAGAAAAACATAGAATGCCTATAAAAACTTTCGAGTCCCAAATGCGTCTCACCTAATTTGGCAGCATCCAGCCTATGCAATCCGACCTCAACCATCATGATCGCTATTCACCCCCTGCCCCAAATCCCACCCAATAACCGACCAAATTTTCCCCATTCACCTCCATATCCCTCCAAACTCACATTTTGCACATTTATTGAACTAATAATTTGTTGAATTTCAACGCGTTCAACAGTCAGTTACCCGTTTTTAATGCACGAATCGGCCTATTGTGGGATTTCATAAAACCTCGGTTTAGCGGGAACCCAGCGACTGGCGGAAAATGCCTTATCCAAAAAAGCGAATGGGGCAGATATTGAGGATAAAACAAAATTTATTGATAACATAGGGTTAAAAGATACTGTTAATAGGGCATATAACGCGTTAAACAAATACGCTAACGGTGCGGACATTACCGATAAATCGGTGTTTGTGAGCAACCTAAATTTCATGGACCAGGTAATTCGAACTGATCTGATTAACGGTAATCAACAAAGTATTCAGAGCGAGTTAATAGTAGATAATCGTCTAACTGTGACGAACGAAGTGTACTGTCAGTCGGGAAATGCAGCTATTGCATTGAAATCAACAAAAGGCGGTCCCCACATAGCGTACACTTGGAATAATTCCCAATGGCATGATGTGCGCTTTCCGGAAGGCAAAGGAACCGCCATCGTTTTAGGCGCTAATTGCTGGATAACCGGGGATGGTTACCTGAAATTAGCCTCGCCCATTATCAAAATTTGGCGTGAGGGTAAATTTGAAACCAATAACGAGTCTGAAGGTGCTATCGTGGAGCGTTTGTCCGAGGGTATTTATCTCATCAAAAACGTGCTGGGATTCAATGCCGATGCCGCATGGGGCGGAGTCGATGGTGGGGTTGAGATACCGCTGTGCAAAAATAAATTACCGTTGATTTGGGTCGATTACCGCGTGTTACCCGACGGTTCAATCAAATTGATGACCTATCACCGTGAACATGCAGATGCCCCCGCATTCGCCAGAAATGTACGTGAGGGCTATGCCGACGGCGACCCAATTGATATTCCCAGTGGTAGATTTATTTCCGTTCGTGTACAAATGCCGGAAAATTCTATTTGGAATCAACAGCAACGGAAATTAGCTGAATCAAAATAGTGTTTAGGGGCACGCAGCCCCTAATTGCTACTCCGGCGCTTTAGGCCAGTCAATGTTTGGTGCTGTCGAACAATCTACGCGGTTTAATAAAACGCAGTACCGTTTCCATTCTGTCAGTTTGCTCTGTTCCGTATCTGTCGCCATCTGGAGATCGACAGCGTATTGCAGCGGGGCAATGGCATTTGCCGCCTGCGTCATTAGGTGCCGTTTCCGGGATTCCGCCTGTTGCTGTTCATGCTGGCGTTGTGCCTGAATATCTGTTACCCACCATTTGCCATTCCATTTGTCAAATGGTGTTGTGGGTGCCTCCGGCGCTGTTTTCGACGGATAATCACCGAGCGCTGTAATCACCTGTGCGGCACCTGTTTCAATACTGTAAACAGTTTCGCCGCGGTGATCTGCGACGTACTCCCACGCGGACAAATCTGCCGTTCGGCAAATGGCATAACCCTGTTTGTGGTCACCCGGCGCATCAATACACGAGTGAGCCGGAATCCCCAGACCGACGAGTAAAAACTCCACAGATGCAGAACTATATTCTCGCGTTTCGCTGTGATAATTATAAACAGTAATATTACCTGCGACAGTGGCGATATGATTTTTGTCTAATTTTGCCGTCATTATACAGCCCTCACAATGTAGTTAAATGCAATGTTACGGGGACGAGTTTCATTTCCACCCCCATTCCTAGTTTGATATCTGTTGTTGACGGTTCCATTTTGATCACCTCCACGTCCAATTGCGTTGTCGGTTGACAGTAGTGCGTCCCCTAATCTGTCATTGGGTGTCAACACCGTGGGATTCCAGGCATCAAACGCGGTGATTCCATGATCATGTGCGCGAAAACTATCATCCTGCCAGCTCAGTAGTTCGCGTCCGTCATCTATCCCGCGTCCGTCATCCCACCCACGAATAAATTCCCCACGCAAATCCGGTAATCTCAGTGAGGGGTATACACGCGCCAGTTCGGGATATTGAGCAGCGGTAAACGTCGCACCATTACATTTCATCCACCCAGCAGGCGGGGTTTCTAATGGCCATGGAATGGGGACTCCAACCGGTAATGCCGAGCCTGCCGTTAAACCGAGGTTTTTCACAAACTCAGATTTGTTGGGGATATCTGCGCCGTTACGGGATTTTTCGAGCGCTCCACTGGAAATTAATTTCCTAATTGCCTCAGATAATTGCGCATCATTATTTTTATTTGGTTGTATTCCAGCCGCTGCCAATGCATTAATGATTTCTCGCTGGACGCTATTAAACCACTGCGCCTCTAACAACGTCGGTGGCACACCTGCAGCCACGTTCCCATTCGTGAATTCACCATTGCTGTCAGCGGTGTTTGTCACGTCACCTATTTTTTGCATAGAAAATCCTCACTCAGTTAAGGTGATAATAAATTGAATTGATTATTAATTAATGGTTATAACCAAATTGTAGAATGGTATGAGATGGACTAATTTTTCGGAATTGGCATTCGAGTTTTTTATTTCCCCACGAACGCAATGGGTCACCGCAATAACTCCCACCTGCAACGGCGTAATTAATCGTTGTTGTCGGCGCATTAATACGCCAGACAAACGGCCAGTCATCGCCATTAATCGCCGCCCCACATGCGGACATGCCCGCGCGCGCCTGCCTAAATTCGGTGATCGTTATTTTAAATCCCAGCTCAGCCGCTAAACCAATAAAATACTCATT
Source organism: Xenorhabdus griffiniae (assembly GCF_037265215.1). NCBI lineage: Bacteria > Pseudomonadati > Pseudomonadota > Gammaproteobacteria > Enterobacterales > Morganellaceae > Xenorhabdus > Xenorhabdus griffiniae. The sequence goes on along the minus strand of NZ_CP147737.1, from coordinate 3,996,585 downwards.
CGACTGGCCGCCCGTTCGCAGCAATTTAGAAACAACGGATTTTTGCCGCAATGAAATACTGTCAATTTCCCCAATCGCGCAGTCATCAGGCAGCCCCAGAGATTTTTCCCATTCTGGTAACATAATGGTCGCCGTCGCAGGGAAACTGCCCTCTAACAACAAATGGCTGTCCTGATCACTCCGCTGATAACTACGCGCCATAGCCCGAATAACCACACGCATTATCGATTTTGGCTGACGCGTCCATGCCATGCCTGTTGGTAATAACCCATTCAGCGCAACGGTATAATTATTCACACTGTATTGTTTCACGTGTATCGCACCTCACCTCTAATCGGCAAATGCCCTACTGATAATTCAATATTGGTTGCTGGTGATGTGATGACAAAACCTGCTGTTCCTGGCACATCCGCAATGGCGTATTGCAAATCGGATATGAATATCCGTCCTGTTCCATCAGGATTGCCATGTTCAAACAGCACATTATCAATTGCCGCCGCAATTTTACCCGTTACGTCCGTTCCAACATGCGCAATACCATTAATGGTAAAATTGATGGTGCGTTTTATTGGTGATAACGCCCAAACTAATGCGGTAGTTGGCCGTAACCGATAGATGTAATCAGCGACACGCAACTGATCCCCTGTGGCATGAACAGCGTATGACTCGTGAGATGAAACCCCATCCGTCCCGATGGGAAAACCACCCTGTCCGTTGTTGTCGCACATAATGTAAATACCGACCGTCCCAGCGCCCGCCGCTCTGGGTCTGACCCATGCACGGGTAATTCCTGATACAGCCAGCGCCCACTGTTTATAATCGTCATCAGAACCGCCCTGCGGTGAACCCTGATAGGCAAGGAGCATACGGGAGCGAAAATCTGATTCACGCTCAATATCAGTCCCACCGGTTATTGCGACAATTGCCCGCCCCTCCACATCCACACCGGCAATACTCTGATCCAATGTTAATACCGTACCAGCTGGTGCATTGCCTGCTGCACCGCCTCCGGCGTCATCGTCTGTACTCGCAGGTAATAATGCAATCAGGCGGGTATTGCCGTGTCCGCTGGCATCAATGCGTGTTTCAATGAGTGTTTTATACTGGTAACCATCACCTCGATTCAATATCGTACCAGCAGGAATAATGGTGCCTGCTACGCCCGTGAACTGATACTGTTCACACGCGGCTGCCATCGCCGGTTTGCGGAAAATTTTTTTTAATGCCGCCCAGCCTGCCAGCCATTCATCCGTGGACGTAAACGGCGTAGTTTGTTTGGCGATATAATCCAGATAGCCGTAATGCAAATGAGCCATCCCCGCATCCATATCAGCCAGTACGCCCATATTGGAAAAACGCAATAACGGTCCGGCCTCCTGCAATTCTGACTGCAAATAACTGCGGTTCTGTGCCCGTAGTTCGGTGAGGGTTTTTCGTTTAAACGGCATTTTCTCGCTCCCAGACCCAAAAAAAACGCAAATCCTCGTTATCCCGCCCCGGACGCTGATAACGAATAATCATGTTTAACCGGTTTGGCCAGACAATCTGGGTACGGATATCAATAGAGGCTGCGACACCATCGTCCAGCATCCATTGCAGCGCCTCCCGTGCATAGTCCTCGGCGGCCAACGCTACAGCAGTGGTTAATTTTTGCCGATGGAGCAGCCACAACCGTGACCCTATCTGATAATCGGACTCACTATCACCCCACCAACCACGCCGATCTGTGCCGTCAATTTCATCATCCGCCCGCGCCTGTCGGTCCGTAAATAAACTGATAATAATGGCGGTTTGCAGGTCGTTTCCGGTCATCAAATCCCCGCGCCCAATCGACCAGTCAGCATGGATATTTTTCACATCCCACCATGATGTTATGTCACTCATTTGACAGTCTCTCCTGTAACCTGGCTGGTCACGGTAGAACCGCCTGATTTCACACCGGAAACCGGATGGGTATGTCTGTTATATGAATCCCGTAGCTGTTTCATCGTGGTTTTGTTGCTGTTACAGTTATCAATAATATCACCAGAAACTCGTAACACGGGTGTATTCAGCAAAACCTCCGTTGAGGCATTAACCGTTACCTGAGCGGCATTATTGACTGTAACAGGCTGTCCCTGAGCCTCCACCGTAATCCCCGATTCAGTCAGCAGGATATGCAAACCCCACTGGTTATAAACCACGACTTCACCGGGATTTAATCCCCTGTGCCGATAGTGTTGATGATTACTGCCAATCACCACGGCATTGGAGCGATCTCCCCCTAGGAACGCCAGCACCACATCAGTATTGGCGGGCAATCCTGACGAGAATCCAAACTCGGCGACGCGTTTGGTATTATCCCGAACCTCCATCGCAGTCTGATACTGTACCTGCTGGATAACGCCTGTATCGTTACACGTCGTTACCCTGCCTAAACCGAGCATCATCATGGCCCGTCGATATAAATTTTTAGTGATTTCCATTTGGGTTATATCCTCCGTTTCGAGTTTCCATAATGGCGCTATAGAACTCATACGGTTGTACGGTAAATGCCGCAGGGGGCATTAATGTGAGTTCTGCCCGCGTGCCGTCGTCTTTATTACGAACATACGACACTTCAGATAACAGCCACTGTTCAGATTCCAGCCCAAACACGGGTAAATGTATCGGTATCAGGGTGTTGGGTGTCCACAACGTTCCGCCAACATCCCGCCAACTGTCAACCAGCACTTTGAGGACCTTAGAGCGCCCGTAGCGGCGGTTCATTTCCCAATTAATCGAGTCCTGCTCCTTTCCCCATGTATGCAGTGTGCTTTCGATAATGGTGACGTAATTGCGATAACGCATTTTTTCGGCTTCCGGATCTTTCGCCGTGGCAATGGTCACCACGTCGTAACCTCTTCCGGCTGATAATTCACTCAGTCCGCTGACATTCATTGACAGGCCGCTGTACTCTGAGAATCGTTCATTCATGGAGGATTGGTAATCGGCCAGCTCGATATTTTTCCCCTGTGCCACACCACTGGCCGCCAATTTGTCACTGACACGAGTCAAAAATAAATTACCGTCCGGCGTGTCGTAATAGAGCAGAGCTGACCAGCGTGTGATGCGATCAATGATTTCCTGCGAGGACTCCCCCCAATTCAGGGTAAATTGCGGCACGGATTTCATATCAGTCACGTCGGAGGTCACCTCAATGCCGTACCATTTCGCCAGTTTCTGGGCGATTTGTAGCGCCGTCGCTGAGGTAATGACGTTTTGCGGCCATTTGGCTGAGCAATCGACCAAATCCTGACATTTACTGCGACCGGTCACCCGTATTTGATGACTATTTTTGTTTATGGACGCGTTCCAGATATCGATATACCCCGTAATCACAGGGTCATCGCCTAGCAATACCTGACAGGATTGTCCAGCCTCGACCAGTTGTTTTTCACTGCTACCCGGATAATAGTCCATCAACATCAGTTCAAAATCGGACGGCAACCGTTCAATACCTCGCGTCACACGCACACTGTCCCAGCCATAAATACGTTTGCCGTTTATCACCAGTGACAATTCATCTGATTTTTTCATTGTCTCAATGCCCTGAATCGCGTTGGCATAAATGCCGGATGACGAGGATTGGCAGCCTGAACCAGTTCATCACTGCGAGCGGCATCCTGATAAATCCGGTTGGCCACATTCAGTGCAGGTAATGTAGTGGGTAATTCGAATTGAGCTAACCGGCCGGCCTCTGCGCCTTTCAGTGTGGCACTGGTGATAAACTCATCCCGCAATGACAGCAGAGAATCGTAAATTTCGTCTACCCCCAAATCACCGGCCATTACCAGCGCGGTATCCAGCGCCTGACACACACGCGTCAGCAAATCATGCGCCTCCTGATTATTTGCCGGGGTAAATTCACTGGCGACCTGTGCCATTGCGCCCGCGGACAACACTACCAACAATAAAACCGTCATTTCGGTAACGTGCCGATCAACTGCACCGTTCTGGTAACGAGTATTTTGAAATGCGGACAGATTTTCAAAAATCGCCACTTTCTCATCGATGCTGCCCGCCGAATGGATAATTGCCATCACGACATTGCCTGCCGCCTCGCTGAATGCCTCTACAGTCGATGCGGTCGTCAATTTCTCAATATTATCGGAAATGGTCTTGCGCCCCATCACCACATTGGCTGTGGTTTTTTTTACTACCTCAGCGTCATTATGCGGTTTATCATCCTGTGACCGGATACCCGTTGCTCCTGAGACCGTGCCACCAATTTTCCCACGCTGATAGCGTCCGTAACGTTCACTGCCGAACGTGGTTTTCAGCATATCACTCAGGTTTGTGACCTCATTCACCGAACGGGTGACCATACCTATCCATTGATCCGCAGTCTGTCTAATAATTCGTATTCCCTGCACCACGGAGCGAATTTCACCCCGCACCATTGAGATGTATTTTGCTAACATCGTGGTGTGCGTTCGTAGCCAGTTCTGACCGACCGCGGTCGCGGATTTAGAGCTATTGGTGACCGCGAAAACTTTCAGGCCGGATTCAATTACCGTCAACGTGAACTCAAATACCCGCCCTGATTCCACGCTCTCCGTCATGCGTAACCCGCTCTCCGTCACACTGACCGTCAGTTCGCCCAGCGTCGGATGTACCAACGTGCCTGTTGAACCCGTCTCACAGGCCGCGACCAGATTTTTACGTTGGGTAATGACATCCGGTGCGTTATAGATCACGCTATCCTGAATAATAAAACCTCTCAGTGTAATTCGGCGGGTTGCCCGACCTAGATCTTCAATCCATGCTGTATCGCGGTAGGGGTATTCATGCACGGCCTGACGCCGACCAAAAACACTCTCACCAGAAACGACGGCAAATGGTACACCACGAAATGACGCTGGGCGCAAATGCTCAACCCAGTTCCATGACGCATCGCTGCCACCCCCCAGCAATGAGGAAATGGCATCGTTAATAAAGGCCATATGAACCCTCTTTAAAAAATTTTACTGTCACTTGCGAAAGTCCCATTATGGGACTATCATTAAATTATGAAAATAATATCCGTTGCATCACTGAAAGCGTTTTGGAAAAAACACCCCGACGCAGAACAACCACTAAGAGCTTGGTTTGATGAGGCCAAAAAAGCCATATGGAAGACGCCTGCTGACATCAAGGCTCAATATCGCAATGCGAGCATACTGAAAAACAATCGTGTGGTATTCAACATTAAAGGAAATGATTATCGATTAATCGTCTCCATCTTTTATCCTGCGGGCTGGGTGTACATCAAATTTATAGGTACACATAAACAATATGATGCTGTAGATGCTAACACCGTAGAACCGGAGTAAATAATGAATATTAAACCCATTAGAACTGAACAAGACTATCAAGCAGCATTAAAATCCATCGCGCCGCTGTTTGATAATCAGCCAGAAATTGGCACACCTGAATTTGATTTTATGGAGGTCATGGTGTTGTTGATTGAATCTTATGAATCCGAGCATTATCCAATAGACCCGCCAGACCCCATTGAGGCTATCAAGTTTAGAATGGAGCAATCCGGTCTGACAGTTAAAGACTTGGAACCCGCTATCGGCAAATCGAACCGCGTTTATGAGGTTTTGAACCGTAAGCGTAGCTTGACATTACCCATGATCCGCAACCTACATTGCATGTTCGGTATTCCCGCAGATGTTTTGATAAAGCCAACCAAAATAGCCCCCTAGGGGCTATTTTTTACAAGGTAGGTATAGTTTCCAATCTTCAATATCTGTATCCAATTCACAGATCCTTTTTCCCTCTGGTGAAATTAGGTATTCGTTGTATACGCGCCCCTCACCCTCTATTATTTCACTTTGTGAAACAACTAAACTACCTATGTATTTATCATCCTTTGGATTGCCTGATAAGTTAGACATATTTACAAATGTCAAATCACCATCTGTAATAAATTTCTCTCTTACGTAATTGTAATTATTATCGAAAGGAATTGTGAAAGCATGTATAGCATGACTAACAGCCCAAGCAGGAACAGAAAAATAAACAATTCCTTTTTCGTAGTTGTAGCCAACTATTTTCATTTTAGATAATGTTTTTTTAGGGTCTTGAGTGTATCTTTGGGTAAAGATGTCTCTTTTTCCCCGAATACCATCACTAGTTATATAGATTGCTCTGATGCTGCTTTTGGGTTTGTATTGTTGGGGATTTTCCTCTTCTATCGTAACAATGGCGAATAATTCTCTAGGGTTAGGGATTATCGCCGTTGTAACTTTCATTCCATGCCCTGCAACCCATGTCGTTATATCTCTACCTTTATAGCAAACTAGGTTTTCCGCTCCATAAAGACTACTATTACGCTTAGGAAATATAAAACCATCATATGGGTCTTCCATGTAATTATTATAACAACTAATTTTAGTTACATTTTCTTTATTGTTAAAGCCACTATCGTTATTTTGGCTTTCTTGCTCTTGTTTTTTATATGGAGTTACTTTGACATCACTACCATTAATTGAAATTAAATATTCACCTGCGTTTTTAATGTAAATAACAGCCTTATCCTTTCCCAATACGGTGAATTTAGAAACTTCCGTGTTTTCTCCATTGGTTTTATTTATTATAGCTTGGACTTCATTATCATTAAAACAGAGTTTATTATTACTTCCGTAAAACCCTCCTTCTTTATTATTACATCCTGTATGATCATTTGAATTCAGTAGCCAACTAATGGTGATTATAGATAAAATTATAAACCCGCCCGCCAACCAAGCTATCACAGTTGCTACTTTCCTACGCTGGATTGACTTTGAAAATTTAGCCATAACCAGCGAGATAATAAACACCACAATAATAAACCAAAAAGTATTCCATATAGTCATTGTTATCTACCTGCCTCATATTTCATTCATGAATGCTAAAGCCACCATTACTGAATAAAATATAAGCCATCTTCAAGGATAACGCATGGAAGTTGTGACTTTACCTGCAGTTTATTTAACTTTTGTAGCTGCCAGTCTTTTCCTCACCCTTTAAGGTGTAAGAGGTCGAACCATCAGCGACTGATGCAAGGATGTTCACACACTGTGTGATACAGGGTGAACAGATATATCCATACGAACCCGCAACGAACTTATGAGTACCATCGTTTATTTTGCCGCAGAAATTACATCCAATATCGAATCTCTTTTCTATTGTGGACGACATGTCAATCTCCTTAAGAATATATCATCGACGTTGTAACTTTTCCGGCAGAATTAGACAGGAATTTTTGCCGTTCTCCCGTTTTGTCATTGACCAAAGTAATCTCAAGCTTAAGCGGATTTTCGCCTATCGCTTCCTGAAATGCTTTTGCAAAATATTTCGTCATTTCAGCACCTGCATCAACCTCCCTTTGTGGATCATAAAGCGATATAAACTGTTGCTTTTGCTTGTCGTACAGTGACGGTGTTTTCTTCTCCTCGTGATTGGCAGCATTAGCGTTAATGTTTGGCTCTTCACTTTGAACGGGTAGTTGGGGTGGTGTGATAATTGGCGCTTGCGCTAGCACTGGTGCTTTAACCGGTTCTGAGGCCTGAGCTAATACAGGAGCACCTGTGATAGCAGACATAACTAAATCTTTATCATAAGGAAAAGATTTACTTTCCACTATTCCCATCGATTTCATTAACGCATACATGACATCATGATTGTTTAAATCCAATCGCTCACTTCTGTTAACCCCCATCATATTTGATACTCGTTGGATATAGGCCTCGGTTCTATTTTTATCGGTGCTGCCTGGAGGTGCCCATTTTCCAACTATTGCTTCAACTGATTGGCGCTTGATCCCATCAGTTAATCCATTGAAATATCGACGTAGCTGCCAAGCGGTACGTTCCAGCCCAGTGTAAGGTGAGTTGAATTTAGCAAACCGTTTGTCTGGGTGATCCTCTACCGTCGCGCCTTTCTGCTTTGCAAATTCAATATTTAACGGATTGTTATTGCGAATGCCTCGAGGCTGTTTGCCTAATACATTCACACCGTTAGAATAGTCAGCCATTTTATAAATATCCTTATAATGCTTTTGCTGCTCAACGGTTTTTTGCTCAGGCACTTGGGGCGATTCGATTTTTTTATCACCATATTTAAGCTGCCACTGCTGATATTTTCCCCTGACACCATCAGTCATCATTCCTAAATTAACTGCTGTTTTTTCGTCCCAAGTCAACGAATCATAGAATTCGGGCTTATCTTTCACCTCGCGTAACTGATCCGCCTCCTTGCCCCGTGTCACCCCCAGTGCTTTCATGTAGGCGAATCGGTCATTATGCTCAAAGACCTGACTGATACCGTCAAGGCCATCATTAATTGAATCATCGGACAGGGCAAAATCCGTGACTGAATTACTGACACGTTGCTTAAACCCTTCCCATGAGGCATTCAAGCTGCTAATTGTGCCATTTAACTCAGTGAGCTTCTGGTTTAACTCATTAGGAACCGTTAATCCTAGCGCGTCTGATTTAGCTAATAACTGCTTATATTTTGCGCCTTCACGCAATAATGCCAGTGTATTCGCATCTAAACCCAAAAAATCCGCAATGGTTTTTTGTTTGGCTGAAGAATAGGTCGGAAACACCTTCGCTAGTTCTTCCATTGTCCTGGTAACATCGGCAGTGCCATCGTCTTTACGAATAATAGACACGCCCATTTCATTTAATTGGGCTAACGCTGCATCATTCCTAGACCAGAGTGGGTCATTGAAGATTTTATATAACCCATCGACTGACTCGCGGGCTTTATCCGCATCAGCACCTAATATCACCATCGCACCGGATAATCGGGAAAACTCCTCTGGGGTCATATTGTTGTTTTTTGCCATGACATTCAGGTTATATGCATCTTTACTCTGTTCATTGAGCTTTTGCCCCATTTTGGTGATACCGTAACCGATAGCACCAATACCTCCCAACTTTAATCCCTTATCCAGATATTTACCCGATAACTCCCCAAACATCTTGAGCGGCGGGATCATATCACCGATATTTTGCACATTATCCTGTGCATGGCGTGACATATCCCGTAATTTGTTGCTCAATGAACTAGTGTTTTCCAGCGTTTCACTACCGCCGAGTCGCAATCCATCGCGGGTTGAATTCAGCAATGGGTTCAGCTGCTTTAGTTTGGCCTCCATTTCAGAAATCGCTCTGGTGACGTTTTCATCCGCATTCATTTGAAAATCAAATACATTACCCATTACCCGACCTCGTTTTATTGATCCGTTCAGCCTGTTCAACCCACCAATTCAGCCGCGACCGACTCAGGAGCCACGCATCCTGTGGCCCCCAGCGGTAAAAATAGGTGACATCCGCCGCTAGTTGTTGCCAACCTCGGAGGGTGTGTAGACTAAAAAACCCGTCAAAAACTCCCTACAAACGTTAAAATCGCTGATTGCCATTTTTTTCAACACCGATTCAGGCACACCCGATACTAACGCAATTAACAGTCGCATTGCGGGCAATATACTGTGAGCGTTTTTACTCTGGGCCTCATAAAACTGCTCAACCTCAATCAATGCAGGCTCCCGAAGATGGATCTCCTGATAAACCTCTTTGCCACCGTTACTTTCAATTGGCGTATCTAACCGTATAATTTTTGTCTTTTCCACGTTAACTCCTAGTTTTCAGTCACCGAGACACCTTCCCAACGAACCTCGAACTCCGCATCTTCGCTGCGCACTTCCTGCGTGTTCACCGTCCACATGCCTTCACCGATGATGGTTTTGCCATTCCCCAGCTCTGCCACAATGGTGGCATTGGTCTGGTTGTTAAAATCTGCGACCGTGGTCCCACCACTGTCACGTACCCGGCAGGAAATATACGGCACGTTGGGTTTTTCTTTATACCCATGCACAGAATCCATGCCGGTTAATGTCTCGCGGGTGACGGTTGAGGGGCTGTAGGTAAAATCCCCCACAACCATAATGGACATACCATCTACCGTGACGTAGGCTGTACCCGCCAACCTTCTACTTGTATTTCCCATAGTTACCTCATGACGTCGGTTGCAGACGGAATTGATTGAGCAGTGCGAACACTCTCAACTGGTTGATCAAGGTGCCTGTCCAGAGGACATCCAGACGGTTCGGGTTGTGTGCGTTCACCTCGACTCGCAGTCCGTCTGCAAATGATTTAGCGTCCTGCACATAGCCGTTATATTCCAGTGTCCGGTACTGAGCGATGAGTTCCGCTCGGACAATATTAGGCGTGACGATGGCAGAACCGGGTGCAAAACGGGTGCCGTCTTTTGCCAGTTTCATTCGCCCAAATTTTGACGTAATTTGCGTGCGGATATAGCGCGAGACGAACATCAGCAAAAACAACGTTTCTATCTGCAAATAGCTGTCGTCATTGTCGCCGTAGGGGTTTTTCTGGTAGGTGCTGATTACGTTTTCTATCTGTACCGTGCCATCATCAGCCACCGTAAACGTCGAAATCCCACTGTGCAGCAGGTTATTGCGATCAATCAGGTCGAGCTGATTTTCTGCTGCGGGAGGCAATACACCCATGACAGGCAATGTTTGCAGCGGCCTGCCGGGGTCATTACGCAAACTCGGTGCTGTTGCGCCAGCGATTGCCGCCGCCCAAATGTAATTGGGGGATGGGGATTTGGTGACCCCCAGCAGCGATTCGTGCTGGTTATTCCGGCGTTCACCAGTATCTGCCAGTTCCCCGTAGGTGCCACTCACTGCACTGAATGAATGGCCGTAGAGTTGATTTTCCCATGACCAACGCCCACCGGTATCGGATAAAAATGATTTGAGTTCATCGAGTGACGTCGTATCAGTATACGGGTTGACGATAAAATCAAACGCCCGATCGCTGAGGTTAGCCAGTCCATTTTTCAACTCTGGGGCGCCCGCACCGCCTGCCATTGGGGTGATACGTAACGCCATACCTACTGGAGTTTCCTCACCGCCTGCCTGCCCCCGATAATTAAGGCTGATATCCATGCCGTTACCGTGTACGCCTTTGTTTTTCGCGGTCAATGTGACCGTGTTATTGGCCGCGGTTGCGGTCACTGGCAGAGCAATTTTACGGTTAATTGCGGTAGCCAGAGACTCGGCGATCTGCGGCATTTTATCCGTTGCCATGACCGTGACCTGCACACGCTGTCCGGCTATATACAGTGAAATCACGCCCGCATGGGTTGACTGGGAGGTGATCTCAATCGACCCTCTGGCAGACAGCAAATTATCGCCGTCTTTCAGGGGCAGCACCCACAACTCCGCGGCCTGATCGTTTGCCAGATACGCGGCGGTCATACCATGCAGTAATGAGCCGTGACCACACTGTGAGGCAGCCTGTTCTGCGGAGGAAATACGTACCGGAATATCTGGCGTTGCCGCCGCATTATCCAGCATTTGCCCGATAATGAGCGAGCGCTGGGTTGCTGTGGCACTATTCGCCATCGAGTTATCGAATTCCACAAAAAACAGTGGCGTTCTGAGGTTATTGGGAATTCGGGAAAAAGGAATTGCCATTATTCAGTCTCCTGAGTGCCTTTTTTGGCAACTTTGGTTTCAGCAACCATCTGATAAATTTCGACGTCGCCATCTCTTAATCGGCGATGCCAAAACAAATTATCCGGCACATCTGCACCGGATTCGGGCAAAAACTCGCCCCTGACCGGGCAGCGAACACGCCGCCCAGCAACGGGTTTTACAAGCATGGAATTACTCCAGATTAATATGAATATGGGGTTCTGGTGTGTGCTCAGGCATAGCGACAGTGATGTCTATGCTCGCCAGCGGATTTGCCTCAATGGGGTAAAAATCCTCCGGTCCCTGATAGTATTCGATATCAATGTCCATCAGGAGCTGCGCAAAATGTCCCTCGCCACTGGCATCGATATCAATTTGTGACCGAATTTCAGCAAACTGTTGGACTTCTTTTGTCAGGTCATAGCTGTTGATTACCGCCCGCTCGATTTGCTCCCGCAATGCCTCCAGTGCCAGTTCTGCCTGTTCCGCACCGCTATCAGTATCGTCGTCAAATTCCTCTATTCTGCCTGTGACCCTGACGGTGGTTACGGTATTAAACTGCGGAATATTACGGCCCAGCGATTTTTTATGATCAAACGGCGTTTGCACCAATATACACGGATAGTCACGCCCCCGCGTTGACCAGTCGCGCGGGGAATAAACACGGGATTTCGCATCCGTTTTACCGATGAGTGCCAAAACGACCAAATTACGTATAGTTGATGCGTTCATTGTTTACGTTTAACCCTGTTGAGTTGCAAATGTGTTCCACCGTGACTATCAGGTTGCACGTCACTCACGGTAAATTCAGCATTGATGCTGTACACAAACACACGGTCATGCTGTTGAGGCGGGGATTTGAATATCGCATCACGAACACCTAACAGGGGTTTGGTGGTATTGATACTGCTGTCCCCGTCCAGCGATTCCACCTGCTGAGTATAGGCGCGATCAAACACGCCCATAATGTCGTAAGGTTCGCCAGATTGAGGTCGCCAGTTCACACGCTCGGCAAATTGTTTATGCAGCGGTGCGAGCAAATGTTTATCCCAGTCGATTGGCATTACGCCCCCTGTTGATTGTTGGATAATAACTGTGATTTCAGGTCATCCAATTTCACGATAACGCCCAACTGAATCAATCGGTTAGCATCCTCACCGTAGACTTCAATCAACGTGTTCTCAGGGTAATCGATCCCGTTATGCCGGACAGTTCGACCGTTAACAACGACAAATTCAGAGGCTGGCTCGTCGTCATCATCTAATTTGATAGATTCTGTCTCAGGTTGAACCGCTGGCTGGGCGGAATGTTGAATCGGGTCTGTCTGCAATTCAGGCGGTAATCCGCCCAAATCGTCTGTCTGAGCGCCCGACTGAGTTTTTTTCGCCATCTCACACCACCGTTGCGCATAATGCCGCATTAACACGGCTAGGAATAACCAGCGGCGCAGACTGCACCATCAGAAAACGCTGCGCAGGATCTTCCTGTAACCACGATTTAGGCGCATACGCCATTGGGCCGTAATTAAATGCAGGATCGAGTATCGCACCAAATACCCGCGTCCCCATCAAATCCGCGCTAGACATAATGACCGTGCCATCCGGTAGCATGGGCTTCTTTTTGCCATCCACAGGGTCAATAAACCAGTCGTTATACACCCACAAATCAAGCTGCCCCCAACGCCCCTTATAGACGGCGCCTTTCTGCACCTGCGTACCCGGGTTAATCTGGTTACCGTAGGGGTTGAGAGCTGGGAACGTGATGGCGTTATCTTCGACTGTGGTGTCCAGACGAAATGCATTCCACGATTTAGTGGTAAATACCAAATCAGTAGGAACGGCACCAGAATTTTCCAGAATGCGCTGCGACCACTCCTCAATATCCTGCGTTGGCTGGCTGTTGGTTTTGCCTGCATCTACCCGTGTTGGCCATTTATCACTCCCGCTCAGAGTGACAGTCAATTCGGCGGAGCGACCGAAATTGACAATCTTCGTTTCATACCCTTCGCCTGAAACGGTGATAGTGCCGGTTGTCAGTGCGCTGGCTGCCATCCACTCCAGACGGCGGTTAATCATGTCGATCTGGTCGGCTAACTCAAATTGGATATTTAACATCTCACGCTCAGCGGCGGTATATTGACCGCCAATACGCTCACCAATTTGTCGACGAATCGGTTTACGCAAATCTGGCGCCCTCTTGTCTTTGATATAGGCAGGCCTGAACGTGTTGGTCTGGAATTTACGGGATTCAACCAATTTACCCTGCACCAGCGGGGAAACAAACGGGGCCATACGGCGCAGGCCGACATCCACATCAATCGCCACTTCTTCGGTGTCGGACTCTACTACGTTCGGGAAAAATTTATCCAGCAACCAGTTCTGACTGGTTATCAGGTTAGGGACAACCTGAATTAAAACGTTGGTATCGTAAATATTCATACATTCTCTCGTTAAATAGACGTCACAGTGCCTACGGTGACCGCATCAGGACGTCTGTTGGAATTAAATTAGGCGGTTACGCTGTCGCGCAGGAAAATAGAGAGTTTGCGGAGTTCGGTGGTTAATTCGGGCAATTTCCAGCTCTCATCATAAATAATGCGGTTCTGATTGAATTCACCCATCAAATAAACACCACCGCTAGCGCTACCGTCTGTCGTGTCTACATCATCTACCAGAATGGCACATGGGATTTGACTACCATCTGTTGCGGATTTTTTACTGAACACATACTCACGTGTCGCGGTGATTTGACCCAGCACCGTACCGCGCTTCAGAATGCCGGATTTCGCAATGGTCGCGGTATCAGTAACTAATTGCAGTTGCCCTGCAATGAGCTGGTCAGGCACATAAACCGACTGACGGACACCCGGTTGAAATGGGTTATTGGAAAATTGATCCATTATTTTGTTCCTCTATTGGTGTTGTATAAACCCGTCATCTGCTGCGCCAGTGCAGCCGCAGAGCCTTTCGCGGGCTGCTGAGCATCGGGACCCAATCGCACCTGTTGTTCGGTGCGCATTCTGCTGTCCAGTGACACTCTGGCAGGTGCAGGCTGAACTGCCCCCACCGCTTTTAATGTGCTGATAGCCTCACTCGCTGACATTTTGGTATTGAACGCCAAATGTGCTGCTATATCAGGGCGACCTGCTGCATATTTGCTGCCAAAGATACTGGCGCAGCGTTTGCGCTCAGCGCGACGGCCTTTTTTGACGTTCTCGTTTTCGCCAGCATCGGCATCATCATCGTCTTCCGCGTCTGGGTCATCGTCTTCTGACTCAGCCTTTTTCGCTTTTTTCGCCTTTTTGCCTTCCTTTTCATCATCTTCGTCTTCTGCATCCGGATCATCTTCTTCGGCGTCTTTCTCGTCTTCTTCCTCTTCCGCGCGAGATTTTGCCTTGCGTGCTTTTTCGTCTTCCTCGCGCTCATCAGTGGCACGAGCTTTGGTTCCTAACAAATGTGCAAATTTAAACATCGTTAAACTCCAGATTCTTTCATTAGTGTTTGAAATGCGATATCAGGTGTAGCCACAACATCAGCCAACCCCAGCTGAACACCCTCAGCCGCCAGATAGCAGGCGGCCTGTGTGTCACGTATTGTTTTTTCTGTCATCCCGCGGTTACGAGCGACGGTGCTGACAAACAATTTTCCCATTGTGTCAACATCCGATTGAATAGCCTGCTGCGCCTCCGTACTTAATTTTACATACGGGTTGCTCTCGGCTTTACGATCACCATAGGTAATTATCGTGACGGTTAATCCGTCCTGTTTAATTTTCTGTGACCAGTCACAATGGATCACAATCACTCCCACTGAACCCATACCACCGGTGCGCGGCACGGTAATTTTATCCGCGGCACTGGCGATGGCATAGGCAGCGGAGTAGGCATTTTCCGTCAAAATGGCATGAATCGGTTTTTCACCCCGTGACTGATAAATCAGGTCGACCAAATCAAAACAACCAGCAACCTCGCCGCCGGGCGAATCGATATCCAGACAAATTCCATTCACATCAGGGTCATTGAGCGCTGTCAAAAATGATTGACGAATCCCGTCATAGCCCGTCATACCACTATATGGCCGCAGCGTACCGAGTTTTTGCACCAACGTTCCTTGTACTGGAATAACGGCAATTCCCTCTAAAACGTCATAACCCGTATCACGCCTACGACGGGAAAATGAATCGCCCTCATCATCCCAGTCCATTCCAGCCTGAATCTGGGTGATACCAAAGCGGTCTGTCAGCGCGGCCATAACCACCTCAGCTTTGCGCGGATGAATTGCCAGCGGCACATTAAATAACCGCTGGGCTAAATGGGGTAAATTCATGGGTTGAATTCCTCTGTTTTGCTGTCGGTTGTCAGGCGGGATTGCGCCCAGCTGGGTAGCGGCAATCCGCGTTCCTGACACACTTGTATTTCATGCGCCCGTTGATCCATAAACTCCTCCCAGTCACCACCGGCGTTTTCCGCAATCTCAATTTCAAGTGTCGATAAACCGGCTTCCAGCCCCATAATAGCGCCCTCTTTTTCCGCTACCGGGTCAACCCAGCCCCGACCGGGACCAATCCAACGTGACCGACAATACGCCGCCCGTGCGTCCAGAAAATCCGGTGCACCATTGGGTAATGGTAATTCCACGGTGTCGTGCAGTTCCTCGACGAATGCACTCAATATCGGCTGGGAAAAACCGATAGAAAAATCGTCACGACGACGGGTCAGGGTTTTCCATGCCTCCAGCATCGCTGCACGGGCAGAACTGTAGTTCACATCCGACCAATCCTGTGTAACCTGTTGGGTTGATAATCCGGTTGCCGAGGCAATGTTGCGCAGTACCGCACTCTCAAATATCTCAAAATTGCTGTGCGGTCTGGCGGCATTGACGGTCGTGATTTTTTCTCCCGGATACAGAATTGGCATTCGTGCCCCGTTTTGCAGGGATAACCGACGTTCGTTATGAAACTCTACCCGACCGCTCTGATATGCCCCCAGATTAGGGTCGTCACTCATCCCCGTATCACCCAATGCCGCCTCGACTGCTGCGGGGTCATAGGGCGATTCGATATAGGCGGCAAAGATGGAATTGAGTATTGCCGATTCCAGTTCGCTCTGGTCGTATTTGATGAGCATTTTCAGACGCTGAACAACCGGGGTTAACATCCCATTTCCGCGGTGTTGTGCCCCACGTTCATGGTCGTAATCATGGACCACGTGCGGTCGCCCCCACGAGGTTTCACGCGGAATACGCTCCCACGTCATGGTTTTTTTACCACTCCACCAATCCCCCATATGTGCCTCGCGGATATGATAGGCAATGGGTGCGCCGTCACTGTCGATTTCCACGCCGCCGCGCACGTACTCCATATCCATCATTTCCTGCGGATTACTGAGACGATCGGGATCGACAATCTGAATAGTGGTTGCATAACGCCCTCGCCCCTGACCTAACCGATCAGTCCGGTATTGCAGAACCGCCAGTGCGTCACCGTCGAGCAGTTTGTGACGAAATGCCAATCTCATCATCTGGGAGACGGTTTGTTTACGCTCCACATCACAGTAGCGTCCGGGGTCATCAGCCCACGAACGCCAGTGCGCCTCAACGACTTTGCGGTATTCTGCTGCCCATGTGACATCAAATGATTTATTACCGGTTAACAATGCCAGCATTCGGTAATCGGGTTTCAGAATAGGGCGAAAATTCGCGCCGATAGCATTATCCAGTACACGGGTAATGGAACCTGCCGCCCAGCCGTCATTACGCGCCAAATCCCGAACGCGCGACACAATGCGGTCACGATAGATATTGATTTCGTTATCCGGCGACCACAGTGCAGGCTGCCAATTTGCCAGTTGATCACTGAACGAATCGGCGGCATCGTAGGGAACGCGGCTACCGCCCGTCAGCATGGAATAACGGGGACGGGACGGTGCTAACGGTTTGCCGTCCGGTCCCAATATTTGAATGGTCATCAGAATCTAAACCTCGCAGGATGTCGTGTGCTGATACCTAACTGCATCTGTATCATCTGGATCAGCGCCAGCAGATGACCTAAATCTGTGGGTTGATAGGACACTGAACGCGTCCCGTCGCCCTGAGAATAGGAAAACGAAACACCTTTATTACCTGTCGCTAAATCAATGTATGCGGCCTGCGCGGTTTCCAGCGCAGCCAAAAGCTGGGCACGGCTCATGCCTGCCAGTAAACCAGTATTGCGTTTAAACATAATTTTCCTATGGCAACATCTGTGAAATGGGTTTACGTTTCTGGGGTGTATCCGGCTCCTGAATAACCACGCCGGGATATTGCAGGTTGATTTTGGTTTCCGGTTCAGCTGGAGGTGGTTTCAGCCTGCCGGGATTGGCCTCAATTGTGGTTGCCAGGACATTGAGTTTTAATCCCAGATACAGCAGGCCACATAACGCAGCATAGCTGTAGACCCGACAATCGAGCGCCTCATTCGCGCGTCCGGGGATTTGTTCCCAAATACGGTAACGCTGACCACCAGAAATTTTAATTACCGATCGCTCCGCCAGTAACTGACTGAAATAATTTAAGTCCCGGTCAACAGGGAAATGCATATAGGCCGGAGCCGGCTCACCCGCTTCGGGTGGCTCAATATGCAGCCGGGCACGGATAGCATCTTTAGCCGCATTGACGCCAATGATAATCGGTTTGAAACTGGATTTACTGCGAGGGGTTGGGCGTTTGGTCGGCCAGATGGGTGAGCGTGCGCCGCCTCGTGCCGATTCCCCTTTAATCGCCCAAATCCGCCTACCCAACCGTTCGCGGGCAAAATCATAGACCCGCTGGGTATGGTGACCACCGGAGTCCATGCAGGCCGCCATAATGGTAAAACCATAACCATCGGCACGTCGCCAGACCTGTTTTAAATAGGCATCCAGCCTCCGCCACGGTTCGTCAGTTTCCAGATCCCCCTCAATGACATCAAACGAAATTGACCAACTTTCCTCATTTCGTCCCCAACCTACAACCTCAATTTCAAATCGGCCATCTTGAGTATCAATACCTGCGGTTAACACAGCCACACCGTCAGGAACCTCTGCCGCCCAGACCTCGCAACGCTCCAGCATCTTACGTTCACTCAGGGCTTTTTCGCCCCGGTCTTCGTAGGGTTCACCCAGCACAAGGTTGATGAATGTTTGTCGCATCAGGGGATCATTTTTGACCCGTAACCACTCTGCGACCAGATGTTTCCATGCCGCATTGGGGAACAGGCTGTAACCCGCCCAGATATGAAAGCCCGCATGGCCTTTAAACGGTTTACTCGCGCGCCATTCACCCTGTTTAATCATGCCGGGCTTGTCGCTGTCCTGAATGACACAACCGTGATGGCGACAGACGTAATAGGCAGTCTCTGGTAACCCGTTGCCGCTTTCATCTTTTTCCCATTTTATGCCATACGGGGTATCAGGGCCGCCCCATTCCAGCACTTGATATTCACCACAATGCGGGCACGGCACATAGTAATAACGTTGATCGCTGTCACAGAACGCTTTTTCTATCCGACTGGTTTCTTTTACTGTCGGCGTTGAACCCAGCACAATCTTCCGGTTCCAGAATGTTTCACTTCGTTTGATACCCAGCGCAATCTGGTCACCTTCCGCTCCGGCGCCACCGGAGGGATAGCCGTCTACTTCATCAAACAGAATGATGCGGCAGGTGATACGCCGAAATCCGCCCGGTGAATTCGCCCCGACCAATGTCAGGTTAGCCCCGTTGGAAAAGGTCTTTTTCAGGATGGTCTGGTTAGAATCTTTAGCTTTCGCTTCGCCGGCGATATCTTTCAATACCGGCGTGTCCCGTAGCATCGGGGCAATTTCAGTCTTGCTGTAATCTTCCGCATCCTCTACGCGGGGCTGTACCACCAATATGGGTGATGGGTCATGTGACAGATAATAACCTACCACGTGATCCAGTATCTTGGTGTACCCGACACGGGCTGATTTCATGACAGAGACTTGGGTGACTGAGGGATCGGTGATGGCATCCATCATGCCATCCTGATATTTAAACGACCGGAATTTACCCGTCTGGGCGCTGTTTTCTTTAGACAATACCGCGTATTTATTAGCCCACTCACTTAAAGATAACGGCTCTGGAGGTCTGATATCAGCACGTTTCTGAACCAGTGCACGGGTGAAGTGTTGCCATGCATTATCCCCCCTCTGCCCTGTGTGTACTGTTATCAAGGCTTAATTCCTCCATCGCCTCATGAATGATTTCCTGCAAGGCTGCCACAAACTCCGTATCCGTTGAGGTGGTCGCCAATGCCCGCAATCGGGGACCATGTTCGGGCGCGATAGCAATCAAGCGGGTACGCATACGTGAGTATTCTTGTCCGACAGCCTCGATCATATCTTGCCACGGTAACACCTGACCGGATTTCAGGTCATAATCATGCTGGGTCAGCAACGCCAGATAGTTTTCCTTCATGGTGCGGGCTTCATCCAGTGTCATGTCTGCGCCCCGTTCCGTGAGGATACGCTCCACAATTTTTGCCGGTGTGTCCACTTCAGGCGTGTTACCTTGTTTGTTACCTGACCCGTTACCCTTGTTGTTACCCTGCGTGTTACCTTTGGGCTTTTTTTCGTTGCGGGTAACAGTTTTCCGGTAACGTTCAATGTTGGCGTTTGACGCTTCAACATCGATGTCGTCATCCGTCATAACCAGCCAGCCACGAGCTTTCCACGTGGTGACGGTCTTACGGCTGACCCCATGCAATTTGGCAAATTCGGACTGGTTCATCTGTTACCTCTGTGTTACCTGTTACCCAAATTTCAAAAGTTGATAGCTAGTGAAAAAACGCGGCGCGCAATGCCCGTGATATATCAATCAGTTAGGAAGGACCCAAAAAAATTAAGCGTCGCTACTATCACTGTTACCTTCCAGAACTTGCTGCTCATGTCGATGTTTCCTCTCGCAATTAGCTACATTCAGATTGAGTTTGACCAGTCGGTTTATCGGACTTCTGAAGATGTCTTGGTGGTTCAAGATCATTCAAAATAGCTGCTGCATAAACGTTAGCTTTTTGTCTATTAACGGATACGTAGCTCTCATCTATGCGCCCGTTTATCACACGACTGAATAGTACATTTTCCGCACCCAGCTGAATAATCCACGTCACTGGGTGTTTCTTTGAGCCGCATGCTCTACTCAGTATTGCTTTCTCCTCCATCCTTTGCTTATCGAATGATGGTGCAATATCTAATTCCTGTAGGTGATAGGGCAGTAATAATTTCAAATCATTTTCTGCTGCAGATTCTGCTTCGGCTTCTTTGCTTTGAATAGACTCAATATATCGCAATGATGACTCTATTTGTGTTTTCAGCAAGGTTAGTTGCCGTATGTAACTGTGTATCATGATATTTATTCCCTGTTTTTATGGGTAATAGTTGGGACCGCGGTCTCAGCCTCATCAACTCGTCTTTTTGGTCGTGGTGGTGGACAGGACACATTGGCGGGATATGAACCATTCGACGTAATTAAAATGAATATGACGACTATCAATGTTATGACTACCGAGATTATCATTCCCATAGTTCAACCTCATCTAGTTGGGACCGCGGTCTCAATTCATTTCGCTGTTCGGATTGCCTCACTCAATGCCCTGCTTATCGCTCGCGGCATTAGTGCCTGAGCCATTTGTTGCGCACGTTCCTGATAACCGAGTACCGGTTCAACTGGCAGGGCATCGCCAAACCGAATAAGCAGTTTTGGCGGTCGCTGTTTCTGCCTCGGTCGGCGGGTGCCATTCGGTGAGCGTTTTAACCGCCTCTTGTTCTTTTTCACTTTCTTAGCTTTCTTACGCTGCCATACGCCATTAACGTCTTCTCCGTACCGTGTAGAGACTTCACCAATAAAGGTATCCTCTTTGCCTTTTAGCTGATTCAGTTTGTTACGCGGTAAGTTGCCATACTTGTTGAGTTTGACGTTCTTAGGGTTGAGCAAGGCAGAGCCATTCAGCTTATGCACGCCACCTTGTTCAAACGGTTCCAGATAACCGGCAGCCGTTGGCAATACATACACTTTCGCAGTCAGATCATCCTTACGCGCCCCTTTACTTCTTACCGCCTTAACCGTAAATGGTGTTGGGCTTTCCAGTTTGCGTTCAAATGCCACTTTCTGGGCTTTTTCTATCTCACGCGCGACCTGAGTGAGTGCCTGAGCCACGGCGAACGGGATTTGTTTTCTGATTGTGGTCAGGCGGTTGGTTAGATCATTTAATGTAGCCATCTTTTTCCCATAAATCAGAATAAATAACTACTCGGGTTGATATAACCCCGACAATTTTCGAGACCGCGAGTGACCAAAACCTATACAAAATTCTATCAACGCCACTCCTAGAATGACGTTTACAGCATTTTATAAAATCATCGTCTTTCGTACTTGCTCGCCCATGCCTTAGCGATACTCAGACAGTCATCAAACAGCTTACCTTTCCTGCTCGCTGATGCTGAACGGCGGTAATGTTCTTTTGCACGGTCACTCGCCATCCCCGCTATAGATGAAGAAAAGCCGAGCTTGGTTAACTCGGCCTGTACGTTCTTCTGGATAAATTGTTCGTGGTTCATGCGGGTTCTTCCTCATCGGGGAACTCGTCCAGTCCAGGCAAAGCAAGCTGTGATAATTCAAGGATGGCCTTCTCAGCCTTACGAATTTTCTTGAGATGGCGCTTGCGCAAGTTCATTAAGTCACTGCCTTTGCGACCGAAGTTGTCGAATGACCATTTATTGGCAGCCACCAGGCGATTCTGCATTTCACCAATGGTTAACTCTTTGAGGCTTTCCATATCCATCATAGCCAAGTTCTGTGGTTGGTGTTCTTTCTCTGCCAGATCAAGTAACCATTTACGAAGATCTTTGGCGACTTTGGTTTTCGACAGCATCCCCACAAGGTGAGCACCACGAAGCGAATAAATTCTGACCGCCTTATGCTGTAACCCATTGATTTCCCCGCTGACCGTCAGATTGACGACCATGGTCATATCGGGTGAGAACTCATCTTTGTTGCGATCATAAATCCTTGAGACTGAGTCTTCACGAGCATAACCCAGAAGCTCGGCCATTTGTTTACCCGTAAACCAAATCTTCCCGTCCTTATTGTCAAATGGAACGATTTCATGTTCTTTGAAAGTTAATGCTGTACTCACGATGCTTATCCTTACTTAGGGAATGAACCTTTGCCGAAATAGGAAATCAGCCCATCGAAGAGCATCAGCAAGCTGACTCCTCAAAGGCTCACTCCTAAATAAGGGTTCGATGTTTAGATTGGCGCTTTCGGTGCGCGGTGAAAATAAAAATGCCACCAGCCCGTGTGCGCTGGGTACGCGATAGGAACGGGTGGCAGCATGGGTTATTCCTGTAGCCACTCAGGGAATGGGTAGAGAAATAAAAGCCTGCATATTTAACCACCTCAGGCAGTAGTGGTTTCCTGCTATCCACAGTCAAGGAAAATTGATATCTTGGTCATTCCACAGTCAGATGAGGAATGTTATTGATGAGTAAGCTTAGTTTTAAGTGCCCTAACTGTCGTAAGGATCTCGTTGTACGCTCCAGCGTCGATATCAAGAAAATAGACGACCTCAGAGGAACCAAATGCGCTTCTTGTGGTAGAGCAATCAGTAAAAATGACATTACTAAACAAGCTGGTGATTATGTCGCCAATATGCTCAAGGATGCCTTTAGGAAACGCTGATTTTAATTCATCTATTTTTTTATCTAACTTGCTGGTATCAAATTTTATTGATGCCAGTATTGGATCTTTCATTTCGTTACTCCGCATTCAGTCCTAACATATTCCTGCAAATAGCTCAGTTTTGCCCGGTCGTTGATGATGCCTTCTCGGATATCGAGAACAGCTTGTCCAGTTTCTCCAGTGAGTTCGACGGCGGTTGTAGCGCCCACGCTGCTGGAGGTAACGGTTTCAGACACGGTGCAGGCGGCTTTGATACGCAGCTTGCGACGACCAGCGGCAACATCAGCCCGAAGAATATCGATTTCAGTCTTGGCATGGGCGAGTTCCTGAGTGTGTTTGGTGTCCAGCTCGTGGAGTTGCTGGATCCGTTCTTGCTGCCGAGTGTTGATAGCAACTTGTTCATTGAAGTCAGTCGTTAGTTTTTTATTTAAATCATTTACTTCGTTTAACGATGCCATCAACCAACTAGACCAAGCAATGAGTCCGGCTATAATAACGAGTACTACCTTCTCGTAGGCGGTCATAGCATCTCAAACGCTTTCTCAAACGTTGCCTCAGAATACGGCTGATTGCCGTTCTCATGCCGGATAATGGCTTTTGCCAGTGCAATCAGCGTCGGTTTATTGATGTCCAGAACCTGATTTGGGTCTACGTTCACCGCCTCAGAAACACCGTTAATGTAAGCCGTGGTGTTGTTCTCATTGCTGGGTGCATAACGATTAATGATTTTAGAGACACTGTTATGCCCGCCTTTGTGGTAGTTGATTAACAACTTCATCAGTGCCCTGATGCCATACTCCGGCGATTTGAACAGGCAGAACCGAGGATTTTTTGCACCTGTCTCGATTCCAACTTGACCTTGCCAGTCATTCTTCGGGTTATAGTCAATATTACCCGGATTATGATTGCGAATGCCTCTGCTCACTATTTATCTCCCAACCGTTTGTTAATCGCACGAACAGCAAACTCGCGGATTTTCTCAACGCCAATAAAACCAACGGCGCCCCCGATAGCCGGTGCAAAATTGATAGGAATGCCAAACATCTCCAGACCACTGGATACACTCCATGATAAGGCCCCACAAAGCAGCGCCTCTACCCAGCGGTTCTTCCGCTCCACACCGTCGTAAATTAGTCGGCCGTAACAAATGGCTATTGCCAAAGCAGAACCGGATATTTGCGGCCACGAGTTTTTTAGGCCGTTGAGTAAGTCAGCCCATAAATCAGGATTTTCTTTCATCTTCATATTCCACCCCATTAGAACAATGGGCGTCCGTGGGGTGAACGATGGTTACCCCTGTGAGTAGGTTAAAAGTAATGGGTTGATAGTTAAGGTAAGCTGTTAGGTCAGCCAAAGATTAACCAGCAATTAGAGGGATGGCTGATTACCTCTAAAAAGGGGAAATAATGCAGTTCTTGCATAAAAGAATGCATCTCAATCAAGGCGATATCGTTGTGGTTGATTGCTCACACCAATGTAATATCTTGTTAATGACAGATAGTAATTTTAATAACTATAAGAACCGCCGAGGATTTCAGCATCATGGTGGGGGCGGTTTTTTCCGACAACTCCCAGCAAGATTAGGCGTTCCTTATAGTGGGTATTGGAATGTCACAATTGATTTAGGAGGAGGTTCAGCAAAGATCCGACATTCAATCTCGGTTATCCCAGCATAAAGATTCAGCTTTAGCCTGAGATAACGCAGCTTTAAGGGCGGTAATGATTTTTTGCTGTGTGCCGTCCTTTACGTATCCAGTTGAAGCCATTCCCTCGCCTTTCTCTTCATCACGATACCAGAGTATTTCGCCGTTAAGTTCGATGGATACTTTCATTTATTCACCTCGGATGTATGGTTGCAAACTTAACCCAATTTTAAACAAACTTAGAATCTGTTTTAACTATTACCACTTGTATTGTCAGGCTCACAAGTCAAGGTTGCCAGCCGCAATAGGAGAGACTGAGGTTCTGGGAGTGATTGCGGTGGCAGAATTAGAAAAGACCGCCTGAGCGATCTTTTAAGAAAATATTTCTATTTGTAAAGTAGCCATCTAACGCAATAATCAACTACTTTCTTGTGAACGAGTGCCTGTTGATGCTACCCCATCTAGATCACTGATTATAGATAATGGGTAAATTCCCATTTCTATACCACAGATAGTGTCATAGCGTTTTTGTGCTTTCAAGCGCATATCTGGTGACATTGAGTTGCTTTCATCATCTAAGTTACTTTTCAGTTGAACTTTTATGTGTCTTAGTTTTCTTCTGAGCCTGACTTCATGGGGGTCTGTCGCAAATATTGTCCATGCAAAAGAAAATAGCTCACTTAGCGCAATAGAGATCAGGGGGACAGCAGCCATATAAGCATCCCTTAATACAGGATTACTAGAGAAAAGTGGCAACTTCATAAGAAACATCCCTATGCCTCCACCTCCGGCAACACTTAATAATTTACTGCTCGCTTTTTTCTGTTCAGACATGAGGGGTTGCTCTCCCCCTCTCATTTTTATTCTTTTCTGCTATGTCATCAATGAGCTTCATTAACTCATCATCATTATTGATATAAATAGTAGTTTTATAAGTGTTTTTATTTACATCAGTATATTTGATGTGAACTTTTGTTTCAGGCAATAGTTTATTGAGCAGCCATCTAATAGCTACCCTCGTAGTAATAAATATAGCGGGAAAGGCCGCCAGCAATCCCAGCGAACTCAATAAACTTATGTCTGGCATCATGTTTTATTCGCATTAGTTATGATTTTTCTCGCCTGATCAGCGAAATGTCTACCAACTTTTGTAATGGATAGTTTCTCGTCCACTACACCGTTAGTATTTTTTATAATTTTTTTCATTTTTACAGCAAATAACTCACCAAAGATTTTGGGGGCATCAGCGCCGGTTACTAATGTGATAAATTGGTCATCTTCCATTCTGACATTCCGTTTTTCACCATCTAACTCTACCCGCCAACCACTCTTCTTGTCCATATGTGCTGAGATAAAAGTAACTGTTGTATCAATCTCATCTACTTCTTCTTTGGTTTCAAATAATACTTTTGGTGCTTTGTATTTTTCAGCTTCATTATGATCTATGTCGAGAATGTTCTTTTCAGAACTACGGAACTCCTTTACAACAAAATTATCAACACCATCAATTAAAAGTGGCTTTCTGACGAAAGAATCAATAGATTTGCGAATTTCAGGTGAGTTAACAATTTTTTCAACATCCTTCGTGCAAATGATCTCTTCATTATCAACTCTTAATTTCACTAGATTGTTATTTGTCTCTGATTCGACAATGTCAACCTTTTTTCCGCTTAGTTTTTTTAAAACTTCCAGCACAGTTGCCCCACCCATAGCTAGAGGAATCGAGGATAACCCTAAAATTTGAATGATGTCTTTAGCACTTGCGGCACTCTGAATAACCTCAATATCAAAGCCAAATGACCCTGCTATCAGTTTTGCATCCACATTTACTTGGATATCATTTCCGCCATTAATAATTTTATTAGCGTCATAAATAGCATCCCCTAATCCTTGAAGGCTATTAGCAAATGCCAAAATATCCATCTTGTGATTATCAAGAGCTTTCCCTTTGTAAATGATACTAACTGATTGAGATTTATTCCCCATTGCTATAAGACTCCACCCATTATATAAGATGGTCGGAATTCTACGGTAATTAGCTCACTTAAGCTATTTTTCTTAATTGTAAATTTGACTCCACACACAGAAAGATTCAATTAATTTCATCCAGTTATATTAAGACTGCTGAATTGCCACAAGTGCTGCTTACCTTGTCGTTATCATGAAATAGTTGGACAACCAACATAAGGGGTCACTTCACACGCGCAGCCTTGAATTTATAACCGATTGAATTTGTTCCGATGTCGGAAATCCGATATCGGGTAATTTGAACTACCGAAGATTCTCAGGTAGTTGGATAAATCCATCGAATTCATCTTGCATGGGGTGATCTCTAACCCCGATCGGGGTGTAAACTCTGAGTTGACAACTGGTAGATGCAAAAAAGCCCCGCATTGGCGAGGCTTGGAATTTATTCCGACCTCTCAGCCGGAGTGGTTCGAGTGGGCGAAAATCTTTCGCTTGACGAACTAGACGGTTCAGTAACAAGCGCCGCCTCGGTTTCTCTTGTTACCCTGCTTTCGGTTTTACCTCCCGAGCATAACACAAAATATACACTTAAATTTCTCAAAATCAAGCTAATTTAGAAAATATTTATATTTAGTGATATATTTCGCAGTTTTCTTTTCTAATTTCTCTCTTGATCGCATAATACATTTCCTCTTCCAATAGCTCTTCTGACCATGCAGCGCGTTTCCTAGCCCATTGGACGTCACAGCCAGTCATCCCTGATAACTCACGGGCAATCTTTTGCGGGTATTTGCGCTCACAATATCGTTTAATAGCGATATCACGAATAGGATTACCCCGCTTAAACGTCTTATTCAGAACCATTTCAACAAAGGCGGCATCATCTGATTCTTTGGCGAGAGCGATGATGCCGCTTAATGTTTGCTTGGGATTTAGAACTTCATGAGCCTTCTGAAATAACTCATCGCCTTCGTAGCCTAGTTTATGTAGATCTTTAACCACTTTAACGATCCGTTCACCTTCGGCGTCTGTCCAATCTTCACGAGTCATTAATCGGCCTATGACGCTACATTCTCCTCCGGGATATTCATTCCCTCCATATTGCTTACCCCAAATCATCATTAAATACCTGACCCAGACGCGCTGACTTGGTGTAATAGTTTTCCAGCCTTTGCCCCACACCCGACGTAAATCTTTCTTGTTGGCTACATAGGCCAGCAACGGGAATGATTCTTTACTCATCTTATTCCTCTCTGGTTCCCTTTCAGCTTTGATTTTGTCATCAGTACCCCATTGCATATGACGTGATACTGGCATTTAAAATCACGTGCGAATTTGCCAACCGTCATTCTATTAATACCCAATTCACGAGCTAACTGAGTTTGATTGCCTCGGTGTTTTATGAGTAGATTGGGGATTGATGTCATTTCAAATGTCATGCCGCCTCCTGTCTCAGTATTTTTAATTTCTCCTGAAACTCAGTTTTAATCGCCTTACATTCCTCAATCGTCCATCGGTGGCGGTCATGATTCGATTCGATAGCCTCAACCGGTTCCAGGCCAATACGCCGGATTAACTCCACCCGATACGGAACCAGATTCCCCGATTTATGCTGGTTACAGACAACACACTGGCGATGGATATTCCGTTCATCAAATCTCAATTGAGGCGCTGCTGACGTTGTCCGGTAATGACCCGCATCCCATTGAGCAGATGTATACGTACCACAGGAAATGCACGGTAAATCGCGGTCTCGCTCTCTGATATATGAGTTAACTGCTCGTTGAGCTTGTTGAATCCAATAACTGCGGGGCTTTACTGAGAGTTTGCGGGCTTTGAGTTTGTCGCGGGCTAGCTTCTGCTGAATTTTATTATCTTTCTTTCGTCGTCGTTCCAGTTCCTCTCGTTTTTTCTGTTCTTGTTTCCTACCTCTGGCTATTGCACACTGGATTGAGCAGGTATTTTGTAATTGCCGTTCTGGTTCATACTGCTCGCCACACTCTTTACATTTCCGCCGTCTTAGCTTTTTCATCCCTTTCCGCCTTTTGTTTGTTGTATATCGCCCAATCTATTGCATCCAACTTTTTCCGGCCTTTCGTATCAATGAGATGGATACCATCCTGACACGCATGGTTTTCCTCAACGTCAATTCGGAGTCGCTCTAAATCGGCGTAACTATGTTGAGCCAGCTTTAATCTGTTCCATCCGTAATTACGTGGTAATTTATCCACCGGTTTTCTGATTTCGTTCACCGCTCTTGCTCCTGTTTGAGTTTCATGTATTCGCTGTCATCTGGCACTGTCACAAAACAACCAATACCCACAGCCCACTGCTCAACCTGCTCCATGAATCGAAACATCTCTCCAGTGTCCAATTTGGATGTCTGGCGGAGTGTCCTAACACGCTCAGGCTCCTGAGTTCTGGCATCAATGCGCTCCACAACCTCGTAGCCCAAGAATGTGTGTTTCATCATCTCTTTAACTTCATCCGGTGAAAATTTCGCTCCGTTAGATTTCAGAAAACAACTAATCTCACCGAACCACAAATGCGCGGTCGCGTTCTGAGATAATGAGCGTTTGTTTTTCCACGGTTTGATGATGAGGCGGTGAGGTTGGTTGGTAGCTAGGACGTCTTTGAGTTGTTGCCATGCAGCTTGTTTGGTTGATTCATGAAATAGAAAATCACATTCCATAAAATGTCCTTAATTTTCATTATTCCAGTTATTTAATACTTGATCTCTAACGTCGCTTTCACATCTTAACCACTGCACAGGAGTAGTTCTTTTATTGCACGATTTACATAAGACAAAACTTTTAAAGGCTTTTTCTCTTTTAAAATATTTTGACTCTATAAATACAAGTTCATTCGTTCCACAATTATTGCATAATTTCGGATTAGCCATTTCAGTAGTTCATCCTTAGAGCATCGCCGATCGCATGGCGGCTCAATTCTCGATTTGTAACCCGACCACCAATACCAACCGCTGCGGTGCTCTGCTGTGCCGCATTTTTTACAGATGTGAACCTGACACATTGCTGACCATGAGTAATTGTGTTTCGCAGCATTATTAGCTCGTTCAATTGCTGTTCTTGCCATTGTCATATCCCCTCCACCAGCTCATCCGGTATCTCAACCTCATCGCCTAACTGAGCAGCGACGACAGCGCGGCAAATGGCGATTTGCAGGGTGTCGCCTGTTTGCGTTTTAAAAATAGAAAAATCACCAATTCGTGCTGCTCTACAATTTGCCACCCAATGATCACCTCTAAATGCCATGTGAGTTAAATCGTCGATGTATCCATCAATCAACTGCCCACACAAATTCCAACTAATTGAATATGCAGGTATTACATCTGACATTTCAATTAAGAAATTAACATCCTCTCTGACAGCCATACTTACAGCCCAATCCAACGCCCGTCCCGTTAGTGCCGATGTTTTGATTTTCATTAAAATGCCTTACCGCCAGATTTGGCGCGATTTTCTCGTTTATGGTCTGCCCGATGCCTGTTGTATGCTAATTTTTCAGCAATCGCGCCCTCAATGTCATAACCAAATGCCTCTGCGTAATCCAAAATACGAATGACAGCATCAGCCAGTTCCACCTCTGCCATTGGTCGATGAGGTAAATGGTTATCCATTAGATTTTTGCGTTCCCCCTCCATCGCCTCGCTGATTTCGGAATGGATTAAACAGAGCAATGTTCCGCGTTCACGGGGATTATCCCACCAACCCGCGTCGATATTTTGTTGGTGAATCTGTTGTTGTAGCTGCTTGATTTTCATCTCAAAAGTCCTTATGGCGGGGTTTATTAGGTCTATCTTCGTTTCGTTTGGCTCTGCGTTCTCCTTCGACCTGATCGATAGAGAATAAGCTCAGCCCTTTTTGTTCAATGTAGGTGGTTCCCGCCTTGCCATGACGGTTGAGGCGGAGGATCAATTCTGTTAGTGTTTGGTCTGATTTCTCGTGATAAACCGAATCACGATAAACCCCCATCCAGTAATCACAATCCTGCTCAATCTGCCCCGTATCACGGCTGTCACTCGGCATAGGCCGCTTATTGGCTCGCTCTTCGAGGTTACGGTTCAACTGGGTCAGCAGAACTACCGTTGTATCCAGTTCTTTCGCCAGTATCTTGAGACCCTTAGTAATATTCCCGTAAGCAATGTCATTACGATCTGCCTTTTCGGTCTTCATCAGGGTTAAATAGTCAACGCCGATAAAACCAATCTTGCCGACCTGACGCTTGATCTTGCGGCACTGGGACTGAATGTGTGCGAATGTCATTCCCGGTGTGTCATCAATCCAGACATTAGGCGTATTTTTCAATTCTCCAATAGCCTGACTGAGTAACGCCCATTCGTAGTCGTCCTCAATACCACCGTAGAACGCATCTGAATTTATTCCTGATTTCTGGCTGACCATGCGCTCAAAGAGTTGTTTATCCGTCATCTCCATGCTGAACATCAACACAGGAAGCCCATCACCCGCGACGTTTTTCGCTATCTCAGTTAACACTGTAGTCTTACCCATTTTAGGACGCGCACCGATAACAAATAGCGATCCATTAGCGATGTACTTAGGCGCGAGCATTTCGTCTAAATCGCGTAAACCTGTCTTAAGTCCCACGTGTAACTCTGGATTATTGAATCGTTCTTCAAGTTCAGTGAACCACCTATCGGCAATTTCACTCAGTGGCTTGAGTCCGGTCTTGTGTCCTGTGGTGCCGTTCTCAGCAGCTTCGCCTAACAACCTCTGAGCCATGTCCATTTTCTCAGCAAATGTGAGCGTGCTGGGTGCCATCAGCAACCGCTGAATTTCATTGGTTTTCTCGATGGCGTAACGCTCGGCAGCAGTTCCCTTAAGTTTCTTAGCGTAGGCAACAATGTTAGCCGTACTTGGTGTGTTCTTGGCTACCTCAGCCAGATATGCGAACCCACCCGTATTGTCAGACTTTCCAGTACTCCGCAAACGATCATCCACAGTGAGGATGTCAATAGGTTGGCGCTGGGTGTTCATCGTGCGCATCTCAGTGTAAATCAAACCGTGATGACGGCTATAAAAATCATCGGGGGTTAGCATCGAGAATACGTATTGTGCGTTATCGCTTTGGGGGTCTAGCAGTAATGCACCGATAACACTTTGTTCGGCTTCGAAGCTATGGGGTACTTGGTTAATTTCTGTCATGGTCATTGGCTCTGTCCTCTTTGACGGATACGTAGCATTTGTCGGTAATGAGATAATCCAAGTTTTTGGCTCTCCAGTAACCACCTTTGCCGTTAGGGCGTTTTTCCATCATCCAGCGACAGTGCTCGGCAATGTAACGCAAGTAGCTTCTCCAGTTATCCAGTGTGAATGGCTTACCGTGCTCGGACTGAACTTCCTTGCTCGCCCGCTGCCAGAATGTTCGCATCTTGGATTTTCTATCGTCACGCAGGACAGTGACCCTAGCCATTTCAGGCAGGATTTCGTGATAGGCATCGATCATGGCTTGGTAGGGAACGGGTTTTGATTTTTTGGACTGAGATTCTTTGACTGACTGTGGCAGGTTGTTTT
Organism: Xenorhabdus griffiniae; assembly: GCF_037265215.1. NCBI lineage: Bacteria > Pseudomonadati > Pseudomonadota > Gammaproteobacteria > Enterobacterales > Morganellaceae > Xenorhabdus > Xenorhabdus griffiniae. Next base: position 3,964,205 of record NZ_CP147737.1, on the reverse strand, counting down.
CGTCAGAAAACTCACCAACTACATCTTTAGATGTAGTTATATTATATATATTGTTGTTTATGGACATGTCTTGGACAACCGTTGGACACTCTTCCCCTTCATCCCTTGCTACATCTGGATTTGCGTTGGACAACTCTTGGACAACTCTTGGACAATTTTCACCTTGAAATTCGTCGTATTTCAGTACGGAAATAATACTGAACTTGTTGTTTTTTGACTCAACTGAAATCATGCTCTTAGATTTAAAACTGCGCAGCAATGCTTTCATTTTGTTATCTTCAATTCCTGTTTCAGCACACAGCTTTGGCCTACTTGTCATGAGTTGACCTCGGCACAGCATTACTTCACCGATATCAGATTCAACAACGCCCGGCTTGCTGTTGGCTTTCAGGATCAGATGTAGCCACAAATGAACAGCTTGGGAATCCTTTTTGTAGAAGTCGCAGTCCATTATTTGTCTGTACATCAAGGCAAACCCCTTGCCCGATTTCCTCGGCGCTTCTGCTTCTGCTCTTTTTAGCGCTATTACATTACCCATGCCGCTTCCCTCCGGTCAGATCCTCGCGATGTTCCAGACGCAACCTCGCATCCTCCAGAGCCTCGCGCAGTTTTTTCGCCCCATCCTCGGTAACGGAACGAGCCAACCTATCGCGCATGTTGTTTTTATGCACAGCACTGTGATTAAATTTATTTTTCATGTATAATTACCTCTGTGGACTGTTGTTCGGGAACCGCTAAATTCCCAGTTCAAGTTGCATTTCAGAAGCCTCGGTTGCTCGAACAGCCGAGGTTTTTCTTTTTGCCCCATCCCACTGGCGCCGAACCATCATTCGATTTATTCTTGGTTTTCCACAACTAAGAACCGAAGGAGGTTCGACATGTCTATGCAGGTAGAAGCTACTGGTGTTTTTTGCTACAAAGACGAATCGCAATATCATGAATTCCTAAATATCTTTACTGATGCACAAGGATTTCCCGCGACTTTCGAGGAATGGGAACAACTCAATGAGAAACTCATTCAAAAAACGGAAAGCAGTGGCGTAATCGTCGTTCGGGCATATGCAGAGAGCACCAACAGTTTCGTCGATTTCTGTCGTCGTCATGAAAAGGGGGTCAATTCCGAAGGTCGCAGATATTTTGCCAGCGCTAAAGCGGCTGATTATCTCCGCAGCCGTTGACATCTTTATCGGGGAAATGTCGATTGTTTCCCCGTCATAGTTGATTGATACTTTGTTCATTGCTTTTCCCATCCGTAAAATTCCTAAAGTGAAATTTCGTTTAATAAATATACAGGTGTATCAACTATCCTGAGATAGATGATTAATAAACACGAACTGGCATCATGATGATCGGCCTTTACGGGGTATAACTCCCCGATTGCCTGAGTTTCACTCGGCGCTATTTCAGTTTGCTAGGGTTACACCAGCAGCCTGTCGTGAGGGCAGATTTTTAAAGAGCAGTGCTACAGTTATGCTGAGAGCAATTTTTTTCGGCTGATATCTAACAAATCGTTCGCCTGATATTTACCGTCAGAAATTTGTTGGATTGTCTCGGCATAGTTGGTCTTACCGAAAAACTCGGTCTTGGGGAGAAATCCGTTTTTGAGCCATTTATAAACGGCTCTTTCACTAACCCCACAAGCACGAGCTACTTCGGTGATGCCAATATTTTTAATTGATTCTTCCAAAGATCGCATAGCTACTCCTTATTTCGTACTTTCAGTACACATTATGATTGAACTGAAAGTTTTTTCAAGTGGATTATTATTGTACTTATGGTACAGACAGAAAAAACGCGCGAACAATTTTCCCAACGGCTGGCGCAAGCCTGTGAACGGGCTGGTCTAAATGAACATGGTCGAGGGGCGGCGATAGTCAGAGCTTTAGGGGTGTCATCTAAGGCGGTGAGCAAATGGTTTAATTCCGAATCATTACCTAGACAAGAGAAGATGAACGCTCTTGCTGATTACCTTAATGTAGATATCGTCTGGTTGCAGCATGGTATAGATAATACCAGTGATGACGCTCGTCCAGAAAAAATACAAGAAATTAAGCCACCAGTTAGGCAATTAACACAGGAACAAGAAGAATTATTGGAGCTATTTGATAGGCTGCCATCAGAAGAAGCAAAACGCTTTTTAAAAGAAATGAAGATAAAAGTTGCTCATTTTGATGCAATTTTCGCCGAAATGTTGGCAAAACATGGCAGTAAAGCAAGTTAACAGAAGAATTTTCGTCTGTAAATCATAACGTTGTGAAATGTTATGCTGATCATATTTTTTAATATAGGCCGCACTTCGCGGCCTAATGAGGGATAGCAATGAGCAATAAAAAAGACCACAAAAAGAGTGAAATTGGCGAGTTTACTCCTTGCGTGGATGTGGATAATTCCATATCAGTTAAAGATTTTTTTGATTATTTGAAAGAAAAGGAGGTAAGCAACATCTGTCCTGCATGTGGCAAACCGAGTATGTCTGGGACTATCGACCTTGATAAAGGGCAATCATTAATATTAAATGTAACATCCAAAGACATGTCTAAAATATTAGCTCACCAATGTGTCGGAAGGGTTTGTCTATTCTGCGGGAATATTCAATTATTTTGGACAACATTCATAAGTTCTTGGATGAAAGATAAAGATCATAAAGATAACAATTAGGGCATCATTATAGTGAGTATCAGTCAATCATCCAATGTGTATAACATTGTGGATTCAAAGCCAATGGTATTTAACCACCCTTCTAGCTTCGAACTTGCTGATCAGGGTAAAAGTGATATTATCAAAAACGGCGACAACTTTAATAGCAAAGAGGTAGGTATGGATGCTCGTATAGAAAAGTTAGAAAAACGAGTTGACTCTATGGAGTCTACCTTATCTCGTTTAAATGAAACGATGCTTAAGTTGGATAGTAAGATTGACTTACAGACCTCTAAGTTAGAGTCAGCTATAGCTTTGCAGTCGAGTAAACTTGAAGCGGGAATGGCCTTGCAGTCGAGTAAACTTGAATCTATGATTTCCTTACAAGGGGCTGAACTAAAAGCATCCATCGAGAACCAAAAAACAGAGTTTGATGGAAAGCTAAAAGACATGCGCTTAAGCATAATTCTATGGATTTTAGGTCTGCCTAGTTTGTTTTTTGCAATTTATAAGATCTATGAAATACTCAATATCAAACAATAATCAGCCCTCTCGCGAGGGCTTTTTTCACATCCTCTCTTCCATCCATTTTATAGCCGTGCTGTATATCTGTTTCACATACTGATCGTCACTATCCAATTGGTCAGATAATGATTTCAACATTAACCAGATGCTACGTTCCGTGACGACTTGGTCTTTTAATAGCACTACCGCTCGTCCTATAGCGCAGCAAACATCACTATAAACAACCTCTTTATCATTCATATCAATAACCTCGCATGTTTTTTATACAAAAAAGCACCGACCAAACGAATTGGGTTTGATATTGGTCAATTCATGATCGCAATCACAATGTTCAATTCGAACAAAAATTTATTCTCTTTTATAACAATAAGTTATACCAAAAGTACAAGTTATTTGAAATTTATTGTACTTTTAGTACTTGTTTAATTCGTACTTTTGGTTCAATATATATCCATCAACGGCACACAGCCAAAGACAAAAGTAACATGCTCTTTAACAATCCGAACTCAACGACAGGCAATTGACGAGCCCTAGCAAACTGAAATAGCGCCGGGTAATTACTCAGAGTATTGGGTAATCATTCAGGCAATCGGGCGAAACAACCAGCCCGTAAAGGCGTACTCGTTAAGAAGCTCAGTCGTGTATTAGTTCAAAGTGCAGTTGGCTTTGAGGTGTGGTGATAATCGCCATAGCGTCAAAGCCAATTAACGGAGACGTTTCATGAAAGACAATCTTGAATCAATTTTCGATAATTTTTTCGGTGAGTTGGAGAGAAAACAGCGTGAAAATTTCTGGAACAACCGCCAGCCCAAACAACGTATGACCCAACAGGAACGCGACACTGTTAACGTATTAACCAGCTTCATTAAAACAGTTAACGGCGCTCCATCTAAAAAACCAGTTTCAACCAAAACCAAGTCCCGCCGTCGATTGGAAAGCGGCGGGGTGACTGCGAGGGTTTAACACTTATGCGGCTGACTCAAATGCTAATTATATCCCATTCGATGAGTGGGCTATGAGGAGTAAGTTATGGGAGGGTTTTCATTATTGATTCAAGATCTCCACCCTCAAATTCAGATGACCAACCACAGGAGCCACAATGGTAAGGAAAATTAGGGAATCCACTACCGACCGCTTTAAGACAATTGGGACAATACACAGCCCTAATGTAGCCGCCAGAGGAATCTTTTCTAAAGGTCGCTCCCATGTGCTGGATAAATTGATCCTTTTCCCGATAACTCGCTACTTCCTTCTCAAGTTCGCAGTTCTTTATTTTAAGCTCGGCAAGTTCTTTCTCGGTCGCTTCATTGGCTTTTTGAATTACTTCAATTTGCTCGTAGATGAAAGTGATTCTCTCTCTGAGTACCTCGTTCGTTTGAATAGTCGAAAGAGTACCAAGGGCATTTTTGACAGAAGAAATAAATAAACCTATATCCATTAATTCAATCCTTCTTAGTGTTAGGGAGATTGAATAATAGCCGATTTCTTTGTGTTGGGGAATACGAAGAACCACTGCCGTCTGAGGTGGTTAAATATGCAGGCATATTTAAAAATATCCCCGCCGTAGACTAGAAAGCGGCGGGGTTAGTGCGAGGGTTTAGAATACACTCTTCGCCAACTCAGAAAGAACTTGTGTTGCAGCGCTAGCATTAGCAAATAGTGTATCAACACACTTGCCAACAACAGATTCAGCACCCTTTTCTTTCACCAATTGCAAAAGGGTTTTCTTTTCTGACTCAGGCAAATTAGCAGACATAATAATGGTTTCAATCTGCTCAAGGGTATTTTGGTGAATCTTGATAGTTACCGTGTTGATTTTATTTCCGATGGTGTCCATATTGGCATAGTCAACACCCGCAGCAGTTAATGCCATCTTGTTAAGATTAAATGAATAAGGCTCATCATCGGTAGTGCCAATCTCAACCGCACCTAATTGAACTAATCCAATAGATTGAAGGTAACTCAGATCTTTCGCTAATTTTTCCTCACCAAGCTCATCAGTAAGATACTGAAATTTTTCAGTGCTTATCGGACTCATTAAATACTCTCTGTCATTCATTGCGCGGATAATCATATCTTGCCTCTCTGATGGCGTGGTCATTATTTGTCCTTTTTGTTTGCTGGGGAGATTGAATTATAAACGATTTTGTTGCTGGGGAGTAGCAGAACCACCTCGCCTGATGTGGTTAAAAGCAGGCACATCAAATCAACAACAGTAACAGCGAAATGTTAAACAACAGGAGATAGACATGAAATTTGAAGAATTGACACTTGAATCACAACAAGCAGCGCGGGAAGCTCTGGTAAATGTAATTAATATAGAAATGGAGTCTCGCTGCTATATCGATAATGATAGGGCGAAATACATCGCCCGGAATATTAGAGATAGTTTTATCGCTCTTGAAACAGAAAACCCAAAACGAGGAGATGGTGATGATGAACCTGAAGCTGAAGATTAGTCTTCATCCAAACCAGACCATCTTCTGGTTCCGTTTGATTTAGTGACAAGAATAGATGGATTAGATTTTATTTTCTTTGCTGTATCTCGCGCTAAATCACAAACTTCCTGTGTGGATTTTGTGCTAGAAATTGAGTACTCCGCATCTGGCAGTTGAAAAACCCTGCCGCTTTCAGTGGTGATCGCGCGTTCAAACCCTGCATTTTCCATTTTCTCATGCAGCCTATCATAATCCTTGGAGTTTGCATTGTGCAACTCAACGCGAACAGTGAAATTTGCCATTTTTCTTATTCCTTTTTGACTGTGGAATAGCCAACTTATCATTTTTCCTTGACTGTGGAAAGCGAGGAACCACTGCCGCCTGAGGTGGTTAAATATTCAGGCGCAATAATAACTAATAGTGAGGGTGTAATGACTGATTATGAATTTAATCGGATGAAATCGGATATCTCAGAAAGAATGGCAGCACTGGAATTTTTGCGGGATAAAATAGGCTGCTTTCCAGGTTACATGGATAATATTTACACAGGGAGATTATTCAAAGGCTGGCGTTTTATAAAGTCACCAGAACCGGAAAATGAAATACCCATTGCAAATGGGTTGCAGCCAGCCATTACTAAAAGAGAATTCGATTTAACCGTCGGTGGAAATTAACTAACTCCAGCTCATTTCCGAGTGGGCTGTGGTGAGTGACTCTGATATATTCATGGATTCGACAATGAATTCATGAGGGAATATGTGTGTTAGTAGCAGAAATGTATAGCCTTGAATGGTTCAAATTTATGTTTTTGATGTGTTGGTGGTTAACGCTTCCAGTTGGAGTGTTATCTATGTATATAGGATGCACATCTAAGAACAAAATAGTTAAATTTATATGCGTGCTAATAGCGTTAGCATTATTAGTCCCTACGATAACATTATTATGTATGGCATAAAATTTTAAATAATAATCACCAGCCTCGCCAATGCGGGGCTTTTTATTACCTGAATATAGGAAAATGATAATGAGTAAAATCACACTAACAATTAAACAATTTCAGCGCATTTGTGATTTCGTAGGAATCCCCTACGAGAAAGTAGAAGAAATAAGATTAAGCGAAGAATTTACTATTGGCACTAATTTAGCAATTCAGGATGACGGTGGTTTTTATATAGAACAACTGGGTGTCTATTGCACTGATTACCCAGAAGACGGTGCGATGCCATTGGAGGATAGATAAACAATGCCTAAACACATTCACGCCGATTTAATTATGGAATACGCGAAATTAGCTCAGGAAACGGATAAACCGTGGGAGCATTTTCAATATGGTGCATTTAACTGTGTTGATAATGTCATCTGGACAGATTGCGATCGCGCCATCAATTTTGATATCCATTTGATGTACCGACTAAAACCCCGCACTATAAAAATTGGGGTATATGATGTTCCTGAGCCAGTGAGGGAGCCGTTGCCTGAACTAACACATTATTACCTTCCAGATATTTACGCAGATTCTGAAGAAATTATGCTTTGGGATGGAGGCATAGATGATATCACTTGGCTACAACGCGGACTAATCCACCTCGACCTCGAATCCGCCGAACTGCACGCCAAAGCGCTGATTGCGCTGACCTCTAAATAATCCAAACTCGAAAATCACAAATCGTTTTCACTAACGAGGGACTGTTACATGCGTAACAACATGTTCGACGGGTGTGCGGTCGTACCCACAAAACCGCAAGCAGTTAGGAACCGGCGGCGCATGGAAGCGCCGAATTACTCTCTTTCTCATCTCATTAACTGTATTTATTCCGATTTAACAGAGGTAATCATGTATCCAATCACGCTCAGTTATACCTATGCGGAAACGACCAGCAAGACGCTGCATGGACGCACACAGGTAATATTCAAAGACCCCGCAGACCTGCAAATTGACATGACATTCTCAGAGTTCACCAAACGCTCCAATCCAGACCCTAGCGAAATAATAACTCATCTCGTGAATAACTGTGATGAGGTGAGTTTGGTTGAGGCGATTATCAAATCAGGGATGGGGCGCAAAATATCAATGGAATTGAACAGGCAATTACATCGGGAGGCGGCATGAGATTCGATTACAACCCCTACGGTGCTCAGGATGAGCAATATGAGCGCAGAATGGAAGAGGCAGCCTATCAGGAAGCTGTAGAGGAACAACAAGAAAACGACGCTCACAGATTATATAACTCATTACCAGAAGGGACATGCTCTATTTTCTCACCACGGATGAATGAGATATTCAGTGAACTGTTCGATGCGGGCGATGAGGTCGATGAGATGGTTAATGACCTGCTACGCAAATTATGTTTGTGTCAGGTGCAGAGGAGACAAGCATGAAAAGTTATTTGAAGAAAGCCGAGCGGAAGCAGGCGTTTGCAAAAATTGGAATTTACGGTGATGCGGGGTCAGGGAAAACCAGAACAGCAACGGAAATAGCTGTAGGGTTATGGAAAACATATAATCTCAAAAAACCTGTTGCTATGTTCGATACAGAACCAGCGGCAACATACATAATTCCGTTTTTTGAGGCTGTTGGTATTGAATTTTTAGTTTATGACGAGAGCCGAGCAATTAAAGATTTGATGGGATTTTGGCGGGAAGCGGAACAGGAATGCTCCATTATCATTGCAGACTCAATTACTCACGTATGGAAAGATTGTCAGGATAGTTATCTAAAGCAACTCAATACTCAACGCCAAAAGAATAATCCACGTGCAAAACCTGTTTATCAGCTTGAATTCCATCACTGGAAGCCTATCAAAGCCAAGTGGGCTGAATTTACCGACTTATTCCTCTCTTCAAAGATCCACGCAATAGTTTGTGGTCGTGCAGGTTCTATTTATGAGTACCAAAAAAATGATGAAACAGGAAAGATGGAACTCATCACTAACGGTACAAAAATGGCAACCGAGAAAGAGATGGGATATGAACCATCGCTACTCATCGAAATGATTAAGCACAGAGAAAACGGCAGAATCATTAACAGGGCGCTGGTAGAGAAGGATCGCACTGACAGGCTCAATGGACAAGAGTTCGACTTCCCTACTTTCCAGACATTCGCTCCACATTTTGATTTTCTCAACATCGGCGGAAAGCACTTTGATTCAATGGAGCAGCATGACAGCTCAATGCTGTTTGTTAACGAAATCACGGATGATGGTTTTCAGTACGAAAGGCGCCAAAGAGAAATCATGTGCGAGGAAATAAAGGGGTTATTCGTAAAATTGGGGCTGGATGGGAACAGCAAAGAAGCTAAAGAACAGCGATTGGACGTTATGGAAAACATTTTTGCCACACGGAGCTGGACAGCTATTGAGGGGATGAATAGCGAAGTATTAAAACAGGGGTTTGGGAAAATAAAATCCATGATTATGGAGACACAAACTAATGATCAAGGAGTCCAGTAAATATTTTCAGGGGAAACCCTGTCCGCATGGACATACGGAGAGGTTTGTAGCAAATGGAAAATGCGTTATCTGTAATCGTAAATGGGCTAAAGAGTATGCGGAAAGGCAAAAACAGGGGAAAAGCTGAAACCCAGATTATACCATTCCACCGATTTTCAACACCGGGTATTTGTGCTCGGCAATCCCAATATTAACTAAATAATCAAAACCATTTCATCACTACGCTGCTATGCGGCGGGAGGATTATTGTGTCACCAACCATATTGGATATGTGTTGCGGCAGCCGGATGTTTTGGTTCGACCGCAATAATCCCAATGTTATTTTTTGCGATATCCGGCGAGAGCGTCATATTTTATGCGATGGCAGGGAGTTGAATATTGAACCGGATATTATCTGTGATTTCCGCGCCCTGCCATTTACCAGTAATTCATTTCAGTTAGTTGTATTCGATCCGCCTCATCTGGAACGAGCAGGTGAAAACGGTTGGCAGCGGAAGAAATACGGCATATTGGATAAAAATAATTGGCGCGATGATTTAGCACAGGGATTCAGGGAGGCATTTAGAGTATTACGCCCAGCAGGAACACTGATTTTTAAATGGAATGAAACGCAAATCAAAACCAGTGAAATATTAGCGCTGGTATCTCAATCACCATTGTTTGGCCACCCGTCAGGAAAAAGGGCAAATACACATTGGGTGGCATTCATGAAGGAGAGTCCCTCATGCAATACACCCCATGGAACCCAAATCCAAAAGCAGTTCTCAGAGTTAACGACCTCTACCCCATTCCGACACACTGCCGATATTGTGGCAGGCACGTGATGATTGAGCATCATCTGAATGTATTTAAACGTATCCATGACAACCGCTGGCCGTGGTTATACCACTGCTGGACATGTGGTGCGCGTGTCAGCATGCATCAGGGAACGGATATCCCGATGGGGTCACTGGCGGATAAACCGACACGGATAGCGCGTCTATCAGCCCATCAGCATTTCGATTACGTCAGAGAAAAATGGAATTGGGCGCGCACGGAGGCGTACCATTGGTTAGCAAAACAGCTAGACATTAGTCCTAGCAAATGCCACTTCGGCTGGTTTGATACTGATATGTGCGAACGGGCAGCGAATATATGCAGGGAGTTTAAATAATGACTGATTTTACATCACTGGCAGACGGCGGCGAATTATCCCGTGAAACATGGAATGATTTTGTTAATCGCCTCAAATATCAACATAAAGGGGCTGGCGTTGACCAGCATTTTACAACGAACCCATCATTCACAGTGAGAGAACGAGTTAAAGTTGTTGGCCTCGACGATGATGAGATAGGCATATATTGCGATTGTTGGGAATATTACTCCATTGAGGCGGCATTAGATAGTTTTGAAGATACACAGAAAGAAAGAATATTTAAACACGCCCAAGAGGAATATTTATCTGATTGGTCAGAATTAGATGATCACGACAAAGCTGAATGCATAATATTTGTATTAGAGGATGCCTATGTTTTCCACTGGAAATATGACTACAGAACCGTAAACACGCATTTAACCCGTGAAGCTGCCGAAAAATTTATTCAGCGCAAGCAACATAACTACGAACAACTATCTGTTTATGTCGAATCTTTCTATTGGTGCTGGGAAATGCGCACACTAATTGATGGGATATTGACGGGTAAAATTAAATATACAGGTGATGATAATGACTAATTCAGATTTATGCAAAGAAGCGTTTGAGTTGGCGCGGGAAATGAAAAAACGTAGTGAATTAGCGTTGTTAGCATACGATAGTTTTATGAAATCAAACAGCGATGCTGATAGATTTAAATTCCAAGCAGCGATTGATTATCTTGATTTAATGAGAGCACCTAAGAAGTTAATCACACTTTGCGAAGCAGTAGAAAAGCTCGCTGAATATGAGATTATTATTAATGCGTACCATCAGGATGATGCGGACTGGCATAAATTGGCTGACATAAATGGTGCTATTATATGTGCATTAGTTGATGGAATTGTCAAGCTGCAATCGAAAGTATCTGAATATGAAAATATGGCGCCTGTGGCTATATAATTTAGCTGATGGTAAGGTTTATAAAAGCATTGATGATATAGGTGATAACAAAAGCATATTTGCAGTAAATCTATACCGCCACCCAAACAAATAACGAGAATATAGCCATGAAACAAGTTCAAGCAATGACGACTTTGGTCTTAATTGATGGAGTAACTTATCAATTAGTGTTACCAAAAAATATTATCGCGATTCAAGCCCAACAAGCATTAATGATGGTTAAAGAGTTTGGCGGTCTCATTATTCCATGTGATTTTGCAAATATTAACCCTATGGAGGCAGATGGATTGCCATTTAATATAAGTAACAGTAGGGATGGAGAATGAAATACAGCCTCATCGTAGCTGATCCCCCGTGGCAATATAATAACGCAGCCAGCAACGGAGCCGCCAATAACCACTACTCTACTACCGATTTTTATTCCCTCACCCGATTACCCATAGAACAAATAGCCGCTGAAAATTCCGTACTCTGCATGTGGTACACGGGGAACTTTGCATTGGAAGCTATTAAGCTGGCTGAGGCATGGGGATTTACAGTTAAGACCATGAAGCTGTTCACGTGGATAAAGCTGAATAAGTTAGCGATGGAACGTATCAATAAGGCTATTCGGGAAGAAAGGCTGTTCGATGCTCATGACTTTATGGAACTGCTCAACACCGAAACACGGATGAACGGCGGCAACTACACCCGCAGCAACACCGAGGATGTATTGATCGCCGTTCGTGGTAATGGACTGCCACGACAAAGCGCCAGCGTGAAACAGGTTATTTATTCGTGTCTGGGTGAACACTCGCAAAAGCCGCGAGAAGCTCACTACCGATTAGAGCAATTATACGGTGATGTACCACGCATTGAATTATTTGCCCGTGAGACAGTCGAGGGCTGGGATTTATGGGGTAATGAGTCACCCCAAAATAATATCGAATTTATTAGTGAGGTTAAATTCACCACCAATGACTAACAAATTCGAGAACGGAAAGAGTGTCGGTTGACTATTTAGCGTCAACCGTTTTGCAAATTAAATCGAATTTGTCAACCGAGCATCATGAATAACCAATCATTCGAGAACGGACGACGACAGGTGGCGAGGGAATGCCTGAATGAGTTAAACAACCTACCCAAATACGACGATGTCGCAGTCGCCGCAATTCTCGATAAATACACCCCCAAATTTAAACCACTCAACCACATGAAGTTCAGCGCTAAATCAGTGCTGGCGTATTATGTGCGGATGATTCAGAAGGAGATGAAGGATGGATAGATATCCCCTGACATTTGCGGAAGCATGTAATTTTGTTGGGGTCTCACCACCAACATTACGGAATTGGATTAGAACAGGCCGATTAGTGGCAGCCAGAAAAGACCCAACTAAAAAACAATCCCCCTATCTTATCACTCGTCAAAATTGCATTGCCGCATTAAACAATCCGATCCACACTGTAACCGTGAGCGCGGTTGACGCTAAGGAAGGTAACAAATGTCAATATTCCGCAGAAACAAGACTTGGTACGCCGACATCACGATCCCGGGCGGCAAGAGAATTAAACAGTCTCTTGGCACAGAGGACAAACGGCAAGCTCAGGAACTGCACGACAAATTAAGAGCTGATTTGTGGCGAGTTGATAAACTGGGTGATTATCCTGATATCACATTTGAGGAAGCGTGTGTCAGGTGGTTGGAAGAAAAGTCAGAAAAGAAATCGATAGACAAAGATAAGGGCATGATTGGTTTTTGGTTAATCCATTTCTCCGGCGTGATCATAAAAAACATCACAGCAGAGAAGATATATGTTTCAGTAGCAAAAATGGAGAACCGGAAGCATTTGGAAAATTGGCAAGCCAAATGCGAGGCCAACAAAAAGAAGGGCAAGGATATTCCTGTCTATACACCCAAGCCAGCAGCTAAAGCAACAAAAGCTCTGCATTTGGCATTCATCAAGTCACTGCTCAGAGCGGCAGAACGTGAATGGAAGTGGATAGATAGAGCGCCAATTATTAAGACCAATCAACCTAAAAACGGACGAATACGATGGATAGAACATCATGAAGCAAAAAGGCTGATTGATGAGTGCCCGGAACCGTTAAAATCCGTTGTTAAATTTGCCCTATCTACAGGATTACGGCGTTCAAATATTATTAATCTGGAATGGCAACAGATCGACATGCAGAGAAAAGTTGCATGGATTTACCCAGAAGACAGTAAGTCAGGCAGGGCTATAGGGGTAGCCCTGAATGATACAGCATGTCAGGTTTTGCGTAACCAGATAGGTAATCACCAAAAATGGGTGTTCGTGCATAAAAAATCCGCTAATCGAAATGACGGGACCAGAACGCCAGTCATCCGAAAAATGCGAGTTGATGATAACAAGGCATGGAATTCTGCATTGAAGCGATCAGGAATAGAGAATTTCAGATTCCACGACTTGAGACATACATGGGCTAGCTGGTTGGTGCAATCAGGCGTTCCATTATCAATTCTACAGGAAATGGGGGGCTGGGAGTCAATCGAAATGGTTCGTAGATATGCACACTTAGCGCCAAATCATTTGACTGAACACGCGCGTCATATAGATGCGATTTTTGACACTCAAGTCCCATCTACGTCCCAAGGGACAGTTATGGCTAGGGTAAATGGTGTGTAAGTTACTGAATAGATTGGTGGCCCCTGCTGGACTTGAACCAGCGACCAAGCGATTATGAGTCGCCTGCTCTAACCACTGAGCTAAGGGGCCGTCGAATTGGGGGAGATTATACGGTACAGTTTAGTGCTAGGTCTAGTCCCCAAAATTCATATGCGTGTTTTATATACAATGATCAGTATATTTTCATATTATTTAAGAATTCGATAAGTCATTTCAGGTTGTTTCTGGTGACGTCTGTCTATTTTTTGATAAGTTTTGTGATTGTTTTGTGTACTTTATTGTAATCTGGTGGGGTATTACTCGCTATGTTCCCTATTTTCATTGCTTCCCATAATATATTTTGTGAGTTGATATGAATAATCATAATACTTCAGTATACATTTTAAACCATTTACGACTTGAAGATTATTTTTACTCATCCATCAGTCAGATCCATCAACATGTCAGTGAACATGTGTGGGCATATGTGACGGGGATAAATAGTTCGCTCTTTAATTTCTTGTTGGTTACCCAAAACGATCCGAATGTCGTTGAGGCGTTAAAAACGGGTATCCAATTAATGGAAGAACGGTGTGAACAGCCTTTTAGTATTGTGACCGCTGGAGGGTATGAACATATTCAGAAGGCCTGCAATCAGGCTGGGTTTGTTTATGATCCGCAAAGTTTATTAATATCGATGCGGCTCGATCTTGAAAATTGGCAGATAGAAGATAGGTTATACAGTGAATATGATGTCAGGTGTGTCAATCACTGTTTAGCCGATTGGACGACGCCAATAGATAATGCGTTTAATGTAGGGCAAAATATTACTTCACAATATCAGATGAGCCATGAAGCAGCACTTTTAGCTGGAAAACAACTCCAGCACTACGCATTATATGTAGATGAAAAACCAGTGAGTGCAATAACGTTATCGCGAGTGCAGGATTATGCTCGCCTTGATGATCTTGGGACTTTAGTCGATATGCAAGGCAAAGGATATGCGACCACTTTAATGCATTATGTTCTAAAAGAGTCTAAGCGGCAGGGTGTAAAAGAATGGTATCTGGATGGTGTTCCTGCAAAATGTCCATTGTATGCACGTATGGGATTTAAGCCACTATTTGAACATCATGCATTCTTCCGTGAATAAAATTGCAACCGTTAATAAAAAAGCGTCTGCCGAAACAGACGCTTTTTAGATTTATCACTAAATCCGTTGGTTAGTCATCAAGGAAGCTGCGCAGTACCTCGGAACGGCTCGGATGGCGCAGTTTACGCAGTGCTTTTGCTTCGATCTGACGAATACGTTCGCGGGTTACATCAAATTGTTTACCCACTTCTTCCAGAGTATGGTCAGTGTTCATATCGATACCAAAGCGCATACGCAGAACTTTCGCTTCACGTGCAGTCAGACCTGCCAACACATCGTGAGTTGCTGCGCGCAGGCTTTCTGAAGTTGCTGAATCCAGCGGCAGTTCGAGAGTGGTATCCTCGATAAAATCGCCCAAATGTGAATCTTCATCATCACCCACAGGGGTTTCCATGGAGATGGGTTCTTTGGCAATTTTCAGTACCTTGCGGATCTTGTCTTCAGGCATCATCATACGTTCTGCCAGCTCTTCCGGTGAAGGCTCACGCCCCATTTCCTGCAACATCTGGCGGGAAATACGATTGAGTTTGTTGATGGTCTCAATCATATGTACTGGGATACGGATGGTGCGTGCCTGGTCTGCGATAGAACGTGTGATCGCCTGACGGATCCACCATGTTGCGTAAGTTGAGAATTTGTAACCACGACGGTATTCAAATTTATCAACCGCTTTCATCAAACCGATATTACCTTCCTGAATCAAATCGAGGAATTGTAGGCCACGGTTGGTATATTTCTTCGCAATCGAAATAACCAGACGCAGGTTAGCCTCAACCATCTCTTTTTTCGCACGGCGGGCTTTCGCTTCACCGATTGACATGCGACGGTTGATGTCTTTGACCTGTTCAATGGTCAGGCCGGTTTCTTCTTCGATCTGGCGTAACTTTTGCAGGCTACGCATAATTTCTTCTTCAACTTCCAGCAACTTGTCAGACCATGGCTTATTCATTGCTTTTGCAGCAGTGAACCATGTATCAGTAGTTTCATTGCCAGAGAACAGCGTGATGAAGATTTTCTTTGGCATTTTGCACTGTTCAACACACATCTTCATGATCTGACGTTCCTGAAGACGTACGCGATCCATCATGGAACGCATATTGTTGACCAGATGATCAAATTGCTTTGGCACCAGACGGAACTGTTTAAATACTTCAGATAAAGTTAATATTTCTGCTGCGGAATTAGGATGACTACGACCGTGTGTCTTAATCGCCTGACGAGTCAGATTATGTTGTTCACGCAGTTCCGA
The DNA here is from genome assembly GCF_037265215.1 of Xenorhabdus griffiniae. Classification (NCBI taxonomy): domain Bacteria; kingdom Pseudomonadati; phylum Pseudomonadota; class Gammaproteobacteria; order Enterobacterales; family Morganellaceae; genus Xenorhabdus; species Xenorhabdus griffiniae. The sequence continues at coordinate 3,948,057 of NZ_CP147737.1, read as the reverse complement.
AAATTTCTGGCGAGCGAGTTCAGGATCGATGCTGTTATCCTCTTCGCTGTCAGCATCATCATCACGATCTTCATCCTCATCGTCATCATCGTCGTCAAGTTCTTCCTGCGGAAGTTCTGAGCCAACGTGAGTGGCGGTTGGGGCAAGATCTTCTTCTGCGTTAGGATCAACGAAACCTGTGATCAAATCGGACAGACGACTCTCGCCGGATTCAACACGGTCGTATTGTTCTAACAGGTAAGTAATCGCTTCAGGGTATTCAGCAACGGAGCACTGCACTTGGTTGATGCCATCTTCAATGCGCTTTGCAATGTCAATCTCACCTTCGCGAGTCAAGAGTTCAACCGTACCCATTTCGCGCATGTACATGCGAACCGGATCAGTGGTACGACCGATTTCTGACTCAACACTAGATAGCACTTGCGCAGCTGCTTCCACTGCGTCTTCATCTGTGTCGTTTGTGTTTTCTGCCAACATGAGATCATCGGCATCAGGTGCTTCTTCCATTACCTGGATGCCCATGTCATTGATCATTTGGATGATATCTTCTATCTGATCAGAATCGACGATATCTTCCGGCAGATGGTCATTGACCTCAGCATAGGTCAAATAGCCTTGCTCCTTACCTCGGGTGACAAGTAGCTTTAGCTGTGACTGCGGGTTTTGCTCCATAAGACGGTATCCACACTTCAGAGTATTGGTTGGTGTCGGTCGGCGAAACAAATATGCCAACAATAATATTTAGGGGCGTTTTCATTGTATTGCCGCTGCCCTCAATTGCGGCAATTGTAGGGGTACCTGCCCTACCTAATGCGGCATTTAAGCCGTGAATTCTGTGTCTGTGATTTTAGGTTTTGGTTGAGAACCTGTTTCACCAAGTTATATTTTATCGAGTGATATTTTTATCAAACGATAGTTTCAGCAAACCATATCAAGGAATAAACCTATATAAGTAAGCCAAATAGTATAACCTTCAAGTTAATATCGTCTTGAAGGAATATAGCCTTGCTGAGACAGATTCTTATTTCCTCGCACCAGATATCGTAATTAACCGGACTTCTTCACGCTCTTCTGGTGTTAGGCCTTCAGTTCTCTCTTTAGCCATTAGAAAATTAAAACGTTCATCAAGTGCTGACGCAAAAAGATGGTTCAGTGCATCGCTGAAAGTCTTTTCAGCAATCTCTTCTATTTGTATATCGTTCCATGCAGCGAGTTTTTCAAGCTGTTTAGCATACTTATTATCGCGATATTGCTCTAACAGTTGCCCAGTGGTTAAACCTGGTTGCGCAAGGCACGTATCGACAAGCTCTATGAATAATGGCAGTCCTGCTATCTGAGTAGAAAACATTCCCTGTAATGGGGGAACCAATGTCGCTAAATGCGGATTCTGTACCAGTAATGCGATCAGTATGCGCATTGTTGTTGGTTTCAGTTTTAGCGCCTGATAAGTATTGGTATCTTTTTTGACAAGTTTTGCCAAAAATCGTTCCAATTGTGTTGTATCAGGCGTCCCTAACAGGTTTCCAAGCTCTTGAAGCAGGTAAAGCCGCAGTGTTTCCCCTGGGATAAGACTTATCAGTGGCATGGCTAGCGAACTGAGTTTAGTCGTTCCTTCTGGGTTACTTAAATCAACCTGTGGCAAGAGTGATTCAAACAAAAATGCAGATAACGTCAATGCCTTTTCCATGCTCTGCTCGAATGCTTCCCGTCCTTCTTTACGAATCAATGAATCAGGATCTTCACCATCAGGCAAGAACATAAAACGTAATTGCCGACCATCATTCAGATAAGGCAGCGCTGTTTCTAATGTACGCCATGCGGCATCACGACCTGCACGGTCACCATCGTAACAACAGATGACATTATCGGTTGTCCTGAAAAGTAACTGCACGTGTTCAGCGGTTGTGGACGTTCCCAGCGAAGCCACGGCATAGTCAATGCCAAATTGGGCTAGCGCAACAACATCCATATAACCTTCAACCACCAATAGCTTTGTCAGGGTATTGTGGCTTTGCTGTGCCTCATAAAGACCATATAACTGGCGGCCTTTATGGAAAATTTCTGTTTCCGGCGAGTTCAGGTACTTGGGAAGTTCATCTCCCAGCACTCGGCCGCCGAATGCAATTACGCGACCACGACGATCGCGAATGGGGAACATCACCCGCTCACGGAAACGATCATAAGTGCGGCCACTATCGTTCGTGACCAGCATTCCTGCATCGTCTAACTGTTTGCGCTCTTCCGCATTATGGGCAAACCGTTTTAAGGCGTTATTCCATCCCGCAGGCGCAAAACCAATGGCGAAACGCTGAATGATCTCTTCACTGAGTCCACGCTGAGCCAAATATTGCCGGGCTGATTGGGCGTTGGGAGTATTCAGTGAATGCTGATAGAAGCTATTGAGCTTCTCCATCAGTTGATAAAGATTTTGCCTTTGGTGACGTTCGATTTGACTACTGCCGGAACCTGCTTCGTAGGGGACTTCCAGCCCATGCATTGCGGCCAGCTCTTCGATGGATTCGATAAAGTCCAGCCTGTCATAATTCATTAAAAAATCAATGACATTGCCATGTGCTCCGCAACCGAAGCAATGGTAAAACTGCTTATCACCATTTACAGTGAATGAAGGGGTTTTTTCGTTATGAAAAGGACAGCACGCTTGATGGTTTTTACCTTTCTTTTTCAAAGGCACCCTAACATCGATCAAATCAATGATATCGGTTCTTGCTAACAAGTCATTGATAAATGCGCGTGGAATTCGTCCAGCCATAAGCCCTTTTTCGCCTGTTGATGAACGAGAATAAGCCGCGCTTCCTTTGGGAAAGCACGGCCTTTAACTGCAGTAGTTTGTTAATACAACCACTAAGCGGACTGACCGCGAAGATTAGTACAAACGAGTGCGGCGTGCGTTTTCGCGAGCTAGCTTCTTAGCATGACGCTTAACAGCAGAAGCTTTAGCGCGTTTGCGCTCAGTCGTTGGTTTTTCATAGAACTCACGACGACGAACTTCTGCTAATACGCCTGCTTTCTCGCAAGAACGCTTGAAGCGACGCAGTGCTACGTCAAATGGCTCGTTTTCACGTACTTTAATTACTGGCATGTGCCTCTCACCTCAATAGAAATCGGGTTTGTCGCTGGCGTGATAGTGCCAGCCGTCTTTAAAATGGTGCGGAATTTTACTTCAATGAACACGGCCTTGTAAAGTGCCGAGGAAAATTGAAACCGATAACGCCGCGGGTTATGGGATGCTTTTTTGTCTATAAAAAAGGCAGCCTGATACCGACGTTATTAACATTAACCACACAGGATATTCAAGTAGGGCATTGATTATAGACTAAACAGAAAAAATAGCCAGCATGTAATGGATTCAGTGGTGAGAATATTGATATGGAAGGTGTGTCGGCAGAGAATTCAACAATAGATAGTGTTACACTGTTGCGCGTTGAAAGGAATGCGAATGTATATGACCAGATAACGAGACACGAGACGACGAGACAAATAGTGCAATGCGAGTTTTAGGTATAGAAACGTCCTGCGATGAAACCGGAATCGCAATTTATGACGAAGAAACCGGTCTGCTAGCCAATCAATTATACAGCCAGGTCAAGCTACATGCTGATTATGGTGGTGTTGTGCCTGAACTGGCGTCCCGTGATCACATTCGTAAAACGGTTCCTTTGATTCAGGCGGCTTTGAAGGAAGCAGGGTTGACGAGTAAAGACATTGATGCAGTGGCTTACACTGCGGGGCCGGGATTGGTTGGTGCGTTGCTGGTTGGAGCAACCATTGGACGTTCACTGGCATTTGCCTGGGATGTACCTGCTATTCCTGTGCATCATATGGAAGGCCATTTGCTAGCTCCGATGCTGGAAGAAAACAGCCCTGAGTTTCCTTTTGTTGCTTTGCTGGTTTCAGGTGGTCATACCCAGCTTATTAGTGTAACGGGTATCGGTGAATACAAACTGTTGGGTGAATCCATCGATGATGCTGCTGGCGAGGCTTTTGATAAAACAGCAAAACTGCTTGGTTTAGATTACCCAGGCGGGCCAGTGCTTTCCCGTATGGCGCAACAGGGGAAGGCAGGGCGTTTTATTTTCCCCCGCCCGATGACCGATCGTCCGGGGTTGGATTTCAGTTTCTCTGGCCTGAAAACGTTCGCAGCGAATACGATCCGCGATAACATTCATGGTCATAATATGGCTGAGGATGAGCAAACTAAAGCAGATATCGCCCGCGCCTTTGAAGATGCCGTCGTGGATACACTGGCAATTAAGTGTAAACGAGCATTGGAACAGACGGGATTCAAACGGCTGGTGATGGCAGGTGGAGTGAGTGCAAACCGAACCTTGCGTACCAAGATGCAGGCCGTGATGGAAAAGTTGGGGGGCGAAGTTTTCTATGCCCGACCTGAATTCTGTACTGATAATGGAGCAATGATCGCGCTGGCTGGTATGATCCGTTTGCAAGGAGGCACTGCTGGTGAATTAGGTGTAACGGTGAAAGCACGTTGGCCGTTGGCAGATTTGCCTGCTTTGCAAAAGTAATAAAAGACGTTGTTTGATATGGGCTGAGTGCTATTGGGGACTCAGCCTTTTGGGTTGTCAGCCGCGTTTCAGGCTTTTACTTGGTGTTTCACCATAACGGGCTTTATATTCCGCGCTAAAGCGCCCCATATGGGCGAATCCCCAACGCAGGGCGACGCCTGTGACGCTGGTGGCTTCTCCAGCCAGGAGTTCTGTGCGCACATGTTCCATACGCAGGTTACGTAAATACTGCATCGGGCTAATATTCAGAAATTCCTTAAAGCCGGAATAGAGACTGCGTAGGCTGACTCCTGCTACCTGGGCGAGTTGCTCTACGGTTATGGGTTCGTGGGCATGAGCCTGCAAATATTCCTGAACTCGTCGTACATGCCGTGGGCGAATGGAGCACCGACGGTTAGTAGGCGTGTCACTGTAATTATGTTGATGGGTGGACAGCAGGGTAACGGAAATCAATTGCTCTATTTGGTTGGTAATCAGTTTGTGTTGCAAGATATCAGGTACCTGGGTGGTACATTCCAGAATATAAGGCATCAAACAGCGCCATGCCTGACAGCGTTGCCATTCAAACCCCAGTTCAAATACCAGTGGTTGATCCAGAGGGTGCCCTAATTGGCCGACAAGCGTTCTCTCCAACAAGGAGCGGGAGATCCTGACCATAAACTGGTCATTATCGGCGTTCCAGCGCATGGAAGTATGCTGATTTGGGCTGAGAATGGAAGCCAGATTGGGGGTGGAATCAAGACACTGGCTGCCGCTTTCAATATCCGCACAGCCGGCCAGCGGCATCTGGATGAGAAAGAACGCATCCAATTCTCCTGGCGTGATTTCAACGCTGGCACCGTAACGCAACCGGCTCATAGAAATATCCCCCAGTGGAATATAGTGCATTTTGGCGTCCAGCTTTTGATTGTTACCTAGTATAGTTAGCTGATGAGGCTGCATAATCCGTCCGACCATAGATTTAACTTCATCAAAATCGTTGGATGAAAAAAGTAAATGTTCTGGCGAATTGAGATGCTCCCCAATTTTTGTCACCGCATATTTAGGATCTGAACAGTTTGTAGTGGAATATCTTGATTCTGCTCTTCGAGAACCAGTGTGCTTTGATTCAGTATTTTTAGATCCAAAATAATCGTAAGACCACGAATTGCTCATAATTTCAGATACCTCTAGCCAGTCATATCGTTGTTATGATGTATGAGATATCCCGCTAATAACGTGTTTATACCAATTTAACTTCAAGATGCGTGAGATTTCATATCGTGTTGTAAATTACAACTTGAAGTTTAATGCGTATATTCCCTGTTTTGTTTATTCGGGATAGAAAAAATAACAGAATTAACCTTATTCAATTATCTGATAACAGTATCCACATATTATTTAAATGAAATATATATGATGATAAATATATTGATGATGGGTACTTTATATCCGCCTGCTGCTCACTTTATCCAAACACTGCATAAATCATAATTACATGACAAATCATGCATTGACCGTTAACGCATAGCCGAATTACATAAAAGATAACGAAAAGGTGTAAAGCGGACACGGTGAGGTAAGCATGGCTGAACGATCATTTGTCGAAGAAGTGAAAAAATTACGTCTGGGACAGGGCGAAGTTTTCAGTGGTGAAGGCATACTTGCCGTGACAAAAGCACTGTTGGAATCGGGGGTGGCATATGTGGCCGGCTATCAGGGGGCGCCAATTTCCCATCTGATGGATGTGTTGTTGGATGCACAGGATATTTTATCTGAATATGGCATTCGTTTTGAAAACAGTGCCAGTGAAGCCACCGCTGCTGCGACGCTTGCCGCTTCCGTGAATTACCCACTGCGCGGAGCCATCACGTTTAAATCGACGGCGGGCACGAATGTTGCCTCAGATGCATTGGCAAATCTGGCATCGGGCGGCGTGGTGGGTGGTGCGCTGATTATTGTCGGTGAAGACTATGGTGAGGGCTCTTCCATTATGCAGGAGCGCAGCCATGCTTTCGCGATGAAGTCTCAGATCTGGTTGCTCGATCCTCGCCCCAATCTGCCTTCGATTGTACAGGCGGTGAAGATGGGGTTTGCGCTATCAGAAGCCAGTCATACCCCCGTGATGTTACAGATGCGCATTCGTGCTTGCCATGTGCATGGTCGGTTTGTCTGTGAGAAAAATCGTTCGTCAACGTTTATGATTCAGGATGCACTGGAAAATCCGACGCGCGATCTTAACCGTATTGTTTTGCCTCCCGCCAGTTTTTTGCATGAGAAAGAGAAAGTGCAAGATCGCTGGCCTGCGGCGGTGCGTTTTATCCAACAGCACGCACTGAATGAGTTTTTCGCTGAACAGGCGGAGGATGTTGGCCTTGCCCTGCAAGGGGGATGCTATAACACCGTGATCCGCGCCCTGAATTTACTTGGGTTGGCAGATGTCTTTGGCAATAGCCAAATTCCGCTATATGTCATGAATGTCGCCTACCCGTTGATCGATGAAGAATTTGAACGTTTTTGTCATGGTAAGCGGGCGATTTTAGTGCTGGAAGAAGGGCAGCCCAATTTTGTCGAGCAGAATGTCGCTAATATCTTGCGCCAACGTGAGATAGCGACCCGGTTACATGGCAAGGACTTACTGCCGATGGCGGGGGAATACAACACGGCTACCGTGTTGTCAGGACTCCGTGCTTTCCTTGAACGTTACGGCAAAATTGCAGCGGAAAGTGGGGTGTCTGCCTGCCAGGTACGCATCCCAGCCGTCACTTTACCGACAAAAGATCCACTAAAAGAGGCGGTTCATACCCGTCCACCTGGATTTTGCACCGGTTGCCCAGAGCGCCCAATCTTTACGGCGATGAAATTGCTTGAACGGGAGTTGGGGCAACATCACATCAGTGCTGATATTGGTTGTCATTTGTTTGCCATTTTACCGCCATTTAATTTGGGTAATACCACGATGGGATACGGATTGGGGGCAGCGAGTGCGGCAGCACTGAATACACCGATTACGAATAAGCGGGCAATCTCAGTTATGGGGGATGGTGGATTTTGGCACAACGGCTTAACCACTGGTATAGCCAATAGTGTTTTTAACCGCAGCGACAATCTGACCATTATTGTGGACAACAGTTACACCTCTGCAACCGGAGGGCAAGATATTCCCTCTTCAACAGCGTTAAATCCCCATCGCAGTACCGGACATGATATCGAAAAAGCAGTTAAAGGTGTGGGGGTGAAATGGGTACGCACGATCAAACGTACCTACGATCTCAAAGCCATGATGAATACCTTACGCGAGGCGCTGACAACAGGTAAGCATGGGCCAAAAGTATTGGTCGCACAGAGTGAGTGCATGTTGAATAAACAACGGCGCGAGAAGGTAAAAATCAAAGGCGCTATTGCGGCAGGGAAGCGGATCGTCCGCGAACAGTTTGGGGTTGATCCTGATACCTGCACGGGCGATCACTCTTGTATCCGTTTGTCCGGTTGTCCTTCTCTATCGATTAAACCGAATCCTGATCCATTGCGCACCGATCCGGTGACAACAGTATTGAATAGCTGTGTGGGCTGTGGGTTGTGCGGGGAATTATCTCATGCGGCAGTGTTGTGCCCCTCTTTCTTTAAGGCACGGATCATTAGCAATCCCAATCGTTGGGAGCGGCTGCTCCATCGTATTCGCAAAGGACTCATCGGTTATTTGCAACGTCGCGATGTTAAACGTCGTAAGCAATATGATTTTTAAGAAGGAGTCATACTTATGCCACCATCCATCCATTCCCCGTTCACGAATTCGCCTAAAAAGCCGATTAAGATTGCTATTCTGGCGATGGGAGGTGAAGGCGGCGGTGTACTAGCCGATTGGATCGTAACCCTGGGGGAAGAGCATGGCTATTTCGCCCAAACGACTTCAGTTCCGGGTGTCGCCCAGCGGACTGGGGCAACCATTTATTATGTCGAATTATTTCCTGGTGCTGATGATCCTGAAGTACCGACACCTGTATTGGCATTAATGCCAACTGCCGGTGATGTGGATATTGTACTGGCTTCGGAATTAATGGAAGCCGGACGCGCTGTCCAACGCGGTTTGGTAACAGCGGATCGCACGACGCTAATCGCATCAAGCCATCGGATATTTTCGATGGAAGAGCGTTCGGCAATGGGCGATGGGCGTGTGGATAGCGAAGTATTGATCCAGCAATCCCGACAAGCCGCTTTGCGTTTTATCCATTTTGATATGGCGAAGATGGCAGAGAAGAGTGGCAGTGTGATCAGTGCAGTCTTGTTTGGTGCACTTTGTGGGACGGAGATCTTGCCGTTTAGTCGTAATCAATTTGAAGCAGCGATCATCAAGAAAAACGTGGGGATAGAACCCAGTTTGCAAGCCTTTGGTTTGGGATTGAGCCGGACACAACTGGAGGCAGAATCAAAAACGGCGCCAGAATCCCATATTCCACAAAAAGCCCTGCGTTCCCATAACTATTTTTCCCAGAACTATTTTTCCCAGAACAAGAAAGTCAATGCCCTGTTGTTACGTATCCGGCAAAAGCTGCCTGCCTGTGTCCATGACATCGCCATTGAAGGTGTCAGGCGCCTGATTGATTATCAAGATCTGGCTTACGCCGGTTTGTACCTTGACCGATTGCAAAATCTGATCGAGCAAGCCGTTAAACCGGATGAGCGATTATTGAACGAGCAATTATTATGTGAAACTGCCCGCCATTTGGCACTGTGGATGGCTTACGAAGACACCATGCGGGTGGCAGATCTCAAAACTCGTGCCAGTCGATTCGAACGTGTCAGGAAAGAAATGAGGGTGAAAGACGGTCAACTATTCGAGATCAATGACTTTCTGCATCCCAGAATGGAAGAAGTTTGTGACAGCTTGCCGGCCAATATTGGTCGCTGGTTGTCTCGTCCTCATTTTGTCAATCGTATGTTGGCGAAATTACTCAGCCGTGGGCGTGTGATTACCACCAGTTCCCTTCGGGGATATCTGTTGCTTGGTATGCTGGCAAGTTGGCGTCGAATGCGCCGCTATACGCTGCGTTTTCAACATGAAACGCTACGCATTGAAGAGTGGTTGTGGCGAATTGGCGTAACAGCAAAGCGCAATCCCGAACTGGCTACGGAAATTGCCCAATGTCAGCGCTTAATCAAGGGATATGGTGATACTTATTTTCGTGGATCACGTCATTTTCAAACCTTGATGGAGATTGTTGATCACCATCTGCATGACTTATCTCCTGCCAGCCTGCGGCAACTGCGTGAAGCGGCATTGGCAGATGAGCAGGGTGACCGATTACGCGAGTGCCAGCAGCGTCTCTCTTTATATTAAAGAACTTATCCTAAGGAGCCTGTAATGAGCCTGCTTAGATTTATACAGCCCCATAAGATCCGTTTTTCTGAATGTGATCCGGCGGGGATCGTCTTTTATCCCCAGTATTTTGTGATGTTCAACAACTTGCTAGAAGATTGGTTCGATGAATTAACGCCAATGGGATATGCCAACTACATCGCCAAACACCGTTTTGGGTTGCCGACAGTTCACCTGGAGGCGGAATTTAAGGCCATTAGCAGAATGGGGGATCAGGTTTGGCTGGAATTAAACGTTGAGAAAATTGGCAAAAAATCATTGACGTTGATCCAACGCTGCGTCAGCAAAGAAGGTGAGCTGAGGATGAATGTAACGCAGACTTATGTCACCACTTCACTGGATACCCATCAAGCTATCCCCATACCTGATGAAATTTATTATGCGTTAACTGAACAGATGCCTTAGCAGAACTGGCGTATTACGCATGGGGTAGATATCGTGCGGCAGGAGAAGAAATTATGAATGTAAGAGGTAAGAATGCAGTAGTCAGTCAAAATGCAGTGACCGTAACGGGTAAGAATATCGTATGTATTGGCGGTGGGCCGGCGGGATTGTACTTCGGTTTGCTGATGAAGTTGCAAAATCCTGATAATCGTGTCGTGGTCATCGAGCGCAATCGTCCGTATGACACTTTTGGCTGGGGCGTGGTGTTTTCGGATGCAACATTGGAAAACCTGCATCTGGCTGATCCAGTGTCGGCTGAAATTATCAGGGAGGAATTTAGCCGTTGGGATGATATTGATATCCACTTTAAGGGAACAGTAAATCGTAGTGGCGGTCATGGGTTTATTGGCATTGGCCGTAAAAAGTTACTGAATATCCTGCAAGATCGTTGTCACGAAGTCGGGGTTGAGTTGCTGTTTGAAACGCAGGTTGAGGATGAGCAGGAGATTGCCCGCCAATATCATGCTGATTTGCTGATTGCATCTGATGGGATTAATAGCCAGATCCGTACCCGTTACGCTGAATTTTTCCAGCCTGATATTGATCAACGCCATTGTCGTTTTGTCTGGCTGGGGACGCGCAAAATTTTTGATGCGTTTACGTTTCTGTTTGTGGAAACCGAATATGGCTGGTTTCAGGTTCATGCCTACCAATTTCAGGAAGGCTTATCGACTTTTATTGTCGAGACAACGGAAGAAACCTGGCTGGCTGCGGGGATAGACAAAATGTCACAGGAAGAGGGCATTGCGTATTGCGAAAAAATATTCGCACCGTGGCTGGATGGACATCCCTTAATCTCCAATGCTACCCATTTGCGGGGGGCTGCTATTTGGATACGTTTTCCCCGTGTAATTTGTGCGAACTGGGTGCACTGGATCAAGCCAGAGGAAGATAACGGCAAAAATATCCCGATTGTGTTAATGGGAGATGCCGCTCATACCGCCCATTTTTCCATTGGCTCTGGCACAAAATTGGCATTAGAAGATGCGATTGAACTGGCAAACAGCCTGAAAGCCCATCAGGGGAATTGGCAGGCGGGATTGTCTGATTACCAACAATCGCGCAGTGTGGAGGTGCTGAAAATTCAGAATGCCGCCCGTAATTCAACGGAGTGGTTCGAAAATGTCGCACGCTATGAACGTTTTGCGCCTGAACAATTCGCTTACTCATTGCTGACACGCTCACAGCGCATTTCCCATGAAAATTTGCGCTTGAGGGACCGGGCATGGTTGGAAAATTACGAAAGCTGGTTTGCCCAAAAGTTTCACCTATCTTCACCATTAATCCCGCCGTTGCTGACACCTTATCAGGTACGGGGGGTTAACCTGAAAAATCGGGTTGTTGTCTCTCCGACGCTATTGTATAGCGCCGTGGACGGGGTTCCGGGTTCATTCCATCTGGTTCATCTGGGTAGCAGAGCATTGGGAGGCGCGGGTTTGGTGATTACTGAAATGACGGCCATTTCTCCGCAAGCACGTGTCACTCCTGCGTGTACAGGATTGTGGAACGATCAGCAGGTGCAGGCGTGGAAGACAATCACCGATTTTGTCCATCAGCATTCTGGCTCGCGGATAGGCATTCAACTGGGACATGCGGGAAGACGAGGATCAACCCAATTGGGATGGGAACAGTCTGATCATCCTTTGCCAGAGGGGAATTGGCCTTTGGTTTCGGCATCGGCCTTGCCTTACTTAGCCGGAATCTCACAAGTGCCGGCAGCGTTGACCAAGACACAACTACAAGAAATTACTGAGCAGTTTGTTGCAGCAACCCAGCGTGCCATCAAAGCCGGTTTTGACTGGCTGGAGATCCAGGCCGCTCACGGTTATCTGCTCTCCAGTTTTATCTCCCCGCTGACTAATCAGCGCGATGACGAATATGGCGGTTCGCTGGAAAACCGGCTTCGTTTCCCATTGGCCGTTTTCAAGGCGGTACGTGAGGTTTGGCCGGCTGATTTACCGATATCGGTGCGTATTTCTGCCACGGATTGGGTGGAAGGGGGAACGACGGTTGATGAAGCCGTAGAGATTGCCCGCCGTTTCCGTGAAGCCGGAGTGGATATGGTGGATTGTTCCACGGGGGAAGTTTCTGCTGATCAGAAACCGATTTACGGACGCATGTACCAGACTCCGATGGCTGATCGCATTCGCAATGAAGGTAATGTGCCGGTGATTGCGGTCGGTGCGATTACCGATGCTGATCAAATCAACAGCATTATCGCTTCGGGGCGCGCTGATCTCTGTGCCTTATCCCGCCCATTCTTATCTAATGCGGCCTGGCTACTGCATGAATGCGCCAGATATGGCTGGACGGGTATCGATTGGCCGAAACCTTATCTTTACGGCAAAGCGCAATTCATTAGAAAACCACTCTAGGAGATATCCATGTCTCAACAAGAAAATATCCAGTCTCATGATCAATACAGGGAAGATATTGTTGGCCGTGCTAATGTGGCCGATAGCCCTGAATTACTGGCGTATTACAGGGAGTTGGTCAAGTACAAGACAGGGGCACTTTGGACAATCGCCAATAAAATAGAACCCTGGCAACCTAAATCAGCCTCAGTGCCGGTACTTTGGCGTTACCGTGATCTGCGTGAGCACGTTCTAAAATCTGCCGATTTAGTGACACCGGAAAAAGCGGGTCGCCGTGTGGTCTATCTGAACAATTCGGGAGAGCCAGGCGCCTCTACCGCTGTTGGTTTGCTCTATTCCGGTCTCCAGACTATGCGGCCGGGTGAAGCGGCATCGGCACATGCCCACTCCTCTTCTGCCCTGCGTTTCATCATGGAAGGGCGTGGTGCTTACACCATTGTTGATGGCCAGAAACTGTTATTGGGAGCGAATGATTTTGTCTTAACCCCGAATGGAACCTGGCATGAGCATGGTGTTGAGCCTGATGGTTCACAATGTATCTGGCAGGATGGCCTGGATATACCGCTGGTTAACATATTGGAAGCGGGTTTTTATAAGGTACATCCTGACTTGCGTCAGGCAGTGACTGAACCTGTGAATGCTTCTATTGCACTTTGGGGTGCCCCCGCTTTGCGTCCACAGAATGTTAGCTGGGATAAACCTTATTCCCCGTTGTTCAGATACCAATGGGAGCCAACTTATGAATCTTTGCAGCGTTATGCCTGTGTTTCGGATGGATCGCCTTTTGATGACATTTTGATGCATTACGCCAATCCGCTAACAGGCGGTCATGTGATGCCAACTCTCGGTGCCAGTATGCAGTTATTGCGCCCTAGTTTTGTAGGTAAGGCACATCGTCATACCGGTAGTTTTATCTATCAAGTGGCGAAAGGAAAAGGTTATTCCGTGATTGATGGTCAACGATTTGACTGGCAAGAACGGGATATTTTCTGCGTTCCTTCATGGGCATTTCATGAGCATGTGAATGTTTCACAAACGGATGATGCTTGCCTGTTCTGTTTCAACGACTTGCCCGTTATGCAGGCATTGCAATTGTATTACGAAGAAGCCCTGACTGATAACGATGGGCACCAACGAGTGAGAGGATAAAAGATGCGTTTAATCACTTACCGTTCAGAAGTCACGGCTGCTGCGCGATTAGGCGCCATTGTCAATGATCACGTCATAGACCTGGCAAAGCTGGCTTCCCATACGGGGAATAGATTGCCGGATAATATGCTGGAGTTTATTGATTTGGGACCATTGGCGGTGAGCAGCACAACCGCGCTGCTAGACTCATTTAAGGGATTTTGGCCGGTGGGAGTTTCACTGCCATTGCAGAATGTGAAAATTCTTGCTCCTATTCCCCGCCCACGGAAAAACATCTTTGGTATTGGTCTGAACTATGTTGAACATGTGGCTGAATCCAGCCGTGCTTTGGATACGGCAAAAGATCTGCCAAAAGAACCGGTCATTTTCTCTAAGCCGCCAACAACAGTGATTGGCCCTGGTGACGCCATTGAGCATAACAGTGCGATCACAGCGCAATTGGATTGGGAAGTGGAACTGGCGGTGATTATTGGAACCCGCGCTAAAGGTGTATCGGAAGATAAGGCTTTGAAATATGTTTTTGGCTATAGCCTGATGATCGACATGAGTGCCCGTGATTGCCGTCGGGCCGGGCAGTGGATCTACTCTAAGGGACAGGATACCTACGCACCTTTTGGCCCTTGCATCGTCACGGCTGATGAAATTCCCAATCCACAAGATTTGGCATTGAGTCTAAAAGTCAATGGCGTGACTAAACAGGACTCCAATACGCGCCATATGTTGTTCAAGGTCAATACTTTAATTGCGGATATTAGCAAAGGCATCACGCTGGAACCAGGCGATATCATTGCCACAGGAACACCAGAAGGTGTTGGAGCGGGGCGTGATCCACAAGAATGGCTATGGCCAGGGGATGTGATTGAAGCATACCTTGAAAAGATTGGCCATTTGCGTCACCCCGTTATTGCGGTGTAAATAAAACAGGAGCCTGATATGCTGAAACTTCCTAAGTTCAAAGCGGCTGCGGTACAGGCTGCTCCTGTCTTTCTGGATACAGAGGCGACGGTTGATCTCGTTTGTCGGCTGATTCAGGAAGCGGCAGACAAGGGGGCCAGTTTGGTGGCTTTTCCTGAAGTGTTTGTTTCTGGTTACCCCTATTGGAACTGGGTGATGAACCCAATACAAGGTAGTCCGTGGTTTGAGAAACTGTGCAAATCGGCTATTGAAGTGCCGGGGCCGGAGATCAACAAAATTGCCTTGGCTGCGGCTCGTCATCACATCAACGTTGTGGTTGGGGTTAATGAGCGCAGTCCTGACGGCATAGCAACACTCTATAACACGCTGGTGACTATTTCTGATGAAGGAAACATTCTGGGGCGTCACCGCAAGCTGGTGCCGACATGGGCGGAAAAACTGACATGGGCGAATGGTGATGCGGCTTCGTTAAAAGTGCATGATACCCGTATTGGGCCATTGGGCGTGCTGGCTTGTGGCGAAAATACCAATCCGTTAGCGCGTTTTTCCTTATTATCTCAAGGGGAATTGGTCCATGTTGCCAGTTACATTTCCCTGCCGGTTGCACCAGCGGATTATGATATGGCTGAGGCGATCCGTTTGCGGGCGGCAGCCCATTGTTTTGAAGGCAAGGTGTTTACCATTGTCTCCTGCTCCACGATTTCGCCGGAAATTGTCACAGCGATGTCGGCCAGCCATCCTGAAGCCGAAGCGTTGCTGGCACGTTCTAACAGTGCATTCACCGGCATTATTGGACCAGATGGGCGCGTGATTGGTGATCCCCTGATTGATAAGGAAGGGATCGTCTATGCGCATATTGACCTGAACCGCTGTATTCAGCCTCGTCAAATGCACGATATCACGGGGCATTACAACCGATTTGATATCTTCGATCTCAAAGTGAACCGTCAGCCAATGCGTGCGATCCGATTTACTGATCTGCCAGCCGATCAGGAGGATCGTCCATGAATAACACACCGCATTTTCGCGTGGGGCTGATTGTTCCCTCATCGAATACGACAATGGAAACAGAAATTCCCGCTATCCTGCACGCCCGTGAAGTCATAAACCCTGAACGTTTTACCTTTCATTCCAGTCGCATGAGAATGAAAACAGTCACAAAAGCGGAACTGGCGGCCATGGATGCAGACAGTGATCGCTGTGCGCTTGAGTTGTCGGATGCCGCGGTTGATGTGCTGGGATATGCCTGTTTAGTGGCGATTATGAGCATGGGACAGGGATATCACCGGATCTCTGAAAAGCGTCTCCATCTGCGGACAGCTGAAAATGGACATCCGGCACCTGTTGTGACCAGCGCGGGGGCGTTAGTGGATGGGCTACATGCTTTGGGGGCGAAACGGATCTCTATACTGACGCCCTACATGAAGCCATTGACTCAGTTAGTCATTGATTATATTGAAAATGAAGGGATTGAAGTTATCGACAGCATTTCGCTGGAAATCCCCGATAACCTTGCTGTTGGACGACAAGATCCTCTCGCACCGGTGGAGATTACCAAACGGCTAAATAGCAATGTCGATGTGATAGTGGCTTCTGCTTGTGTACAAATGCCTTCTTTGCCGTCAGTAGCACTGATCGAAGATCGGGTGGGGATACCTGTGATTTCTTCATCTGTGGCAACAACCTACATGATATTGAAACAGCTTGGGCTGAATACATACGTTCCGCGATTTGGCTCACTGTTATCAGGAAAATATTGATCGAGATACAAAAGGTTGTTCAACTTATGCCAGATTCAAAAGTGTTTGTTGATAATTACTTGCCTGCCTTGCTTGGGCGGGCATGGATGTTAGTTTCGTCTCAATTTCATGATGTCGTTGAAGCGCGGGGGCTGTCAGTGCTGGAGTGGCGGGTGTTATCGGCGTTGACAGGAAGTGGCTCCATTAGCACTGGTCTTCTGGCACAGAAAACGGTCAGTAAACAACCGACTATTACCCGTGTTTTGCAGCGTTTGGAGCTACAGGGGTATGTAGCGCGTTTTTCCAATGGTGGCCGTGATCGCCGTGTTACCTTGGTATGTTTGACTGAAGCAGGGCAAAAAGTGGTAGAAGGATTACTGACTGAAGCTGAATCCCATGAGAAAAGTGTGCTGGAGCCATTGGGAGATGGAAAAAGTCAGCTATTAAAAGCGGTTTTGCAGGAGCTGATCAAACGGCATACACAAGGGAGGATTTAGTAAGTCATCCGGATGGAACTACCCATCTATCTTCAAGATGCATGTGATTTCTCCCCGTGAAGCGGGGAGAAATCGGGTTTCATAGCGTGTTGTAAGTTGCAACTTGAAGTTTAATGCGTATATTCCTCATCTATATTGATGGATGGATCTTATTTAATTAGCAACTGTTTTTCATCTTCCCGTCGGGCATTTTCCGCCAGCATTTTAAAATCTTTTATTGTCCAATATTGCTTTGGAACAGGTAGGTTTTTCATCTCATTGGTTGGCCAGAGCTGAAATTCAGCCAGATTATCCAACGAAAAATGCTGATAATGCTCAGGCAGAGACAAGCGCAGGGCAAAGTGCTCTTTACCGAAAGGCATTAATGGGGAGCGGTTGTCCTGGATATCATAATTCCGGTGCAGAACTAAAAACTTCTCAGGAATGCGTTGATAACTGTTCCACCACAAACCATCTACGCTATCAAACATCTCTTTTGTGCCTGATTTGGGGTTATCTCCAAGTTCATGTAAAGCGATCGGCAAGATCTTCGTCATTGCGTCCGAGAACTGTGCTATAGAAGAAGCGTGGCCTTCCAGAATCAATGTCAGAGCCAACCGTGCACCCAATAGGTTTGAATAGAGATCTTCCGGGGAAAAAGCCGAAATGCCCTCTGAAAATCCAGGGACTGATTGATAGCCATACCATTGCGCTATTTCATGCCAGGCGGCAAGTTGAAAAGCGAGTTTAGCCGCTAAATAGGCACTTAGCGTATAGCGTCCAGCCGGATCTTGCGGTGGCGTAAAAGCAAAAAAATGCATTTTACGCGCGGCAAGTTCATTATTCAGGGTTAACTCCCTCTCTTGACCAAGATGAGCGTAAATCTGGCTAAACAGGTAAAGCGTATAGTCTGCGGTATCCCTGACATGGGAGATATCAATAAACCCTCCTTTATGGGTATAGAGCAGCCCCACTTTTTCATTGCTTACCCCCAACAAGGCGGCACTGGCACCGACAACACTGTCATTATAGTGATGTTCACCCAATTTCTTGGCTTCTACAATATTATCGATGTCATAGAAGGGAATGGGAATATTCCATAGTTGGGCTTTTAGGTTATAGCCGAAAGCACAGCAAGCCCTTAAACCTTCTGGTGGGGCAATGGGAGGTAACGCATTCCAGGCTTGCTGTGACTGCTCATGGCTATCACTGACAAGGACAGGTTTGACCGGATCAACTGATTGTGGCTGGTTTTGACATGCCATCAGTAAAAAACAGAGGCAAAGTGTAACGAATAATCTCAAAACGCTTCCCCAACCTGAAAATAGAATCCAGTACTGTCTTTACCGACACCAAAATCTAATCTGACATTCATGCGTGGTTTAAACTCAAAACGATAGCCAATACCAACAGAAGGAAGCCAATGCCTGGTTCCCAATTGTGAAGGGGAATCTCCCAACGTGCCGGTGCCTATCCAACCGACTACACCGTGGCGCCAGTCCAGTTTATGTCTTAACTCTAACTGTGTTGTGAAGATATTGTTGTCACGATAACGCCCTTCATAATACCCGCGCATCCGCTGGCCGTTACCAAGCAGTGATAGCTGGTTCCACGGGACATCACCTGCGCTGAAACGGGCATAGTTATCGAAGGCCAGGACTGTCTTTTCAGATAACGAGTAATAGGTCGAGAACTGAAGCTGTGTGGTATGGAAACGGTGATCGCTACCTAATTCTGGGGAAAAATAGGTATAAACGATCTCAAATGCCTGTCCGTGTCGTGCATTGGGTAAAAAGTCCCGTGTATCATAACTCAAGTGGGCACTTACACCGGAACTCATCACAGAACGGCCACCGACAGACTGGGAAAAATACCGTTTTGCTCCGCTATCCGGATCACTGGCATTGACGGATGAGAAATTCCAACCTAATCCCATATAGGTGGTATTAGCGACACGGTAGAGAAGTCGCGGATGAATAGCAAATTCCTGTGAACGGTATTCCTCTTTGTGACTGTCATTTTTACCGGCACGATAACCTTTACCCCAATAGTAAGTTGGGGTGTTATTCAGTGTACCGGAAACGAATAACCGCCATTGGTCACTGGCAAGAAAATTGTAATTGGTAAAGTTCAGGCCAAACGCGCCAGTAGATGAAGCAAATCCACTGAGTCCTAATGAAGAAGTCTGGCTTATGTGATCTAAATGGTCAGGACGGTACAGGCCAACGACGGCAACACCAATCCCCATCCCCATTTCAGGGGTGTAGAAAGGACCAGGTAATACGCCCCAGTCAATTTTTTTGCGGTCATCAAAATGATTGCTACCACCTAATTCGTTTAACCAACCATCAATTTTTTGCCGGTTAGGCAGGATATCAGCGTGGGCTGATGAAATGGTAAAGAGAAGCAGGCTGGCAATGACCAGCCTTTTGAGTGTTGCAAAGCCAAACATTAAAAACGGAACTCACCGGAAATAAAGAAACTGTTTCTGTTGCCAAAACCGACTTCTGACAGGATATTGAAATTACGAGTGATTTCGAAGCGTGCACCAACGGTATTGTTCCACTTATGGGCTAGGTGTTGTTCAACGTCGAATTTCATATCTGGGTCATCTAAGGCTTGAACGAGGACACCGAAAACTCCAGGTAAATTTAGGCTACTAATGTTACCTTTAAAACGTTGAGTAATATTTTGATACATTGCACCAGTCCAAATTTGGACTTTGGTGTTACCCTGTCCCGCAAATAATGGCTCAAAAGTGAATTCATAGCCAATTCTGGGGGTTACAACATAAGCTGAGATGTCACCGTCTAAAATATCTAGATTGGTTCGAGTGTAGTTTGCATCTAGTGTTGCAAAAAAGTGGTTATAGCCACCAGCTAATGTCAGACCACCACCAAAAGTTTTCCCTTTAAAGTCTAGTTCAAAAGGTATGTTGTTAAACTTAAAAAAACCTAATTCTACGTTTTCAATATTAGTTGCAGAAGTACCTTTTGTTTTTCCATATACGCCATAAACATTTAAAAATGGTAGTATCCAACTATCTAATTTAAGTAGATGTGATTCATTTCGCTCACGGGTCTTTCCTGCCTGTATTTTTAAGCCTTCAGCAGTAGAAGGATTTTTAGGCATAATAAAACCGATTTTATCCACAATAACATTCTGGCGCAGATTCATATAACCATAACTAACACCAAACGGTTCAGGCAGGTCGTAGCCTTTTGCGCGTGCGGCATCACCCCAAATTGGCAGAATACGAGATCCCGATTTAGTCGACTGGGATAAGCTACCATCATTATTTGTTTGCTGAACGCCAGATTCGGATACGGTTAATGAAAAAAGTGGGCGCTCACTATCTGCATAGCTGTATGAGGCCGCAAGACACAAAGTGGCAGCTAACAATTTGTTGGTATTAGTTAAGTTCATAAGTGAATTCGCTTCCTAATTTTTGATATTTAATTGTCTATAAAATGAACACATTAAGACGGAAAGGCGCGTAGATTATCATAGCTATTTTGGTCAATCATCAACGATTTATGTTTGTAGGCGGAATATCGCACGATTTGGAATATTCGTTTGTTTTATCGTCAAATAGAGCGAGTTTTATCTCTCCAGATGTTAATAAAAATAATTAATTTATATTGAAATTATTTCTTAT
This sequence comes from Xenorhabdus griffiniae, assembly GCF_037265215.1. Taxonomy (NCBI): domain Bacteria; kingdom Pseudomonadati; phylum Pseudomonadota; class Gammaproteobacteria; order Enterobacterales; family Morganellaceae; genus Xenorhabdus; species Xenorhabdus griffiniae. The sequence goes on along the minus strand of NZ_CP147737.1, from coordinate 3,927,401 downwards.
ATTGATTTTTATTTTGGTTACTTAAAATAAGAAGATAGTCTATAACGGTTTTAATTTTATTTATACGCATTAAACTTCAAGTTGCAATTTACAACACGCTATGAAATCCGATTTCTCCCCGCGAAGCGGGGAGAAACAATGTGCATCTTGAAGTGAGATGGGTATAAGCCATTGTTAAACGACAATTGATAATCTTATCTTTGGTTTTCTATTATCTCATTTAATTAATGTTAATTTTTTTTATGTTTTCATATTGGAATTATTCATTGAGCCTATGGGGAATATTCGTTTTTGTCTCGTTCTATAATCAGCGTTTGCGGTTTATCCCCGTACCTACAGGGAACACCCAAACTAATCCTCAGAAAGTGGTTTAAATTTCACTAAACGCAGGCCATCAAAATCTATCGGTTCCCTTCGGTTTTCACCAAAGGTCTGAAAATCAAATCCAGATTCGGTGTTGGTCTGCCATGCCATAACTGCATTTCCATCTTCGGTCAGCTCCGTGATTTGTTGCCAAATCATTTCCCTGATTTTATGGGATATATTACCCACATAAACCCCTGCCCGTATTTCCAGTAACCAAATAGCCAGCCGCCCCCGTAATCGAGGAGGAACAGCTTCTGTTACGACCACCGTCATACTCATCTCTATTGACTCCTGTGTCCAATGTCACCGATAGAAATTGGTTCGGGAATCGCGGGGGGTTGTGCATCAGCAGGAGGGAGCGGTGGGGAAATCTCGCCCGCCGCAAGCACTTCTTCAATTAAGGGAATAAGGCGTTTCAGAATTTTGTCTGTCCTGAATTTTTCACGACAAGCAATTCTGACTTGCCTGTCAGGAGCAATGCTATTGGTGGCAGCAACTTTAAATGCAATAGGCACGACGGTATCAAACTTTAAGATATCTGCAATATCATAGACAAATGACAAAGGCTTGCCAGTATGCAGAAAACCAATAGCAGGTGCATAACCCGCCGCCAGAATAGCGGCTTCGGTCACTCCATATAGGCATGAGGTTGCTGCACTAATACAGCGGTTGATGAGATCACCCTTATCCCAATCAGTATGATCGTAATTGCGCCCGTGCCATTTTACGCCATATTGTTTTGCCAATATTTGATAGGTTTTCCTGACGCGGGCACCTTCAATGCCCCGAAGCTGTTCGACATTGCGTTTTTGGGGTGCGGGTTCACCAAAACGTAATTCAAACATTTTGCGGACAACCTTGAGCCTTAAATCCTCATCCAGTGCCAACTTAGCCTGATAAAGCAGCCGGTCTGAACGCGCACCGCCTGGCTGTCCTACGGAATAGAGTCTGACACCGGCTTCTCCCACCCAAATAAGCAATGTTCCGGTGGTAGATGCCAATTTTACCGCAGCATGGCTAATGCGGGTGCCTGGCTCCAGCATAATGCAAGCAAGGGAGCCGACGGGAATATGCATACGTTCGCCGTTGACTTCATCAATCACAACAAACGCATTATCCTTGACATCAATACGTCCCATACCAATAAAGATCATTGAATTCCTGTCCTTGATGGGAATGGGTTTTAATGGAATAAATGCCATTACAGTGCCCTTATCAGCATTAACCCACAACCAAAGGATTTTGCCCTGCCAAATCCCTTCTGGTATTGCTCAAGGAAAAGTTCGCTATCTGACAAAGTGAGCACTCCCTGAAAATCTACGCTGGAAAATGCCACCTTCTGGCCAGAGGCTTTAAAACTGCGGTGTTGGGTATAGCGTTCAATATCCGGAGCAAAATCAAAGCGAATCCCCCAATTAGCCAGCCGTTTTTCATCTTGTATCCAGGTTTGGGCGGCCTGCATCATTGCTGATTCAAGGTCTCCTGAGCTACCAGCATGTCTTGCCTGACGCTTGGCGTGCATCAACACATCATGGCGCAGCTGTTTGCCTGAATTTTTATTTGTGAGGCAGACAGTGGGATTCGCGCGGAGTTTGAACGCCAGTTTTTGTCCATTATGTAATTGAGGGGCAAAAGACTTGGTCTGAATCTGGAACCGTGGGGAATTGGCTATCGGTGTGGTCGTGGACAACACAAGAAATTCAGGTCTGCCACTTAAGCTCATCTCTTGCCTGAAAAGGAAATTGCGTTCTTCCTGCTCCGTAAACAATTGCCACAAGAGTTGGTGGTAAGCATAGACATCATTTTTCGTCTGTTTACGTGACGGTGTTTGCATAGAGTAAGCAGAAGGGTGCAAGGCGACTTTAGACAGATACATGTGTTCCCTCCACGACTGATAACTGGAACGATAATTGGTGCATCGTGCGTTGCGTAAACTGCCAGCGGCTACGTGATAGTGGTTCATCCCACAGTTGATGCGTCAGTATTGTCGTATCAGGGATCGTGATCTCGTCTTTATCTCCTTCCCAGAAATAACTCACAACATCATGATTACGCTGCCAATAATAGTGATTGGCCTTTTCTGATTGATAAGGCAAGAGAGGAAAAGGCGTATCAAGGGCGGCTTTTAATGACGGAGATTCTGTCAGTTGCGGCATCATCGGAAGTGCAAGAGGGCAGGATTTTCGCCCAAGACTCAGCGTAAAAACGGGTTTTAGCAGCGCATCACGCAAGGCAGAAAGGGTGAAGCTGGCCTGTTCGGTCAAGGAAATCGCGATAATCCACACGCCATCAGCAAGATAATCGCGTGAAGACAGTACGGTGTTTAATTTGGATTTATCACGTAACTCACTTTTACGGGTTGGGTGAGACAATTTTTTTTCTTGCGAAGGAACCTGGGAGGTATGGTAATCCCGCATCAATAAACCGGAAACGATCTGTTTGATGGCGATTTTGACACTCTGCTGCAATGCCATAAGTTGTGTTTCATCATCGCGCCGGATGCCCAGTGCTGCACCTAATAACCCCAAAATAGCCGAACGGGTTGGATAAATGCCGGTTGGCCGGTTTTCACCGACCGCTTCTACTCCCCAACTGGCTAGTGCCCCATATAAACGAAAGACCAGGTAAGTCTTCATATTGGCCTCTTTTATTCAGTAACGAATTGAAGTAGCTCAGCAAAACAGCCTTTACCCGCGACGGCATTGATGCTATAGCGCGTGTCAGCACAAGCACCATAAACGTTATCGAAGTTTTCTCTCTGATTTTCTAACGCTTTGATGGCATCGGTTGCTTGATCTTCGCTATCAATGGGTTTTAAGAATGCAACAGATAGGGAGCGAGGCTGATATTCTCCCTTTTCCGCCAACACATAGCTGGCATAGGCGCGGGAGCCGAAACTGTTTTGTTTGCCGGATGGGGCGATTTTAATAGCGGCTTCTGTCAGGGCAGCGATGGCTTGATTCGCTAGGGTTTCATTACCTGACAGATTTTCGATTAATAGAGATTTGTTGATACAGATATAGCTGTAAAACAGAGCAGCCGCAAAGCCAGTTTCGCCAATATGAGCCGAACCGGAATCGCTTTTGCCCGCATTGAGATCGTCAACAGCGGTAAAATAGTCATCTTCCACCGCAACACTGTGAACGCTGATAGCGTGGGCAACCTGGCAGGCTGCTTCCACATTATAGGCAGGGCTGGATGCCAGCATACGGCCAAACAATGCAATATCTACGGCTGTTTTTTCTCTGCTCAGCAGATTCAGCTCTTCCTTGGTTGGTGCGCGATTTTCGGCAATAAGTTTATCGGCTAATGCAAAGGTAGCCTCTTTTTCTGCTGGGCTGATATGTGCCAGTTGTTCAATTTCCAGGGGTTCATCTTTTTTATTTTTGCCAAACACTTCCGCAATGGCAGAAGCCCATTCAGTTGCTTGCTTCTCTTTGATGCCTCCAGTAAGCAAGCGTTGATAAACCTGAAATCCAAAGCGTTTGGTACGAAAACCAAGGTGCTCTGCGAGGGCATCCTGAAACAGGTCAGAGATCCGCCAGTGACGTTTCAAACTTTGAGAACTAATTCTTAATCTCTCCGCTCCGCCCATTCTGGCGGTTTTAGGGCGTCCGAGATCGTCGCGGTTCAGGTTGGCAGGAGGGTAGGAAGTTAACAGATGTAGCTGAATAAATTGGCTCATTTAAAATTCCTTATTAGATTAAAAGTGGTTAATTATTGGCGTTATTTAGCGGCCTTGTAGTAATCCATCGCCCATTGCACACAGAGGCGTTTATTGGCTCGATATGCTTTTGGCTGGTGGTACTCTCTCAACCATTGTTCAATATCTTTGGCGAGGGATAACACGGAAACTTGGCCTTTCAGTTGTTGTAGGATGCGCCGCAAACGCATAATAAATTCATCGGGTGTCTTGGCTGACTGCAATTGGGCAAAGCGATGTGTACTGACAATCGGCTTGTCATTTTCGGTTTTGGTGCCCGCGGCAGTTGCCAGATTAGTGGTGGTGTTGGTTTTGACATACACCAGCGTGACAGCAATCATTGCCCATCGCATAACAGTCTGTTGCTGAGCTTCTTTGATAATATCTTCAGGCAAGCTGAACCATAATGCGCAAAAACCTTCGGTTAGCGTTGCTGCCTCAATATCTTGGCAACGCTTTAATTCAGCTTTAAAGAGCGTTGGTGCAGGGGGGATCTCTTTTTTCTTCAATTCTTCGGAGGATAAAAACATGCTTTCCCACCAGCGCAGTAAACGACCTTCACTTAGGTTATTCATTGATAACTTCCTCCTTCTTTTTGTTCTTGGATGATTGGATTTCTATATTGTGCTCTGCCATAAATGACTTGATATCTTTAGAACCCATCAGCCACTTGGTAAGAATTTGTCGCGCCGCGATCTTTTCGATGAGTTTTTCGGGATCGGTATCTTCTGACAGCACGAACTCATCAAAGAGCTCAAAGCAGGTATTTCTAAGTTGGTAGAGCCAGGTTTTAGCGTCTTCGGTGGAGAGGGAAGATGCTTTATGCTGGCTGCTGACAATCTGTTGAACAGCCTTAAAAAAGGCAGTCTGGGTGCGTTGATAGAAAGTCGCATCAATAAATGACATATCGCCTTTTATTTCATTCGGGCGACGGAACCACGCGTTTTTGATCTGGGTACGACACTGTGTCAATGCATTGGCAGAGAGGTTTTGTAGTGTTTTGACGCGCCGGAAAACGGCATCTTTCTTTTCAATCGGCATGGAAAACAGAGGCAAGGTGGTGGAATACCAACCGCGGGCTTTCATGTTGTCCATATCATAGCCAAAAACCCATAACCGAGGCGTGGAACTTTGTTCATCGGCAAAATAATCATTGATCTGGCTAAAATGGTCGACAACCTGGGCTGCCTGTTGACCCTGTTTATCATCGGAAAAAGTCAGGCTATCCCAGATCTTATAGGTCACACCTCCGGGTTGCCCTTTGATAGAAAGGTGCTCTTCATCCGGTTTTTTCGGATTCCACCGATAGGGGGTTAGAGGATGTTGCCAGGTACCAGAATAATTGTTGCCATAGTTTTGGGTACGATAACCCGAAACAGATGGGTGAGTTGTTTGCCCCGTTAATTGGCAGATGGCGGGCTTATCCTCTATCTCCAGCCGGATCCGTCGTGGCATGGCCCAATACATATGCAGTTCATGGACATTATGTGCGTAAATTTCTGTCCCTGCTTTTTGGCTGATATGAGTTTTACCCAACCAAGGAAAAACGTCTGGGCTATTGAGATCAGGATCGGGGTAAGGCCAATGTTCCCGATTAATGACATTCAGCCAAAGTTTTTGCCATAGCGAAGCATCCGGTTCTTGTGGCTGAATCAAGGTCGTGAGTGGACCCCCTCCCCGTAACCCGACACGATGTCCAACACCGCCGGCAGGCGCGTTAATCTGTAGTGTGAATAGGGCAATGGCGGCCATTTCGGGGGAAATGACTTCACATTGGCTGCGTTTAATAAAATGATCAGTATTATCCTTCAATGTTTTTTCACCAGGCGATTCAATTAACAATCCTGAAATGCTGGTGGGTTTCCTTTCTGCTAACGAATCAAGATCCTGCATAAACAGAGGACCATGCCCTGTCAGATTAAAAGCATGTTCTACTCGATTAAATGCAGTTTGTAGGTCCGCTTGGGTAGGGGCTTGTTGATAAAACTCATACCATTCGTCTTCATCTTCAGGAGCAAAAGCGGTTTGCAGCAAACCAATCGCCAGTTGGTAAGCGGCGCCCTGAAAATCAGCCCGTGGCAGTACAAAATCGACAACGGTAGGATCGCAGATTGCCGTCAGAGGTCGCTTTTTCTCACTGCCATCTTTCATTCTAAAAGTCAGCCATGCGTCTTTAACGAGGTTCATTACGCCTCCTGCTTAGGATAAAAACCAATGTTGGGATCATAAGTAAAATGTGGGTCACTCTCTGGCAGCCAGATTTGCAGGTATTTGACGGACTTGAATTTATCCTGTAACCGCTCCACGGTTTGAGAAAGAGACTCTGGTATGGGTTGCAGCTTATCGGCAAATTTGTTTTTTGGTATTTTGACAATACTTAATTGGACAGGAAATTTTTCATCCTCTACCCACGGCATTAGTTCCCCGTTTTCAGTTAGTTTGACAAGCAGCACGCTCACCGTTTCGATATCGCTAAATCGGGTGCTGATATCACAGTCATCGTCATACCAACCACGGGCACTGCGTTTGCTATATTCATAGTGCTGCCATTGCAGGGCTTGTGATCGTGCTGCGGCATCTTTGCTCCGCCCTTCTCCGATTTCTTTATTATCCTTGGGTTTGAGTGCATCAGGGATTTGGTTATCGGCATCTTCACCGTAAACGGCTTCGATCAAGGTTCGCGCCTCAGCAGGCATACGAATCGCTCCCAAGCGCAGGAGTTCGCGTAAGCCAAGCCATAAACGTCCGGCTGAACGATAAACATATTGGGTATTGCGAAAATCTTTGCTCAGCCAATCCACTTTGGGTTGATCATCCCATTCTGGGGCGTGGAGATATAATTCAGGCGCAGAGCGGCTATCGGTAATACCTTGCTCGTATTCGCCATTTGCGTTACGAGTATGGCGGTGCAAACGACCAACCCGCTGAATCAAGTCATCAATCGGGCAGATATCAGAGATCATGACATCCGTATCTGCATCAAGGCTCTCCTGAAAGACTTGCGTGGTAATCAGGATTTTGCCTTGCCTATCCTCCTGCTTGCTTTCTTTACCAAAGATTTCCAGCACACGATTTTCGATCTTTTTTCGGTCATGCAAAATAAAGCGACTGTGGAACAACAGGCAATTTTCCGGTTGAGCCATTTGTGCCTGAATAAGCCGGAAAGCATGGAGTGCATCATCCACTGAATTGCGCACCCAAACCACACATTGCCCATTTTGAGCGGCGTTGAGGGCGATTTGTACACATTCATCCAGATGATTCACCGTTTTTACGGTGACAGTACGGCTGACATCTGGACGACTGTGCAGGGGCGTTTCAACCAATGGAGCTTCTGGATTTAACGTGACATGGGTTGCCAGTGGAAAGGCCGTTTTTTGCAATTTCTGTGGTGGTATGCTGCTGGCAGATAACCAGATATTCACCAGCCGTTCGCGCTGTTTCAAGGAAAGTGTAGCAGTCAGTAATACCACGGAACCACCCTGGTGCAGGTGCAGACTTAATACACTTTCCAGCAATGCAAACATGTATTCATCGGCGGCGTGTACTTCATCAAAGATCAATACCTTGCGATTTAATCCAATCAATCGAAGTGACTGGTATTTTCTCGGTAAAACGGCAAGTAATGCCTGATCGATAGTACCTACCCCCACCGATGCCAATAGAGCTTTTTTATTAGAATCAGCTAACCATCGGTGGCACTGTGCTGTCGCAGTGCTATCGTCTCTGGTGTAATCACTGTCGTTATGTTCAGACGTCAGGATGATGTCACGGAAATTATCATTCATTTCACGTGCACCGTGCGCGAGAACGAGACTAGGTAGTTTGCCGTTTTCTGTATCAAACATATGGTGATAGTGTTTGGCGATTCGGCCAAACATGGCGTTGGAGGTCGCCATTGTTGGCAGACCAAAATAGAAACCGTCCGCAGCACCGGTTTGCATTAAGCGGTGAGTCAGAGCGAGGGCGGCTTCTGTTTTGCCTGCGCCCGTAACGTCTTCCAGAATAAAAAGTTGTGGGGAGTCATCAATCGGGACTTCTTCCGCCCATTTTTGTAATGGGGTTGGTGAAAATTGGTAGTACTCCTGGATAGAAGTATAAGGCGCTATCACGGGAGTGTTATGGATATCAATACCATCTAAGGCGATTTGAGCTTGTTTTTGCGTAAGCTGCCAATATTCCGCCAGCGGAAGGGCTTTGGTTTGATAACGAAAATGATAACAGTCAGAGCCTATCCAGTCCGCCAGCACGACAATACCGGCAAGTTGCCAACTCACTTGTTGTAGTTTGCGCCGCCACTCTTTTGAAAGTAGTTTTGCCAATGGTAGATGAGGTTGAAAAAGTGTCAGAAGATCATGAGTGAATGCCGTTGCATCAATAACATTTTGGGGCTCGGTAAAATCGGTAATTGTGTTCCAACTATCATCAATGGGTTTACCATGATGACCAAGCATACACTGCATCAAAACCATTAACGTTTTCAGGGCTTGTTTCTTTTGTTTATCTTCACTGAATTGCAGGCCATCATCTCCGATTAAAGCTAACAGTACGTCATCCTGAATGTTTTTCCAGAAAAATAGCCCTAACCGATCATGCCTGAAATGTTTGGAGTCATAGGGGGAGTATTGCTCCGGTTTAATTAGATCAGTATCTTCTTGGGAATATAATTGCTGAAATGCAGAAGCAAATTTGCCGATATCGTGCAGTACCAGAAGAAAAGAAAATAGGTTTTGTAATGATTCTGGTGATAATCCCAAAAAATTTGCGAGATCTTGCGTTAATTTCTTATGTGGTGCCAATAATAATTGACCTACTGCGGCGACATCTAAGCAGTGATAGGCCAGGAGATGATAATTTTCGTTAGAATAGGGATTCTTTTTGGCTTTTCCCCAATATCGTGTGAGGTAATTAAAGTTATTTATTAAATTAGTCATACGCTTTCATGAGTAAATAAAGTTATAACTTTCCTATATTAATGGTGTGTCATTAATCTTCTGTGTTTTCTCTATATTGGCTAAATCGAAGTAAATAACCATCTGGATCTTGAACGAGAAATTCCCTCTGACAGATTGTGGTGTCACCTATGCAGTAATAATTATCTTCCAGTGGTCGATAAAGTTCGATTTCGTTAATTTTCAGGTTTTCCAGGATTGACATAATGTCATCGACTTCAATTTGAAAATTAATACCGCGCCCTAATGGTCTATTAAGTTCTCCAGTATTCCAACCATCGTCATGAAATACTTCCAGCATTAATTGTGCTTCACCTAATCCTAAATAAACAAAATCGGGATTTTCTCGACGAATTAATATTTCGAACCCTAATATTTTTTGATAGAACTCAAGTGAAGCCGCAAAGTTGGTCACGGTAAGTTCTGGTACCATACGATTCCAGTAAGTTATTTCTGTTGCATTATTAGCGTTCAAAGTGTTTTCCTGGGTGATTATATTTTTTAAAATAGCGAGCTACTTAAAAAATTAGTTAAATCCACTACGTTAACAACGGATTTGGAGAATTTAACCTATTTTATATCATGTTATCACTAACATTTTATCTTATATGGAATATTGATCACATTCAGGATTATGTGAACCGTTAGTGATGGAAATCCTATAGCATCATAATGAGCTAAATTTTGATGATTCTCTTTATGGTTATCCTGTAATAATTTCTGAGTGGACTTATCTGATAATGTCTTATCTTGATAGGTTACTTTTCGTTTCAGGTATCTAATTTCTTGTTGAAGTTTGTTTATAGTTTTAACCGGATTTGAAGCCAGTAGTGCTTTTAGTGACTTTTGGGGTCAATTATATTTTCAAGTCTCTAAAGTGTATGATTTTGTTATCCAAGTAAGTGTTTATCCCCGTATTCACGGGGAACACATAGAAGTAAATTGTCATCCGAGGTTGACTACCGGTTTATCCCCGTACTTACGGGGAACACCCTAATTTTATCTATTTGTTTTATAAAATCTTTTTAGGGCCGAAAAATTCTACCATTTTTTGGCCTATAAAGTTAGCCAAATTTTCCCGTTCATTTTCCTGATTTACCATCTGTAATGTAGATCGCATTTAATTCATATTATTAACTCTTCTTTACCAACTTATGAGATTCCTATTGCAGAAATCGCAAAAGAACTTGTTGGCCTTAACTCAACAACAAAGAGAGTAAGAGTTATGAAAACTATTGTGTTGTGCGGTGGGGGGTAGCAACAGATTGGAATATTCACTCAAACGCGTGTAAGTCATCACAATTTCAGTAATTACTGCTAAACAAGATGCGAGTATATTGGCATTTTTCACCAGAAAGCGTGTTGTAATGATGTATAAATATGTTAAAACCGCAAGTTATTCCTCTGCACCTATCAATAACTGATTGTATTACATTGAAAATGAAGAAAAAACGCCCAGCTTTACAAGATGTTGCCGACCTCGTTGGGGTCACAAAAATGACGGTCAGCCGTTTTTTACGCAATCCCGATCAGGTTTCTGAAGCGTTGGGAAAACGAATAGCGGAAGCGGTGGAGCAACTCGGCTATATCCCCAACCGTGTACCCGATATTCTTTCTAATTCCACCAGCCGTGCAATAGGTGTTTTACTCCCTTCCTTGACCAATCAGGTTTTCGCTGAAGTTATTCGTGGCATTGAGCATGTGACTGATCGCAATGGATATCAAACCATGCTCGCCCACTATGGTTATTCTGCCCAGAAAGAAGAAGAACGTTTGCTCTCCTTGCTTGCTTACAATATTGATGGCCTGATTCTGGCTGAACGTACGCATACCCCCAAAACGTTAAAGGTGTTGCAAACAGTAGGTATACCCGTAGTCGAATTGATGGACAGTGTATCGCCTTGCCTTGATATTGCAGTAGGAATCGATAATTTTGCAGCAGCTCGTCAGATGACGATGGCAATGATCGAACGCGGTTGCAAAAACATTATTTATCTCGGTGCACGACAGGATGAGCGAACGATGATCCGTTTGCAAGGGTTTGAAATGGCGATGTTTAATGCTGGGCTTCAACCGAGAAAAATGATGACACCAGTCAGCTCTTCCTATTCGTTAGGCGCGCAGCTTTTGCAGGAATCTTGTCAGAAATATCCCGAAATTGATGGTTTGTTTTGTACGAATGATGATATCGCCATCGGGGCAATTTTCGAGTGCCAGCGACAGGGGATTAAAGTACCGGAAGAGATTGCGATAGCTGGCTTTCATGGTCATGATGTCGGCCAGGTAATGACTCCCAAGCTTGCCAGTGTGCTGACGCCTCGTGACTTAATGGGACGCAAGGCTGCGGAATCTTTGCTTGCTCGTTTGAGAGGGGAAAAGCTGGAACAAACTCTGATCGATGTTGGGTTTACCCTTTCATTGGGTGAAAGTGTTTAATTTTTGTAGCTCAAAATGATGCTTTCCCATTTTCAATTGCGATAAGCCTCACATTTTCCTTTTTTGATGGCCCTGATTGATTGCCCACCATCCAGCTCTGCTGCTAATGTTACCGATAACATTCCATGAATAATATTCCCTGCTAATTTTTTAGTGTCAATCAAATGGATATATAAGCCGTCAGATCTGTGTAAAGGAGTTTGATATGGGTGATACCCAACAACCAAACCATGTTTTTGTATTGATGGGGGTATCCGGCAGCGGTAAATCAGCGGTTGCCAGTGGTGTTGCCCGTAAACTAGGGGCTGCGTTTCTGGATGGAGACTTCCTTCATCCCCGTGCCAATATTACAAAAATGGCACTGGGCCACGCCTTGAATGATGATGATCGCAGGCCATGGTTGAAGGCACTCAATGACGCCATTTTTGCCATGCAGCGCACCAATTCTATCTCCCTGCTCGTGTGTTCTGCCTTGAAAAAAAATTATCGGGATATGTTGCGTGATGGCAATCAAAACCTGTCGTTTCTCTATATGAAAGGGGATTTTGATTTAATCGAAGGCCGCCTGAAAGCACGCAAAGGGCATTTCTTTAAACCACAAATGCTCATCTCACAATTTGAGACACTGGAAGAGCCGACCAGTGATGAAAAAGATGTCCATCACATTGATATCAAACCTGATCTTGATGAAGTCATCAAAAATGCGATTAAAGCTATTGACCATATTCAATCCATTAACCGTATTAGTGAGGGATGTTCATGAGCACCGTAACTCTGGTTCTGACAGCTGTCGGTTCTGTTCTCTTATTATTGTTTTTGGTGATGAAAGCCAGGTTACAGGCATTTATTGCCTTGATGATAGTTTCCGTGGGGGCAGGAATTTTTTCTGGTATGCCACTGGAGAAAATCACCCAGACAATGCAGGACGGCATGGCGGGCACTTTGGGTTTTCTTGCCATTGTTGTGGCTCTTGGCGCAATGTTTGGCAAGATCTTGCATGAAACGGGAGTCCTTGACCAGATTGCCGTGAAACTATTGGGTAGCTTTGGTGAAAAGCGGGCTAACTATGCATTAGGTGTTGCCGGGCTTGTCTGTGCATTACCACTGTTTTTTGATGTGGCGGTTGTGTTATTGATTGGCGTGGTATTTGCCGTTGCGCGTCGTACCAATGGCAATGTCGTGAAACTGGCGATTCCATTGTTCGCAGGTGTTGCGGCGGCGGCCGCATTTTTGGTTCCGGGGCCAGTGCCAATGATGCTGGCTTCCCAGATGGGAGCCGATTTTGGCTGGATGATATTGATTGGCCTGAGTGCCGCCATTCCCGGCATGTTATTGGCTGGCCCGATATACGGTAATTTTATCAGCAAATATGTGACACTGGATTTACCCAAAGATCTGGGGACACCAAGTATTGGCAAAAGTCAGATGCCTTCCTTTGCCTTCAGCTTGGCATTGGTATTATTCCCATTGATATTGGTGGGCTTGAAAACCATTGGTGCACGTTTTGTTGATCAGCAATCAACGCTATATCATTGGCTGGAATTTCTTGGTCATCCTTTCATTGCAATTTTGCTTGCTTGTCTGGTGGCAATTTACGGGTTGGCGATCCGTCGTGGTATGAGCAAAGAGAAAGTCATGGAGGTCTGCTCTGCAGCGATTCAACCTGCAGGAATTATTCTGCTGGTGACAGGTGCAGGTGGTGTATTCAAACAAGTGCTGGTGGATTCAGGTGTTGGGCCAGCATTGGGTAATGCGTTGGTCGGTGCCGGCCTTCCAATCGCGCTGGCGTGTTTTATTTTGTCGGGAGCCGTGCGTGTGATTCAAGGTTCGGCAACTGTCGCATGTTTGACCACGGTAGGATTGGTTCTGCCAGTGATTGGCGAGTTAGGTTATTCCGGTGCGCAAATGGCCGCGTTGTCAGTATGTATTGCCGGTGGCTCTTTGGTTCTTAGCCATGTGAACGATTCTGGTTTCTGGCTGTTCGGTAAATTTACTGGTGCGACAGAAGCACAAACCCTAAAAACTTGGACGGTAATGGAAACCATTCTCGGCACAACCGGTGCGATGGTTGGTATGATCTATTTCGCTATGTTGTGATGAAGCCTTTTTAAGCGATTTTTCATGGCACCTTATGATATAAATTAAGGTGCTTTTTTATTAATTCTCCTAACTTCTCGACATAGGTTTTGTTGTTTCTATAGAAAAGGGATTAAAGTTAATCTAACAGAACAAGAGAAAAAGATATTACGCGATCTCAATGAGAGGTGGTAAATGGATGCAAAATTGTTTGAGCGTCTAACTGAAAGTATGACGCAAATGAATGAAATTATTGATGGTACTCGTGAACCTTCGCGTGAAACACATGTGGTAGCTGTGCAAGTCAAGAAGATTCGACAATCGACGGGATTGTCCCAAACTGGATTTGCAAAACTGATTTCAGTGAATGTTGATACATTGAGAAATTGGGAACAAGGACGCCGCCAGCCTACAGGTCCTGCAAAAGCACTTTTGCGCGCTATTGAACGTGATCCTGAACATGTATTGCCAGCACTTTCCGGTACGAATTAAGCTGTTGCATATCAGTATTAATCGCAATGGTGGTATGTTAAAGCCTTTTTAAGCGATTTTTCATGGCACCTTATCCATCATAAGGTGCTGTTTTACACGATTCCCCGTGTTATCCACGTTCATTAGCTGCTAAATAAATCTTATTTCCTGCTCGCTTACCAACCGCAATCACTAATATACCAATCGCTTTTCAAGATGCGTTTTATATCTCCTGCTATGCAGGGAGATTGGTATAACCGCTTTATTTAAAAACTGTTACGACTTACATAGGGCACTATTCAATCAATGCCATAAACTGCGTATAAAGCGCTTCGGCACTGCGTTCATAACCGTCTGCGGAAAGGTGAATGTAATCAGGACGAGCGAGGTTTTGTTGTTCCCATCCTCTGATCGAACATGGCCCCCCCATATATTCCCGCCAATCCCAAAACAGGGTGTGCTGTTGTTTGGCAACGGTTTGTTGGATCTGAATCACATGATCAAGTAAGGCAGGTTGCTGCTCTTCACAGCTTGCCGCAGTTTTATTTTTTAGCGAATCATTCGGCCCAATCAGCAGGATAACGGCTTGCGGTATGGCTCTGCGGATCTCTTGTATTTTAGCTGTCAAATCCTTCTGATAAGCAACCAAATCCAATGAATCGTTAAAGGCTTCATTGGTCCCATAGGCGAGAAAAACCATATCCGGTTTTATCTGTGCCAGCGTATTAATCCATTGCGGTTGCCATTTATCCAGCATATTAATAGTGGCGCCATTAATCCCCAATGCAGATAACATAATGCCAGGGGTTTGACGCTTTATCAGCCAGCCGCCGATTTTCAATTGTGTATCCTGTGGATAGAGATTGATGGGGAAATTGACGCTCTGTTCTGGTGAGAAATGCCATTCACTTTGTGTTGCGGGTAACTCTATGGTGGTAAATGGCATTTTGATTTGAGTCGCTGTATGGGATTGATAGAGTGCACTCAACCAGTATTCGCCACGAGCAGAGGAAGACTTGATTTGTATCGCACTCCTGGTACTTTCGGGAATGGCGATAAACCCACCCAATGGATAATCAGCCCGATTTTCCTTGCGGCTGCTGGAAAGCCACCAACCGGTTTTATCCTCAGAGAATTGTATTAAGGCGTTACGCTGACCAGGAATGCTCATTGGAGGAATAAAACCTGGCCCTGCGTCACCATAATGATTCTGTAATAAACTGCGTAACTTACCGGTAAAGAAATCGGCAGCCGTGTGTGAATCACCCAATTGTACAAAATGGAGTTGGCGAGTATCGCTGTGACGTAATTTATCTGTTAATAGCGTGAAATTGGGATCACCAAAATTCGTCAATTGTTGTTGACGATATATATGTGTTGCTTGGAGCTCCGATGCAGGCTGCGATTTTTCCCCCTTGCACGATAACAAGCTTATTGAGAGCGCGATAGCCAGACTTGCACCCACTATCCGATAAAATCTGCGGAACATGTTAAATGGTTGCATTTTCTTTAACTGGCTCCTGAGTAAATGTGATCAATGAAAATAGATAATCCGCAATAGTTTGTTGCCCTTTCAAACTGAAATGGATACCGTCTCCGCTGCGGAGTTTGATGGTGCTGCTGCCATCGCCAATATAGTCTGAATAATTATCTGACTGATATTTGAACATATCATTAACCGCAACATAGATTTCTCCCTTTTTTTCTACCTCAGTTTGGTACAATTTATTAAGGTAAGACATCCTGTTGGAAAGTTTTTTCTGGCGCATATTCGGTGGTCCAACCCAAATAACATCAGCCTGATGTTGGCGAGCGTCATTTAAGATGGATTCAATTCGTTGGCGATAAAGATCCTCCCAGTTTTCACTGGCGAATTTCAAATAAGGGCCTCCGTGTCCTGAAGGAATATCCCATGGATCATTTGGACCTAAAAATATCATTACCAACTTAATGTCAGGGTGAGTCCTCAATGCATCGTTAATCGTTTTTGGCCAATCAAAGAAGCCAGGATAAGACAACCCTGTACTTTGTTTACTCAAGTTAATACTGGATATGCCATATTGCTGAAACAGTCGACGTTTTAAATGTGGGGCTACGCCCTGCATCATTGAATCACCGGCAAATAACACCTTATCTTTTACGCCCAAATTCGCATGGGTTTTCTGGACAATTTCAACAAGCGGATTTTCTACTGAACTATTTGGCGGTAAAGAAGACTGAACGAGTTTAATATTTTTGTTCAGTAGTTCAGGAAAGGTGAAAGAGAGGTTTTCGATGGGATACACGTAACCTTCAAGAAAACGCAAGCCAACCTGAAAATCAGGAGGAAATACTGTTTGCCGGTTATCAATATTCATGGCTGATGACGGAGTGACCTGATATTTACCCTGCGCATATGCCATAAAAGTTTTACTGGCAGCAATGGAGCCTTGCTGCACATTATTCCCCAGATCCCACCATGGTTCCCCCTTGAGAGATGTCCAGGGACTGTTGCGGTGATATTTCTGTTGCCAGAAATTATCTAACGAACCTTGATTAAGCCAAATTAACATTAAGCTGGTTAATGCCACGGCACAAATCACTTGTCCGACTTTTTTAAGGTTAGAGGTAAATTCAGAAGTTGGCATAGATAAATCCTGGCATTCCTGAAGGTGACAAAATAAATACCAAAGTGAGGATCAGGGCTAAGGGAATTGGGTAATAAACCCAGGAAATCAGGTTATAGTTTTTTTCAATTTTGTGTCTGAAATTCACCAACCAAGGGTAGATAATAAAGGAACCCCAGAAAACCATTAATAGCGAACTGCTGGATAACAGGGATGAAAATGTGTCGCCAGAGAACAGTTGATTTAATACCGCCAGCGCATCATTAAACGTTGGGCTACGGAAAAAGATCCATGCAAAGCAAACAAAATGGAACGTCACAACACGAGATAAAAATAATGCAAGTGGACTTCTGGCTTGTGGTTCCCTCTGTTTCTTTGCCACAGGGAGCAGGGCATTTTTAATATTTTGCAGAATTAACCCTAATCCATGAATAGCGCCCCAGATAATAAAACTAAGACCTGCACCATGCCATAGGCCAGAAATTACCATAGCGGTGAACATATTCAGGTTCTTGCGGAATACGCCTTTTTTGTTACCACCTAATGGAATGTAGACATAATCACGGATGAATGTTGACAGGCTGATATGCCAGCGACGCCAAAATACCTGTAAGTTTTCAGCCAAATAAGGGGCATCAAAATTGCGTGGCACTCGGTAACCTAATAGCAGAGCGATACCTGTGACAAGGTCGGTATAGCCGGAAAAGTTAAAGTAGATATTCCAGGCATAAGCATAAATTGCCACAAGGACTTGCCCTGCATGATGGCTAATCGGATCTTCAAAAACGGGATTCACGAGATACTCAGAGAGCGTAGCGCTGAGTAAAAAGAGTTTTACGATGGCGATAGCAATCAACAATAGCGCCTTCAATGGTTCCAGTACCATTCTCGACGTTGCCTGAATCTGTGGCAGAAAATCTTTGGCTCGATTAATCGGTCCGGCGACAATGCTGGGAAAAAAGCAAAGATACAATATGACATCATACAGTGGTGCGGCAGGCAGCTCTTTCTTGCATACCGATACAACATAGCTGACCGAATGGAACGCATAAAATGACAATCCCAGTGGTATCAGCAATTCAAGGACGGGGAGTTCCACGTTGATCCCAGCATTAGCCAATACGTGTTGAATCGACTCTTGAAAGAAAGAGTAATATTTGAAAACAGTGAAACAGCCAAAGATCCCGAATGTCAGTAGTGTAAATATCATCTTATTAGATAAATAACGACTAAGAACATTTGCCAAAAAGTAAATAAACAGGGTATAGGCGAATAAAATGTAGGCGAACTTCGCGGCAAAAGAGAATACAAATAAATAACTCGCTAAAATTAACACGCCATTCTGTAGTCTGGGCGTTTTTTGTAAAAGCCAATAGACAACCAGCAGAATAACAAACGATCCAAGGAACTCAAAAGAGAAGAAATTCATATTAGGCTCTGGTTAAGCATTTATCGTTGGGAGAAAGAATGTAATTCTGAAGTGCATTATAGTATGGAATTTGTCGATATTTACAGTAGATAATACAAAGACAGATTCTAAAAAAGAGTCCACATTGTAATTAATACAATGTGGATTGTTGAGGGAAGTGTTATTGGATAGCCAATTCTTGCGCTTGTGAGATCAGATCCTTGTTGCGATTAAATACCCGATGTAAATAGCGATTATAGGCAGATCCCAGCTCAGAATAACCATTAAGATTATCAATCAGCTTACTGATATTCAGCGGCTCCTGAGTTGTTCTCTGCGTTGCACGTGAAGAACGCAGTGACTCATAAGCACGGTGTGTATTCAGGTTTTTCATATAAGCAACGACGGAAGCATTAACAGTAGGGTAAACTGAATAACCTTTGACTTTTCCTTTCGTATTGTTGCAAGCGCTACAGCGCATTCCAAACAGATTATTATTTTTTTTGGCAAGTTCTGACGTTCCCCAACCCGATTCAGCCGCTGCTTGAGTGGCAACAAAATGGGTGGGAATAATATCAACCCGACTTAATAACTTGTTCCAATTAACCTGTCTTGGCGAATTGCAGGTCATTTTGTAATCCATGCAGATCTTTTTCAATCGGTAACTATCCTGTACAGACCAATGATGATTCTTTTGGTGTGACAGGAGCCATTTGCGGTCTTGCATAATCTTTTGATTATGTTGAACAATTACAGGGACAATAATATTTAAAAACGCTTTCTTCCGAGGTGTACCTGAAGGGTATTGTCGCAAATCAGGCAAACTTATCTGTATGCCATTGTGAGAATACTCTTGCACTTTTGAGGTACTGGTCGAGGCATGGCTCAGACCGATAAAGATTAATGAGATAAAGAAAGCGAAGACCGCATTTGTCCTCATCATTAGAGAGGGCATTGCTTCTCCTCTTTTTATTACTCTGGATAAAAATTAAACGAATATTAGCAGAGCAAACAATATATGGCTACTGTTATTCGTCATTCATAAGTTTCATTTCTGTAATGAATATTAGCACCCTACTGACAAATATCTATACTTTTTACTTTGTATGGTAAATTAATGTAATGATTATTATGATTTTATCGGGTAAACAGGGTTATCTATGTCATATTTTATGATGTTATATTGCCTGTTTATGTAACTTGATTTGATGAATTGTCTTTATTTAACTATACGTTATTAATTAAATATTTTCAATTTTCATTTGACTCTCGTTAGTATGTGAATTTTTGCTTTGTTGGAGTTACTGTAAATTATTTTATTGTTTATGTTTTTTTTATCTATTTTTCTGGCTGATTTTGAGTTTTTTATCTGAATTTTAGTATGAGAAGTTGAAGTTTATAAAATATAAAAGGCAATGTTTTCTTGTTCAAGAAAATATGACCATTAACACCATAATAGTGAAATTATTTCTGATTGGGGAATCAATTTTCTCTTATTTTTCGCATGATAATTGAATAATTTAATGGAAAATATTCAAAAAATTAGGGAGCCTTGGCTCCCTAATTGTGCATGATGAAAAATCAATCAAACTTTACAGCCATTTAGCGACACCACCGTGGCGAGAGCAGGCTCCTCTACGGGATTTACTCTTGCTATAGCTACCATCTTTACAAAGAGCTGTATTAGCGCCTTTTTTGGCTGAGCTATTTCTATTTTTCTTCTTTGATACTTTTTGATTTTTTACTTTTTTGGTTACTTTCTTCTCTAATGAATTAGCTTTGTTTTTGGCTGATTTAACATTTTGTTCTACTGCCGTTGCTGTTTTTGAGGCGGCTTCGGCTGAGGTTGATACCGCTGGCGCTGCAAGTGTGGCACTTGAAAACAACACCAGTAATGCTGCAACTGATAACTTCAAGCTTTTCATCATATAGTTCCTCTGATTAGAGTACTGAAACTCGAAATTGACTCTTGCAGGTTGGAGTATAGTTTTGAATGTTATGATTGCAAATTTTACATAACGAGTTAAAAAATAACGCAAATCGAATATGGGATGGCATTGTGAAAAAAGTAACGATCATTACTGGTGGTTCCCGTGGCATCGGTAAGGCCACAGCAATTTGCTTGGCGAAACAGGGGCACCATATCTGCATTGGCTATCGTAACCGCAGAGACAGTGCTTATGAAGTGGTGGATATGATCCGTGCTCTTGGGCAGTCAGCAATTGCGGTTCAGGTGGATATTGCGGATGAAAAGCAAGTGATAGCACTGTTCCAAAGAGCGGAAAAAGAGTTGGGGTATATTTCTGGGCTAGTGAATAATGCTGGGATCTTAAAGCCTCAAGCCACCATTGAACAGTTGACGGCAGAGAGGCTAAATGAAATTTTTGCCACTAATGTCACTGGCGCCTTTCTCTGTGCGCGTGAAGCGGTTAAAAGAATGGCTTTGCGTCACGGTGGACAAGGTGGTGTCATCGTCAATGTTTCATCCGCTGCCGCTCGATTAGGTTCTCCCCATGAATACGTTGATTATGCGGCATCAAAAGGGGCCATTGATACACTGACAATTGGGTTGGCGCAAGAGGTAGCTGCGCAGGGGATCAGGGTAAATGCTGTGCGCCCTGGATTCATCTATACCGAAATGCATGCCGATGCTGGAGAGCCTGAACGCGTTGAAAGGATCAAAGATTCTTTGCCTATGAAACGGGGTGGACAACCGGAAGAAGTTGCTCAGGCCATTGCATGGCTGCTGTCTGATGAATCGTCGTATGTTACAGGCAATTTTATTGATTTGGCTGGTGGAAAATAGTTTATAGAGCCCAAAGTGCCGTTTAAATCAGATGGTATTTAATATCAGATAATATAAAAGCCGGAATTCTTCTTAATATTTCTTTCCGGCTAATTAATGGAAAGCTATTTTTATCGTGACACATGATTTTATGCTAATATTTCCATCAGTTTCGGTTTTAGAATAATTTTATCAGGTTGTATTTCAATGTTAATAGGTTGTTCCACTAAATTGCTGATGGTTAGCCAGTCCCCCGCAATGTAAAGTTCCCCATTTTCACGAATATTATCAATTCCCTGGTATGGGTTATTTTCCACTTCGTTAATTAAATTGGCTAAATCTGTGTGAGGATCAACAAGAGAAATAATAACGCCATTGGAAAACTGTGAGATATGAAATAATTCATTTGCGGTAAATCCAGCATCGCTGAGTGCACTGCCGTTCAGTATTAATTCAGGAAAGCCAATGTCAGAATAGCGAAATGAAACATGAAGGCTCATTTGGACATTCCTTGTGTTATGGATATATTGCGATACTCTATCAGCACTTTGTCCGCATTGCACCGCTAATTCATACGTTTTTTTCATCTAAATAGTATTCATTGTTGATAATCAATATCTACCCTAACGGTTAGTTGGCTAATATGCCATTGGTAATGTCGCTCTTTGCGAAGCAACTCGCAAAAAATAACTGGATATTTATCCATTTTGAAATGCATCTCTAATGTTAGAGCAAAAAATTACTTTGCAAGTAATTATGTTATTTTCTGGGTTATCAAAGGCATGAATAAAATATTTTAGCCTGTGGTTTCTTTGATAGATTATATTTTTTATCCTATGCCTATTTATAAATATTGATATTATATGTTGTAAAAATGCTCAATAATCTTATACCAATCTAACTTCAAGATGCGTGTGATTTCTCCCCACGAAGCGGGGAGAAATCACGTTTCATATCGTGTTGTAAATGGCAACTTGAAGTTTAATGCGTATAAATAGAAATATTAAAATAAAACATATTCCAAAATTTTTTCGAATTAAAATGGCTGAGATATCCCCATGATAACTCCAGATTTCCAGCGATCAATTTGTGAGTAATGGATGATAAACAAATAGATAAGGCAACAAAAAAGCCCTGCTTGATAATATCAGCAGGGCTTTTAGTTTCAGTGCATGTACACTGAAATGCTTAATTGGATCATATCCAAATTAAGCAGCATTAATACCATACTGGGCACAAACAGAAGCCAAACCACCAGCATAACCCTGGCCTACTGCGCGGAATTTCCATTCTGCATTGTGGCGATACAGTTCACCAAATAGCATAGCGGTTTCGGTAGACGCATCTTCAGTCAGGTCGTAGCGCGCCACTTCAACTTGTGTGTCATCGTTAACCAGACGGATGAAGGCACCGGAAACTTGACCGAAGCTCTGGCGACGAGCTTGTGCATCATGGATAGTTACTACAAACACCACTTTTTCTACGTCAGCAGGAACTTGATCCAGTTTGATTTTCAGTGATTCGTCATCGCCATCCCCTTCACCGGTACGGTTGTCGCCAGTGTGCATGATGGAGCCGTCAGCCGATTTCAGATTGTTGTAGAAAATGAAATCTGCATCACCACGTACTTTGCCGTTTGCGGCCAGCAAGAAAGCTGAGGCATCCAGGTCAAAGTCTTGTCCGTCAGTAGCACGAGCGTCCCAGCCGAGACCGATCAGAACGTTTTTCATGCTTGGCGCTTCTTTGCTCAGAGAAACGTTACCGCCTTTAGAAAGAGATACACCCATTGTTATTTCCTCACTTATTACGTCGTATTAGTTACTTAGATTTTACGGATTTAGCGTGCATTTTCTTTTTGTGGGAACAGCAGGCTGGCAAGAATACCGGCTGCCAGTACGCCAATCACCACAAATAAGCTACTTGTAGCTGAAATTGAATAACCGTGGTGGAATATATGCTCGGAAGCATTTAAACCCAGTTTGATGGCAATAAAGAACAGCAAAACGATCACTGCCTTTTCCAAATGCACTAGATACTTTTTCAATGCTTCAAGCACAAAGTAGAGCGTGCGCAGACCCAAGATAGCAAACATCATGGCGCTGTACACAATTAATGGTTCCCGACTGACTGCAATCACCGCGGGTACAGAGTCAAAGGCAAACATCACGTCAGACAGTTCGACTACTGCCAGGCACAGCATCAGTGGCGTAGCATAAAGTGCAGCTTTGCCCGCCCGACCGACTTTCACATCGGCGTTTTCTGGTTTAGCCAATTCCTGATCCACTTCTTTTTGGTTCAGTACAAAAGCATGGCCACGCAGTTTCGGCCAAATTGGGAAGAAACGCTTCACCAGACGGTAGGCAAGGTGCTGTGAATAGTCTTCGATTTCATCGTCATCATCACCACTTTTCAGCATCATGACCGCTGTCCAGCCAACGATAACCGCAAATATGATTTCAACCCACGGCCCAAGTGCCAGCAGGCTTGTCCCAATGGCAACGAAAATACCACGGAAGACAATCGCGCCGATAATTCCCCAATACAGAACTCGGTGGCGATAGCGATCTGGAACAGCGAACCAGGAGAAAATCGCCATGATGACAAACAGGTTATCGACGGAAAGAACTTTTTCCAGCGCATAGCCTGTGACAAACAGACTCGCTGCTTCTGCGCCGTGATGGACATACAGGAAGCCTGCGAAAACAAAGGCAATTGCGATCCAGAAAATAGACCAAAGAGCGGCACTGCGCAGCGAAATCGGCTTATCATGACGATGCATAAAGAGGTCGATAAAGAGCGCACCAACCGACAGAATAATAAATACAGCAACGGTTTCCATCGGAAAACCAATGTGCGTGGATACCATGAAGTAAGCCTCTTAAATATCTGCGATTACAGTTCGAAATCAGCCGGTGCAAAGCCAAGGGCTAAGCAAATTTCACGGGCAGCCTGTTTTTCGTTGTTATCAAAGTCACCATCACTCTTGGCGACGGCAATTCCGACGCGCAAAGCAAGTTGTGCCGCTTCCGGCTGCTGTTTCAGAGCCATAATGAATTTCATAGCCTCACCTTTGCCAATGTCAGCATCAAACTCGTAGCTGCTAACCAGTTTGTTAAAGAATTCGATAATCTCAGAGGTATCGAACACTTTCAGTTCAGGAGAGTTTTTGATGAACCCGATCATTTTCTGTTTTTCTTCTGAGCTGACGCCGTCACTTGCCATGGCAACGTGTGCACATACGGCTACCGTACCTTCCATGAACTTTCTGTTCTTGAAACGACTAACTTGGGTGGTGAGTTCTTCGCGGCCTGCGTTGAACGCTGATTTGATTTTGTTTAAAAAGGACATTAGTCCCTCCGCTTATTGGTAAAATAGAGAGTTATTTCTTGCCGGCTGTCCAGCTAAAACCCCAGCCAAACGCCCTGTCCATCTCTTTATGCCCGCTAAAGTATTGATTGATTCGTTCTGCTTTGATAGCGCCGTTTTCATTGACAAGGCGGGCAATGGCACACATGCCTTTGTGGTTGTAGCCTTCTGTCATCCGCGTTTCAATCGGGGGCTGATCAGGGACATAAATTGTGACTATACCGTCGGTTTTGTCCCAGCTAGGCACGCCCTCGTAGATAAAGGCGTAGATCAAAACTTCACGGATGTTTTTCCATTCAAACCCATTGACGTGGAGCCATTCACCATCACGAACTTGACCGGTGCGATCATCCCCTTGTAATTCTACATACGGTTCATAACGGTAATTGCCAAAGCGATTCCCCAGTGCTTGTACAACGTCTTTCTCTCCATCTTGCAGTCGAACGAATGCACCGAGATCCAAATCCACGTTTTTGTTTGCACCGAACATGCCTTGCAATAGACCTCTTGAGGAGGAAGAGGCGTTTTGACTCCAGTTCAGATTGATGCGAATTTCACCGTAGTTGTCACGTTTGTTAAGGCTGATAGTCGGTTTTTCTTTGGTCAGAGAAACCTTACTCAAACTAACGGGATTTGGTGCTGGCTCATCATCAATAATATCTACACCAAAATGTTCAGCCAGTGGCTTGAGACCGCCATTAAAACCTTGGGCAATAAAACGGAATTTCCATTCACCGTTGCGGCAATACAGTTCGCCGAGGATCAAGGCTGCCTCTGGACGGCCTTGTACTTCAACATTCCCCTGTAAAATCACGCTGCTGTTCAGTTCAACCTGAATGGAAAGGTTGCGTAGATTGGAAATCGTTTGGTTACCGTCGCAAGTCGCGGTGAACGCAACTTTTTGGACATCCTGGCCCAAGGCAGGCAAATTGACACTGAATGAGGTATTGATGTTGCCACCAGTCAGGCGGATGGTGTTGTCATCATTGATCGGTTGACCGTAGAACACCATATCTGGATCGCCTTTCACTTTGCCATCGGCATACAAACGAAAAGCAGAAACATCAACGGCTGAACCCGATATAACCCGCACAGTCAGCGTTTGATTGGGAACAGAGGCGTTGCCCCCAGGTGTCAGATTCATTAGCGCACCACCGTCTCAACGATCTGTGGATACATCGCGTCAATAGTACGTCCAAGACAAGGGACGCCGTGTGCCGTGAAATCCCACTGACCACCATTACGGCGCAGGGAAGAGATGATAATGCCAGTGTGAGCGCCTTGCTCATTCAACTGGTAGCGAGCCAGTTCTTTGCCGTTTTGGTCAACGACGCGGCAGAAGGCATTTTCAACGTCATTAAAGGTTTGACCACGGAAACTGTTAACGGTAAATGCAAGGTATTCGACATTGGCGGGAAGTTTGATGAGATTGACACGGATAATTTCATCATCCCCATCACCTTCACCAGTCAGGTTATCGCCAGTGTGTTGTATAGA
The DNA here is from genome assembly GCF_037265215.1 of Xenorhabdus griffiniae. NCBI lineage: Bacteria > Pseudomonadati > Pseudomonadota > Gammaproteobacteria > Enterobacterales > Morganellaceae > Xenorhabdus > Xenorhabdus griffiniae. The sequence goes on along the minus strand of NZ_CP147737.1, from coordinate 3,901,735 downwards.
ACCACATTTTGATTTCAGTTGGCCGAACCATACTGTATCGATGGCATTGCCAGATTTATCCAGCAGAATGCAGCTTGCATCCAGATCGATTTCATCACTGCCACCGCCGAATAAGCTCGCCAAAAAGCCTTTCTTTTTGGTCACAGGATCCCATCCCAGACCAAAATCCATTTTAGCCAGTGATGCGCTCTGTTTGGCGAGCGAAACTGACTGATTTTTGCTTAACGAAACCATTAATGACACCTCTATTTTGTTTGTCGGTGAATTACGGTAATTTCACGTATTAAAAAATCATAATATGACAAATAGATAGCTTAAATCTGTCATATTATGACTCCCGTAAACAGGTATATCTGGCTGTTAACTGTATGATAGACAACAGCCTGGTTTCGATTGGTATGATTTCTTTTCCATGCAGAAAAGTCAAACAAATTTTAGCCTAAATAATCATAATATGATTGACACATGCTGGTTTGAAATTCTAGACTGCGATGTATATTTCACCGAATTAAGAACAAATGCTGAAAGTGACCTTATTGGTTTCGGCTGAGTTTTTTTGAAAAGGCATCTCCATGACAGTGTTGAGCGATACCGATGTTTATAAAAAACCAGCTGATGAAAAACCTGTTTTCCAGGAGCAGGTTTACCAAAAAAAATTAAACAGCGGGACATTGACGGTGACGGCATCGCGTGGCACAGCATGTCTGAACACCCTGTTTGATATTGCTGAACGCCGTAATCCCAAAAGAGCATTCCTGTTTGTCAGTAAAGTCTTGGGGCGCCATATTCCGGTTAAGCCATCGATCATGCGTTCGGTATATCAGCAATTATCTGCACGGTTCCCTGCTCATCTTTCTGGTCCGGTTCTCTATATTGGCATGGCAGAAACCGCTGTCGGGCTAGCGGCGGGGGTATTCCAGGAAACGAAACACAAAGCCAATAAGCCGGTATTTCTGACTTCGACACGCCATCCGGTTGATGGCGATTTATTGTGTGAGTTTAAGGAAAATCACAGTCATGCGACAGATCATCTGATTTATTGGCCAACAGAGAGCCGATTGCGTCAACGGGTGACAAATGCCCGAACTCTGGTTCTGATTGATGATGAAGCAACGACGGGTAACACGTTCCTTAATTTGCTGGAGGCACTGCGCCATGCAGGGCTTGAGCATATTGAACATATTGTCACCGTGACATTGACGGATTGGAGTGGCAAATCGGTTGTGAAACGCAGCCCATTACCCGTTTCTGAGGTTTCCCTGATCGAGGGTAATTGGCAGTGGGAAGCAGATATCTTTGCTCCAGCACCGGTGATGCCTCAAGTCAATGTTACGGCCAAGGGAAAAATCAATATCATCGGTCAACAGAGCTGGGGACGGTTGGGGTTGGATGAGATCCAATGTGACATTGGCGCAGCAATCAATGTCAAAGCAGGCGAAAACGTGCTGGTATTAGGTTCCGGTGAATTTGTCTGGCAGCCGTTCCTGCTGGCTGAACGGCTTGAGCAGGAAGGGGCATCAGTGGTATTTGGTTCGACAACTCGTTCTCCCATTTCTTGCGGTCATGCTATCCAATCTGTGATGGCTTTTACGGATAATTACGGACTTGGCATCCCCAATTTTCTCTACAATGTTGCGCACCAGAAATTTGATCGGGTATTACTCTGCCTTGAAACGCCCAAAATGTCCGTTGATCCGGCGTTAATGGCACAGCTTGCCTGTGTTTCTCCGGTTGTCGAGATCGTTGGATATGACTAAGCCTGTATTTTTGACTGATCTGGATGACACGCTATTTCAATCTCGCCGTAAGCTGAAAGAAATATCTTTTCGCGTGGGTGCGTTGGATCGAAAATGTTTTCCCCACAGTTATATGACTGAAAAACAGTCTATGTTAGTGGATTGGTTGCTGGCTCATGCCGAGGTTATTCCAGTCACCGCCAGAAATACAGAACAGTTAAGCCGTGTACAGATCCCTTTCCGTTCCTGGCGTATTGTTTCGCACGGTGCGGTGATCCTCACACCAGAAGGTGCTGTTGATGAGCTTTGGCAATCGTGCCTATTGCCAGAACTGTTGTTATATCGGGATAAATTATGTGAATTGGAACGTCTGAGCCAGCGTTTGGTGGCATCTTATGGTATCGATGCCTGGGTACGTATTGACTATGAGTACGAGGATGTACCTGTTTTCCTGATCATCAAACACCGCGATCACGATAGGTTGAACCAGCTTAATATACTGGCTGAAGCTTTGGCCCAAGAAAGTCATTTTCATCAAAACTTTTATTTCCATCAAAACAATAACAATCTCACTGTGCTGCCAAAGTGTGTTGATAAGGGACTGGCAACTCATCACCTTTTGCAAAGGCTTCGTGCGGAGCGAGGTATTTTCCCAGTTATCGGCCTGGGAGACAGTCTGAGCGATCACCGTTTTATGCAACTGTGTGATTGGTTTGGTATGCCTCAGCAAAGCCAGTTTGCTGACACATTAATGGCTGCCTTATTTGGAGCTGTAAATAATGAATAGCTTTCCCCCTTTCTCTGGGAGTTATGCTTCTGATGATGTTCAATTTCTGCTAAAGCCAGTTCAAATTGAGATGACACCTGTGGATATTAAGGAGCAGTTGATCCAATCTGGCGCTCGTCACTATTCGGATATGTTAAGTCAGGAGCCAGAGCCTACGTCTTATCACCTTGAACTGTTTGATAAAGCACTTGGACAAGGGGCTGTTCGGTTGGCGACGGAAGTTGTGATGCTCGCCAAAGCTCTGGTATCCCGTTTTGGTGATACGCCGATTATATTGGTCAGTTTGGTCAGGGCTGGCGTTCCTTTGGGGGTGATGTTGCATCAAACGCTCAGGGAAATGGGCAAACGCTCTTATCATTATGGCATCAGCATTATTCGGGATCGTGGTATTGATCATACAGCGCTATCGTATATTGAGCAGAAACATGGAACGGATGGCGTGGTATTTGTTGATGGCTGGACGGGCAAAGGCGCGATTACCACAGAACTGTCGCGATCTTTGGCGGGGCGGGTTGGTTATGCAGGTATTCCACGTCTGGTGGTATTGGCTGATCCTTGTGGCTGCTCGTGGCTGGCAGCCAGCGATGATGATTGGTTGATTCCTTTCGGTATTATGGGAGCGCCGGTATCGGGATTGATATCGCGTTCGATCTGGCATGAAGAAGGGTTGCACGGTTGTGTGCAGTGTGATCACCTGATCAAGTTTGAGTGCAGCCGTTTATTAGTAGACACTGTCGCTGATTGTCGTAATCAATTAGATGGGGTTGCTATCCCTGAAGCAGTTTGGTTGCCGCAGGAAAAAACCGCGTTGCGGCAATTAAGCAAAACGGTGATTTCCAGTCTTGCTGAAAAATACCAGATTGACAGTATTAACCGTATTAAACCTGGCATTGCAGAAGCAACTCGTGCAGTATTACGACGAGTGCCAGACCATGTGCTCGTGCGTTCCCAGAGTGATCCTGATGTTGGCTTATTGGTTCATTTGGCACGTCAGAAAAATGTTGTTATTACGGAAGTCGATGATCTCATTGGTCAATACCGTGCCGTAACTATTATTAAGAAGGTAGTGTGATGAAACCAACCCCTTCTCCGCATCGACTCGGCGCCACTCTGTATATGCCAGCTACCCGCCAGGATATTACAGAAATTGTGTTACAGAATAAGATCCCTGATCTGCGCTCGCTGGTTATTTGTCTGGAAGATGCTGTCAGTGAGCAGGATATTCCCGTTGCTCTCGAAAATCTCCGAGAGGTTATGCAAACATTGGCAGAAGTGGATAACTCTTCTTCCAATATCAACCATCATCGTCCCCTGATGTTTATCCGTCCGCGTGATGAAAGGATGGCGGAGTATCTGGTTGCCAATGTCAATCTCAGTGTTATTGATGGATTGGTTTTGCCTAAATTTACCCATGCCTCGTTGTCAGGCTGGTGGAATGTTATTGATTCAACTCATCTGTGCATTATGCCAACACTGGAGAGTGCAGAGGTGTTTGATGTTCAGAAAATGAATCAGCTTGCGGACATTCTCAAACAACACCCTTGCAAGGATCGTATTATTGCCTTGCGTATTGGTGGTAATGATCTGATGAATGTCATGTCCCTGCGGCGCTCCCGTAATTTCACCCTGTATGATGGGCCGATGGGATATGTCATTAAAATGTTGGTTGCCGTTTTTGTTGCGCGGGGATTTGCCCTGACTGCACCGGTTTGTGAGCATATTGATGATTTGAGATTACTGGAGAAAGAGCTGGAATTGGATATTGCTCACGGTCTGGTGGGAAAAACGGCCATACACCCAAGGCAAATTAAATGCATCCAACGAGCGCTCATGGTTAATGCTCATGATCATGCTGAGGCGCTGACTATTCTCAAGGCCAATAAAGCCGTTTTCAAATCGCAGGGAGTGATGTGTGAACCGGCCACCCATCAACGCTGGGCAGTGAATATTCTTGAGCGGGCAGCACATTATGGTATAGAACCCAAGGTAGCATAGGATCTTAAACGGTCGAAAATATATACCAATCTAACTTCAAGATGCGTGTGATTTCTCCCCGCGAAGTGGGAAGAAATCAGGTTTCATATCGTGTCGTAAATTGCAACTTGAAGTTTAATGCGTATAGCTAAGGCTTTTAATTCGTTTTGATATTGATTTACCTGTGATAGTGGCTATGCTGAAAGTTATTTTGTAGTTAACAGTATAGAGCTTGGGGGTTTTTTATCCCTGACTTGGTAATAAAAAATGCTACTTAGTCCCAAACAATTTAGAAATTTCAAATTAACGGTATTACTTTCACATGGTAAACCGGTTAGTAAGGTTAGGATCATTAGGGAATTGAATTGTTCGGAGCCAACGTTAACACGTGCATTGCGGGAACTGAGGGATCTTTACTGTGCGAATATCCGGTTTAGCAAAATGGGTAATACTTATCAGTTAGTTGATAAAGGAAGCCTGACCAGAAAAGATGTGAGAAGGATTGAAGAACTCCTTGCTCAACATCTCAGTTGCAAATCTGAAGAAGCCACCAGCCATGTTTTTCTTGATAAAGAGAAAAAAAAGCCGGTTTCTCTTTCCTTAAGAATGTCTGTTATCAGAAAAATTGATAGTTTGGCTAATCGTCTGGAGACAACCAGAAGTGATGTCGTTGAAATGGTCGTGGATAGGTTTATTGAAAAACTGCTCAAAGAATCCGTGAAAGGAAGTTCATCGAAGAGGCGAATTCCGTAATGCCAGCCGGTTGGGTTCAACTGGCATCAGGGCGATAATTGTTGGTTTGCTTGTTTTCTACTGTTTGATCGTCTAATGATTGTGGCGCGTAAGTTTATCCAGATATCCCATCACAAATGCGGACAAAACAAAGGTGAGGTGAATAATGACATACCACATAAGTTTATTGTCCGGCACATTTCTGGCGTCCATAAAGACGCGCAGCAAATGAATGGAGGAAATGGCGACAATTGAAGCGGCAACTTTATTTTTGAGTGAGGTCGCATCCATTTTACCCAACCAGCTTAATTTCTCTTTGCTTTCGTGGATATCCAGGCTTGAAACAAAGTTTTCATAGCCAGAAAACATCACCATGACCAGCAACCCGCCAACCAGCGCCATATCAATCAGGGAAAGCAACGTCAGGATTAGGTTGGATTCCGTAATGTAGAGAATATCCGGCAGGATGTGCATGATTTCCAGAAAGAACTTAACCGCAAGAGCAAATAATGCCAATGATAAACCGAAATAAACCGGTGCAAGTAGCCAGCGGGAGGCGTACATTGTATTTTCGAGAAAGCGTTCCATTGTGTTTTTTATGTGTTACAAAAGGGGCAATAGTATAGATCAAGAGTGTGAAAGCTATGAAATACATATCGCAGCCAATCGTTCATATACATAGATAGACACTATTTATGATGCAGGCTCGTTATAAGATAGAAAGCCTGCACTGTTCCGTTACTTAGGGTTTTGTTAATCAGGGAACAACCTATCCAATAATGGCGACCTAAATATGTGATGCGGATCGTACTTTTGTAATGCTGAAACTGCTGAAGCCCAGTTGTTATCAGCAGGCAAGCCGTCAGTTAATGAAGTTGGGATTGTTTTGGTTAATATCTCTTCATCTTCCCATGCAGTCTTAGAACCATAAGCCCAGCCTTTACTCCATTCAACACGAGCAGAGGCATAAGAACCGTCAAATTCGTTGAATAGCCATTGTTCAAATTGGCGAAAAAATTCAATAGCATCAGGGGTTTTTGGAAAAGTCAAAACGTCAATCCAAACAGCCACATCCCATTCTGGATGATCTAAACGGGGACGAATGGCGGATAAACTGGGAACCGTTGCTCCTGTTACCATGACTTCAGCAGGATCATCTAATCCCGTTACCCTCACTTCAAGAGGACTATTGATGGGATATCTTAGTTGTTCTTCATATTGTTGTATGAGTGCCCCCCATTGGGTATAAAATTTGTTCATTACAAGCTGGATGTGAGTACGTTGTGTCAATATCGCATAACCATTTGCTGTAACACGCAATGTGGTTGGCTTGACATATAACAGCAGGTTCTTACTCCAACCCCAGATATCTTTTCCCTTATTTTGCAAAGAATCATGCACATGCTGATATTGTATTTGACTCATTAAAGGCGTTATAAGCGGGAATATAATAACCGCATCCTCCACGATATCTGATAAATTTAATGAAATATTGTCGGAAAATGGATAGTTATAAGGCGTTGTTACCTCGATGCTGGTGGCTGGTTTGGTTGGTGCCACACTCCAGACTTTTAGCCATGGCTTCTTTGTAAAGGGAAATAAAATGATTTCAGCTCGACCACTTTGATCCAGAAAATAACTAAACGTCCGCTTTTCTTTCGCGTTTTCTGGCAGGGAAAATAACTCATCCGCAGGGATATCGGTAAAACTTTGACACCGAAGGCGTTGATTTTTACCCGCCTGAAATTGCACTTCTAAAATTAGGGCGCAGCCAATATGCGTGAGTAGCGGTGCACAATCAGGTTCATTGCGTTCAAAACGTTTAACCGTATATTGCTGACTTTCTTTATCCCATACAACAACAGACAAGGACAATATCGTGTTACTCAGAGAACCAAATGTGTGTCCAGGAAGTGGGATTTCGTCAACGGCTTTAATGGCAGTTCCATGCCCGTTTATTGCGAGAACCGCGCCGAGTGTTAAATCACCAGGAGCAGGTGTAGCAGTAAAGCCCAGGCCCTGTTCTTCCATTTGGGTCATTAATGTTTCCATCAATACGCCAGGTTGTGCAGTCACTATAGAAAATTGGGCACGATGCTCGATATTAACATGGGTTAAATGAGTAGAAAGATCCATTAACATAATATTATCTTTGGGATTTTTCTCTGATCCCAATATAAGTGGAGACCAATTATGTGATTGCCCAATAGGTCTTAATTTATAATTTTCTTTCCATGCCCAATTGGCAACGGAAATGACTTCTTCAACCGTTTTTGGTACACAGCATGGCATATTATTGGCACTAATTTCTCCAGACCAATTCTTAAAGTTAATGGTTTTCCAGGTTACATCTTTGGGAAAGTTGGATAAGTTAAATTCTATTTCATTAATTATCTGTTTTTGTAAGTCAATATCTTCTTGTTTAATTGATTCTTTGGATGACATATTCTATTTCCTTATTTTTCAGTTTCTAGGAGATGATGTTTGAATATAAATTCAACGGTCAATCTACTAGTTATTAAATTTTTTTGAAGAAATTATCATTTGAATAGCTGGTTGCTATTATGTATCAGTGAATGTGAAAATATATCTGATATTTAATGTTTTATGGTTTGTATTTTTAGGTGGATATTATTTGTTATAGAATATAAAACTATGATGTATCCAATAATTGATTGGAATATATTTAAGCCTTTTAAATAGCGTTTCAAAATATAGGAGTATTCCTTACCCCGCGCGGCGCGCGGGGTAAGGAACTCCAACATCTGATACTCTCAGTATTATGAAAACCTATTTAAAAAGAATTAGGCTATATCAACGTTTTTTCATGAAGATGGTAACATCACGCTTATATACCTATCTCACTTCAAGATGCACATTGTTGTCTTATAATGAGCAACTTGAAAAGTAACGCGTATAAGCTTGAAAATAGGGATGATATAATCATATGACCTTTAATGTGACAGAGGCGCTCTCTGACTTTACCCGACGTTATGTTGAATTATGGCAAGAGAAAACAGGGTTTCCGCCAGCCAGCAGTGAGTTGTATGGCATACCTTCACCCTGTATCGAGCGCACGGGAGATGGTGTGGTGTATTGGTTGCCACGATCGTTTTCTGCCCAAGAAAAACTTAGCAAGGTAGAAACTGCACTGGAGATCCGTTTGCAGGACGCTATCCATGATTACTATGTGATGCAGTTTGCAGGTGATATGACAGCCAGTTTTGCCGGACAAAATTTCAGCCTGATTCAGGTATGGAGTGAAGATGATTTTATTCGCTTGCAGGAAAATCTGATTGGTCATCTTGTGACACAGAAGCGGTTAAAGCTTTCACCTACCGCCTTTATTGGGACGACTGATTCCGATATGGGATTGATTTCTGTGTGTAATTTGACAGGGCAAGTGATGCTTGAACAGTTTGGCAGCCATGAGCGGAAAGTTCTATCCGCAGATTTGGCAAGTTTCCTTTCGGTTATCAATCCCGTTGTGTGCGATTGATTGCAGATATTGATTGGCTTTTTTGTAAGAGATATCTCACATTTTACGTGAGATATTTCTTCTAATCATGACGTGAATATTATTCATTGAAATTATTTTTATTCTATATCAATAACATGTGTAATTTTATCTCAATGTGAATTTTTCATATTGCTTACGATTTTGATTTAGTGGCTTGTTTCAAGAGTCTGGATCGTAGATCCTTTCATTGTTCCGGAAGGAACCACTGCAAAACAATAACCAGGGATAAATCCATCGGGAAGATGGTACAAGGATGACTAGGTACAGGCAGGAACGCTAAAAACTATCAGTATAATGATTGCATAAAGGATAACTGACAGGGATGTATTTTGTCAGGGAAATTAGCAGGAAGCCCCCCATGTAGCAGGATTGCTATGACAGCCACTCAAGAGGAGAGAGAATATCTCTCCTCTTACTTCACTTGTATTGCCTTAACTACTTGCTTTAACTATTACCGCCATTTTTCCTGCCGTAACTTTTCCGCTGAAATCGTATCAATGATACTCTTACCTCCCAATGACACGGTGACAGTTTTTGTCATCTGAGCAACAGACAAGCATCAGACGAAACATCATGAGTATCGAGAAACAAATTCTACATAAACTGCAATTAATTGAAGCTACTATGAAAACGGTGGGGATATGGCAAAGTTATCCGCCTAAACCAGAAGCCTTCGAAAGTATCGAACCTTTTTCCATTGATACCATGTCAGCAGGGGAGTGGCTCCAGTGGGTATTAATTCCAAGGATGCGCGCCTTGATAGAACAAGAAGCCAGTTTGCCGACGGCATTTACCATCGCCCCGTATTTTGAAGAAGTGTATAAAGAAGAAGTAGAGCGTTTTTTTCCTTTACTTGAGCTCTTACGGGCATTGGACAATCTGTTTACGCAGGATGCCTGATATGCTGGAGATTATTTATCAGGATAAACATATTGTTGCAGTTAATAAGCCTGCCGGATGGTTGGTTCACCGAAGTTGGCTGGCGCGCCATGAAACTGTTTTTGTGATGCAGACATTGCGTGATCAAATTGGACAGCATGTTTTCCCTGTCCATCGTCTGGATAGGCCAACATCAGGTGTTCTATTGATGGCGCTTTCAAGTGAAGTAGCCAGGACACTTGCACAACAATTTGAATGCCACGATATACAAAAAACATATCACGCAGTTGTGCGGGGTTATGTTGAAGGTGATGATATTATCGACTATGCCCTAATGGAACAGTTGGATAAAATTGCGGATAAATTTGCTGATACAGATAGAGCAGCACAACCCGCCGTTACTTATTATCGTTCGTTGGCAAAAGTAGAGTGTCCGGTTGAGATAGGGCGTTATCCAACATCTCGCTTTAGTCTGTTGGAGCTGATGCCAAAAACGGGTCGTAAGCATCAATTGCGGCGGCATATGGCACATATTCGACATCCGATCATTGGGGACACTACGCACGGCGATTTGCGACAAAATCGAGGAGTTGCTAAATATTATCAGACTGGCAGGTTAATGCTACATGCCAGCTGCCTTCAACTCAAACATCCCGTGACAGGAGAGCGCCTTCTCCTCACTGCGCGTTGGGAGCAATCATGGCAGCATTTGATTGAGCAATTTGGCTGGCAGGGTATTGTACCTGATCTGGAATGTTTGACTATTCATGAATGAACGCAGTATCAAACTGATTAAAGAGATCAATATCTATGGCAAAGATTGGTGTTTTCGTTGGTACAGTTTATGGCAATGCGTTAGCGGTTGCAGAAGAAGCACAGCAGATACTTGAGCAGCAGGGGCATAAGGTTACGGTTTTTGAAGATGCAACCTTAGAACAATGGCAAGAGTATTTGCAACAGGTTGTTTTAGTGGTCACTTCGACAACAGGGCAAGGTGATCTGCCTGACAATATCCAGCCACTCTATACAGAATTAAATGATAAGTTGGGCTATCAGCCCGATTTGAGTTACGGCGTGATTGCGTTAGGTGACAGCAGTTATGACTCTTTCTGTGGTGGTGGCCGTACTTTTGATGAACTGTTACAGGAACAGGAAGCCAAACGAATCGGCGAGGTACTGTTGATTGATGCAATTGAGGTTGTTGAACCTGAAGTCTTTGCCCAAGATTGGATTGAGGAGTGGGGGACTTTGTTGTAGGAAATGGTCTATTACACCGCTTATACGCATTAAACTTCAAGTTGCAATTGACAACACGATATGAAACCTGATTTCTCCCCTGCTTCACGGGGAGAAATCACACGATATTGAAGTTAGATTGGTATATACCTTTATCGGGTTCGAAAATTGGGGAGGATAAGCGGTGTATGACAAACTGACATAATTACTTACGGGCCAGCTTTTCCAAATCTGCTTCAATTTCTGCAATCTTATTCGCAACGACATGTTCGAGATGGCGTAAGTCGTCGAGGATTTTGCGTTGCAAATCCACTTCTATCTGATCACGTTTGCAGATCTGATCTAATTCTTCAATGACATAACGTAGGTTGGTGTTGATCTCTTTGACTTCTTTGTAACCCTGGCTAGAGTGGGCGTCAGAGATGGTCTTTAACTGGCGTGGATACTTAAATTTAACGCTTTTGGCGAAAAATTCGCCTTTGTCCTTGCGGAAATAAATCTTCAGAATGTCGTTATTCGCTTCCTGACGGAGGCTATAGCGATCAATATCTTCAGGATGTGTGATCCCCAAACTTTTCAAGTTATCGTACATAACGCGCCACCTAGTCATCTAAATGAAATGGAAAGGCTAAAAATAGTGGATTTATTATCCATTTCGTAATCGTTAAAAGTCAAATGGTTAATGGGGATTGAGGAAATACTAATCGAAACAGGTTAGTTTTCAGTAGAAAAGTAGAACAACAAGAGGACAATAAAGTAACATGTTTTCTTATTGAGCTTAAGATTTAATCAAACTAATATCATGTCAAGAGATATTTATCAATTTGGTAACTATACGCATTAAACTTCAAGTTGCAATTTACAACATGATATGAAATCACACGCATCTTGAAGTTAGATTGGTATATATTGTCCATTTAGATGAGTAGAGCTGAGAGGAAGACATGCCAAAAAAATTGGTGGATCCTGAAAAGATTAATGCAGTCTTTGCTCATTTGAACGAAGGCTCAGATAATCATGCCCTCTATATTTCATTAATGGGCGGAACAGATATTACAAATCAGATAAGAGGGTTAGTATTTTCTCCTGGCTATCGTATGGTTCGTGTCGACGGCCGATTGGGGGAGTGGATTAGTCAGTCTCATTTTGAGCTAGCCTTAATTAATGATGTCTCTAAAGAAGTTGTTTATGACATGATTTCTGGTGAGTTGCACAAAATTCTGACCCAAAATGATGTTAGCAGTCAAGAAATTTGGTTATGGGGAGATCCTGAACACTACCAAAATAGATTGGCAATCATTTCTAAAAACGAGTTACCTATTCAATAGAATTGTTTCAATAAGTTATCTTCTATAGACGAAAAATTGTTTTCTCCGGATCGATAGTGAAGCGGCTATATATTTATATAATATATAGCCGCTCGGTAATTCTGTGAACTTATTAACTGTTTATGAAATAGAAAGTTTATACCGTTAGTCAATATTTCTCAGCAGTTCATTAATACCCACTTTGCCACGGGTTTTGGCATCAACCTTTTTCACAATAACAGCACAATACAGGCTGTAGCTGCCATCTTTTGACGGAAGATTACCGGAGACAACGACAGAACCCGCTGGTACGCGGCCATAATGGATTTCGCCGGTTTCGCGATCATAGATTTTGGTGCTTTGGCCGATGTAAACACCCATTGAGATCACGGAGCCTTCTTCTACGATAACGCCTTCTACAATCTCAGAACGTGCACCGATAAAGCAGTTGTCTTCAATGATGGTTGGGTTGGCCTGTAATGGCTCCAGAACACCGCCAATGCCCACTCCGCCGGATAAGTGAACATTTTTACCGATCTGTGCACAGGAGCCGACTGTCGCCCAGGTATCGACCATTGTGCCTTCATCCACGTAAGCACCGAGGTTGACGTAAGATGGCATCAGTACGGTATTGCGAGCAATATAAGCCCCTTGACGGACAGCCGCAGGGGGTACGACACGGAATCCTTCTTTTTCGAAACGAGCCTGATCATAGTCAGCGAATTTCATCGGCACTTTGTCGAAATAGCGACTTTCAGCACCTTCCATCACCTGATTGTCATTAATGCGGAAGGAAAGCAATACCGCTTTTTTCAGCCATTGATGAGTGACCCACTCGCCGTCGATTTTTTCAGCGACACGCAGTTTGCCACTGTCCAGCATTTGAATAACCTGATTAATGGCATCGCGGGTTGTGCCATCAACGGTAGTTGGGGTGATATTAACGCGATCTTCAAATGCATTTTCGATAATCGTTTGTAATTGCTGCATAAGTATGCGGTTCCTAATTTTTGTTAAGAGAATCTTGTTATAGTTTATCTCGTGTGTTGAGAGCCTCTGTCAACCTTTCTGATAGTTCATCCCTGATTTTTTTATGTAATGCGTTTTGATCTTTATCTGCTAATACAAAAAAGTCTTCCACACGTTCGCCAATAGTCGTAATGCGAGCGCCATGTAAGGAAACACCCAATTCGGCGAAAATATTGCCTACCCGTGCCAATAATCCAGGCTGATCCAATGCAACTAATTCCATATAAGTACGGCGAGCATTTTTTGTCGGTAAAAAGTTAACTTTGGTTGGGACATTAAAATGGCGTAACTTGGCAGGCAAATTGCGTGCCTTTGGGACTTTAGGATGTGGATCGTTCATGACTTTCAATAAGGCACGGCGGATAGGTTCGTGACGATCAAACGCCAGTGGATGACCATTAGGATCTAAAACAACAAAGGTATCCATCGCCATTTCATCACGATTAGTGAAGATTTGAGCATCATGGACACTTAAATTACGTTTGTCCAATTCCCCAACAACAGCCGCAAAAAGCGAAGGCCGGTCTTGGCACCAAATAAAAATTTCTGTACCACCGTGAGAAAAGGCGGTGCTGATCAAAACCATGGGTTCCAGAGGGGAGTGATGGATTAAATGGCTGGCATGCCACGCTAATTGGTCGGGAGTATGGCGCAGGAAATAATCCGCATGGCAACGGCTCCAGATATTGTGTAAGCGCTGTTCGTCGATATTTTCCTGGCGCAGAAGGGCTAATGCTTGTAAGCGATTGTGACGGATACGTTCCCGTAAATCAGGGGTATTTTGAATCCCCTGGCGCAATTGGGTTTCAGTGGCGAAATAAAGTTCACGTATCAGGCTCTGTTTCCAGCTGTTCCAGAGTTTAGCGTTGGTAGCACAAATATCAGCAACGGTCAGGCAGACTAAGTAATTAAGACGGTTTTGGTTTTTAACCTGGCTGGCAAATTGCTGGATGACTTCTGGATCTTGAATATCCCGACGTTGTGCAGTCACTGACATCAGCAGATGATCGCGAACCAGCCATTCCACTAATCCAGCTTCGTGGTTTGTCAAACCATGCTGTCGTGCGAATGTGAAGGCATCTTTAGCACCAAGTTCAGAATGATCGCCATTGCGCCCTTTGGCAATATCATGGAAAAAAGCGGCCAGCCGTAATAGCTCTGGTTGAGGAATATGCGGGTAAAGTTCAACACACAGAGGGTGGATCACACGGTTATTTTCATCAGCAAAACTTTCCAGTTTTTGCAGTACGCGGATGGTGTGTTCGTCAACGGTATAAGCATGAAAAAGGTCAAATTGCATCTGGCCGACAATATTGCTCCAAAAAGGCATATAAGCCCCTAAGACGCTATGAAGGTGCATTGGGAGTAATGCACCTGTAACTGCGTGGGGATGGCGCAGAATATCCATGAAAATTTTTCGTGCTTTGGGATGTTCACACAACGGAGCGGTCAGATTTCTACGGGCATAACGCAGTTGGCGCAATGTTGTGGAATAGATCCCCTCAATTTTACGATGTTCAGCCATGTGATAAAACATTCTCAATATTGAAGTAGGATCACGGCTAAATAGCGTTTCATCAATGAGATCGATAAGGTTTCCCCGTAATTGAAACTCAGTGTTCAGGAAGCGCGGTTTTTCATTGGGCAGCAAGGTCAAAATGGCTTCGTTAAACAGTTGCAGCAGCATGTTATTTAGCTCACTGACACGGCGAGTCATGCGATAGAAATCTTTCATCATTTGCTCGACCGGCTGATTTCTTTCCCCTTCATAGCCGAGCAGCTGGGCGACACTAAATTGGTATTCGAACAGCAACCGGTTATCGTAACGGGTAACAACCAAATGAAGCGCAAAACGGATACGCCAGAGAAAATTCTGACATTCGTTCAATTCATTGCGTTCCTCTTGGGTCAGGAAACCAAAATTGACCATTTCATCTAAGGAGGTGGCACCAAAATGGCGATGAGCGACCCAAAGTAACGTGTGAATATCGCGTAGGCCACCTGGGCTGCTTTTAATGTCAGGCTCCAGATTGTAACTGGTGCTGTGATAGCGTCGGTGGCGTTCTTTTTGTTCAGCAATTTTAGCTGCGAAAAATTGAGTGGATGGCCAGAAATCATCACTGAAAATATATTTCTGCATGCGCAGAAAGAGAGATAAATCTCCACAAATTAAGCGGGATTCAATGAGGTTAGTCGCGATAGTGGGATCGGAAAGCCCTTTTTGCTGGCACTCCTCGAATGTCCTGACACTGTGGCCGACTTCAAGACGAATATCCCACAGCAGGGCAATTAACTGTCCAAGGCGAGTTGATTGCACTTCAGTCAATGGCGATTCGCTCAAAATCAATAGGTCAATGTCAGAGAGAGGATGTAATTCGCGGCGGCCATAACCACCAACCGCAATCAGGGAAAAAGAATCGATCTGATCAAATCCCTGTTCCTGCCATAATCGTTTTAAAAGTTGATCAATATAGTCACTGCGGGTGTAAATCAGAGCATCCGCTGAGATCCCTGCCTTGAATGCGTGTTCAAGCCAGAGCTGGAATTCATCAATATTCTGTTTAAGGGCGGGGAATTGCAGATCATCGTGGGAAAACTCCACAGGAGAAAGAGGCGGAACGGGGGCTTGCGCTAAAGAGATATCAACCGGCATATGCAGAAACCTATCGTGAGAAAACTCATGATGACCAGATTACTGAGAAAATAATAGGATGAACAGGGGTTATTCACCGCGATAAAAGCTCCCCGGCAGTTGAAGCTAGCAGGGAGCTTGTTGATTAAGTTTAATAAATTGCGTTAGCTGGCAATTATGCGTTCACTAATACCGCTGAGATATGCGCTTCTTCTTCTTGGCGCCATGTCATGATTTCACAACCATTATCGGTAACGACAATAGTATGTTCGTACTGTGCAGACCAACCGCGATCTTTGGTTTTAACTGTCCAGCCATCTTTCATGGAGCGAATACGAAAATCACCCGCGTTGACCATTGGCTCAATGGTGAATGCCATGCCTTTTTGCAATACCACGCCGCCATCATCAGCATCATAATGCAGAACATGCGGTTCTTCGTGGAAGCCTCTGCCGATACCGTGACCGCAGTATTCGCGGACAACAGAATAATCGTGACTTTCGACAAACTGCTGAATTGCCTTGCCGATGGTACGCAGACGGATGCCGGGTTTAACCATTTTCAGGGCAAGGTACAAGCTTTCCTGCGTTACACGACACAGGCGCTCACCTTGAATGGTGGGCTTGCCGACAATAAACATTTTAGACGTATCACCGTGGAACTCATCTTTGATGACTGTCACGTCAATATTGACGATATCACCTTCTTTCAGTGTCTTATCATCGCTTGGAATGCCGTGGCAAACCACGTCATTGACGGAGATGCACACGGATTTAGGAAAGCCGTGGTAACCCAGACAAGCCGAGATGGCCTGTTGTTTTTCGGTAATGTGCTGGTGGCAGATACGATCAAGTTCACCTGTAGTGACGCCAGCCTTGACATAAGGCTCAATCATTTCCAGAACTTCGGCAGCCAGACGTCCGGCAACCCGCATTTTCTGAATGTCTTCTTCTGTTTTGATAGAAATAGCCATGTAATGGGTCCATTTAAGTCGGAAAATTACCGACTACTTGATATTAATTAAGGAAAGTATTGTCGGTAATGGTATCAGCCCACCGAATGGATGCCAATATAACCCGCATTAGTCGCCGTAATAAACATAGCTGTAACAAACGTATCTGTAACAAATGTTGGAGTCTGGTGGTGGTTTATGGTATAAAGCGCGCCGGTATTCTGTGTAATTGTTTCTGATGTGATGCAATTTGCTGAGGATACTAAATAAACTCATTATGTGTAAATAACACACACGGATCGGCACATACACCGGGGTGCTCTTATGCGGTTAACTCATTGATATGAATCACCCGCAGTCAAGGAGTCGGTGTCATGGGATCTGTGGAGGCATAACCCCAATTAACTTTATAGAGGTCTAAAATGGCAACTGTTTCCATGCGCGATATGCTGCAAGCGGGCGTTCACTTCGGTCACCAGACTCGTTACTGGAACCCAAAAATGAAACCTTTCATCTTTGGTGCTCGTAACAAAGTTCATATCATCAACCTGGAAAAAACTGTTCCAATGTTCAACAATGCTTTGGCAGAGCTGAACAAAATCGCTTCCCGTAAAGGTAAAATTCTGTTTGTTGGCACCAAGCGTGCTGCCAGCGAAGCAGTAAAAGAAGCAGCATTGAGCTGTGACCAATACTTCGTTAACCACCGCTGGTTGGGTGGTATGCTGACTAACTGGAAAACTGTTCGTCAGTCAATCAAGCGTTTGAAAGATCTGGAAGTTCAGTCTCAGGACGGTACTTTTGACAAGCTGACTAAAAAAGAAGCGCTGATGCGTTCTCGTGAGCTTGGCAAACTGGAAAACAGCCTGGGCGGTATCAAAGACATGGGCGGCCTGCCTGATGCGCTGTTTGTTATCGACGCTGAACACGAACACATTGCTATCAAAGAAGCAAACAACCTGGGTATCCCTGTATTCGCTATCGTTGATACCAACTCTGATCCAGATGGCGTTGACTTCATCATCCCTGGTAACGACGACGCAATCCGTGCAGTTAAACTGTACCTGACTGCGGCTGCTACCGCTGTTCGTGAAGGTCGTTCTCAAGATCTGGCTGTTCAGGCTGAAGAAGGTCTTGTAGACGCTGAATAATAAGGCCTGCTCATTTTGTTTGAGCCCTTATTGACCAGGTATTGAAATATATTGGTTAGGGGGCCTGTTATGGCCCCCTTTACCTATCTGATATAGAACTATTATCTGATATAGAACTTTCCACGCGGAATATTATCTTCCCGCGAGACACATCGAGGAATAAAACAAATGGCTGACATTACCGCTGCTCTGGTAAAAGAACTGCGTGAGCGTACTGGCGCAGGCATGATGGAATGTAAAAAAGCACTGGTTGAAGCAAATGGTGATATCGAACTGGCGATCGATAACATGCGTAAATCAGGTCAGGCAAAAGCGGCTAAAAAAGCAGGCCGTGTTGCTGCTGAAGGTGTTATTCTGGTTGAAGTTGCGGCTGATGCTAAATTCGCAGCTATCGTTGAACTGAACTGTGAAACTGACTTCGTTGCTAAAGACTCTGGCTTCCTGGCTTTCGGCAAAGAAGTTATCACTTCTGTTATGGCAGACAAAAACGCTGACATCGATGCACTGAAAGCGAAGTTCGAAGAACAGCGTACTGGCCTGGTTGCGAAAATTGGTGAAAACATCAACATTCGTCGCGTTGCTATTCTGGAAGGTGAAGCGGTGGGTTCTTACCTGCACGGTTCCCGTATCGGTGTTCTGGTGGCTGCGGAAGGCGCCAACGAAGAGCTTATCAAACACATCGCAATGCACGTTGCGGCAAGCAAGCCAGAATACGTGAACCCAACTGACGTTCCTGCTGATGTTGTTGAGCGTGAGCACCAGATCCAGTTGGAAATCGCAATGCAGTCTGGTAAGCCTCGCGAAATCGCAGAGAAAATGGTTTCTGGCCGTATGAACAAATTCACCGGCGAAATCTCTCTGACTGGTCAGAACTTCGTGATGGACCCAAGCAAATCTGTTGGCGATCTGCTGAAAGAAAACAATGCTAAGGTTATCAACTTCATCCGCTTCGAAGTTGGTGAAGGTATTGAGAAAGTTGAAGCTGATTTCGCAGCAGAAGTTGCTGCAATGAGCAAACAGTCTTAATTTTCTTGAACGGAGCCGCCGATTGGCGGTTCTGTTTTATCTTATGATGAATTTTTACATCTGGGCGTTATCGCGTGGATGTGTAGTAGTTGAGTAAATCTTAATAGATCCCCAATATCCTTATCTGCTTAGGACTGAACACCATGGCAACCAATGCAAAACCCGTATATCAGAAAATCCTGCTTAAGCTCAGTGGAGAAGCCCTGCAAGGTGCAGAAGGTTTTGGTATCGACGCCAGTGTCTTAGACCGTATGGCTCAGGAAATCAAAGAACTGGTTGAGCTGGGTATTCAGGTCGGTGTCGTTATTGGAGGCGGTAACCTGTTTCGTGGTGCCGGTTTGGCAGAGGCAGGAATGAACCGTGTAGTCGGTGACCACATGGGCATGTTGGCGACTGTGATGAATGGTCTGGCAATGCGTGATGCCTTGCACCGCGCCTATGTGAACGCTCGTTTGATGTCGGCCATCCCACTGAATGGCGTGTGTGATAATTATAGCTGGGCTGAAGCGATAAGCTTACTGCGCCACGGTCGTGTTGTTATTTTCTCTGCGGGTACTGGCAATCCGTTCTTTACAACCGATTCCGCTGCATGTCTGCGTGGTATTGAAATCGAAGCGGATGTTGTGTTAAAAGCAACCAAAGTTGATGGCGTTTATTCTGCTGATCCTGCAAAAGATCCTGAAGCCGTTCTCTACAATAAGCTCACTTATCAGGAAGTATTGGAGCGTGAATTGAAAGTGATGGATCTGGCGGCCTTTACGCTGGCTCGTGACCATAACCTGCCAATTCGTGTCTTTAATATGAACAAACCAGGCGCACTTCGTCGTGTTGTGATGGGAGAAAGTGAAGGTACGTTGATTTCTCACGGCTGATTTTTCACAGTTCGTGCTCAGAGACATTGGTGAAATTTGACGGTATGATCAGCATCCTGATGCGCCAAATTTAATGACACAGGGCTACATATGTCGTAGCGTATTCGGTTCACTTATCTATGATTTACGCAATGTAGCCTAAAAAATAACCATCTCCCAAGGGTTTGTAACGTGATTAATGAAATCAAGAAAGACGCACAAGACCGCATGGAAAAAAGCGTCGAAGCACTGAAAAATCAAATTAGCAAGGTTCGTACTGGCCGTGCTTCTCCTAGCCTGTTGGATGGCATCAGCGTTGAATATTATGGCGCTGCGACTCCACTGCGTCAGATTGCAAACGTTGTTGCAGAAGATGCCCGCACTTTGGCGATCACGGTATTTGATCGCTCTATGACCGCGGCAGTTGAAAAAGCCATTATGGCTTCTGATCTGGGACTGAACCCCTCTTCTGCCGGAACCATTATTCGTGTTCCATTGCCACCACTGACAGAAGAGCGTCGTAAGGATCTCATTAAAGTTGTTCGTGGAGAAGCGGAACAGGGCCGTGTCTCCATTCGTAACATTCGCCGTGATGCGAACGATAAGGTCAAAACACTGCTGAAAGACAAAGAAATTAGTGAAGATGAAGAACGTCGTTCACAAGATGAAATTCAGAAACTGACTGACAGCTTCATTAAGAAAATTGATGAAGCGCTGGCAAATAAAGAAACTGAGTTGATGGATTTCTAATTGCCGTTTCATGCATACAACGCCGCAGCTCTTGCGGCGTTGTTCTTATCCTGGATATTACACTTCGTATCACATTTCTTTCTCAAGCGATGGACATAGCGATCTGCACCGCTCAAACTATGACAATTTTCTGTTGCGATTTTCCATTGCAATTTTATATCAGTAGCATACTTAGAGTATTAAAATGAAACGGTTAACTATTCTTGGCTCAACGGGTTCGATTGGGAAAAGTACGCTTTCTGTTGTCCGCAATAACCCGGATAAATTCAGTGTCATTGCACTGGTTGCCGGGAAAAATATTGAAGTCATGGCACAGCAATGTCTGGAATTCCGCCCTCAATATGCAGCAATGGCAGATGAGCCGTCAGCAAAAGCTCTGCGTCAGTTATTACAAGTACAGGGAAGCCAAACCGAAGTGCTGTTTGGTAAAGACGCGATTTGTGATTTAGCGGCATTGGAAGACGTCGATCAAGTCATGTCAGCTATTGTTGGCGTCGCAGGTTTATTGCCGACTTTGGCCGCTATCCGCCAGGGAAAACAAGTTCTGCTGGCTAACAAAGAATCTTTGATTACCAGTGGCCGTCTGTTTATGGATGCGGTTGTCCAATACAAAGCGCAATTGCTGCCAATTGATAGCGAACATAATGCTATTTTCCAAAGTCTGCCGGAAGGGGTTCAGCATAATCTTGGCAAGGCAAATCTAAAAGAGTACGGTATTTCCAGCATTATCCTCACAGGATCGGGCGGGCCGTTCCGTAAGACGCCTTTGGAGAATTTGCCTAACGTGACTCCTGATGAAGCGTGTGCTCATCCTATCTGGTCAATGGGACGTAAAATTTCGGTGGATTCTGCTACCATGATGAACAAAGGCTTGGAATATATCGAAGCGCGTTACCTGTTCAATGCGTCCGCAGATGAAATGGAAGTATTATTGCATCCCCAATCGGTCATTCATTCGATGGTTCGTTATCAGGATGGCAGCATCATCGCACAATTAGGAACACAGGACATGTGTACCCCAATTGCTTATGCGATGGCTTATCCTAATCGTATTCCATCTGGGGCAAAGCCATTGGATTTTACCGAATTGAACATGCTCACTTTTGAATCCCTGGATTATCAGCGTTATCCTTGTTTGAAACTGGCGATTGAAGCTTGTCACCAGGGGCAGGCGGCAACAACGGCATTGAATGCTGCAAATGAAGAAACCGTAGATGTTTTTTTGCAAGGTGGAATCCGTTTCACAGATATTGCGACAATCAACCGGTTGGTCGTTGAAAAAGTAAATTTATCTGAACCTCAAAGTATCGAAGAGGTCTTAGAAATCGATAACATAGCCAGGACCTTAGCGAAAGAAGCCATAAGCACTTTTGCCAAATAGCAAGTTTTATTAATAAGTATAGGTTTGCGTTTTGGCAAATGATATAGTTCGCGGGTAAATTACAGTTGCTATAATAGCCATTTCAATTATCTGATGCTTGCATTCTAATCATAGATAAGCGCAGGTTAAAGGCTTCATTCAGTCGTGCCTGAAATAGCCGTGCTATCCGTGCTAATTGTTGACACGTAACACGGCTTTTTCATGTTTGGAAGTGATTGAATTTACCAAAAAGTCAGCTTAGTTATTTAAGGATTATTTTGAGTGATATCTCCCAGTGATAATGACTCATTGCCAACGTTACCCAGACATGTCGCCATCATTATGGATGGTAACGGTCGCTGGGCAAAAAAACGGGGCAAATTAAGAGTCTTTGGCCACCGTGCAGGAATTAAAGCCGTACGAAGTGCCGTGAGTTTTTCAGTGAAACATAATATTAATTCACTGACGCTATATGCTTTTAGCAGCGAAAACTGGAATCGCCCACAGCAGGAAGTCAGTTCATTGATGGAGTTGTTTGTTTTTGCTCTCGATAATGAAGTAAAGAACCTGCATAAACACAATGTGAAATTGTCTGTGATTGGTGATATCAGTCGTTTTAGCTCACGGTTGCAGGAGCGTATCCGCCGTTCTGTTGAACTAACAGCAGGTAATACCGGATTGCAGCTTAATATTGCTGCTAACTATGGCGGTCGTTGGGATCTGGTTCAGAGTTTTAAACAAATTGCTGAAAAGATTAAAGCCAATGAATTATCTCCCGAAGAGATTACCGAAGCTACAGTTAATGACTTCATCAATTTAAGTCAGCAGCCTGAAGTGGATCTGGTGATTAGAACTGGAGGTGAACATCGAATCAGTAATTTCCTGCTATGGCAGATCGCTTATGCAGAATTGTATTTTACCGATATACTTTGGCCTGATTTTGATGAAACTGTTTTTGAAGGTGCGATTAATGCCTTTGCCAAACGAGAACGCCGATTTGGCGGAACACCAGACGATGCCGAAGTGGGATCATAGGAGGATAACTTGCTGAAGTACCGTCTTTTAACTACGTTGATATTGATTCCACTTGTTATTGTAGCGCTGTTTTTCCTCCCTCCGGCAGGGTTTGGGTTGGTTGTCATTGCTGTTTCAGCACTTGCTGCATGGGAGTGGGGGCAATTTGCAGGTCTTTTCACTCAAGTTAAACGTATTACGCTGGCTGTGTTATTTGCGGTAGGGCTATTGGTCTTGCAGTGTTCTTTGTCAGATTTTTCTCACCTCATTGAGAAACCACAAATTGTATACCTGTTGTGGGCTGGCATGCTTTGGTGGGTGGCTGCCATTTTATTGGTGGTGACTTATCCGGCTTCTGCTGCCATCTGGAAATCGTCGGTTGCCTTGCGTCTGCTATTCGGAGTTATGACTATCGTGCCATTTTATTGTGGGATGATGGTATTGCGTACCCAGAGCTATGAAAATAGTCCCTATGATGGCGCATGGTGGTTGCTGTACGTCATGCTGTTGGTATGGGCTGCCGATTCAGGCGCTTATATTTTTGGCCGTACAATGGGTAAACATAAAATGGCCCCAAAAGTATCCCCAGGCAAAACACTTGAGGGGTTGGTTGGTGGGTTATTAACGGCTGCACTGATTTCGTGGTTGTTCGGTAAATTTGCCCCTGTCCCCGCGATGCCAGAACATTTGTTGCTGATTTCTGCGGTAGTGGTAATTGCCTCGGTCTTTGGTGATTTAACTGAAAGTATGTTCAAGCGGGAGTCTGGGATCAAAGACAGTAGTCAATTGATTCCGGGGCATGGCGGTGTCATGGATAGGATCGATAGTCTAACTGCGGCAGTTCCAGTGTTTGCTGGACTGGTTATGTTGATTTCTTCTGGATTTACTCTCTGAAGGTACGTAATGGATATTCTCTGGAATCTGGCTGCATTTATTGTTGCTTTGGGTGTTCTCATCACAGTGCATGAGTTTGGTCATTTTTGGGTTGCCAGACGATGCGGTATCTATGTTGAACGCTTTTCCATCGGATTTGGCAAGGTGCTTTGGCGTCGTACAGATAAACAGGGAACCGAATACGTTATCGCTCTTATCCCCCTTGGTGGATATGTCAAAATGCTCGACGAGCGGGTAGGAGAAGTTGCTCCTGAACGTCGTCATATGGCATTCAATAATAAAACTATTGGCCAGCGCGCGGCAGTCGTCAGCGCTGGGCCAATTGCAAACTTCATTCTGGCGGTGATCGCTTATTGGTTGGTTTTTGTGATTGGCGTGCCATCTGTTCGTCCGGTAGTGTTGGATGTTAAGCCAAACTCGATAGCGGCACAGGCAAATATTTTGCCTGGAATGGAACTAAAAGCCGTTAATGGTATCGAAACTCCTGACTGGAATTCAGTGCGTCTTGCCATGATAGGTAACGTGGGGGCGACATCGGTCACGATGGATGTTTTGCCTCTGAATGCGCTTGATAATGTGCAAAAAACACTGGATTTGAGTAAATGGACCTTTGAGCCGTCCAGACAGGATGTTTTGCTGTCTTTGGGAATTATGCCTGTTGTACCGCGGGTGAGTTCGCAAGTAGAAAAAGTTTATCCTGCTTCAGCCGCTGAAAAAGCGGGTTTACAAAGTGGGGACAGGATCGTTAAAGTCAACGATCAAGATGTCGATGTATGGCACACTTTTTCATCTTTTGTCAGGAAGAATCCTAATGTTCCTCTAAAATTGGACGTTGCGAGAGCAGGGAGAATGATCTCCTTGTCCTTGACTCCTGAAGTCAGAAAATTATCCAACGGCCGTGAGGAGGGCTTCGCTGGCACCGAACTGAAAATTATTCCATTGGCGGATGAATACAAGGTTATTCAGCAATATGGACCTTTTTCTGCCATTTATGAGGCAGGAGACAAGACTTGGCAATTAATGAAGCTGACCGTCAATATGATCGGCAAATTGATTGTGGGTGACTTGAAATTGAATAACCTGAGTGGCCCGATTTCCATTGCCAAAGGTGCCGGAGTATCGGCTGATTCTGGCTTGGTGTATTATTTAATGTTTTTGGCGCTGATTAGCGTCAATCTTGGGATCATTAATTTGTTCCCATTACCTGTACTAGATGGTGGACACTTGCTTTTCCTTGTTATCGAAAAGATCAAGGGGGGGCCAGTCTCCGAGCGTGTACAAGACTTCAGTTATCGCATTGGTGCTATATTACTGGTGTTATTAATGGGGCTTGCACTTTTCAATGATTTCTCCCGCTTTTAAGGTGGGAGACCGGTTAGGAAAACGCATAACAACGATGGCGATGAAAAAGTTGCTCATAGCGTCGCTGCTGTTCGGCAGCGCCACTGCATACAGTTCAGACGGATTCGTGGTTCGGGACATTCACTTTGAGGGTCTTCAACGCGTCACCGTTGGTGCAGCATTACTGAACATGCCAGTTCGAGTGGGTGATACGGTTAGTGATGAGGATATTAGCCGCACAATTCATTCATTGTTCGCAACTGGAAACTTTGAAGATGTTCGTGTCTTACGTGATGGCAATTCACTTGTTGTTCAGGTAAAAGAACGGCCAACCATCGCTAGCATTACTTTCACCGGTAATAAATCGGTGAAGGATGACATGCTCAGGCAAAACCTGGAGGCATCTCGCGTTCGTGTTGGTGAAGCCCTTGACCGCACTATGCTGTCCAATATTGAGAAGGGGCTGGAAGATTTCTATTACAGTGTGGGTAAATACAACGCGACAGTAAAAGCCGTTGTCACGCCCCTGCCCCGCAACCGTGTTGATTTGAAGCTCGTTTTCTCTGAAGGGGTTTCTGCCAAGATCCAACAAATTAATATTGTTGGTAATAAAGCCTTCTCAACCAATGAGCTGCTTAATCAGTTCCAACTGAGGGATGATGTTCCCTGGTGGAACTTGACGGCTGACCAGAAATACCAGAAACAAAAATTGGCAGGTGACCTTGAAACCTTGCGCAGTTTCTATCTTGATCGAGGCTATGCGCGTTTCAATATTGACTCGACTCAAGTTAACCTGACGCCAGATAAGAAAGGTATTTATGTCACTGTCAATATCACCGAAGGCGATCAGTATAAAATCTCAGGTGTTGATTTGAATGGTAATTTAGCGGGTTACCAGTCCCAAATCGAAGAATTGACCAAAATCGAACCCGGCTCGCTGTATAACGGTGCGGAAGTGACCAAGATGGAAACCGCCATCAAAAATCTGCTTGGTCGTCACGGTTATGCTTATCCTCGCGTCATGACACAACCTGAAATCAACGACGCCGATAAGACGGTTAAACTGCATGTGAATGTTGATGCTGGCAATCGCTTCTACGTGCGTAAAATCTATTTTTCAGGCAACGACGTGAGTAAAGATTCTGTATTACGTCGTGAAATGCGTCAGATGGAAGGCGCTTGGTTGGGGAGTGATTTGGTTGAGCAGGGGAAAGAACGCCTCAATCGATTAGGCTATTTTGACTCTGTTGATGTAGAAACGGAACGTGTACCAGGTAGTCCAGATCAGGTTGATGTGGTTTACAAAGTCAAAGAGCGCAATACAGGTTCTATGAACTTTGGTGTGAGTTTCGGCACAGAAAGTGGCATGGGTTTCCAGGTTGGTCTTCAACAGGCCAACTGGCTGGGAACAGGGAACTCCGTGAGCATCAACGCCAGTAAAAATGACTATTCAACATCCGCCGATTTATCGATGACTAACCCTTATTTCACTGTCGATGGTGTCAGTTTGGGTGGGCGTGTGTTCTATAACGATTTCCGCGCCGATGATGCTGATCTGTCAAATTATACCAATAAAGCATACGGTACTGAGGGAACGCTCGGCTTCCCATTGAATGAAAATAATGGCTTGTCGTTTAGACTGGGTTATATCCATAACTCTCTGTCTAATATGCGACCACAGAGCGCGATGTGGCGTTATTGGAATAAAATGGGTAAACATCCAAATTTTGAAGATAAGGCGAAGTTTGATTCCAATGACTTTACCGTCACCATAGGATGGGTTTACAACAACCTTGACCGTGGTTTCTTCCCAACATCTGGCTTGAAATCCTCTCTGGATACGAAAGTGACAACTCCTGGCTCAGATAACCAGTTCTATAAAGTCACTTGGAACTTATCGGGTTATTACCCTCTGGATGATGATCGTTCATGGGTACTGATGGGACGTACACGTCTGGGATATGGCGGCGGTTTTGGTGGCAAGGAAATGCCATTCTATGAAAACTTCTATGCCGGTGGTTCCAAAAATGTTCGTGGTTTCCGCTCGAATACTGTTGGTCCGAAAGCGATTTATTTGACGACGGATAAAGCAGGTAATCCTACTCCAGAGAAAAATAGCCCATCCCGCGATGCGGTGGGTGGTAATGCGACTGCGGTTGCGAGTTTCGAACTAATTACCCCGACACCGTTCCTGGATGCGAAATATGCCAACTCTCTGCGAACGTCGCTATTTGTAGATGCGGGAACGGTGTGGGATACCAACTGGGATAAGACTTACGCTGGGATGCCAGACTACAGCAAGCCAAATAATATCCGCGTTTCAGCCGGTATTGCTCTGCAATGGATGTCACCATTAGGGCCATTGAGCTTCTCTTATGCGCAGCCAATTAAGAAGTACGCAGGTGATAGAGCAGAACAGTTCCAGTTCGATATTGGCGGGGTTTGGTAATTATTAATTATTTTTGGTAAAAATCGCCCTATTATTAATAGGTAGAAAATAGCGTAGGTCAAAGGAGTTTATAGTGAAGAAAATATTGTGTGCAGCAGGCTTGGGGATCGCATTAGCGTTTTCTGCGGGTGCGCAGGCGGCAGATAAAATTGCTTTAGTGAACATTGCTGAAGTTTTTCAACAGCTACCTGCCCGTGAAGCGGTGGCAAAACAGCTGGAAAACGAATTTAAAGGCCGAGCCACCGAATTACAGAATATGGAATCTGAGCTGCAAACTAAAATCCAAAAATTACAGCGTGATGGCTCAACCATGAAGGCCAGTGAACGCGAAAAATTAGAAAAAGAAGTGATGGCGAAACGTGATGACTTTGCTCAGAAAGCGCAAAGTTTTGAAAACGACAACCGCCGTCGTAATATGGAAGAACGCGGTAAGATTCTGAACCGTATTCAAGATGCAGTTAAAGTGGTTGCAGGCAAAGAAGGTTATGATCTGGTTCTGGATGCGAATACCGTGGTGTATTCTACCTCTGGTAAAGATATCACTGCAGAAGTACTGAAACAGGTTAAGTAAGTAGATGGTTTCAATTCGATTGGCTGATCTTGCTCAGCAGTTGAATGCGCAATTGCACGGTGATGGCGACATCGTCATCACCGGTATTGCGCCGATGTATTCAGCAAATAACGAGCAAATTACATTTTTATCCGACAGTCGTTATACTGACAAACTTGTTACCTGTCAGGCTGCGGCTGTTGTGCTACGTGAAGCAGACCTCCCTCACTGTAAGGTTGCCGCGTTGGTGGTTAATGATCCTTACCTTGCCTATGCACGCATGGCGCAAATTATGGATACGACACCGAAACCTGCACAGGATATCCACTCATCAGCCGCTATCTCCTCTGAGGCGGTACTGGGTAAAAATGTGGCGGTTGGTGCAAATGCGGTTATCGAATCCGGCGTTATGCTTGGTGATAATGTTATCGTTGGTGCAGGTTGTTTTATTGGAAAAAATGCGCGGATTGGCGCAGGAACCCGTCTTTGGGCCAATGTATCGATATACCATAATGTTGAAATTGGTGAGTCGTGTTTGATCCAGTCGGGAGCTGTCATCGGTTCTGATGGTTTTGGCTATGCTAATGATCGTGGAAATTGGGTTAAAATTCCGCAGTTAGGTACAGTGATCATCGGAGATCGCGTTGAAATCGGCGCTTGCACGACAATTGATCGTGGCGCATTGGATAACACTGTCATCGGTAATGGTGTTATCATAGACAATCAATGTCAGATTGCCCACAACGTGACGATTGGAGACAACACCGCAGTAGCGGGTGGCGTCATTATGGCGGGTAGTTTGAAAATTGGCCGTTACTGTATGATTGGTGGAGCCAGTGTCATCAATGGGCACATGGAAATCTGTGATAAAGTGACCGTGACGGGCATGAGCATGGTGATACGTCCAATTACAGAACCTGGCGTATACTCGTCAGGATTCCCGTTACAACCGAACAAAGTTTGGCGTAAGACTGCCGCCTTAATCATGAACATTAATGAGATGAATAAGCGCTTGAAGTCAGTTGAACGCCAACTGGAAGGTGAAAACGAGTAATCATACCCGCATTTTGGATAGACATTTTTGATTAAACGTTTTTAATTAGCATTTTTGGTTGTGCTTTTGATTTTTGCGGCCTGCCTGATAACTCTGAATTTGGAGTTAACGCAGGCCGTGTCGTTAATATTATGATTCTTATATGACAGGAAGAGTATTTAGATGAGTGATAATCATACTCTGCAAATTGAAGAAATTTTAGATTTACTGCCTCACCGCTACCCATTTTTGTTGGTAGATCGTGTCTTAGATTTTGAGGAAGGTAAATTTCTGCGCGCAGTCAAGAATGTATCATTTAATGAACCATTCTTTCAGGGACATTTCCCTGGTAAACCGATTTTTCCTGGTGTTTTGATCCTTGAAGCAATGGCCCAGGCTACCGGCATTCTGGCGTTCAAAAGTATGGGATCACTGGAACCGGGAGAATTGTATTACTTTGCAGCGATTGATGGCGCGCGTTTCAAGCGTCCGGTTCTGCCAGGTGATCAAATGGTCATGGAAGTAGAATTTATTAAAGAACGTCGCGGTGTTGCGCGTTTCAGGGGCGTAGCGAAAGTCGATGGAGAAGTGGCTTGCGAAGCTGAAATGATGTGTGCTCGCCGTCGTGAGGCTTAATCCATGATTGATCAAACCGCTGTTATCCATCCCTCTTCCATTATTGAAGAGGGTGCTGTTATTGGTGCCAATGTTCGCATTGGCCCATTTTGTTATATCGGTGCCCAAGTTGAGATTGGTGAAGGGACTGAATTGAAATCCCATGTTGTGGTTAATGGGATAACTAAGATTGGTCGTGATAACCAGATTTATCAGTTTGCTTCTATCGGTGAAGTCAATCAGGATCTCAAATATCAGGGTGAACCAACCCGTGTTGAAATTGGTGACCGTAACCGCATCCGTGAAAGTGTTTCTATCCACAGAGGCACTGTGCAGGGTGGAGGCGTGACTAAAGTTGGCAGTGACAATCTGTTGATGATCAACGCCCATATCGCCCATGACTGTATCATTGGTGATCGTTGTATCATCGCGAACAATGGGACATTGGGCGGACATGTTATTCTGGGCGATTACGTCATTATTGGTGGAATGACGGCCGTGCATCAATTCTGTCAAATTGGTTCCCACGTGATGGTTGGTGGTTGTTCCGGCGTTGCTCAGGATATTCCTCCTTACATCATTGCACAGGGAAACCATGCAACTCCTTTCGGGTTGAATATCGAAGGTCTGAAACGCCGTGGGTTTGACAAAGAATCTCTGCACGCAATTCGTCATGCCTATAAGACGCTTTATCGCAGCGGAAAAACATTGGAAGAAGCCAGACAAGAGATTGATCTTCAGGCGGAAAACAATCCGCATGTGAAAGTATTCAGTGATTTTCTGGAACATTCCGCAAAATCCAGCCGTGGCATCATTCGTTAATAAGTAGATGAAGGATACTCCTTTGACTACCTTTTCTTCTGTTGATAATCAGCGCCCACTGATAATTGGTTTGGTCGCCGGAGAAACTTCCGGTGATATTCTTGGGGCAGGGCTGATTCGTGCATTGAAAGCAAAAATTCCGCACGCCCACTTTGTGGGTGTTGCTGGCCCTCTTATGCAGGCAGAAGGTTGTGAAGCCTGGTATGAGATGGAAGAGCTGGCCGTGATGGGGATCGTTGAAGTTCTGGGACGTTTACCCCGGTTGCTGAAAATACGTAAAGACTTAACCGCACGTTTTACCGCGTTGCGGCCTGATGTGTTTATTGGCATTGATGCGCCTGACTTTAACCTTACTTTGGAAGGCAGGCTTAAACAGCAGGGAATTAAAACGATCCATTACGTTAGCCCATCGGTATGGGCATGGCGTCAGAAACGTGTGTTTAAAATTGGTCGGTCAACGGATTTAGTATTGGCGTTTTTACCTTTTGAAAAAGCCTTCTACGATCGATTTAACGTTCCATGTCGATTTATTGGGCACACAATGGCAGATGCGATGCCTTTGCAACCTGATAAAGCCGCCGCCAGAGAAATTCTGGGTATTCCATTGGCTGCGCACTGTTTGGCGATATTGCCTGGCAGTCGTCATGCTGAAGTAGAGATGCTCAGTGCTGACTTCTTAAAAACTGCGCAATTATTGCGGGAGAAATTTCCCGATTTGCATGTATTGGTTCCTTTAGTTAATGCCAAACGGCGTGAGCAGTTTCAGCGCATTAAAAATGAGATAGCACCGGATTTGTTGCTCCATTTATTGGATGGTAAGGCGCGTGAAGCCATGATTGCCAGTGACGCGACTTTACTTGCATCCGGTACGGCAGCACTGGAATGTATGCTAGCCAAATGCCCAATGGTGGTGGGCTATAGAATGAAACCTTTTACATTCTGGCTGGCACAACGTCTAGTGAAGACGCCGTATGTTTCCTTGCCTAATTTGTTGGCAGGCAAACAATTAGTCAAAGAATTACTACAGGATGAATGCGAACCACACGCGTTGTCAGAGGCATTGTTACCTCTTGTGCAAGGTGGTGCAGATGTGGAAGCGTTGAAACAAACCTTCTTGCATTTGCATGAAAGCATTCGCTGTGATGCCGATGAACAGGCTGCGCAAGCCGTTCTGGAATTAGCGAGAAGATAATGGATTTTGTTTATCCACAGGCGAATTTGATTGCCGGTGTTGATGAAGTTGGGCGTGGCCCATTAGTAGGTGCTGTAGTAACTGCGGCGGTTATTCTTGATCCGGCTAAGCCCATTGCAGGCTTGATGGATTCGAAAAAACTGACGGAAAAACGCCGTGAAGCACTGTATTGGGAAATAAAAGAAAAGGCCTTATGTTGGAGCCTTGGCCGCGCAGAGCCGGAAGAGATCGATCAGCTTAATATCCTCCACGCCACCATGCTGGCTATGCAAAGAGCCGTTGAGGGGTTGGTACTCATACCGGATTATGTTCTGATTGATGGCAATCGCTGTCCGGCATTAGCCATGCCAGCTCAAGCCATCGTGAAGGGCGATAGCTTGGTTGCAGAAATTAGCGCCGCCTCTATTCTTGCCAAAGTAACACGTGACAGGGAAATGGCAGCGCTGGATAAGCAGTTCCCTGGTTACGGTTTTGCAAAACATAAAGGTTATCCAACCGCCCTGCATCTGGAAAAATTGGCTTCTTTGGGCGCTACGGAGCATCATCGTAAGAGTTTTGCGCCTGTTAAACGAGCGCTAGGTCTTAGATAAAATCTGGGCAGATTATGACAGAACCACGTTTTATACACTTACGTGTTCACAGTGATTATTCAATGATTGATGGCTTGGCTAAGATCGGCCCATTGGTGAAAAAAATCGCCAAATTGGGAATGCCAGCTTTTGCGATCACGGATTTTACCAACTTATGTGGATTGGTGAAATTCTATGGCAGCGCCCACGGTGCCGGCATCAAGCCAATTATTGGTGCAGATTTTTATGTGGAAAGTGATTTGTTGGGAGATGAATATGCTCACCTGACGATCCTTGCCCGCGATAATGAAGGTTACAAAAATCTGACTTTGCTGATCTCTCAAGCGTACCAAAAAGGTTATGGCGCGATTGGCCCGACTATCCAGCGGGAATGGCTGGTGAAATACAAAACAGGGTTGATTCTGCTATCGGGTGGGCGCATGGGGGATGTGGGTAAATTCCTGCTGCGTGGCAATCGTGCGATGGCGGAGCAATGCCTCGATTTTTATCAGGAACATTTTCCTGACAGCTATTACCTTGAGTTGATCCGTACCGGACGTCAGGATGAAGAAAACTATCTTCATGCGGCTGTGGCACTAGCGTCAGAAAAAAATCTTCCTGTTGTGGCAACCAATGACGTTTGTTTTCTTGAAAGCGAAGACTTTGAAGCCCACGAGATTCGGGTTGCTATCCACGATGGGTATACGCTGTCTGATCCGAAACGTCCTAAAAATTACAGCCCTCAGCAATATCTACGCAGTGAACAGGAGATGTGTGAGCTTTTCTCAGACATTCCTGAAGCGCTACAAAATAGCGTAGAAATTGCTAAACGCTGTAATGTCACGATCCGTCTTGGTGAGTATTTCCTGCCGCAATTTCCGACGGGAGAAATGAGCACTGAAGATTTCCTCATTGAAAAATCCAGGCAAGGGTTGGAAGAGCGTCTGGAATTTCTCTACCCCGATCCGGAAGTCAGGGCGCAAAAACGGCCAGAATATGATGAACGTTTGGCTATTGAACTGAACGTTATCAACCAAATGGGATTCCCAGGTTACTTCCTGATCGTAATGGAATTTATCCAGTGGTCGAAAGACAACGGTGTTCCCGTTGGACCAGGGCGAGGTTCTGGTGCCGGCTCCCTTGTGGCTTATGCGTTGAAAATTACCGACCTCGATCCGCTGGAATTCGATCTGCTGTTTGAACGTTTCCTCAACCCTGAACGTATTTCCATGCCAGATTTTGACATCGATTTCTGTATGGAAAAACGCGATCAGGTTATCGATCACGTCGCAGATATGTACGGACGAGATGCGGTATCGCAGATCATCACTTTTGGTACGATGGCGGCGAAAGCGGTTATCCGCGATGTTGGGCGTGTACTTGGACACCCTTATGGATTTGTGGATCGAATCTCGAAACTGGTGCCTTCTGATCCGGGGATGACGCTGGAAAAAGCGTTTGCCGCCGAGCCACAGCTACCTGAAATTTACGAAGCGGATGAAGAGGTTAAAGCGCTGATAGACATGGCGCGCAAACTGGAAGGTGTCACTCGTAACGCAGGTAAACATGCCGGTGGTGTTGTTATTGCACCAACTAAAATTACTGATTTTGCGCCGATTTACTGTGATCCAGAAGGGCAAAACCCGGTTACCCAGTTTGACAAAAACGATGTGGAATACGCAGGCCTGGTTAAGTTTGACTTCCTGGGCTTGAGAACCCTGACCATCATCAACTGGGCACTTGAGATGGTGAATGTTCGTCGTGCCAGGAAAGGGCTGGAGCCGATTGATATCGCAGCTATTCCGCTGGATGATCAGAAAAGTTTCGATATGCTGCAACGTTCTGAAACCACGGCCGTGTTCCAGCTTGAATCGCGCGGAATGAAGGACTTAATCAAACGCCTGCGCCCTGACTGTTTTGAAGACATGATCGCATTGGTGGCACTGTTCCGTCCCGGGCCGTTGCAATCAGGCATGGTAGATAACTTTATCGACCGTAAACATGGTCGGGAAGAGCTATCCTATCCTGATGTTGAATGGCAGCACGAATCCTTAAAACCTGTACTGGAACCAACTTACGGTATCATTCTGTATCAGGAACAGGTGATGCAGATTGCACAGGTTTTGGCCGGTTATACCTTGGGCGGCGCAGATATGTTGCGCCGTGCAATGGGCAAGAAAAAACCAGAGGAGATGGCTAAACAGCGGTCGGTATTTGAAGAGGGAGCGGTAAAACAGGGCGTTGATGGTACGCTCGCGATGAAAATCTTCGATTTGGTGGAGAAATTCGCGGGTTATGGCTTTAACAAATCTCACTCCGCAGCTTATGCACTGGTTTCTTACCAAACGTTGTGGTTGAAAGCGCACTATCCGGCAGAATTTATGGCTGCCGTGATGACAGCAGATATGGATAACACCGAAAAAGTCGTTGGGCTGGTGGACGAGTGCTGGCGTATGGGGTTGAAAGTTCTTCCTCCTGATATTAACAGCGGTTTGTATCATTTCCATGTCAATGATGATGGAGAAATTGTTTACGGCATTGGTGCGATTAAAGGTGTAGGTGAAGGACCGATCGAAGCGATGCTCGAAGCCCGACAGAAAGAAGGACATTTCAAAGAGCTATTTGACCTGTGCGCACGTGTTGATACCAAAAAAATAAACCGTCGGGTGATGGAAAAACTGATCATGTCCGGTGCGTTTGATCGGTTGGGACCACATCGTGCGGCATTGATGTCTTCCTTGGAAGGGGCACTGAAAGCAGCGGATCAACATGCCAAAGCCGAAGCCACGGGGCAAACCGATATGTTTGGCGTGTTGGCTGAAGAACCAGAACAAGTTGAGCGTTCCTATGCCAGTACCCCAAAATGGCCAGATCAGGTGGTATTGGATGGTGAGCGGGAAACGCTGGGACTGTACTTAACGGGACACCCAATTACAGGTTATTTGAAAGAGATTGAACGATATACCAATGGATTACGTCTAAAAGATGTGAACCCGACATCCCGTGGCCAAGTAACAACTGTGGTAGGTTTGGTATTAGTTTCCAAAATAGTGACGACCAAACGGGGAAACCGGATTGGTATCAGTACATTGGATGATCGTTCAGGACGTCTGGAGATCATGCTATTTTCTGATGCATTGGAAAGGTATCAGCATTTATTAGAGCAAGACAAGATTTTGATTGCCACCGGACAAGTCAGCTTTGATG
The DNA here is from genome assembly GCF_037265215.1 of Xenorhabdus griffiniae. Lineage (NCBI taxonomy): Bacteria > Pseudomonadati > Pseudomonadota > Gammaproteobacteria > Enterobacterales > Morganellaceae > Xenorhabdus > Xenorhabdus griffiniae. The sequence goes on along the minus strand of NZ_CP147737.1, from coordinate 3,866,130 downwards.
ACTTCAGCGGTGGGCTTAAAATGACCGTTCGTGAATTAATGGATATCAGTGAGGCACGTGAAAAATTTGCACGTGGGCTTGCTATCTCGTTATCGGACAGGCAAATTGATGAACAATTATTGAGCCGTCTTCGTGGGGTATTGGAACCACACCGTTCAGGTACGATACCGGTTCATCTTTATTACCAGCGGGTGGATGCCCGCGCCCGTTTACGATTCGGGGCGACATGGCGGGTAACGCCAACAGACACCCTTTTGACAGATCTGCGAACTCTGCTGGGTAATGAGCAGGTAGAATTAGAATTTGACTAGAATAGGAACATTATGAGTCTGAATTTTCTGGATTTTGAACAGCCGATTGCCGAGCTGGAAGCGAAAATTGATTCGCTTACCGCAGTTAGCCGTCAAGATGAAAAGCTAGATATCAATCTGGATGAAGAAATCCAGCGTTTGCGGGAAAAAAGCCTGGAGCTGACTCGCAAAATTTTCGCTGATTTAGGGGCATGGCAAATTTCCCAGCTGTCACGTCATCCACTGCGCCCTTATACACTGGATTATATTCAGCGCATCTTTACTGATTTTGAAGAGCTGGCGGGCGATCGTGCCTATGCGGATGATAAGGCCATTGTGGGCGGATTAGCGCGTATTGATGGCCGTCCTGTCATGGTAATAGGCCACCAGAAAGGGCGTGAAACCAAAGAGAAGATCCGCCGTAATTTTGGTATGCCATCACCGGAAGGTTATCGCAAGGCGTTGAGATTAATGGAGATGGCAGAGCGTTTCAAATTGCCAATTATTACTTTCATTGATACACCTGGTGCCTATCCTGGGGTCGGTGCAGAAGAGCGTGGTCAGTCAGAAGCCATTGCCCGTAACCTGCGTGAAATGTCCCATCTTTCTGTTCCTATCATCTGCACCGTGATTGGCGAAGGTGGCTCTGGTGGCGCATTGGCGCTTAGTGTTGGTGATAAAATCAACATGTTGCAATACAGCACCTTCTCTACCATCTCTCCTGAAGGTTGTGCATCCATTTTGTGGAAAAGCGCTGAAAAAGCACCATTGGCGGCGGAAGCCATGGGGAATACGGCTCCACGTTTGAAAGAACTGAATCTGATTGATACTGTGATTCCTGAGCCATTGGGTGGTGCGCACCGTAACTATGAAGAAATCGCTGAAACATTGAAAGCCCAATTGTTAGCTGATCTTTCTGAGTTGAGCGAACTGGACAGTGAAGAATTAGTTAACCGCCGTTATGAGCACTTAATGCAGTACGGTTATTGCTAAGGTCTAAAGTTTTTTACTCGCTAATATACCAATCTAACTTCAAGATGCGTGTGATTTCTCCCCGCGTAGCGGGGAGAAACAATGAGTTATGTTGTCTTATAATGAGCAACTTAAAAGGTAACGCATATATAATCTAATATTATCATGCCTGATGGCATTGGGATGGAATAGGCGCCTCGTAGGCTGGGCTTTAAAATAATAAGTTGAGTTTTTCTATGGCCAAATATAAATATATTATTTATGCGTTTTCTTGTGTGTTTATCTGGAGTTTTATTCCTTCTATATCACGTTTTGGTCAGAAAGAGATGGATCACTTCCAATACTTATTCTGGTCAAATATTTTGTCTGTTTTGGCCGTATTTATCGTTGCCCTCATGATGGGCAGAAGTTGGAAGACGCTTTTATTTATCCCTTTGCCCGTTATGCTTAAGGTATTGATCTTAGGTGCTTTGGATTGTTTCTTTTATTTACTGCTTTACTATGGTTATTCCATTGAAAATGGTGTTGCTGTTTTGGTGATCCAATATAGCTGGCCGTTAATGATTATTGGATTGTCATTTTTCTTGTTTAAAGAAACATTGACGATCAAGCAGATGATTGGCATTGCAATGGGCTTTATGGCTGTTGTGATCACTTTCACGAAAGGAAATATCACCGAGATTGCGGTGGAACATCCGCAGGCATTGTTGCTGGTATTTAGCGGATCGTTTTGTTTTGCATTAATGTCAGTATTATCGAGGCAGTATGCTATTGATCCCTATATTAGTACATTCTGGGTATTCCTCTGTTCTACCTTAGTTTCCGCGGTATTTATGTTTGCTTTTAGCCGAATTAACTTGCCTGTCGGTGATTCACTGATGCCAACATTACTTAACGGCATCATACTGAATGGAATCTCTTATATTATTTGGTTTAAGGCTATGAATGGCCCTGATTCCCATAAGGTTGCCTCAATTTTATTTTTATCCCCTGTCTTGTCGATGATGTGGATTATTTTATTTTTTGGTGATGCGTTTGTCCCTGCCTATGTGATTGGGTTAGCTCTGGTTATCATTTCTGGATTACTCTGCATCAGTGCTAAGAGAAAAAATGCCAAACAAAATGAATTGATGGATGATCTGATTGAGGATTGAGCAGGAAAATGAAGAAAGGTTTGGTTCCATAATGGCAAATATGCATGATCTTTTGCTTATGACGTTGGCAGACCAAATTGGCCAGCATAAAAAGATTTTGGTTGGATTTAGCGGTGGATTGGACTCCAGCGTATTGTTGCATCTGCTTGTTCGTTTGCGAACCCAATCTCATCAATGGAGTAGCGAACCAATGGCGTTAAGGGCAATCCATATTCACCATGGCTTAAACTTAAAGGCGGATTTATGGGTCGAACATTGTCGCCAAGTTTGTGCCGATTGGCAGGTGGATTTCCGAACCGAAAAAGTCCAACTTGATACTCGCCAGAATGGGATTGAAGCTGCGGCTCGCAATGCGCGTTATCACGCTTTCCAACGTGAGTTACAGCAGGATGAAATTTTAATTACAGCACAACATCTTGATGATCAGGCAGAAACGTTCTTATTAGCATTGAAACGGGGCAGTGGTCCGGCAGGATTATCTTCCATGCCTGCCAGAATGCCATTTGCAGGAACGACATTAATTCGTCCATTGCTAAATGTAAGCCGTGCAGAATTGGAAGAATATGCACAGACACAAAAATTACAATGGGTAGAGGATGACAGTAATCAAGATGATCGTTATGACCGTAATTTCCTGCGTCTGAATATCATGCCATTACTCAATCAGCGTTGGCCTCATTTCCCCCAGGCAGTTTCCCGTAGTGCCAGTTTGTGTGGTGAGCAAGAACAATTACTGGATGAATTGCTGCAAGAATCTTTGGATTCATTGATTACTGCGGAAGGTGCGATATCCATTCCTCCTTTGGAAAGCAGTTCTGAAGCAAAACGAAATGCATTGTTGCGGCGATGGCTCAGTCAGTGTGGGGTAAAAATGCCGGCACGAGAGCAGCTTCAACGCATTTGGTCAGAAGTGGCACTTGCCAGGCAAGATGCAGAACCGCGTTTTAGGTTAGGATCCTATGACATTCGTCGTTATCGGCAGCAACTTTGGCTACTTCCGCAATATCAAAATCTGGCGGGAACTATTCTTGCGTGGGATTTACAGCAGGCATTGACGTTACCAGATGGGTTGGGAATGCTGCTCTGCGCTAAAGAAAATGGCATGACAGTGAGAAAGACAACCGCTAATGAGCAAGTGACAATTCGTTTTGGTGTTCAGGGGAATATTAGTATTGTGGGACGACAACATTCCCGCCACAGTAAAAAACTGTGGCAAGAATTTGGGGTTGCGCCTTGGCTCAGAGAGAGAACACCTTTGCTCTATTACAACGAAAAACTGATAGCCGCGTTGGGGGTTTTTATCACTAAAGAAGGGCAGAATTTGCCTGATGACGAAGGAATTTCAGTTCAGTGGAAGAAAATTACCCACCATATTTAATGGCAGGGTGAGTGACATAGCGTGGGCTATAGCGGATTACTCATTGATTTATAGATTTTTTTACATAAAAAGTCCTTATTAAGATAAGGACTTTTGGCAAAAGGTGCTAATCGTTATTCGCGATCAGATTTAAGAATGCTCGATAACAATCGTTCCAATTTCTGGATTGCTGAAACTAATAATGTAATCTAACCTTAATTCACGGGTTCCTTCATTTGAATCGACGAGAAGATATTCAATTTTTTTTCTTAAAATCAGCTTATTAGCTTTTCCTTCAAGTGTTTCACCATCTCGCAATTGGAGATGCAAATATAGCTGGCGTTGGCATGCTAGCTCAAGATTATCGTAATCATCACAGTTAATTGGTTGATATTCTTCGTTATCTATAGACATATTTGCTCACCACTATGTTAGTGGCGGTTATCGTGCCGCCCGTGATTGACCAAAATCAAATGCAAAATGCTACTTACGACTATAGCACAGTAAGCTTCCCGTTATTACGAATAAGTCGGTGAGACTTTCGTGTAAACAAAAAGCAGATAAAACCGGTATCTTACCATTATGCAATAAAATAAAGTCATGCTATTCGATTGCTCTCTCCGTGCATTTTGGAACCCAGTAGAGTAATGTCAATTTTATTAGGTAAAGTTTATGCTTTGCTTGGAAGTCAGTAATTATCTTTTTGAATTTATTGGATCAAATGATGAATAAAAAAATATTGCTTGCATTGTTGGTTGCTGGTGTATTCACCGCTACAGGATGCCAGAATACCTCCGTAACCCAGGATAGCCCTGTATCTGAGGAAAAGTCTCCGCCAACCGAAAACGTGTTTAGTGGTGTTGTACCTTGTGCGGATTGTGCAGGTATCGAAACCACCTTACAACTTGCTAAAGATGGGACATATATATTGGGGCGAACCTATCTGGAAGCTAAACACGGGGAAAATACATTCTTTGAAACCGGTCATTGGGTGATGGATGGTAAAAAGATTGTCTTAAGTCAGCAAGATGGCCAAAAATCTTATTATCAGATGAAAGGCGAAAACCTGGTTATGCTGGATATCGACGGCGAGCCAATTCAATCAAGCTTCAATTATGAATTAGATAAAGTCAAACCGAAAAAACTGGCCGGAGAGTACAGCTATTTTGCTGATTCCGCGCTCTTTACGGAATGTGGTACAGGAAGGCGTTATGATGCGGCGGAAAATATCGATTTAGAACGTGGCTATAGCGCCACGGGAGTCGAAGGTGGAACCCCTGTTTATGTAGAAATAGAGGGCTATTATACGGTTCGCCCTTCAATGGAAGATGGTTTGTTTGATAATGCCGTGGTCCAAACAGGTAAAATTCGTTTTGATAAGGCTTCTTCCTGCCATACTAAGAAATAACGTATAACAGCGACGCATAATCTTTTGAAAAACCTGCGTAATGAATACGCAGGTTCTCTTAATTAAAGCTGACAAACAAAATTAAGCTGGTTGAATATGGCCTTTCAGGTAATCAACGATATTTTCCAGTTTCAGCATCTGCTTATCACCAGTACGGCGGTATTTATATTCGATCTCACCGTTATCTAAATTACGATCACCGATAACCAGAGTATGTGGTACACCGATCAGTTCCATATCCGCAAACATAACACCAGGGCGTTCTTTACGATCATCGAAAATGACATCAATGCCGTTGGCACGTAAGTCGGCATATAATTTTTCAGCGACTTCTTTCACGCGGTAAGATTTGTGCATGTTCATTGGCAGGATGGCTACCTGGAATGGGGCAATAGCATCTGGCCAGATAATGCCGCGATCATCGTGGTTCTGTTCAATGGCTGCTGCAACGATACGGGTGATACCAATCCCATAGCATCCCATAGTGATAACTTGATTGTGCCCATCTTCATTTTGTACAGTGGCTTTCAAAGCGTCAGAGTATTTGGTGCCTAATTGGAAGATGTGACCAACTTCAATACCACGCTTGATTAACAGCGTTCCTTTACCGTCTGGGCTGGTGTCACCTTCAACGACATTACGGATATCAGCCACTTCTGGTAATGCTAAATCACGCTCCCAGTTAATGCCGAAATAGTGTTTGTCATCAATATTGGCGCCAGCACCAAAATCACTCATGACAGATACGCTGCGGTCAATAATGACAGGCATCGGCAGGTTGACTGGTCCTAAAGAGCCTGGACCGGCTTTCACGATGGCGCGGATTTCTTCTTCGGTCGCGAAAGTCAGTGGGCTGGCGACCAAAGACAGTTTTTCTGCCTTGATCTCATTCAGCTCATGATCACCGCGTACCAGCAAGGCAACTAATTTATGCCCGCTTTCTTCTGTAGCATGAACGAGCAGTGTCTTAACGGTTTTTTCAATTGGCAGATTAAATTGCTCTACCAGTTCAGCAATCGTTTTGGCGTTTGGTGTATCAACCAGGCGCATTTCTTCAGACGGAGCCGCACGCTCTTGAGAGGGCATCACTGCTTCAGCCAATTCAATATTAGCTGCATAGTTAGACTCGGTAGAGAAAACGATATCATCTTCACCACTGTCTGCCAGAACCTGGAATTCATGGGAAGCACTGCCACCGATTGAACCTGTATCAGCCAGAACTGCACGGAAATCTAAGCCGATGCGGGTAAAGATCTTGCTGTAGGCATCGTACATCTTATCGTAAGTTTCTTGCAGGGACTCTTGGCTGGTGTGGAAAGAGTATGCATCTTTCATGATAAATTCACGTGAACGCATAACACCAAAACGTGGACGAACTTCATCACGGAATTTGGTCTGGATCTGGAACAGGTTCAGTGGAAGCTGCTTATAGGAAGTGACTTCGTTACGAACCAGATCAGTGATAACTTCTTCATGGGTTGGTCCCAAAACGAAAGGGCGTTCACCGCGATCAACAAAACGCAGTAATTCTGGGCCATATTGTTCCCAACGGCCACTTTCCTGCCACAAATCTGCTGGCTGAACTACTGGCATGGAAACTTCAACCGCTCCTGCATTGTTCATCTCTTCGCGAACAATGTTTTCAACTTTTCTCAACGTGCGGACACCTGTCGGCATCCAGTTGTACAGCCCTGAAGCGAGTTTACGGATCATTCCAGCACGAAGCATCAGTTTATGACTGACGACTTCTGCATCAGCAGGTGTCTCTTTTAACGTAGAGAGCAGATATTGGCTAGTACGCATAGTAAGTTTCCATTGGATAGCGAAAAATAAAGACAAATCGCTAGTCTACCAGTGAGCTTGCGATGTCAAAAGGAGTTTTAGCGGTGTTCGATAGAAACCACTTCTGTTATGGCATTAAAAACGCGCCAGCGGACGTTAAAATCCAAGAGATGAACAGCGTATATGCGGTCTTCCTGCGTGTTTTTACGGTAGGCAGGACGAGGATCTTGCGCTAACACTTGGCTGATAAAGCGCTTCAAATGAGGATAATGGGCTTTGTGGGATAAAAGTTGGTATTCCGCCTCTGGTGAGAAATTCACTGTCATATCTGCCTCTGGTGCTGCCTGGGCAAAACCCGCCTTGGCTTCTGGTCGCGATTCGGCAAAAGGCAGGTAGGGCTTGATGTCGATAACCGGTGTCCCATCCACCAAATCCAAACTACCCAGTTCCAGAATGACGCGGTTGTTTTTGCACTGAATATCTCTCAATTCCACCAGTGACATGCCAATTGGGTTGGGGCGGAAGGTGGAACGGGTGGCAAAAACACCCATTTTGGCATTTCCGCCTAAACGGGGTGGGCGTACTAATGGATTCCAGCCACTCGCCATGGTTTGATGGAAGACAAAAATAATCCACAAATGACTGAACTGCTCCAACCCGCGTACTGCATCAACCTGATTGTAAGGCGCAAGTAACTCTAGCTGCCCTGTACCATCTTCGACCAAACCCGGCTGGCGGGGAATGGCAAATTTCTCTTTGTAAGGAGAATGAATGGTCCCTATTTGTGTAAACTGAAAATCTGCCATAAGCGCTTTTTATTAATCACAATTATTTATTGGTTGTCAGTAAGGCAGTGCCTTCACAGATGGCAATTTGGTAACAACCCTGACCCGGTAAAATTGCACATTGATGAAGTAAAACTGCATTTGCGTTTAGATAAGATGCCCTTGTCAGCATATTTTGTCGTGCGGTTGCAATACTGGCGGGAGAGTCTTGCAACGTATTACGGCAGGATTCTCCGGCTACAATACCTAACTCTTTAAATGTAACACCTAAAAGCTCATCCGGCTTGGTATAAAGACGGACATAAGAGGGTGCCTTGCTTTTTTTGACTGACTGATGTTTCAACTTCGGATCTGACATACCAGATTTATTAAACTGGGTTGACGGTGAAGTACACCCAGCGATAAAGAGCGCCATGAAACAGACAGGTAACACACGCATCGAGTTGGATCCTCATTAAAATTAAAAATGGGTGGATATAAAAATATCCACCCAATGATTTTAATCTTGATTAACTGAATAGGAAAGGTTACCAGCCTTTTATTGCTCCACCCTTGAAGGCTTCATTGGCTTCTTTTGCTACTTCTGGAGATTGGTACGCTTTTACAAATTTTTGCACGTTCTCAGCGTCCTTATTGTCTTCGCGACTGACAATGAGATTTACGTAAGGTGAATCTTTATCTTCAACAAAGATGCCATCTTGCTCTGGTGTTAAACCAATTTGCCCTGCATAAGTGTTATTGATAATAGCGAAAACAATCTTTTGGTCGTCCAGTGAGCGTGGCAATTGTGGACCTTCCAACTGTACAATATCCAGGTGCTTAGGATTGCTGGTGATGTCCAAAATAGTTGGCAGCAGCCCGACACCCTCTTTCAGAGTGATAAGACCTTGTTTTTGTAATAACAGCAGAGCGCGGCCTTGGTTCGTCGGATCGTTAGGGATGGCAATTTGAGAACCCTCTTGCAGTTCATCCAGTGACTTAATTTTTTTAGAGTATGCCGCCATTGGGAAAATGAAAGAGTTACCAACAATTGCTAATTTATAGTTACGTTCTTTCACTTGCTGATCTAAAAAAGGCTTATGCTGGAAAACATTCACATCAATATCGCCCTTGCTCAATGATTCATTTGGCAGAACGTAATCATTGAATGTTGTCAGTTCGACATCAAGGCCATATTTATCTTTAGCCACTTGTTTAGCCACTTCAGCAACTTTAAGTTCAGGTCCTGCAATAACGCCAACCTTGATATGGTTTGGATCACGTTGTTCCTGTCCGCAACCCGCAAGAATTAATGTACCTAATAATGCACTGATTGCTGCAATAGATTTCAATTTTACTGACATATTTTCACCCCTATTGAATACTGATTTATAACCTGTCTTATCAAGTTACTGCGTACTACTATATTGAGGCTCTTATTCCCTTCATCTTCCAAGTTGCTGCTTTGCCTGCGGCAACTTGAAATTTGTTGGGTATAGGTATAAACCTTGCCACTTTGTTGAAAACAATTTATTTACGATTGACGGTTTTTGCTAAACGATCACCGCTGATCTGAATCAAGAACACTAAAACAACTAATAATGCTAATACGGTATTCATTATTGTTGCATCGTAGCCGATATAACCATATTGATAACCAATCTGGCCTAAACCACCGGCACCAACAGCGCCACCCATTGCGGAATAACCAACCAATGTAATTAAAGTTATGGTTGCGGCATTAATCAAACTTGGTAAGGCTTCCGGCAATAAAATCTTTTTGACAATCTGAAACGGTGTTGCTCCCATTGCACGTGCCGCTTCAATTAAACCAGTCGGAATTTCCAACAATGCATTTTCCACCATGCGAGCAATAAACGGTGCAGCACCCACAGTCAGCGGAACAATGGCTGCCTGCAAACCGATTGATGTTCCTACAATCAGACGGGTAAATGGGATCATCCATACCAATAAAATAATAAAAGGTATTGAACGCGTAATATTTACCAATGCAGAAAGTATGCGATAAAGCGTACCATTTTCAATTATCTGCCCAGGACGGGTAACATATAGAAGTACACCCGCTGGCAATCCAATAACAAAGCCAAAGAAACCAGAGACGAAAGTCATAACGAGGGTTTCCCAGACTCCTTTAGCTAATAATAAAATCATTCCTTCAGACATAACCGAGAACCTCTACTTTCACATGATGCTCTTCTAAAAATGCAATTGTTGATTTAATGCTATCGCTTTCCCCATCTAATTCAGCCAGCATGACCCCAAATTTCACACCGCCGGCGTAGTCAATTTGGGAACTTAATATGCTGATGTCGATATTAAAGCGGCGCACGGCTATCGAGATTACAGGTGCATCAACGGATTTACCTGTGAACTCCAGCTTCAATAATGGACTGCGATCAGGCGCGTATTCCGGTTGCAACTTCTGCAAGTAATCTTCTGGAATATCCAAATGCAACGTAGATTTGATAAATTCCTGAGCAACCGGCGTTTTGGGATGCGAAAATATCTCGCTCACAACATCTTGTTCGATCAATTGTCCACCACTGATGACAGCAACTTGATCACAAATACGTTTAACGACATCCATTTCATGGGTAATAAGAAGAATGGTCAAACCCAGTCGACGGTTAATGTCTTTTAATAATTCCAGAATAGAACGTGTTGTTGCTGGATCCAGCGCGCTGGTGGCTTCGTCGCACAAAAGCACTTTGGGCGAGTTTGCCAGGGCCCGTGCAATAGCAACACGCTGCTTTTGACCACCTGATAAATTGGCAGGATAAGCATCATGTTTTTCAGCAAGGCCAACTAACTCTAGCAATTCGTTAACTTTAGCCTTTATTTCGGCTTTAGGTGTGTTATTAAGTTCCAAAGGTAACGCAACATTGCCAAATACGGTTCTGGATGACAACAAATTAAAGTGCTGGAAAATCATGCCAATATGGCGACGCGCATGCGTTAGCTCACGTTCTGAAAGGGAAGTGAGATCCTGCCCTGCCACTAATACCTGACCAGAAGTCGGTCGTTCAAGCATATTCACACAGCGAATTAAGGTACTTTTGCCCGCACCGGAAGAACCAATAACGCCATATATTTGTCCCTGCGGGACATGTAGGTTGATATCTGAAAGCGCTTTTATCGTGCGCGTTCCTTGTTGAAATATCTTATTTATCTGAGTCAGTCTTATCATTTTTTTTCTTATTAGATGTAAAGATGAATGACTTGAGAACATTTCAACAAGTCATGAATTAAAGTGGATGTTAAGGCGTCTAGACGTCTAAGTCAACTAGGAATAAATTAAATGCTGCATTCTCAATCAGTAATAAATCATGCGATACTGTCCACTTGATACATTCTTGGAGTAATCAGGTGACTCAAGGTATTCCCGCCGTATTTTTAGATCGTGACGGCACAATTAACATCGATCATGGTTATGTACATGAGATAGATAATTTTCAATTTATTGATGGTGCTATTGAAGCCATGCTTGAATTGAAAAAAATGGGCTATGCTCTGGTTTTAGTGACCAATCAGTCAGGTATTGCACGTAAGATTTTTACTGAAGATCAGTTTATGCAATTAACAGAATGGATGGATTGGTCATTGGCGGATAGAGGTGTTGATCTTGATGGCATCTATTATTGTCCGCATCATCCAGAAGCAGAAGATGAAGGATATAAGAAGCACTGCGACTGTCGTAAACCACAACCAGGTATGTTGTTAGATGCGCAGAAAACATTACATATCGATATGTCCTCTTCTTATATGGTAGGGGATAAAATAGAAGATATGTTGGCAGCTAAGGCGGCAAAAGTTGGAACCAGAGTTCTCGTTCGTACAGGAAAACCGATAACAGAAGAAGCAGAACAAACTGCGGATTTGGTCGTTAATAGCTTGTCAGATTTACCAAATGTAATAAAAAATAGGCAAAAATGACCTTTTGGGCTAAATTGTGAACGTTTAAATAAAAAATCACAAAAAAGACTTGCCTAAATTAGAAGGCTCCCTATAATGCGCTTCCGTTGTCACGACAAACATACAAACCGGTCGGGATGACAACGTGAAAAGCCCTGAAAAATAAGGCTTGACACGGTAAGAGGAAAGCGTAAGATACGCAGCCTCGCAACCCGGAAGTGATTTCCGGTTGCCAATGCTCTTTAACAAGTTAATCAGACAATCTGTGTGGGCACTCGCAAGAGACTATCGAATTGCCGCAAGGCAAAAAAGATTCAAGTCTTAAAGAGTGACTAAGCAGTTAATTCATTATGAACTAACAGTGAAATTCTTTGAGCATCAAACTTTTAATTGAAGAGTTTGATCATGGCTCAGATTGAACGCTGGCGGCAGGCCTAACACATGCAAGTCGAGCGGCAGCGGGGGAAAGCTTGCTTTCCTGCCGGCGAGCGGCGGACGGGTGAGTAATGTCTGGGGATCTGCCCGAGGGCGGGGGATAACCACTGGAAACGGTGGCTAATACCGCATAATCTCTAAGGAGCAAAGTGGGGGACCTTCGGGCCTCACGCCTTCGGATGAACCCAGATGGGATTAGCTAGTAGGTGGGGTAATGGCTCACCTAGGCGACGATCCCTAGCTGGTCTGAGAGGATGACCAGCCACACTGGGACTGAGACACGGCCCAGACTCCTACGGGAGGCAGCAGTGGGGAATATTGCACAATGGGCGCAAGCCTGATGCAGCCATGCCGCGTGTATGAAGAAGGCCTTCGGGTTGTAAAGTACTTTCAGTGGGGAGGAAGGCACAGGGTCGAATACACCCTGTGATTGACGTTACCCACAGAAGAAGCACCGGCTAACTCCGTGCCAGCAGCCGCGGTAATACGGAGGGTGCAAGCGTTAATCGGAATTACTGGGCGTAAAGCGCACGCAGGCGGTCAATTAAGTTAGATGTGAAATCCCCGGGCTTAACCTGGGAATGGCATCTAAGACTGGTTGGCTAGAGTCTCGTAGAGGGGGGTAGAATTCCACGTGTAGCGGTGAAATGCGTAGAGATGTGGAGGAATACCGGTGGCGAAGGCGGCCCCCTGGACGAAGACTGACGCTCAGGTGCGAAAGCGTGGGGAGCAAACAGGATTAGATACCCTGGTAGTCCACGCTGTAAACGATGTCGATTTGGAGGTTGTGGCCTTGAGCTGTGGCTTCCGGAGCTAACGCGTTAAATCGACCGCCTGGGGAGTACGGTCGCAAGATTAAAACTCAAATGAATTGACGGGGGCCCGCACAAGCGGTGGAGCATGTGGTTTAATTCGATGCAACGCGAAGAACCTTACCTACTCTTGACATCCACGGAATTCTGCAGAGATGCGGAAGTGCCTTCGGGCACCGTGAGACAGGTGCTGCATGGCTGTCGTCAGCTCGTGTTGTGAAATGTTGGGTTAAGTCCCGCAACGAGCGCAACCCTTATCCTTTGTTGCCAGCACTTCGGGTGGGAACTCAAGGGAGACTGCCGGTGATAAACCGGAGGAAGGTGGGGATGACGTCAAGTCATCATGGCCCTTACGAGTAGGGCTACACACGTGCTACAATGGCAGATACAAAGAGAAGCGACCTCGCGAGAGCAAGCGGACCTCATAAAGTCTGTCGTAGTCCGGATTGGAGTCTGCAACTCGACTCCATGAAGTCGGAATCGCTAGTAATCGCAGATCAGCATGCTGCGGTGAATACGTTCCCGGGCCTTGTACACACCGCCCGTCACACCATGGGAGTGGGTTGCAAAAGAAGCAGGTAGCTTAACCTTTTGGAGGGCGCTTGCCACTTTGTGATTCATGACTGGGGTGAAGTCGTAACAAGGTAACCGTAGGGGAACCTGCGGTTGGATCACCTCCTTACCAAACGATAGTGATTGTGCAGTGCTCACACAGATTGTCTGATAAAAGAAGAGACGGAAACGAAATAGGCTTGTAGCTCAGGTGGTTAGAGCGCACCCCTGATAAGGGTGAGGTCGGTGGTTCAAGTCCACTCAGGCCTACCAATTTTGCTGTCCGGTGACATGGGGCTATAGCTCAGCTGGGAGAGCGCCTGCCTTGCACGCAGGAGGTCAGCGGTTCGATCCCGCTTAGCTCCACCATGACTCTTCTTGACTTGAATGATTTCAGAACGCATCAAACGTGGTGTGTTGTGAAATTATGGCTCTTTAACAATCTGGAACAAGCTGAAAATTTGAAACCGTCAATGTTATGGAATTAACATTGATGAAACTCTCAACACTCCGACCGGAAGACTTCTTCGGGTTGTGAGGTTAAGCGACTAAGCGTACACGGTGGATGCCTAGGCAGTCAGAGGCGATGAAGGACGTGCTAATCTGCGAAAAGCGCCGGTGAGCTGATATGAAGCGCTATCAGCCGGCGATGTCCGAATGGGGAAACCCGGTGCAATCCGTTGCACCATCATTAACTGAATCCATAGGTTAATGAGGCGAACCGGGGGAACTGAAACATCTCAGTACCCCGAGGAAAAGAAATCAACCGAGATTCCCCCAGTAGCGGCGAGCGAACGGGGAGGAGCCCAGAACCAGCATCAGTGTGTGTGTCAGTGGAAGCGTCTGGAAAGGCGCACAGTAAAGGGTGATAGTCCCGTACACGAAGAGACACAGGCTGTGAGTTCGATGAGTAGGGCGGGACACGTGTTATCCTGTCTGAATGTGGGGGGACCATCCTCCAAGGCTAAATACTCCTGACTGACCGATAGTGAACCAGTACCGTGAGGGAAAGGCGAAAAGAACCCCGGCGAGGGGAGTGAAAAAGAACCTGAAACCGTGTACGTACAAGCAGTGGGAGCCTTGATTTATCAGGGTGACTGCGTACCTTTTGTATAATGGGTCAGCGACTTATATTCTGTAGCAAGGTTAACCGTATAGGGGAGCCGCAGGGAAACCGAGTCTTAACGGGGCGTTAAGTTGCAGGGTATAGACCCGAAACCCGGTGATCTAGCCATGGGCAGGTTGAAGGTTGGGTAACACTAACTGGAGGACCGAACCGACTAATGTTGAAAAATTAGCGGATGACTTGTGGCTGGGGGTGAAAGGCCAATCAAACCGGGAGATAGCTGGTTCTCCCCGAAAGCTATTTAGGTAGCGCCTCGTGAATTCATCTTCGGGGGTAGAGCACTGTTTCGGCTAGGGGGTCATCCCGACTTACCAACCCGATGCAAACTGCGAATACCGAAGAATGTTATCACGGGAGACACACGGCGGGTGCTAACGTCCGTCGTGAAGAGGGAAACAACCCAGACCGCCAGCTAAGGTCCCCAAGTCATGGTTAAGTGGGAAACGAAGTGGGAAGGCTCAGACAGCCAGGATGTTGGCTTAGAAGCAGCCATCATTTAAAGAAAGCGTAATAGCTCACTGGTCGAGTCGGCCTGCGCGGAAGATGTAACGGGGCTAAACCATGCACCGAAGCTGCGGCAGCGACACAACGTGTCGTTGGGTAGGGGAGCGTTCTGTAAGCCGTTGAAGGTCCACTGTGAGGTGGGCTGGAGGTATCAGAAGTGCGAATGCTGACATAAGTAACGATAAAGCGGGTGAAAAACCCGCTCGCCGGAAGACCAAGGGTTCCTGTCCAACGTTAATCGGGGCAGGGTGAGTCGACCCCTAAGGCGAGGCTGAAAAGCGTAGTCGATGGGAAACAGGTTAATATTCCTGTACGGGCCCGAATTGCGATGGGGGGACGGAGAAGGCTAGGCAAGCCGGGCGACGGTCGTCCCGGTTTAAGTGTGTAGGTGGGCTGACCAGGCAAATCCGGTGAGCCACAACACTGAGGCACGATGACGAGGCACTACGGTGCTGAAGTTGCTGATGCCCCGCTTCCAGGAAAAGCCCCTAAGCTTCAGATTCGGGTCCATCGTACCCCAAACCGACACAGGTGGTCAGGTAGAGAATACTCAGGCGCTTGAGAGAACTCGGGTGAAGGAACTAGGCAAAATGGTGCCGTAACTTCGGGAGAAGGCACGCTGGCGTTAGGTGAAGGAACCTGCTTCCGGAGCCGAGGCCAGTCGCAGATACCAGCTGGCTGCAACTGTTTAATAAAAACACAGCACTGTGCAAACACGAAAGTGGACGTATACGGTGTGACGCCTGCCCGGTGCTGGAAGGTTAATTGATGGGGTTATCGCCTCGGCGAGAAGCTCTTGATCGAAGCCCCAGTAAACGGCGGCCGTAACTATAACGGTCCTAAGGTAGCGAAATTCCTTGTCGGGTAAGTTCCGACCTGCACGAATGGCGTAATGATGGCCAGGCTGTCTCCACCCGAGACTCAGTGAAATTGAACTCGCTGTGAAGATGCAGTGTACCCGCGGCAAGACGGAAAGACCCCGTGAACCTTTACTATAGCTTGACACTGA
The DNA here is from genome assembly GCF_037265215.1 of Xenorhabdus griffiniae. Classification (NCBI taxonomy): domain Bacteria; kingdom Pseudomonadati; phylum Pseudomonadota; class Gammaproteobacteria; order Enterobacterales; family Morganellaceae; genus Xenorhabdus; species Xenorhabdus griffiniae. Next base: position 3,850,032 of record NZ_CP147737.1, on the reverse strand, counting down.
ACATGGAGCCTTGATGTGTAGGATAGGTGGGAGGCTGTGAAGTGTGGACGCCAGTCTGCATGGAGCCATCCTTGAAATACCACCCTTGAATGTTTGATGTTCTAACGCCGGCCCGTTATCCGGGTTGCGGACAGTGTCTGGTGGGTAGTTTGACTGGGGCGGTCTCCTCCCAAAGTGTAACGGAGGAGCACGAAGGTTAGCTAATCACGGTCGGACATCGTGAGGTTAGTGCAAAGGCATAAGCTAGCTTGACTGCGAGAGTGACGGCTCGAGCAGGTACGAAAGTAGGTCTTAGTGATCCGGTGGTTCTGCATGGAAGGGCCATCGCTCAACGGATAAAAGGTACTCCGGGGATAACAGGCTGATACCGCCCAAGAGTTCATATCGACGGCGGTGTTTGGCACCTCGATGTCGGCTCATCACATCCTGGGGCTGAAGTAGGTCCCAAGGGTATGGCTGTTCGCCATTTAAAGTGGTACGCGAGCTGGGTTTAGAACGTCGTGAGACAGTTCGGTCCCTATCTGCCGTGGGCGTTGGAAGATTGCAAGGGGCTGCTCCTAGTACGAGAGGACCGGAGTGGACGCACCACTGGTGTTCGGGTTGTCATGCCAATGGCACTGCCCGGTAGCTAAGTGCGGAAGAGATAACCGCTGAAAGCATCTAAGCGGGAAACTTGCCTTAAGATGAGTCTTCCCTTACTCCTTGAGGGTACTGAAGGAACGTTCGAGACGAGGACGTAGATAGGCCGGGTGTGTAAGCGTTGCGAGACGTTGAGCTAACCGGTACTAATGAACCGTGCGGCTTAACCTGACAACACCGAAGGGGTTTTCGGGAGTGGAAAGAGAGAGACGGGTTTCAGCGTAGAAAAGCAGCTTGTTCGGGATTGAAAACAGGATTTGTCTGGCGGCAATAGCGCGGTGGTCCCACCTGACCCCATGCCGAACTCAGCAGTGAAACGCCGTAGCGCCGATGGTAGTGTGGGGTCTCCCCATGTGAGAGTAGGGCACTGCCAGACATCAATTAGTCAGAGAAGCCATCCGTCACCGGATGGCTTTTTTGCGTTTGGGTGTTTGGAAAAATCAATTACGATGAAGTTTGTTTAAAAAGTGATAACAATAGACATAACTTTATTTCAGTGTTAGTTTCATTATTCAACAATAAAATCCCACTGATTTATATGAAGTTACTGACAAGAGAATGCTGAAATTTAGAAGAATTAATAGCCATCAAGATCATTTTTTTGACCTCATCAATGAACTCTATAACACAGCTTTTCCTTTACATGAGCAGAGAAGTCATCAGGGCCGTTTGTCTTAAGCTACCCTGAGCAGCTAAGCAAACAGAGTTATCAGGCGTTTAAAGGTTGTTTGAACCTCCAAGTTATGAACTCTGCCTATCTTTAATTTTATTAATGAAAGGTTGATATTGGTTACATCGTATTATGACTAATATCACCTTAACTTTTCTCCCTTATTCTGATAACTATTTTCCATATAATAAAATGAAATAATTTCAATTTGAGTACAATAACTCGACATTTGCTTTCCGTTTGGGGTAAATTTGGCTATCTAGAAGTCTAAAAGTAAAAGCTAAATAGTCGAGGTTTTAAGCAATGCCAATTCGTGTACCTGATGAATTACCTGCGGTGAATGCTCTTCGCAATGAGAACATCTTTGTTATGACGTCAACACGGGCCAATATTCAGAATATTCGTCCATTGAAGGTATTGCTGCTCAACTTAATGCCAAAGAAGATAGAAACAGAAAACCAGTTTATTCGGCTATTGTCTAATACACCCCTTCAAATCGATATTCAATTGCTGCGCATTGATAGTCGTCAATGTAAGAATACCCCTGCTGAACATCTGGATACTTTTTATTGTGATTTTGATTCAATAAAAGATCAAAATTTCGATGGATTGATTGTCACAGGTGCTCCGTTAGGACTCATTGAATTTGAAGATGTGGTGTATTGGAGTGAAGTTGAAAAAATAGTGACTTGGGCAAAAGAACATGTTACTTCGACACTTTTTGTCTGTTGGGCGGTTCAAGCTGCATTAAAAGTTCTTTATCAACTTCCCAAGCATACCCGAAAAACTAAACTCTCTGGTGTTTATTCTCATTCAACTTTAGATCCGCTGGCATTGTTAACCCGTGGATTTGACGAAACATTTTTTGCCCCTCATTCGCGTTTTGCTGATTTTCCTGAATCTCTTATTCGTGAACATACGGATTTAGATATTTTAGCCAGTTCAGAAGAGGCAGGAGCCTATTTATTAGCCAGTAAAGACAAGAGATTAGTGTTTGTGACAGGGCACCCTGAATATGATGTAGGTACATTGGCTGCGGAATATTGGCGTGATAGTAATGCAGGTTTGAAACCAAAGTTGCCGGTCAATTACTTTCCAGATAATGATCCTGCAAATAAACCTGTTGCATCTTGGCGTAGTCACGGCCATTTACTATTTTCAAATTGGTTGAACTACTATGTCTACCAAATTACGCCATACGATCTCGCTTTTATGAACCCCACTTTAGATTAAACCCAATTTAAGTTTTAAATAAAATGAGAAGTTGCTGAAGCGAGACACTTCTCATTTTGTCAATTTTCCTTCCGTTGCTGTCGTTCAATCATCAACCGTGATTTTTCATGCATAACAAAAACTTAACATTGTCGTATTCAATTTTTTGGAATTTATTTCCCTGCTTTTTTTATCTTTAATATGACTTAATTTATTGATTCTACGTCATTAATTTTAATTATTTAAAATAATGGAAACTGTTTTTGATTTATTTTTTCAATTGATTACTCTTAAGCAGATGAGTGTTTAAAAGTGAGAAGTGGGGAAATTATGCAGCAGGCATTAGCAACAAAATTAACCTTTATTAAACCTTTTGGAGAGGCGGAGAAACAGGTGTTATCACCTGAATCTATTCGCTTTTTAGAAGAATTAATTATCGAATTTTCTGACAGACGTACAAAATTATTGGATGAGCGTGTACGCTGGCAGGAAAAGATAGATAACGGTTCATTACCTGACTTTATTTCGGAAACAGCTTCCATTAGAAATGGAGATTGGAAAGTTCAGGGAATACCCGATGATCTCAAAGATCGTCGAGTTGAAATAACCGGCCCTGTAGAGCGTAAGATGGTCATCAATGCCTTAAATGCCAATGTAAAAGTATTTATGGCCGATTTTGAGGATTCATTAGCACCTGAGTGGGATAAGGTCATCAATGGACAGATTAACTTAAGGGATGCCGTCAATGGGACTATCTCATATACCAATGAGCAGGGTAAGCGTTATGAGTTGAAAGCAGATCCCGCAGTATTGATTGCTCGGGTTAGGGGATTACATCTATCAGAAAAACATATCCTCTACAAGAATGAACCGATTTCTGGCGGGTTGTTTGATTTTGCTCTCTATTTCTACTTGAATCATAAGAAATTACTGCAAAAAGGCAGTGGTCCTTATTTTTATCTACCTAAAATACAGAGCTACCATGAAGCACAATGGTGGAGTGATGTTTTCAGTTTTACAGAATCACGTTTCAATTTGCCAATAGGTACGATTAAGGCAACGGTTTTGATTGAAACCTTGCCAGCCGTATTCCAGATGGATGAAATTTTGTATCACTTACGTCATCACATCGTTGGCCTGAATTGTGGGCGCTGGGATTATATTTTCAGTTATATCAAGACACTGAAAAATCATGCTGACCGCGTTTTGCCGGATCGTCAATCCGTGACGATGACACAACCTTTCTTGAGTGCTTACTCTCGCTTGCTGATTAAAACCTGTCATAAACGTGGCGCATTTGCAATGGGCGGAATGTCGGCATTTATTCCTAGTAAAGATCCTGTGCAAAATCAGCAAGTTTTGCACAAAGTCAGAGCGGATAAAGAGCTGGAAGCCAATAACGGTCATGATGGTACATGGGTGGCGCATCCAGGGCTTGCAGATATTGTCATGGAGGTTTTTGACGCAAAGCTGGGAGAGCGTCACAACCAATTAACAGTTTCACGTGAAGAAGATGAGGCGATTACGGCTGAACAATTGCTTGCACCTTGTTTGGGAGAAAGAACAGAAGAGGGAATGCGCGCAAATATTCGAGTTGCTGTTCAGTACATAGAAGCCTGGATTTCGGGGAATGGCTGTGTACCTATTTACGGTTTAATGGAAGATGCTGCTACAGCAGAGATTTCCCGAACTTCGATTTGGCAATGGATCCGCCATGAAAAATCACTCTCTAACGGTAAAAAAGTGACAAAGGAACTGTTCAGAGAAATGTTGAAAGAAGAACTCGATGTTATTAAACAGGAAGTTGGGGAGCTGAGTTTTAATCAAGGACGGTTTATGGAAGCTTCTGATTTAATGGAAAGAATTACCACTCAGGACAACTTAATTGATTTCCTAACATTACCTGGTTATCAGTTATTAGACTAGTTTAAAGACAATAATGGCAAAAATATCCGATTAATTAAAAATAGGAAGTAGAACATCATGACCATGTCCCGGAAACAACAAATCGCTCAATTGGAACAGGAGTGGCAACAACCGCGTTGGAAAGGTATCACTCGACCATATAGTGCTGAAGACGTCGTCAAATTGCGTGGTTCGATTAATCCTGAACATACTTTAGCGCAAATGGGGGCGAAAAAATTATGGAACTTGTTGAATGGTAACGCAAAAAAAGGCTATGTGAATGCGCTTGGGGCGCTGACAGGCGGCCAGGCACTTCAGCAAGCTAAAGCAGGTATTGAGGCGGTCTATCTTTCCGGTTGGCAAGTAGCGGCAGATGCGAATACTGCAGCGAGCATGTATCCTGATCAATCATTGTATCCTGTTGATTCTGTTCCTAATGTAATCAAACGTATTAATAATAGCTTCCGTCGTGCAGATCAGATCCAATGGTCAAATGGTATCGAGCCAGATAGTCAAGAATATATTGACTATTTCCTGCCGATTGTCGCCGATGCGGAAGCGGGGTTTGGCGGGGTATTGAACGCATTTGAACTGATGAAAGCGATGATCGAGGCCGGTGCCGCGGCAGTGCATTTTGAAGATCAACTGGCAGCAGTGAAAAAATGTGGACACATGGGGGGAAAAGTCTTGGTTCCAACTCAAGAGGCTATTCAGAAGCTGGTAGCTGCACGGTTAGCGGCTGATGTCTCTGGTGTGCCCACCTTGTTAATCGCTCGTACTGACGCAGATGCAGCAGATTTGCTGACTTCAGATTGTGATCCTTATGACAAAGCGTTCATTACTGGCAAGCGAACCTGTGAAGGTTTCTATTGCACCCGTGCTGGTATTGAACAAGCTATCAGTCGTGGGTTGGCTTATGCTCCTTACGCCGATGTTGTCTGGTGCGAAACCTCTACACCGGATATTGAAGCGGCTCGTTGTTTTGCTGAAGCCATCCATGCTAAATATCCTGGTAAGTTGCTAGCTTATAACTGTTCGCCTTCTTTCAACTGGAAAAAGAATCTGGATGATAAAACGATCTCCAGTTTCCAGGATCAGTTATCTGCGATGGGATATAAGTTCCAGTTCATCACACTTGCGGGCATACATAGCATGTGGTTCAACATGTTTGATTTGGCCTACGATTACGCACGTGGTGAAGGAATGAAACATTATGTTGAAAAAGTTCAGGAACAAGAATTTGCTGCCCTTGACCGTGGTTATACATTCTCCTCACATCAGCAGGAAGTGGGTACGGGATATTTTGATAAAGTGACCACGATTATTCAGGGAGAGGGTTCTTCTGTTACTGCATTAACCGGATCAACTGAAGAACAGCAATTCTAAGTTCATTATCCTGATTGAGGTAATAAATTGTGGGGGAATTCCAAAAAGGGATACCCCTTTACGTGCCAGGTAAAGGTGGCTAAATATGGAAATAGATCTTGCACATTTAATTGCACAAACCATTTTGCAGGGATTTGATGCGCAATATGGTCGGTTTCTGGAAGTCACTTCTGGGGCACAGCAACGTTTTGAACAGGCTGATTGGCCGGCTGTACAACGGGCGATGAAAAAGCGGATTAACTTGTATGATCATCATGTTGGATTGGTGGTGGAGCAATTGAAACGCATTCACACTCCGTTACAATATGATGAAGATTACATTGCCGAAGTTAAAGCGGTTTATACCTGTTTACTGCCTGATTATCCGCGTTTTGAAATTGCAGAAAGTTTTTTTAATTCAGTTTACTGCCGATTTTTTAAACATCGTAACTTGAAACCAGAAAACCTCTATATATTTTCTTCTCAACCTTCTTCCCGTTTTCGTCATATTTCTCGCCCATTATCACGGGATTTTTTCCCTGATGGGGATCTTGCATCAATGCTGCGGACCATTTTAAATGATTTGCCATTACGCCTTAAATGGGAGGATTTAGATCGAGATATTGGTTATATCACGCAATATTTACAGAATACATTCTCCCCATGTGATTTATTACACTCCACATTCCAAATTGCTAATGAACTATTTTACCGTAATAAGGCAGCCTGGTTAGTAGGAAAAATTAGAATGGGAGCGATTGTGTATCCCTTTTTGTTGCCAATTCATCACAATGAATCGGGAGGAATTTTTGTCGATACCTGTCTGACTAATTACGATGATGCCAGCATTGTTTTTGGTTTTGCCCGTTCCTATTTTATGGTTTACGCGCCCTTACCCGCAGCTTTAGTTGAGTGGTTGCGTGAAATTCTTCCTACGAAATCCACGGCAGAGCTATACATGGCGATAGGCTGTCAGAAACACGGTAAAACAGAATATTACCGTGAATACCTGACATTCCTTAATTCCACTCAGGAGCAGTTTACAATTGCACCAGGTGTGAAGGGCATGGTCATGCTGGTTTTCACTTTTCCGTCATTTGATCGTGTATTTAAAGTGATTAAAGACAAATTTGCACCACAGAAAGAGGTTTCTCAAGAGCGTGTTCAGGAGTGCTATCGACTGGTAAAAGAGCATGATCGTGTTGGAAGAATGGCAGATACCCAGGAATTCGAAAACTTTGTGATTGATAAACGCCATATTAGTCCTGAGTTAATGGAGGAATTGCAAAAGGAGATACCTGAAAAGTTAGAAGATTTTGGAGATAAGCTTTTGATAAAGCATCTTTATATGGAACGTAAAATGATACCGTTAAATATTTATATGGAACAGATCAATGAAGTGCAGTTAAAGGATGTGATTGAAGAATACGGAAACGCCATTAAACAACTGGCTGCTGCAAATATTTTCCCTGGTGATATGTTGTTTAAAAACTTTGGTGTGACACGTCATGGGAGGGTGATTTTCTACGATTATGATGAAATTTGTTACATGACCGAAGTGAACTTTCGGGATATTCCTCCACCACGTTATCCGGAAGATGAATTGGCAAGTGAACCTTGGTACAGCGTTGCTGTTAACGATGTTTTTCCAGAAGAGTTTCGACATTTTTTATGCACTGACAAACGTATTCGGTGTTATTTTGAAGAAAGTCACAGTGATCTATTTAAGGCAGATTATTGGCGGACTTTGCAAGAGCGGATTAAAAAAGGATATATAGAAGATGTTTTTGCTTATCGCCGTAGACAGCGGTTCAGTCAGCGTACTGAAATCAACCAAATAAAACGTATCATCAGTGGTATTACCATGTCCACAGATAAAGATAATGAATTATTACATGATAAAGAATAGCGTAATGCCTTAACACCGCCATTTGCTTCTGCTGGGAAGAATTTAAAACAGTTCAAGTCATAACTCATCCCCAGCATTAATTCAGAAACAGTGGAGATCCCCGGAATAAGAGGGATTGAGCCTGTATTTGCGGCTTTTAACAGTTCATCAGTCAATCCTGGGCTAATGGCAAATTGAGCACCGGCTTTAGTGACGGCAGACAATTGTTCAGGATTAATCACAGTGCCTGCACCGATAATCGCTTGAGGAACTTCTTTGGTGATAAGGCGAATGGCCTCCAGTGCACATTCAGTTCTTAATGTCACTTCCAGAATACGAATTCCACCAGCAACCAATGCCTTTGCCAAAGGAATACATGTTCAATTTCATTGATAACAATGACAGGGATGACAGGGCTATCGGTCAGGATATTTTCTGCGGTTGTTTTCCAATTATTCATTAGCCGTTTCTCCCGTTGATTAAAATGTAATGCAAGATGTGCAATTCCGGCAGTGAGCATTGATAATGGACAACGACAGCACAGTCACGATTTAGCTTACAAGTCTAACATTACTTAATTCCACCATATTCTCGGCTAATTGCTTTTGCAGCCCGCATAACAAGAGCGCCAAGTTCAATCACTCGATCATCAGAGATGCGTGATACTGGGCCGGAGATGGAAATAGCGGCAAAAGCCTCATGATGCTCATCATAGATACAGGCAGCAATACAGCGTAATCCTAACGCATGTTCTTCATCATCAAATGAAAAACCTTGCTTGCGGATCTGTTCGAGATTTTCTGTTAATGCTGCGGCGGTGGTACAGGTATGTTGGGTATAAGCGTGCATCCCTTTTTTATGCAGCAATTGGAGGCGTTTTTGCTCAGATAGGGTAGACAGCAGGGCTTTTCCAGCACCGGAAGCGTGCATTGGTAGTTTACCGCCAATGGGGGCGGACATTCTCATCAGCGCATTACATTGCACTTGATCGACAATCACGGCTTCATATTCATCCAGATTAAGGATGGCAAGGTTGACGGTTTCACCGGAATCTTCCATTAACTGACGCAATATCGGGTGAACCAGCACCATCAGATTACGGCTTTGTAGAAAACTACTGCCAACGACAAAAGCATGGGAAGCGATCACCCACAATCCTAGATCACCTATCTGGCGAACAAAACCATGTTGTTGCAAGGTGGTTAAAAGGCGATGGGTAGTGGAATTGGGCAAACCGGCTTGTATCGCCAGATCAGTCAGGGCAACACCAACAGATGAATCGGAAATATATTCCAAAAGTGTTAGCCCTCGACTTAAAGATTGAACCTGACCGCTTGCAGCGGCACTGTTTGTCATCGTTTTCGTTTTTTTTGTGCGTTTGCTGGCAACGGCTGTGCTCATAAGATTCCCTCTGAATAATCGTCTGCTTGCAGCAACGATAGCTGCGATGGACACAAAATGGAATTTATTTTCGTTTTCTTATTATGGATGATAACGAGGGGAAAAACACATCCGATGTGTTGTGGTTTTTTCTTTGCAAGATCAAAAAACCCGCTTTTTATGCGGGTTTTCTGGCAAGATATTTGACTTTATTTTTTCAGCCTTCAAACAAACTCTGATGCAATGTCTGAACGACCTGTTCCGCATCGTTACCAGGAACAAGCAGACAGACATTATGGCTGCTTGCACCACAGCTAATCATGCGAATATTAAATGGCTCCAACACACCAAAAATTCCTTTTCCCAACCCTTTTGCCTGTGAAAGTTCATTACCGATAATCGCCACTAATGCCATATCTTCTTCGACTTCCACACGGCACAATTTAGAAAGTTCAGTTAACAATGCATTGGTTAGCAGGTTGCCATTAGTGCTGGTGGAACCTTTGGTATCCAGCGTCAGGGCGATGCTGACTTCTGATGTAGTAATCAAATCTACCGAAATATTATGGCGTGACAGTAAGGTAAAAACTTCAGCCAAAAAGCCCCTGGCATGTAGCATTTTCAGGCTATGTAATGTCAGTAAAGTTTGTTTACGGCGCAAGGCCAATGCACGAAACAGCGGAGGATTTTCTGTTTTATCACACACCACCGTACCGCCTGCTTGTGGATCTTTGCTGGAGCCGACAAATACCGGAATGCCACAGCGAACAGCGGGTAGCAGAGTGGCAGGATGGAGGATTTTGGCACCAAATGTTGCCATTTCTGCCGCTTCATCAAAGGCAATTTTATTGATGCGTTTAGCTGTAGGAACAATACGGGGATCGGTAGTGTAGATGCCTGGAACATCTGTCCAGATATCAACACGCTGTAAACCAAGCGCTTCACCCAGTAAGGCGGCGGTATAATCACTGCCACCTCTCCCCAGCGTAGTTGTACGCCCTTTTTCTTCTCTGCCAATAAACCCTTGAGTAATGACGATGGTATCGTTCAGGCGAGGATGAAGAGATTCCATTGCCAAAGTATGGAGCTGGAGTATATCTGGCTCTGCCTGCCCAAAGTTATCATTGGTTCGCATGATCCGCCGGATATCAAACCATTCGGCATCCATATTGCGTTGACGTAGCAACTCTACAAACAATAAGGTGGACATAACTTCACCGTGGCTAACCAATTCATCTATCAATGCTTCTGAAGTGGCAAGCGATGCTGCTTCTGACAGCATTTCAATATTTTCCAGCAGACGATTTATTTCCTCACGGATCACACCAGCGTCATTCAATCGGTCAATAATGGCGTATTGAATGTCACGGATCTGTTTCAGGTAGTTCTCCCGTTTGTCACTCTCGCAGCCAGCTGCTAATGCAACCAGCAAATTGGTTACGCCAGCGGAAGCTGACAGAACGATCACACGGATATTGGTGTCCGCCAAAATAATGTTGGCGCAATGATTCATGGCATCAAAGTCTGCCACACTAGTACCACCAAATTTTGCTACTACATACTGCGAGTTAGGAGATGAAACAGCACACATGGATGATAACCTTTTGTTCGGAGAATAGTTCAGAGAGTAGGCTTTTAGAAATATCGGGTTAGGCTTACGGAGTCAATGTTTGATGATGAAGCATAAATAATTTTCATGATGGAAAGGCAATTATCGTTTTTGCCTATCTCAACAATTAAGACTGGAAATCATGAACTATTTTGACCAATATCAGTAATTACAAGGAAAAGGAGATTAATCACAGAATTAAACCGTTACAATCTGTGCATTCCTATTGTTATTGACAGTTGATAGAGAGCATTATTCATGAAAAGCATCAACCCTAGCCAGACCGAAGCCTGGAAAGCATTGCAGCAGCATTTTGAGCAAATGAAAAATGTGCATTTGCGGGATCTGTTTGAACAGGATAAAAAACGATTTACGACATTTTCTGCGACGTTTGATCAGCAGATTTTGGTGGATTACGCTAAAAACCGCATTACCGCGGAAACACTGGAAAAATTACAAGCATTGGCGCAAGAAACCGATTTAGCCAGCGCAATTCGCAGTATGTTCTCTGGTGAGAAAATCAATCGTACTGAAGATCGTGCGGTGCTGCATATTGCCCTACGTAACCGTAGTAATACACCGATTATGGTGGATGGCGAAGATGTGATGCCGCAAGTCAATGCGGTGCTGGCGAAAATGAAATCATTCAGTGAGCGCATCATTAGTGGCGAGTGGAAAGGTTATACAGGCAAAGCTATTACAGATGTTGTCAATATTGGCATTGGTGGCTCTGATCTTGGTCCTTATATGGTGACTGAAGCACTGAAAGCGTATAAAAATCACCTGAATATGCATTTTGTTTCCAATGTTGATGGAACCCACATTGTCGAAACACTAAAAAACTTAGATCCAGAAACCACTTTATTTTTGGTTGCCTCCAAGACGTTTACCACGCAAGAAACGATGACCAATGCACATTCTGCCCGCCATTGGTTCCTGCAAGGTGCTGTTGATGAAACGTATATTGCGAAACATTTTGCGGCATTATCCACCAATGAACAAGAAGTGAGAAAATTCGGTATCGATCCCCAAAACATGTTTGAGTTCTGGGATTGGGTAGGGGGACGCTATTCGCTTTGGTCTGCAATTGGTTTATCTATTGCGCTTTCCATTGGTTATGAAAATTTCGAACAGCTGCTAAGTGGCGCTCATGCTATGGATAAACACTTTGAGCAAACGGCCTTCGAGCAGAACATTCCTGTTTTGCTGGCGCTGATCGGTATCTGGTACAACAATTTCTTTGGGGCGGAAACTGAAGCGATTCTGCCTTACGACCAATACCTGCACCGTTTTGCTGCCTATTTCCAACAAGGCAATATGGAATCAAATGGTAAGTATGTCGATCGTAATGGCAATCCGGTGAATTACCAGACAGGGCCGATTATCTGGGGCGAGCCTGGCACTAATGGTCAACATGCGTTCTATCAGCTTATCCACCAGGGAACTAAATTGATCCCGTGTGATTTTATTGCTCCAGCAATCAGCCATAATCCCGTGAGCGATCACCACAGTAAACTGCTCTCTAACTTCTTTGCACAAACTGAAGCGTTGGCATTTGGTAAAACACAGGCTCAGGTGGAAGCTGAATTTGCGCAAGCAGGAAAAAATGCTGAAGACGTGGCGAATGTTGTGCCATTCAAAGTGTTTGAAGGTAACCGTCCGACCAACTCTATTTTATTACGTGAAATTACCCCATTCAGTTTGGGCGCATTGATTGCTATGTATGAACATAAGATCTTTGTTCAAGGCGCCATTCTGAATATCTTCTCATTTGATCAATGGGGCGTAGAATTGGGCAAGCAATTGGCGAACCGTATCTTGCCTGAGCTGCACGATGCAGAAGCTGTAACTAGCCATGACAGCTCTACAAATGGCCTGATTAACCAATTCAAAGCATGGCGTTAATCTGAACTACCTATTATCTATACGTATTAAACTTCAAGTTGCAATTTACGACACTATGAAACCTGATTTTTCCCCGCGAAGCGGGGAGAAATCACACGCATCTTGAAGTTAGATTGGGATAATCTCTTATCACCTTAATAACAGTTATTAAGGTGAGTTTTTTTGTGAATTACATAATTTGTTATCAACTTTTAATTTTATTGGTCTGCAACATGATATCCTCACTCCCCATTCGTTGTGCTGTCGGGGAAATTGCTATTCTCCGCAATGGGAAAATAACATGGTAGATGACACAATATTAACTTCACCCTCCATTTACTGGTTATCGCCAGATGAGACTGACCACATTCCTGAATCTGTTTTCGATTGGCTGATGGAAGCCGGCTCAATGACACGTCGTTTTGAACAATATTGTCAGAATGTATCGGTGATGCCTTTTCAGGAAGGTTTTATCACTCCGGAAGCGTTAAATAATGAAAGTAAGCACTTACCTATAAGTGAAAAATACTGGTTACGTGAAACTGTTTTGTATGGGGATAACATCCCGTGGCTTTTAGGGCGTACAATTATTCCAGTGGAAACACTCACAGGCCCAGATAAAAAATTGGTTGATATCGGAACTGTGCCACTTGGACGTTATCTTTTTAGTGGTAATAATTTAACGCGGGATTATATTCAAATAGGTCGGCAGGGGGATCGCTGGGCACGCCGTTCCTTGTTGAGGCTGTCAGGCAAGCCACTGTTGCTCACAGAGACTTTTTTACCGAATTCACCTGTATATAAATAGAATTAAGATCAACAGAACTAAAGGGGAGAAATAGATTGAAGGTTAGTATGACGCGAGATAAATGGCGTGCTTATTGCCGTTTAATGCGTATTGATAAACCTATTGGCGCATTATTACTATTATGGCCAACCTATTGGGCATTGTGGATCGCCGCAAAAGGCATACCAGATTGGCACATAGGGTTAATATTTACTCTTGGTGTGTTTTTCATGCGTGCTGCGGGATGTTGCATTAATGACTTCGCAGACAGAAAATTTGATGGGTATGTAGAACGGACAAAATCTCGTCCTCTTCCCAGTGGCGATATTACCGAAAAAGAAAGCAAAATCTTGTTTGCCACACTGGTACTCATTTCTTTCGCACTGGTTTTAACACTGAATAAAATGACGATTGCATTGTCGGTCGTTGGTCTGGCATTGGCGTGTGTTTACCCTTTTGTCAAACGCGTTAGTCACTTGCCACAAGTTGTGTTAGGTGCGGCTTACGGCTGGTCAATTCCGATGGCCTTTGCCGCAGTTAGTGAATCCTTACCCTTGGAATGCTGGCTGTTATTTTTAGCCAATATCATTTGGTCTGTAATTTACGATACGCAGTATGCCATGGTTGATCGTGACGATGACCTGAAAATCGGCGTGAAATCGACCGCCGTACTTTTCGGACGCTTTGATAAACTGATCATTGGCATTCTGCAATTCATCATGCTGGGCATTTTGGTCTTCGTTGGCGGGATGGTGAATCTGGGCGGGATCTATTATTGGACGGTATTGCTGGTAACAGCATTATTCATTTATCAGCAAAAATTGATCACAAATCGGGAAAGGTCTGCCTGTTTTCACGCTTTTATGAACAATAACTACGTTGGTTTAGTTCTGTTCCTCGGCATCTTTTTTAGCTATGTCTAATAGGGTGTAGCGTTTAGATAACGGGCGGATTACCGCCCGTTATCTTCTGACCAGCGTGGTGTCGTTATTGCTGATCTTGTGTTACCTGTACAGGTTCATTTTGTTCTGGTGGCATACTGACACTTTCAATCGTCAAACGAATTTCAGGTGACATCAGCTCACTCAATACATGATAGAGTTCTTGAGCACTGGTGGTAATCATATCGCCGCTGTCTTGAATATAACCTTCTTCACGCAACGTATTGACTGAACAGGCAAAAACAGCCTTGTCAAAGAACTCCGGCGCATTGATGCCATGCAGCACTGACAGACGTTGTGCCAGCATCCGGCTCTCTTTTTCCAGTACACCACGGCTAATTTCAGGTGTGGCATTCAACAAAGAGAGCGTAATGGCATAACGTTGCAGCGTTTCCCTGATGCCGGCTGCCAGCAATTGCAGCGGGCGAATACGCGCAGGATTTAGCACCAGCATTCCTTGCTCTTTGTTGCAGATAAGGCATTGGCGTGCCAGCTCATCAATCAAGGTATTGACAACCTCCGGAAGCGTTTCCTTGCTGTAACGCATGAAAAGTTCCTGCTTGATCAGCGGATAAATCAGCGCTACTTGTCTGAGCAATTCACTACGGCTAATGCGGCGGTGATGCATAATAATACTGGTGATCAGGGAAGGCAGGATCAATAAGTGCTGGATATTATTACGATAATAAGTCATCAATACCGCGCTTTCACGTGGCAGGATAATAATATCTCCCAGACTATCTTTCTCGACCTCAAACTTATCCATCATAAGAGCGTGATCTAGCAACTCTTCTGCGGTTTGGTTTGGCACCGTGATATCGTCAGTGTAAGGCACATTACGCAATAATTGCAGATAGCAATCCAACTGCTCAATAAGCTGTTCACGGGTCAGCGCTCGCTGGCGTGATGACAATAACGCCGTAGTGCATAAATTAATAGCATTGGCAGCGGCAGCATTATTGATATTGACCATAATATTGTCAGCCAGTTTACTGACTGTTGGTGTCAGCCATGTTGGACGCTGAGATTCGATTGGATCAATGGAGTCACGCCACTCAGGTACATGCTGATTCAGGTATTGTGTCAACGGGATCGGTTCACCAAAATTCACGTAACCTTGTCCCAGATTACGTAATTTGCGCAACCCGCGCACCATCTGGAAAAAGCCTTCTTTTTCCTTGGTTGCACCGCGCAGCTCTTTGGCATACGTTGCCACTTCCATCACATGCTCATAACCGATGTAGATCGGTACAATCGTGATGGGACGAGATTCCCCTCGTAGCATGGCTTGCAAGGTCATGGAGAGCGTCCCTGTTTTGGGATCAAGCAAACGACCAGTACGGGAACGTCCTCCTTCGACAAAGTATTCAACTGAATAACCACGGGTAAACAACTCGCCGAGATATTCACGAAAGAGGGTTGAATAGAGCTTATTACCTTTAAACGTACGGCGGATAAAGAACGCACCGAGACGACGGAATATCGGACCGGCAGGCCAGAAATTCAGGTTAATGCCCGCAGCAATGTGTGGTGGAACTAGCCCTTGGTGATAGAGCACATAAGAGAGCAAAAGGTAGTCCATATGGCTGCGGTGGCATGGAACATAAACCAGTTCATGGCCATCCTGCGCCAACTGGCGAACTCGTTCGGCGTTATGAACATTAATGCCTTGATACAAACGGTTCCAGGTCCAGCTTAAAACCCGATCAGTCAAGCGTACGGTTTCATAGGAGAAATTTGCGGCAATCTCTTCCAACATATTGATGGCATTCTGTTTTGCCTTTTCGGGAGAGATTTTCTTGCTACGGGCTTCATCAGCAATCGCTTTTTCTATTGCTTTTGAGGTCAATAACTTGTTGAACAGATCCTGTCTGGCAGGTAAACGAGGCCCAACGGCCGCAAGACGTTGGCGGGAATAGTGCATCCGAGCTACACGGGCGAGTTTATTGGCGATGATATTATCTGTACCATGCTCATCGGCCATATGACGTAAAGACACCGGTGTGGAGAAACGGACAAAACTATCCCGTCCAAGCCATAAGATGGCAAAAAACTTCTGCACGCCATTTAGCAAGCGTAATTGTGGCGTGGTATGTCCTTCTTGCCCTTCGCGTCCCGGGGAACGACCAAACATGACGGAAACAGGCACCATCTGAATATCCAGATCAGGATTATTGTGGTGCAAGTCCAGATAGGAGTGAAAAATTCTCACAGATTCATGTTTTGGTGCATAACAACGGAACACACGTGGACCGTTATCGATAAAGACACAGCTGGGAAGCTGTGTATCACTAATTTCCAAAGGATTCAACGGATCAGGCAGATCTTGCGCCAGACATTGTTGACGCAGAGTCAATAAGTCTGTTTTTGAGTGATACGGCAGTATATACAAAATAGGCCGAGTCGTATCAAGACGCAGCTCCGCAATAGGATCCGTAGGGATTAATTTACTTTTTACTAATAATTTTAGTGGTAAATTCAATAACTTATAATATATTTTACGCCAACCTGACATAACTGCTTTAAGCCTCTTGTTAGCAACGCATCGCAAGGATACCAGAAACAGATTTTGAGATCTGTGGAAATAAGACAATAATAAGAGCTAAAAGTTATATAACCATATAATCATTAAGTTCATTAAAGAAAATTTTTATGGCAAATCAATCAACAGGTTTAAGCCGTATCATTAAAGCGGCTGGGTATTCGATGAAAGGAATCAGGGCTGCATGGCAAAATGAAGCGGCATTTCGGCAGGAGGCAATTGCGGCCATACTTGCGATCATCGTTGCATTTTCTTTAGATTTTAGCTTGCATGAGAGACTCTTCCTGATTGGCTCTGTTATGCTGGTGGTCATTGTCGAAATCCTCAATAGTGCCATAGAAGCAGTCGTCGATCGTATCGGTAGTGAATATCATGAATTATCAGGTCGAGCGAAAGATATGGGATCGGCGGCGGTATTGCTCACCCTGCTTTTGGCGTTGTTTATTTGGGGAATGATCTTCTGGTCGCATTTTATGCATTGATGGCGCGTATCTTTTCATCAAATACGTTATTTAGCTGCTTTTACATGCTGACAGGTTCCCAATTCGACTTTACCTGTATATACTCACAGTCTGACTGTATAAACAAACAGGGGGCGAAATGAAAGCATTAACTGCCAGGCAGCAGCAAGTTTATGACTTGGTGCGTGACCATATTTCGCAAACGGGTATGCCACCAACACGTGCTGAAATTGCAGCGCGACTTGGTTTTCGTTCACCTAACGCAGCAGAAGAGCATTTAAAGGCACTTGCGCGTAAAGGGGTGATAGAGATTATCTCTGGTGCATCCAGAGGTATCCGTTTGCTGCTTGAAGAAGCTGAAGGGGCAGGATTGCCGCTGATCGGTCGTGTTGCTGCTGGGGAACCACTGCTGGCGCAGGAACACATCGAAAGCCATTATAAGGTTGATCCTGAATTATTCAAACCAAGCGCTGATTTTCTGTTACGTGTCAGTGGCATGTCCATGAAAGACATTGGGATTATGGACGGAGATTTACTGGCTGTGCATAAAACACAGGATGTTCATAATGGGCAAGTCATTGTAGCGCGTATTGAAGATGAAGTCACAGTAAAACGCTTCAAACAAACAGGAAACAAAATTGAACTGATTGCTGAAAATCCGGAATTTAAACCTATTGTTGTTGATTTGAGCGAGCAGAATTTCACTATTGAAGGATTGGCCGTCGGCGTTATTCGTAGCGGGGACTGGTTCTGATTGTAAAGGCGGATAATTGCAGTTGCCATTCTGGGGCGGTCATTTTTCCTAGAACCCGTTAAACTTAAGTTCAACGGGAGCTTGAAAAATATATGATTATATCAGTTATGACCGCCTCATTGCCCAATTTGGCTGCAAATGTTTTTTCTTATTTCTTTTTATTTTCTTCAACCGAATGATTGTGCTGACATATATCGCGCTCCGTGCAGGATTCAATCTCATGGCAGGAAGAACATAGGCCATGAACTTCTATCACGCTATTTCGTAAATGAAACCCCGTACCTTGCGCTAACTGTTGAATCGCTGATTCAATATTCTTTGCATCCTTTTCGGTCACAGAGCCACAAAATTCACAGATAAACATTGCCGAAGTATGGCATGGTTCTTCAAAATGATGGCAAAGCACATAGCTGTTTGTGGATTCTATCTTGTGAATAAAACCTTGTTCCAGCAGAAACTCTAATCCACGATAAACTGTTGGAGGCTTGGCTTGTGGCTCGACTTCACGCAATAAATCCAGCAAATCATAAGCGCTTATCGCGCCAGGCTGTTCAGTAATCAAACGAAGAATCTCAAGGCGTTGAGGTGTCAAACGAACTCCTCTTGACAGGCAGATTGTTTCAGCCTGTGCCAGTAACTTTTTTTGATTGATAGTTTTCATTACACCTCTCACACCTACCCGATGCTAATGACTTTAATGTTATCATGTTTTTTAACCTGAGAGTGGGATCTAGATGATGTTCGGTTCTCGTCTGATATGTAACATAGCGGTGAAGAAGAGGGGTTAACTTGTCATGATGAGATACTTGAAAATAAAGTTAATCCGTGGATAAGAACAATAAAATGGGCTAAAAAACGGAGAAAATAAAACTGAAAATATTGGATAATATCTGAGGATTTAAATTAATTTATCTGGATAATTATATTGAAAATTAAAATTATATACCAATCTAACTGCAATATGCGTGTAATTTATTCCCGCGAAGCGGGGGAATCAGGTTCCATATCGTGTTGTAAATTGCAACTTGAAGTTTAATGCGTATAAATACATCTTACTTAATTCATGGACTAAAAATGAAAGAATTATTGCAAAACCACCCGAATAATAGAAGATTTCCTGTGAATGGTTTTAGGATAATCAAAAATATCCTCAAGGAAAGAAAAGGCGTGGCATTTCTCAAGCCTATTCAGGTAATTGGCTTAAGTGCTCTTTGGATTGCAACACTTTTTTTAGGGGTATTATCGGTCGGCATAACGATACTGATCTTTGATGCTAATAACGTACCTTCAAAGGGATATATACTTTGGGCTAGCATGATTGGCTTGAGCTTACTTGGTATATATCTCTCCACTTATACTTTCCAACGTATCAAAAATCTCCCTATTACCGAACAAAAACGTTATTACTTACAGGCAAAGTATTCTGTTTTACCGGAAGAAAAGCGTCAGGCATTGCGTTTGCATATCGTTAACTGTTATTACGAGGGTTTTTGGACAGAAACATTAGAACATTACCCTTTAAAAAGCCGAGTTTCTCACGATAATTACCAATACCGTATCTTGCCCTTATCTGATGCAGAGCCTCATCAGTCCCAAGTCTACGCAGATTGGGGAATACTTAATGAAAAAGATTATTGGAAAGTAGTGCATGATTTATGGGCAGGAATACACTCAGAACGCTTTGCAGTTGATGCGGTTTTTACTGATGGCGAAATGTTTAAAATACTTGGCAGTTTAATTGAAGAGCCAGAAGAATATGTACAACAATGTTCTCGCTCAATTAATGGACGCCCGCCCGCTTTACTTTGGGGATTCGATCTCTGGCGCGCGATTGTTTTGAGCCGAAATTGTTTTGCAGCGGGCTATATTAGTGAAGAAACGGCGTGGAAAAATATACTAAAAACAGCTGATTATGTTTATGAAATTTTTGGCAGCTTCGATGAATTCTATACGAATTATCGGTTAGGTAATGCCTATTGGAGTCGGGATTTTGACACAGCGAAAGGACGCCTGAAAGCGTTTTTGTTTTACAAGGAACATTGTGACTGGCCGATGGCTCAATTACCCTGGCCAAACCCGAAAGGTATCTTTATGGAGCAATATATGAAAGAGGGTTTTGCTGATGTGGTCAATTCTATGTTACGCGATCAACAAATGGAAGATCCACTCGACGACGATGAAGTCATGGATGAGGAATATAGCCATACTGAAATCCGCGTTTTGCACTAACAGCCTGATGTATACTATATGGTACCAAGGGACAATGACAAAAAAGTAATATAAGTACAAACATGGCAATATATGAATTAACACAGGATACGTTAATCGAAGTTAAAATGACTTCATTTGAGGCAGAGAAGCTAAAGGAACGACAAGACATTCAGCGTCTTTTAAAATCACAAATTGGAGCCATTAGCCCAGATACATTAGTGATTGCAGAAGAATATAGTCATTTTGTTGGCTCTAATCGCCGCGTTGATTTACTTGGTATCGATAAGTCTGCCAATCTCGTCGTCATAGAGCTTAAGCGGGATGACGACGGTGGTCATATGGAACTTCAGGCGATTCGGTACGCCGCCATGGTTTCAAATCTAACGTGGGAGCAGGCTGTTAGTGCCTACCGGGAATTTTTGAATCGAATGGGACAGGATATTGATGCTGAAAGTTCGTTGTTGGATTTTCTGGCCTGGGACTCTCCGCAACATAATGATTTTGCCAAAGAAACGCGTATCGTTTTAGCTGCTTTTAGTTTTTCTAAAGAGATCACAACATCGGTTTTATGGCTGAATGATATAGGGCTGGATATAACTTGTGTTCGTCTTCAACCTTTTCGAGTCAATGAAAAACTTTTATTGAATGTTGAGCAAATTATTCCTCTTCCTGAAGCGGTAGATTACCAGATAGAGGTACGCCATAAAAACCGGGAAAAGAGAGTTGTTAGCAATGAAAAAGATCACTCATCACTTAATTTGTATGTTAATGGAATTCTTTACCAGCAAGGTTTCCGTAAGTCAGATATTGGTTTTTATACAGTTAAGGCACTTGAGGAGCATAAATTAATTGATGAGTCTGGTTTTCACTATCTCCGAAATAATAAAACTTGTTCGTTTCAGTTGCTGAAAAAATATGAAGAAATTAAAGGAACTGAAGACAAATACAAAAAGTATCGTACACAGTTAGAGCCTGAGTTTGCTTATCAAGGTGAGGAGTATTACATCGCTAGAAATTGGAGTCTTTCTAGCACAACTCGATTTATTGATGAAATCCATGAGAAATTTTCGTCACTACGCTTTAAATGGAGCTAATTCAAGTATTCATTTTTGGTTGAGTTTGAAGCGATCCTTTTCGCTCTGTATAATCGCCCGCCTTGGATAATTTAGGGGAGTTTGTGCTCCCCCCATTAATATTTCCTAATGGCTGAATAAGCCGAAATGAACCAGAATATCACCTTTATCCATGTGGTGAGAGAACATATCTAACCGCTTGAAGATGTAGTTTATCTTAGTGTGGCGACGGAAGAAGAAAAAGCCGCACTGACTGCATGGCATCAATACCGACTGGATGTTTCCACCGCACCGGATATCAACTGGCCTGAACAACCAAAATAACCACAGGGGCGCAATGCCCCTGATTATTGTTAATAGTAGAGCATAAAAAAGTCTGGGGCACTTATGCGGCAAAACAGTTAAAGAAGTTTCACCTGGCAACCTAAAGCGTCGCCAAACCAGAGGGTTGACATGGAGGAGAGCCACTTAACGGTATAAGTATTAATGGGTCATAGTCTAAATAGGTTTTCATAATACTGAGAGTATCAGATGTTGGAGTCCCTTACCCCGCGCGGAGCGCGGGGTAAGGAATACTCCTATCATTTTGAAACGCTATTTAGTCCGGTTGAATTACCCATTTTACAGCCAAACAACCCAAGTGCCCCAGACTTTTTTATGCTCTCCTATTATTTTGAAATCTTATTTAGTTGGTAGCATTAATTAAATTAAAACCGTCTGTTTTTCTAGTTCAGCATTTAAATGAATAATTCTATCTGCACTTTTAATGGTAGATTCTCTGTGTGCCACTATAATTCTAGTCACATTTAAATTTGGAATTGATTTATTAATAAATAATTCATTATCTGTATCTAAATGACTTGTTGCTTCATCCATGAAAATAATTTTAGGTTTTTTATAAATCGCTCTAGCTATCATTATTCTTTGTTTTTGACCTCCAGAAATACTTCCGCCTAATTCACTTAATTGTGTGTAATATCCCATCGGAAAATTAGCAATTTCACTATGGATGTTGGCCTTTATTGCGCATTCAATAACATAATCCATATTTATGTTATCATCGAATCCTGAAATATTTTCTGCTATCGATCCTGAAAAAAGCTTATCTTCCTGTAAAATGCAAGAAATATTTTTTCTGTAGTTATTTATTCCAATGGAATATATATCATTGTTATTGAATAATACATCCCCTGATTTAGGTTTAATAAGTCCACACATTATTTTAATAAGGGTTGATTTTCCTGTTCCTGATGGTCCAATTATTGTAACTGATTCGCCTTCGTTAATTTTTATTGAAAAATTTGATATTACTGAATTAGTTGAGTTCTCATACGTATAAGAAACATTCGATAGTTCTAAAGAAGCCATGTTGTTACCGGCATAGTTATTAGTATCATTTTTGAAAACTTCTTTTTCTTGCAAAGCAATGTCAGATAGCCTCTCATTATGTAATGAGAGTAGTTTTAATTCTACTGATTTATTAATTATATTAGTAACACGATCTGAAAATTGACCTCTGTACGTATTGAAAGCTATAAACATTCCTATAGTTATAGAACTATTTATTACCAAATATGAACCAACCCAAAGAATAATTATTTGGTCTAGAGATATTATAATTGAACTCAGTGCGCTAGTAATAATTTCTATTTTTTTCTTTTTTATTTCGGATTTATTCAAATCTTTAACTTTATCACCGTAATTTCTTAATCTATTATTAAGCAAATCAAGAACTTTAATTGTTGGCATGCTGTAAAGAGTCTCCATAAAGAAAGAGTTTATAGTGGCCTCATTTCTAATTTTTTTATCCGATGAATTCTTATATATTCTATACACAATTAATTTAACCATAAAGTACAGAATTGAAAATAATATGACTATAGCAGTTAAACCACCTCCATAAATAATCATCATGCTCAGTAAGCCTAGTATCATTAAAAAATCAATAATTAAAGTTACTATATTAGTGCAAAATGTTTCTCTAATATCTTCTATTGAATTAAACCTAGATTGAATATCCCCTAGTTTCCTATTTGAAAAATAATCAATTGGAATTTTCATAAGATGCCCAAAAAGACTATTTTTCCATTGCATATCCAAAAGGACGTTTATAGAAAGAGACATATAAGATCTTAGTGCATCAGAAAAAGTTTTAACTAAAGTAAAAAATATTAAAAAAATGCAGATGGATGACAATAATAGAGTATCTTTTGTTATTATAACATGATCCATTATTAACAATTAAAGATGTTTCTGCTTTCATTCCCGAAACCAACTTTAATTTATCTATATTTTTATCAGTTATTTTCATTTGGATAGAGTAAATATTATCATTATTATTATTTTTAGTGCCATTTTTTAACCCCTGTAAAGAAGAGTTTTCATTACTTACAATTGATTTTGAAATCTTATCTATTACACCATTAAATGAGCCATATTTTTGGAATGGATATGACTTAAATCTTAGATCTATTTTTTCACCTATCCTTACATAAGGATAATGCTCACCCTTTATACTAAAAACAATAAAATATGATTCTACTGTTTTTGGCGATATTTTAAATAGAGGATCGTTTTTAACAACCTCCTGTCCTAATGTCTTATACTGATAATCTAAAACTCCATCAATCGGAGATGTTATAATTCTATTTGAATCAGAATTTATATCAATTTTTTTTATTTTAATTTCATCTATTTGCTCTTGTAATGATGAAATTTTATTTTCTATGTCATTCATTTTACTGTCTCTATCTATCAAAAATTGATGTTTTTTTTCCAATAAAGAATTTAATTGTTGATGTATGTTTATATAACTAATTTTATTTTGAACGTAATTGCTATTTATTGAGTTTAATTGCTCTAAGGTTACATAACCTTTCTTTAAAAATAATTCATATTTTTTTCTGGTATCATTATGCTCTTGAATTATTTTATTTGATTTATTTAATTCTGCTTTTAAATTAGCAATTTCTTGATCAGTAAATGCTATATTTTTTTCATAGAATTCATCTAGTTTTATCTTTAATTCATTTTTATTATTTATGTTTTTATTTAATTTATAAATTATTGAATTTAAATTTTTAAGCTTTTGCTCCTTTAAATCACCATTAATATCGTTATCAATGCTTTTTAATTGTAAAACAATATCATCTTTAAGTAATTTAGAAGGTTTTAATATGCTAACATTAGATAATTCAACATATCCATTTATTGGCGATCTTACTATTACCGTTGAAGGGAATGAGTTAACTTCACCTTCTATTTCAATTCTATTGTTTATCTTTAATACAAAAATTAAAATGAAAAGAGAAGTTATCAAGATGGTAATTATTACATATAGAATAACCGAATGCGGGTAAATCCTAATTATCGTATTAGGGACCCACATTATTTCTTTTGTTTCTCTATTTATCTTCCTGAAAATATCATCATTCATTATTGTTTTTACACCATAGTTTAATTAAATAATCATATAAAAATGTAGTTACAAGACAAATGAGAAGCCAATTAATCCATGCAATTGAATTTTGTAATATAGATATATAGAAAGGGTTTCCTATAGCTAAATCCATTAGTGGTTGTCGAACTAGTCTACCCATTACTGCTAACTCAAGCAACCACATGATAATTCCTCTTGCAAATGAATTATATGTCGGCATACCTCTTTTTATAAGTATATATAAAATAGTTATACCAAAACCTGTTTCTATACTTGTTAATGCTGCTAAGTATCTTACATCCCAAGATGGTAAAACAGATATGTTACTCATTTCATTTCTAATATATGGTGTTAACCATTCAACGTTAACAACATGAATTAAAAACCCAATAAATGCAGTAAACATAGATACAATTAAAATGACAAAGAATACTGCTTTTTTTTCACCACCCATCACATAACCCTCTGAAATTCACTATATAATTATATATTTTATATCCTTTTTTGAAAATTTCAAAAAATACTTTTCAAGTAAAATATTTAAGAAGAAATCCTTTCACAACTATAAAAAAGCAAACAGTAAATGTTTTATACTCATCTAAGAAATTACATCTATAATTGAAATAAAGACCCATGTAAATTTAACGGATTAATAGGAAGGCTTTTATTATGATTTTTAGATGCGTAGTAAAAAATTAATGGGAGAGGGAATGCCTCTCCCTATAACTAATTAAAAACTATATTTATATATATTACCATCCCAACCAGGGCTAGCAGCTCGTTTTACAAGTTTGTTTACTTGCTTAGGTTCTACAGCCTGACCAACATCTTTCCCTGCTCCACCTACGCAATCTAATAATGCTTTATTCCATAAATTACTTTTTTTTAAGTCTTTCATAGTAAGCTATATGAACGCATCCCGTTTGCAAGACAAAAACCACGCTGACATCGACGGTAGGTTGCAGCTCTATATCCGGCCTTATTGCAGCCAAAACTGCGGGCCTCGATGTAATCCGCTGGCTTGCTCCTCATTCTCCTGACGAGCTTTATGCTCAAGGAACTATTCAGGTTTAGCAAGTCACGGTCTTACCTGTCTTTGTCATCGTTACCCTTGCCTCAGCAATCTTTCTGCATTCATCCTTGTTGTGTTACAAGTTAAAGTTGACCAGTGAAGCGCCTTAGTAAGGCCTCACACTGACGTAATCTTTTTGGTAGTCCCGTTGATGGGCAACCAGTGCCCAAACGGTACGAGCCAGCTTATTAGCCATGCCTACTATCGCTACACAGGTTGGGCGTCGTTCTTTCAGTTCTGTCACCCACGGCGACGGGGTTTTCGTGAGTAAGGTGGCCGCTCTAGCACCGTGAATAAACAGGGTTCTCAAGTAGGTATCTCCCCGTTTGCTGATGCCCAGTAATTTGACCCTGCCTCCCGTTCCCGTTTGTTTCGGCACCAGGCCCAAATAGGCCGAAAATTCCCTGCCCGACCGAAACCCGCTGGGCTCGCCCATCGTCGCGATGGCGGCTGTGGCAATTAAGACACCGACTCCGGGAATTTTCATAATTCGCTGACAATCAGCATTCTGCTTTGCCCACGCCGTCAGTTGTTTTTCCACCAGGTCAATTTGTTCATCGATTTCGTCCAAACGACGGTATTGTTCTTCAAGGAGTCCAAGCAGGAATGGGGCGAGTTTTTCCCTTAGCCGCTCAAGCACCTCCGGCATCGCTTTATCCAGTGAGGCTCTTCCCTTATGCACGGTTTCACCAAATTCCAGCAGTAAGCCATGCAACGCATTGATTTGCGAGGTTCTGAATTTCACTAGCTGGTAGCGCATCCGGTGTAACGACAAAATGGCCTGTTGTTCTTCGTTTTTGACAGCGACCGATTTACCGGGTTGCTGAACGGCCAGCCAAATAGCCCGGGCATCCTGAACATCGTTTTTGTTTCCCATCCGAAACGCTTTGACAAATTTAGCCTGAAGCAAACGGACTTCATGCCCCAGCTTTCTTAGCTCCCGTGCCCAATAATGCGCACCGCCACAGGCTTCCATGCCAATCAGGCAAGGCTCACGGTTACTGAAGAACGTTAAAAAGTCATTTCGCCTCAGTTGCTTATCAATGAGTTCACCGGTGTATTCATCAACAAAATGAATCTGCATCAAATGTTTTGCAATATCGACGCCAAAAGGTGTATGTTTCATGAGTGGATCCTCCAGTCATCAGGGAGCAACAGGCTCCCGCTTTAGGCACTATAAGGCCGGAAATCTGTGAGGATCCACGCCTCATCTCTCAATTCCAGCACGGTACCAAAGGCCAAGTGGTTGGGATGCGTTCATTACATTCTCCTTATCATGCTTATTTAATGTTTACTACTTCTATTAACTTGAATTTATTCTTTTCTATCTCTAGAAAAGCACTGGTTCCAAGCAAACCATCACTCATATGTTTACTATATGGCTTACTTGCAGTTAGCCCTCTTTCATTTAATCTTTTTTCTATATGTTCATACATTTTATACAAACTTGGGCAGTAATAGTCTTTATGATATATATCATTATCGTGGTATTTATATGCTCTAGCGGGACAACCACCATGGCAAACGTGTTGCCACTTACATTTTTTACACGAATCCGTACTTTCTCTTGTTCTATATATTGTGGCCCTCATTCCACTCATTAATTCTAAAATTGAATTATTCTGCAAATTTCCATATTTCATATCAGGTTGAGCTGAAAGGCTTGCGCATGGGTATAAATCTCCAACCGGATCAACAGAAAATGATGTATTTCCACATTGAGCCATTCCTATACAGTCAGCAGCTCTTCCTGCTAGAATTGCTTGAGTTTTCCTTACAAAGTCAGAAACGAAAATATAATTTTCTGGTTCTGCGTAAAACCACTTGTCATATAATTTACTCCATGCCACATAATACTCATCGGGTCCTAATCCTAGATCTTGATAATTATCTATGGCATTCCCTGATTTATTTAATGGAATTACATTAAATGGTAATTTATTTTCAAGCATGAAATCATATATTTCGTCCGTGTGATCTATGTTTGTTCTACTCATTACTAAAGCACAACCAACATCAATATTATTTCTTCTTAGTTTATTTATTCCTTCAATAATTTTATTGAAACTCCCTGTATTCTTATGTGTAATTCTATTCTTATCATTTAAATCTTTAGGGCCATCAATAGAGATGGACATAAATAATTTATTTTTCTTTATAAAATCACACCATCTTTGAGTTATTAATGTTCCATTTGTTTGAAGGGCATTTAAATATTTTATCCCATTACTGTATTTTTCCTGAAAATCTATAACGTTTTCATAGAAATTAATTCCTGGTAGCATTGGCTCACCACCATGCCATATGAAATGAACATAAGTAAATACTTTATTACTACTAGCATAGTCGAATGTGTATTTAATCGTTTTTTCAAGAATATCCAGTGACATAACGGGATGTCGTATATCTTCGTTATAGCAATATTTACATGCTAAATTACATCTATGGGTTGGTTTTATTATATTTACAAGTTGCATATGAGTTTCCTTGCATATCCCACTATTGACGTAATGAAAATTAAATTTAATTTAGGGATTTAATAATTCTTGGATTCGCCTAATAAGTGCAATTTCTAAGAAAGTCGGTCAGTTGCTATAGTAGGCATCTTTCTCGCCAAAGGAAAATGCACTATGGCCTATATGCAACTGACCGAAATAGAAAGATATCAGATTTTCAGTTTAAAAGAAGCCGGTTTTACACAACGTTTTATTGCAACGTCGCTTAATTGAGCCCCATCAACGATTAGCCGCGAATTGAAAAGAAACCGGGAAGCCCAGAAATACTGCCCTAAACAAGCTCAGCTTAAAGCTTCAGAGCGCCGCCGTACTGCGGTAAAAGCCGTCAAAGTGACACCGGAGATAACAAAGTGGATTAAGCAGTTAATTTGGCAAGATTTAAGCCCTGAACAAACCGTCGGTTATCTTAAAAGGGAGAAGATAATATCCTTGCATCATGAAACCGTGTATAGATTGATTTATAAGGATAAAATCAATGGTGGTGATTTATGGCAGCACCTTAGGATTGCTAAAAAACCATATCGTAAACGCTATGGAAGTGATGAGCGCAGAGGAAAAATCAAAAATAGAATCAGTATTGAGCATCGCCCAAAACTTGTTGATAAAAAGCAGCGTATTGGTGATTGGGAAGGGGATACTATCGTTGGAAAAGATCATAAAAGTGCATTATTAACCTTAGTTGAACGTAAATCGTTATTTACTGTCATCATTAAACTCGAAGATAAAACAGCGGAAGGTGTTGCAAAAGCGACAACAAGGAATTTATCAAATATAAAACAAAAGGTTAAAACCATCACCTTTGATAATGGATTGGAGTTTGCCGAACACGAACTCATCAGTAAAAATTTAGAGGCCAAGATTTATTTTGCCCATCCTTATTCACCCTGGGAAAGAGGAATCAATGAGAACACTAATGGATTAATCAGAGACTACTTTCCAAAAGGGACCGATTTTAATCAGGTATCAGAGCGGGAGATAAACCTCGTCGCAAATCGCTTAAATAAACGCCCACGGAAGACACGGGATTACAAACACCGGATGAGTTATTCAAAGGAATATCCACTCGTTTACTTCGTTTATAACGGTGTTGCACTTATTATGTGAATGCAAGATTTATTGAATCGAAATATAGCATATCAATAACAAACTAATAAAGGCGTGGTTATTGATTTAAATCAATAAATATTACTGCTTTTAATTTT
This sequence comes from Xenorhabdus griffiniae, assembly GCF_037265215.1. Taxonomy (NCBI): domain Bacteria; kingdom Pseudomonadati; phylum Pseudomonadota; class Gammaproteobacteria; order Enterobacterales; family Morganellaceae; genus Xenorhabdus; species Xenorhabdus griffiniae. Next base: position 3,820,482 of record NZ_CP147737.1, on the reverse strand, counting down.
TTAACTTTATTTTTGCTTAGGTTGTCACAATAAATAAAATTACTCAGAAGATTGTTTCTAATGTATTGATCACCGCAATTTATTATTATGTGGTGTTGAATTAATACATTATCCGCTTTAGGTATCATAATTTGTAAATTTTGATACTTTACAGTCGGATATTTAAACCAGTCTCAAATATCTTTCTTTCTAATTATGATACCGGGAACGATAAAAATGGCATTGCTGGGTTATGCTCGGGTTTCGACCACACAACAAAAACTGGATATTCAGATTGCTGTTCTGAAACAGGCCGGGGTTCGTGAAGATCGAATTTTCACGGATAAGATGACAGGAAAAACTGACAACAGAGAAAGGTTGAAAAAGTTACTGGCCAGAGCTGAAAGAGACGACACCATTATATGTACCAAAATGGATCGTTTAGGCCGCAATACCTCGGATATGATCAAAATTGTCGATAGCTGCTACAAAAAAGGCATCGCTATTCGGTTTTTGGACAACAGCCTCAGTACTGAAGGCACGATGGGTAAGATGATGGTTCAGATTCTGGCGGCAGTGGCTGAAGCAGAGCGCGAACGTATTCTTGAGCGTACTAATGAAGGTCGCCAATTTGCGAAGGAATCTGGCGTTAGATTTAGCAGAAAACCGCATAAAGGTGCAGCTCAGGCCAAGAATATGATAACTCAGGCAGCTTCGATGAAAGACGTCATGGAAAGGACGGGAATATCCAGAGCGACCTACTTTAGACTGAAAAAAATGGTTTGATTTTGTGCAGTGAACTTATCGAGGGAATGGGCACAAAACCCGATTTTAGGGTTGAAATGATTGTATTAGTTCAGACTAGATCTGACACTTCGGTTTGAAAAGAAGAGAGTTACCGACTTTGATTAAAGGTGATGAATCCATAATCAAAGACTAAGAGGTAACTCTCATGCTTTATACTAGCAATCCAATCATCAAACACAAGGCGGGTCTGCTTAATCTCGCTGAAGAACTCAGTAATGTCTCAAGAGCCTGTAAAGTGATGGGGGTATCCAGAGATACGTTTTATCGTTATCAGGAACTCGTTGAAACAGGCGGGATTGATGCGTTAATCAACCAAAGCAGAAAAACCCCTAATTTGAAGAACCGTGTGGATGCGGAGACTGAACACGCCGTTATCAACTCGGCCATCGAATTCCCGGCCTATGGGCAAGCCAGAACAAGTAATGAACTCAGAAAAGCAGGCATCTTTGTGTCTGCCAGTGGTGTCCGTTCTATCTGGCTCAGACATCATCTTGAGAACTTCAAAAAGCGTCTGGCAGCCCTTGAAAAGAAAGTGGCTGACGAAGGCATTATCCTGACTGACGAGCAGGTTGCCGCCCTTGAACGTAAGCAGCATGATGACGAAGCTTGTGGCGAAATTGAAACCGCTCATCCTGGCTATTTAGGGTCGCAAGATACCTTTTATGTCGGTAATCTTAAAGGCGTGGGACGCTTGTACCAACAAACTTTCGTCGAGACTTACAGTAAAGTGGCTTTCGCGAAACTCTATACGAGTAAAACGCCCATTACGGCGGCGGATTTACTGAATGACCGTGTGCTGCCGTTCTTCAGCGCTCATAGATTGCCGATGTTACGTATTCTGACAGACAGAGGCACCGAATATTGCGGGTGTGTTGAGCACCATGATTACCAACTGTATCTGGCTGTCAATGATATCGACCATACCAAGACAAAGGCGATGTCACCGCAAACCCATGGCATCTGTGAACGGTTTCACAAAACCATCCTGAATGAATTTTACCAAGTGACGTTCAGAAAGAAATTGTATGGCTCATTGGATGAGTGACAAAAAGATCTGGACAAATGGATGGACAATTACAACAATCACCGCACTCATCAAGGAAAAATGTGTTGCGGCCGGACACCAATAGAAACCCTTCAGGATGGGAAATCTATTTGGGCAGAAAAAAATCTGACCCAAATATAATCTGACAGTCGCCGATAACAAAGTGGGTAACTGTCATATATGGACGTCCCATAATATTCAACTTTTTTAGTGACTCAGTGTATTGCTAATTTCGGTTCACGGTCATATATCCGGCGTCTGGCAATCATTTAAATTTGCTGCGCCATGGTGAAGTCCGAACCTTGCCTCCTCATCAGATCAACGGATTAAAAATCCTCGACAGTCTCAGGTTTTTGCAAGGCCGGATAACCGTTTAGCTCATCAACTGTAGTCAACTCTATTGAAAATGAAACCGGTTTATTTAAGCAAAGGCTTTGCTCATCTGGAACGCATCTTTATTAACCATAATTGACCAGCATATCCTGGCACATTTATTGGCATAAGCGACACACGCCTTATTAAATCCCCGTCGGTTAACCAAAGACTGCATCCAATCACCGAGGGCATCATGCCGTAACGCTCTGCGTTGTATAGCAGCTCTGGCGCCATGAATTAAAATCCCGCGTAGGTACCGATTACCCTTTTTAGTGATTTTGCCTAATTGTGTTTTCCCACCACTGCTGGCCTGTCGAGGAACGAGTCCTAACCAAGCGGCCATTTGCCTGCCGTTATTAAATTGTTTTCCATCACCAATATACGCGACCATTGCGGAGGCAATCAGGGGGCCAATACCGGGAATAGATTGGAGTTGCTGCCACTGAGCCGTTTGCGATGATAGCGACTTGAGGGTTTCTTCTATTTCTTCTGTCTGCTGGATCAGCTTCAGCCATTCTTCATAGAGTTGTTTCAGAACCCTGCGTGCAATCATCGTTAATCCATTATCGGCATCTTCAAGTGCCTCGTACAGTGACTCTCTAAGAGCCGCAGAGCGTTGCGGAAAAATAATGCCATATTCTGCTGCCAGTCCTCTGATTTGATTAGAGAGAGCAACGCGTTTTTGAACTAATGACTGCCGGACATTATGGAGAACACAGAGGTCTTGTTGATACAGATTTTTGACCGGAACAAAATGCATACCCGGCCGATTCGCAGCTTCACATGTTGCCAACGCATCATTGGCATCATTTTTATGGTGTTTAACGAAAGCTTTCACATGCTGAGGGGGAATAAGGCAAACTTTAAAACCTAGATTTTCAATCGTTCGTGCCCAATAGTGGGCGGTACTACAAGCCTCCATAGCAATCAAAGTCCCGGATTCCATTTGTCTAACAGCATCCAGTAATCGACTTCGGGTCATTTTTTTATTAAATATAATGTGATTATCGTTAAGCAAACAAAGCTGAAAAACAGATTTAGCGAGATCAATACCGAGAATTTTATGATACATGATGGACGCTCCCATAAAATGAATATGCTTATTTCATTTTGGTACAATTGACGCCATACGGGACGTCCATCTCATCAGATCAAGTCGCGACTAGTACAGATAAAATTTAATTTTAGTTGGGATAGTAAATATCCTCCTTTTCATTCCTTACCCCACTTGTCCCAACCCCCATCACTTACCGCTCGCGTTATTCGTGACGCGTCACGATAAATAAAGGCCATTGATTCCTCCGTTTCAAACGCAGGCGTGAATAACTATAGGAATTCCTTTAGGTTAAGGAGTCCTATTGCCGAGGTTCTCGCTTTGGTAATGACTCTTGATGATAGGCACCATTTAATGGTACTGAATAAATGCAATATTGAAATTAAACGCAATATTTAGTGTAAAACTTTCTTACTTTGGGCTTTACGTGATGGGAGGTATTAAATCCGTTCAGTATTCTATCAAACACATCATTACGGCAGGGTTCTGATACTCTGATATCACCAGCAATGACTTGACTTGTCACTGTATCAACTCCCAGTATCTCAGCTTTTTTATAAAGAATATAACTATCGTGCTTTACAAAAGGATGATCGCCGACACTTAAAATACAGGTGTTGTCATATTCAATATCGGGATAAATAGTGGTTAAATTAACAGCAAGAAAACATTCTTTGGTAAGTTGAGGGTAAAGCACGGGATACTACAAATAAAGAACAAATGCTCCTTCGCACCTGTAAGCAACATTATGGTTCCCTTTTTAACAGGTGCAAAGTTAATTGTCATACTAATCCGCTAATAACCCGATCTAGTTCGTTTTGTTCTCGCATCCTGTTTGCAAGTTGTATCGCAACCTCATTTGATTTTCCAAGGGCAAGGAAAACGTTTTTTGGGTCGATCGGGTATGAGCCACCATGAGGATCGAACCACTCAGGGCAATGTGAGCGTGTGTAGTCCCTTATCTGCCATTTTGTCATATAACCGTATTCTGAATAAACGCCATTCAGAACAGCAAGCTCAGCATCTGTTAACTCGTCATATTCATCGCGTTCAACTGATGGTAGCTTTGTCTCCAGTTCATAATTACTAGCGCCAGCAATCCACTTTCCCCAGCCCTCATCTGAACCTTGGCTAGAGCCATTCATTAAATCGAGTGAATATGAAAGCACAGGTCCGTGAGGCATAGATACCATACGGTCACCGCTGATTGACTCCCCGTATTTCCTCATATGCTCCCTGTCAGATAGGTACATGAGCTTCATGAGTTTCAGGTATGCCATGCGCCCGCCACCTTTCGATAGCAGGTACGCAGCCATTTGGGCTACTTTTATTTCGCAAAACATAGAAACCTCCAGTGAATCCGTGTTATCAAATTGATAACTCTCACGGAGGAGTATATTTTAGGGCATGAATATTCTCTATTATTTCTGTCTTTTTTGAGACATTTTACAACTAATTTTCTTCAACAAAATACATATAAGAAATTGATTTATAATAGAAAAATAAATATATTGCAAATGTCATTTTTTTGTGATTTTCAGAGTTTATTAACACCACCCCTGACACACTCCTGCACCCCAGTATCATTTGCTCTGAGGTGGTAATATGTTCTGATTTCAAATCGGACAGATTTTTGGTTAATCGCGCCAATTGGGATTTGAAAGCCATTTAAATGGGAATTCCCACTTTGGCAATAACCCATTGATTCTTCCGAGGTCCTCACTTTGGGAGTTAAAGGGCAGATTACTGCCCTTTGGGATTACTCTTCTTTCTTCTGCATGAGCTTGTTGAATTTTTCATGCAGTGATTGCGGGTACAGTTCTGTGTATACCTGCCATAATATATTCAGAGAACGATGGTCTGTGACTTGCGCGACTTCTTCAATTGAAAAGCCAGCCTCAAACAAACGGCTCGCTCCTTCTCGGCGTAGGTCGTGGTAGCGGAGGTCTTCGATGCCTAGAGCGTTACGGACTCTCTGGAATCCTGCTGTTACGCTTTTGGAGTTGTACGGGAATATCAGCTCACCTGTTCTTGGTTGCCTTTGAACTATTTCCCAGGCATCCCCAAGTAAAGGAACGGACATGTGATTCCCTGTTTTCTTTCTTGGGTCTTTTCTATCCCTTACAACGACAGATCTTTGTTTTTCGTATATATCATCCCATCGAATTTTGCAGACTTCCCCTATGCGCATACAGCTTAAAATTGAAAAATTTAAGATATCTTCATAGGGTATTTTCCCTTCCCTATGACTACTACGCTTACGTAACCCAACAATAAGTTTATCTATCTCGTCTTGTGCTGGTCTTCGACTACGACGTTGAGATTTTCCAATCAACCCCATCTGAGTTAGCAAAGGACGCGCTTCATATGCAGGATTTGATACATAGTCTATATTATAGATTGGCTTGGCTGATTTTAATACTGATGTTAAATAGCTGACATCGTGGTTGATGGTTGATGGAGTAATACCTGTAGAATGCCTCTGCTTGCAATACTCGATAACATGGCTAACTGATAGCTCTGAAAGTGTTAGTTTCGCTAATTCACTATCTAAGAGCATGTCTAATACATATTTTTTAGTTCTTCCTGCTTTTCCGCCTAAATCTGGGTCATTGATGTATTTGTGCAGCAGATCACCGACTGTTATATCTTCGATGCACATTCTGTGCGGGAGCTCCACTTTGCTCAAGTTCAGCGGATCGTATGGCGCCCCAAGTTTTAGCTTGAGCCATTTTGCCGAATGTTTTTGTTTCACGATGAAGATGTTTGCCGTTTTCCTTTATTCCCACTGTGCAGCGATACCTAATAGTGCCATCTGCGCGCGGGCGTTTCACTATGTTATAGTAGGCCATTATTTACCTCTTCAGTCACCAGTACACCATTTGTATGGTGTACCGATAATCTCAAAATAGCCTAAAATGCACGAAAATATACAGATGCAAAAACCTAATAAATTCACTGTAATATCAACGGATGCGAGAAGATTCAAACCTTCCCGCTTTTCCGTTGCGCCCATGTTAGACTGGACTGACCGCCATTGCCGTTACTTTCATCGTTTATTAAGCAAGGAAGCGCTGCTTTACACGGAAATGGTTACAACGGGGGCGATTATTCATGGCAAAGGGGATTATCTGGCCTATAACGAGCAAGAACATCCAGTCGCACTGCAATTGGGGGGGAGTGATCCACAGGCATTAGCGCAGTGTGCCAGGATCGCACAGGAAAGAGGTTACGATGAGATCAATCTGAATGTGGGTTGTCCTTCTGATCGTGTGCAGAATGGTCGTTTCGGTGCTTGCCTGATGGGAGAATCAGTGCTGGTAGCTGATTGTATTAAGGCAATGCAGGATGTTGTGGATATTCCTGTTACCGTTAAAACTCGCATTGGAATTGATGAACAGGATAGCTACGAGTTTTTGTGTGATTTTATTGATATTGTTGTGAAAAACAGCGATTGCGATAATTTTATTATCCATGCACGTAAAGCATGGCTGTCGGGTTTAAGCCCGAAAGAAAACCGTGAAATTCCACCTTTGGATTACCCGCGAGTCTATCAATTGAAACGGGACTTTCCTCAACTGACGCTTTCAATTAATGGCGGCATTAAATCGTTGGAAGAAGCCAAACAGCATTTACAGTATATGGATGGTGTGATGGTTGGACGAGAAGCCTACCAAAACCCATCCATTCTGGCACATGTGGATCGTGAATTGTTTGATCAAACAGTTCCAGTGACCAATACGGTTGAGGCCGTTAAAGCGCTTTATCCTTATATCGAACAAGAGCTGTCTAAAGGCACTTATTTAGGGCATATCACCCGCCATATTCTAGGCATTTTCCAGGGGATCCCTGGGGCACGTCAGTGGCGTCGTCATTTAAGTGAAAACGCCCATAAGTCGGGCGCTGATATTATGGTTGTTGAAAAAGCGTTGGAAATGGTGACAGAGCGGATGTAAATCCGTTCAGAAATTTTGTCTGAAATTATGGAATCAATAAGCTGGAACCGTGGGTTGCACGGTTTTCCAGCGTCTGGTGTGCTTTTACTGCTTCTCTCAGTGGAAATTTCTGGTTTTCTGGTACATCCACATTAATTTTGCCGCTGGCAATTAAAGCAAATAATGTCTTGCTGGCTTCAGCTAACTCTTCGCGAGTAGTGATATAGCCATTAAGGGAAGGGCGGGTGAGGAACAGTGAACCTTTCTGATTGAGGATACCCAAATCCACGCCAGTTACGGGGCCTGAAGCGTTACCGAAACTGACCATCAAGCCTTGTCGTTTCAGGCAATCCAGTGAATCCAGCCAAGTTTCTTTGCCAACAGAATCGTATACGACACCAACTTTTTCCCCGCCAGTAATAGCCAAGACACGTTCTGCAATATTTTCGCGACGATAGTTGATGGTTTGCCATGCCCCTGCTGCCTTGGCGAGTGCCGCTTTTTCGTCTGAGCCTACTGTGCCAATCAATTTCGCACCCAGTGCTTTTGCCCATTGGCAGGCAATCAAACCAACACCACCAGCGGCAGCATGAAATAGAATTGTTTCGCCTGTCTGGAGCTTATGAGTCAAATTGAACAGATAGTAAACAGTCAGCCCCTTTAAGAATGACGCAGCCGCTTGTTCGAACGAAATTTCATTCGGTAACAGCGCGACTTTGCTTTCAGGAACGTTGTGTATTTCACTGTAAGCACCTAAAGCTGACTGAGCATAAACCACACGATCACCGACTTTAATTGATGTCACACTAGAGCCAACTTTAGTGACAATGCCTGCGGCTTCCGTTCCCAGGCCACAGGGCAGGCTAGCTGGTGGATATAACCCACTGCGTATGTAGGTATCAATATAATTAATACCGATAGCTTTGTTTTCGACTTGTACTTCATCGGGAGCAAGGTCAGCAGGTGTAAATTCACAATATCGGAGTACTTCTGGGCCGCCAGTGGCGGATAATTCGATGTGTTTTGCCATGGTAACGCTCTCATTATATTAGAAATACTGGGAACAGCTTCGCACGTTTGCAATGAAATAGCTGCAAATAACGTTAATGTATCTGAAATCATTACAGACTATATATAATTACTTTGTGTTTTGAAGTTTGTCCATGATTATTGTTTTTATATAAATATCAAATAATTAATTAATAATTCAACTGTATGTTGTTACAGTGTTTATTGATGTTTTGCTCTTCTTACAGCACACTGCGTATAAACAATTGTATAAATATTTTTAGTGATCATGGCTGCCGAACTAAACAAGCTCAGTGACAAAAAACTTAGAACCCTGCACGGAAAAGAAAGGGGCAATATTGAATTTTTTGCCGATGGTGCGGGGTTGAGCGCCAAAGCATCTAAAGCAGGTGGCGTTAGTTGGGTTTTTACGTACCGACTTGATGGAAAAAAGTTAAATCGCCTTACCATTGGGCGCTATCCTGACGTGAGTCTTAAACAGGCCAGAGAAACGAGGGATAAATGTCGTAACTGGTTAGCATCCGGTAAAGACCCAAAGCTGCAATTTAATCTAACGATGCAGGAATCATTGAAACCAGTCACTGTAAAAGACGCTATCGAATATTGGATAGAGCACTATGGCAGAGAAAACCGGGTAAATATTGATAACCATATTCTTCAATTAGAAAAACATATTTATCCCTATATCGGTGAAATGGCATTGTCTGACTGTGAAATAATATATTGGCTGCAATGCTTTGATAGAATGGAAAAGGAAGCTCCGGTGGGTTCTGGTTCTATACTTCAATTGTGCAAGCAAGCCTTGAAATTTTGTCGGGTAAGAAGGTATACAGTTAGCCATGTATTGGATGATTTGACTATACAGGATGTTGGAAAAAAACAGAATAAAGGAGATAGGTTTTTAACTGACAATGAACTTGGTCAGTTATGGAAGTCTATAAACTCCAATGGCTACATGCCTTATTATCGTAATCTATTGAGAATATTAATTGTATTTCTTAAGAATTAAGCCTTTCAAAACACGCATCCAATGTCTTGTTTTTGCATGATTTTCTTTGTTGCGTTTTACAGGCATTCCGAAATAAATATCCTCTCGCCTTTTCGAGAAGAAAGTCGGTTTCCGACCAGGCTCGTTGGAGCAAATTTTCTATTATCGGCCGTAACCATATATCTGTATTTTGGGCGGCTTTAAGCAAAGCCACCTCTGGAAATAGTCGTCTTGCCATTGTTCGCCTGACCAGCAATGCGAGCAAACTTGACCAGATAAGCCCGGTGACTAACGACGCTTTTCGGGGGGTAAATCCTTGCCAGTTGGTGTGTGATTTCAATTCCTTGAATAACAATTCGACCTGCCAGCGGCAACGATAAATGTCCATGATGTCATTCGCGGTAAACTCCTCTGGCGGTAAGTTTGTCAGCCAAATGCAGAACCGTTTCTTTTCTGCAAACCAGCGACGGATGATCCGGAATTCATAGCCTTTTCTCCTACAACATAGGTCTAAGACTTCTGACCGGTTGGTTCTTCGGGTGACTTCTTTTAAGGTTTTTCCGGCCAGTTTCCGCAGTGGTTTCCCTTGTCCATTATGCGCGGCGACAATCTGAGAATTCAGAGATTTGCTTCCTCTGACAATAAATGAAGCGCCAAAATGGGAGAGTTGTTCAAAATAATCAAAATCCGGATATCCTGCATCCGCAAGCAAGAGTTGCCTCCGTAATGTTGCCGGCGCAGGCAAATAAGCACGTTCAGACGCGGTATCCGCCGTCACCGCCATGCACGTTGAATGAACGACCATCCTGCAAAATAACATTTTGAAATTGAGCTAATTTTTTAGGTATCGACACTTGTTTTTCAACCCATTGTGCCATGACAAACCTAACGATAATTTTTACAAATTCCTCAAAGGCCGGTTTACGTAACTGATTGTAAAACGGTCGGTAACTGACTTGTTGCTGAGCCTCAGAGCACAGGCCATTAAACTTCTGATGTAATTGGGCAATAGAGGTGATTTTACCTGTGCTGAGCGCTGCAATCAGGCTAAGAAGCAAGGTACGGGGTTCAATATTTCTAATGCGTTGGGTAAATCCACAGCCAAACGCTATCTTTTGCAAAGAAACGTCACTAAAAAATTGCATTAACTGGTGTTTTATAGCGATAATTGTCACAGGCTTCATCCGTGGTTTTGATATGAATTTGGCGACGATTATCAGATCATAAATGAAGCCTTTTTTCTATCTAAAATATACAGTTAATGCTTAAGATCCTGTCTATGAGCTATACATCAAATATACATTCTCTTCATTAGGATAAAAAAGGGGTGAATAGGGGTTACAGTTAATGAATATTATATTAATTGCCAAAAACCCAGATGTAGCAAGGCTTTCAGGGGAATGTGCAGAGGGTGCATAACTGAGAGGAGAAAAAAGATTTATAGGGGGTATCTCTGGCAGGAAAATAAAAGCCGGATGAGTCTGGGATAATAAATTTAGTGCATAATTTTTTTATTATGGTATGACTGAAATTAAAATTAAGTAATTGTCTGATTTTGCTTAAGAATAGAGATTCATCACAAATTTAAAGGTGGATCTTTTCCATGCTGGAATGGGTAAGCATTATTGTTATATCCTGCTTAATTGATGCTACATCGGAAATCTTGACACAAGTCAATCAATTATTAATTTGATATTGAGTGCTACAGAAAATTGAGGAATGACACATAAGAAATATAATCCCACTTGGGATGGCTATATGGGGGATGTTTTAAGGGGGAATGTGGGAATTAATCAGCTAAAGCCTCAACATGAATTTTTTGATGCTATTGGTCTAGAAAAAGTATTGAGGGATTTTTCTATTGGATATCGAGTAATAGAAAGTATTTTTAAGGATGAATATACGCTAGCCGATTTTCTTGGAAATGTAACCATGGATATGGCTAAAACTGCTATTATTGCTGCTTCCTCCTGGGTTGTAGGATCACTTTTAACTGCCACTGCATTTTTAGGTGGAAGTATTATTGCCGTTGCTCTGATAGTTTTAGCTGTTGGAGTTCTAGCGGCTTATATTTTAGATACTCTTGATAAGCAATATGGGATAAGTGAAAAATTAATAGCACTTTTGAAAGAAGAAATGAAAAGAAAACCAAGAACACCGGAAGCGGATTTACAGCATTTTTTTAATGAATTAGGAAGGTTTAGGTGAATAGTAAATATTTCCAAGCATTAGGTGTGCTAATATTATTATTGTTAGTAATATTTACGGTTATTTTCGTTATTGGCGATGCTGTTTCATTAATATTAATGAAAGATGAAATAACATTTTCTGCCACTGTTGTTATTGGTGTCATGACTTCACCTCTATTATTTTACGCGTTATTATGCTCTATTTTTTTCTTTATTTTTAATAGGCAACCTAAATTTAATAAAGTGATTGTTAACTTTATGGTTTGGTTGGCAATTTTATCATTCATCATCAGCTTACCTGTCTCTTTTTATGTTAGCTATAAGTTAAAAAATGATGGTTATCTGACATGTGATAAAATATCGTGGATGTCACCAACAACATATGTGAAAGATTTATCACTGTGTAATTGAAAACTTTTGTAAATATTCTGTCCTCATGTTTTCGCAAGTTTAGCCTCTGAATGTCAGGGGCTTTTTTATTGTTTATCATAATGTTAAATAGTGTTTAAAGCATATAAAAACCAACCACAAAACACCATGAAAAAGCTACTCGAATTACGCCAGCAAAAGGCAGCCCTCACCGAACAAATGCGCACCCTGCTTACCAAGGCCGAAACTGAAAAACGCTCATTGACCGCAGAGGAAGCCAAACAGTTTGACGAACTGCGCAGCCAGTCCGACTCACTGAACGCCGAAATTGCCCGTTATGAGGCTCTGTCTGACGAAGAGCGCCATCAGGCGAAGACCCAGCCGACCAGTGACAAACTCAACAACAACGGGCTGCGCCACTATATATTCCTGAATATCACTCCAGCCTTCTGCACCCGCAATCACGGCACACAGTGACGCAAACAGGATGTCAAATAAAGGATAGGTGACTTTCGCACTCTGGCGAGGGTCTTGGATCGCCGAAAAATGCAGGGTAAAGTTCTCAAGGCACATGGTATAGGTTTTCACTCTCAAAAGAGAGTATAAGATCACAGTGCTTTATTCGAAGCAACCTATTTTATTTTTGGCGAAAAAATATTCGTGATCTTGCCCTGATGAATAAGCTAGAATCTATCATTATTTATCTATAACATGTATATAAACAGGGAAATGCATCAAGTTAGTTTAAAATAAAACAGGTGGTATTATGAAGAAAGTGATGAACATTGATAAAATTAATATATCAATAGATAAGTTAAAAAGAATTGATAATATTAGTGAGAGAATACATAATTTAAGGAATAATTTCTATAGAAAAATGGGAGATAAAGCAATCGACAGAATGACAGAATTTAGCTCTGTTCGCGATCCATCTTCTGGAGAATTGGGAGAAAAGGTAGATGTTCGTGATGAAATGATTAATAATATAGAAAAATTCAATAAAAAAGATATTTTTATGTCAAAGGAACAATTTGATGAAAAAATGCAAGAAGAAAGTTCAGAAGAAGAAAAATTAGAACGAAAAAAACTGGAGTTATCATTTTCAACTAATTTTAGACGTAAGAGGTTTTATATTTCTCATGCTACTGATAGTAAAGAAGTTATAAATGGAACAAGATTAGTTCTTAGATCAAGGTTTGGTATTCAAAAATATAATAGCGATTATAATGGAAGGAAAAAAAGATTGAATTTCCTATGAAACATTCAGATATTGATTCTAAGATATTAGGAAATGATGATTATGTGTTTTTTTCTCTAGAGGTTGGTGACGAAATAAAAAAACAAACAGTAGATTCGGTAGTACGTTCTATCGATTAGAATATACACAGGGAAATCCAGATTTTGAATATTCATCCTTAGTATTAGCTGATCAACTTAATGGACTAATGTTTTTAGAATATAAAAATTTAAGAAATAAAATTAGTGAGATAGCAATAAGGAGATTACAGAAAAGATGTCTTAGTAGATATGGATGTTGTTTTTATGGTTATAATAACAATATTAATGGATTGCTGAATGCTATTATATCCACTACAAGAATACTACCTTTAGATGATGCAAGAAAAATACTTAACTTTAGTAGTGATTATGATATAAATATGATCGTTAATGATCTTTTTCGCCCTGAAATTAGAATACCAAGAATATTTGTTGCAGAACAAGGTACATATCAACAGGTTTAATATCAAGCCACTCGCCAATCAAGGGACATGCAATTAATAAAAATAAGTTTAATTTATTCAATTTGTTAAATTATTTTGCTCGCCTCACCCTGATAATCTTAACGGTTATGTTTCGTGAGGCGGGGCTTAACTAACAAATGTTCTCAATTCCCGTGAATTAAAGGCGAATGGATTATTGCTAACTATCTCGAAATACACCCATCTGAAATTTGGCCTAGTCGCTATTTTGATTCGTATGGTGAATTGATTGAACGCAAGGTTCGGGATAAATCATAAAAATAATCAGTTCCATTTAAAAATCATCGGGAAGATAGCCGTAACGGGGTATCTTCTCACTAGCAGTAACATTCGTAGTTGTTACGTTAATAGTTTTCAACTGAATACGCGCAACCCTCATAGCTTGGAACGTTAAACGTACTGACCACGTTTTATTGTTCACACATTCACTCTCATTCTTTCTTTTCTTTTGCCTTGTTTTTATCTTATGCTTTGTTTATCAGGTGCGCCGTAAAACCCCGTCCTTCAGAGGGTGTCGTAAAAGCTCATGTTATCCATTAAGATCGGCGCTCTTCCTTTAGGCGCCAATCTTTTATGACCTTATTCACCCGAAAACTGGAATCGTCTGTTCACACCCAACGTCAATTTGTCAAAGCGCAGCATTTACCTGTATTGGATGGCTCTCTTTCCCTTGGGGATTATCTCAAGCAAATGGGAGAACACAGTGCACTTATTGTCGCGGAGATCCTGGATGAACAAGACTGGGGACCTTTCGAACGTCATTATGCTTCAACAGGCAGGGCTCCTTATTCTCCCCGCTCCATGATGGGGATCCTGCTTTATGGGATCATGAAAGGACAGCGTTCGCTCAGAGCACTTGAACGCTTGGCGCGTTTAGATTTGGGCTGTATTTGGGTCAGTCAGGGAATTACCCCTGATCATGCCAGTCTTGGACGTTTCATTTATCAGCATCAAACTGTCCTGACGGGGATGTTTTTTAAAGAGCTGACCTTATCTGTTTTGCGCCGCAGTCAATCCGGTATTTCGTGTCTGGCGGGTGACGGGACAGTGATTGAGGCCATGTGTTCTCATTATCATCTTTTGACTCAGGCAGCCATTTCCCGCGAAAAAAAGACCCTCAGTGCAGCGCCTGCCACGGGGCAGACAGAGAAACGTCTTCAGCAATTGGAACAGGGCACAGAAGTATTACGACGCCGGCAAGAAAACCGGGCAAAAAAGGGGAAAGATGGTAGCCAGTTACGTATTAATCCCACAGAGCCAGACGCTGTCGTCCAGAAACTCAAGCGGGGAAAGGGATTTTCAACAGCCTATAAACCGTCTGTTTTAGTCAACACAGGACGTATTATCGTCGCCCAAACCGTAGATCCATCCAGTGAGACACGGGTAATGGCGGATTTATTGGTGCAGAATTTCAATTTATCGGGATATCATCCGGACAAATTGTTGTTGGATGCCGGTTATTTCCATGACGCGGTGATGGCTGAGGCACAAAAATATCAGATCCCGCTGTTTTGCTCTGAAAATTCAACCCGGCAGAGCCCCCGAAAAATCGCCCCCAAATCGTTATTTATCTATGAGGCTGAGAAAGACACTTATCTCTGCCCGGCCCATCATTCATTATCGTTGAAAAGCACCGTGGCCGCGTCAGAAAAAGCGCGAGGCTATCGGGTCTATGGCAGTGCCAATGGCACTCAATGCCGGCAAAAAACCCAATGTACACGGGCCAAAGGTGGAAGAAAAATAAAACGCTATCGGGAAGATGAAAAGCGGGATGAACTGCGTTTGCATATGGCTAACCCTGAGTCAAAACGGATATTGAGTCAACGAAAGAGCAGAGTAGAACCGGTATTTTCAGCTTTGCGGGGAATTCAGGGACTGGAGCGCTTTCGGCGTAGAGGATTATCAGCGGTAAAGCTGGAATTTACCCTGCATGCGATGGCCTATAACTTATCAAGAGCAGTGGCTCTGATATTATGGATGATTTTCAGCCTGTTATTGGTTCAAATAACAGGCACTGAAAAATGGGAGAGGATCTCAACTTAACGCGTTGCAAAAATGACCTCCCCCCTTTTACGACACCCTCTTCAGGGCGGGGAGGATATCAAAGATTTGTTCAGTGTTCTATGTATAAACAATTATATAAACAAACAAGAACAAATGCGTTAAAAAATGAATATTATTTATTCAATATCAAACAGTTGTGTTTAAATTGCGAGTATAGACTATACGCATTAAACTTCAAGCTGCAATTTACAACACGATATGAAACCGGATTTCTCCCCGATTCGCGGGGGAGAAATCACACGCATCTTGAAATTAGATTGGTATATATATAATTACTCAAGGCTGTTTTCATGGCGTATACTGATACCCTATTTCGTTTTTTGTTTAGTGGATTGATGCGGTATACATGGCTGGAAAAAAACCAACTAACAACAGTATGGCTGAACCAAAAGATCGCCAAGTGGAAGGGCTGAAACTTCCACCACACTCTTTGGAAGCAGAGCAATCCGTGTTAGGCGGTTTGATGCTGGATAATGAACGTTGGGATAATGTATCCGAACGGGTTACTAGCAATGACTTTTTTAGCCGACCACACAGACGTATTTTCGCTGAAATGCAGCGTTTGCTCGAAACGGGCAAACCGATCGACCTGATCACGTTATCGGAATCTCTTGAACAGAATGGCGAACTCGATAATGTCGGGGGTTTTGCCTATCTTGCTGAATTATCGAAAAATACCCCAAGCGCGGCGAATATCAATGCTTATGCCGATATTGTCCGCGAACGTGCAGTAGTACGCGATATGATCGCGGTAGCCAATGAAATTGCCGATGCAGGCTATGATCCACAAGGGCGAACCAGCGAAGAACTGTTGGATTTGGCAGAATCACGAGTATTCCAGATCGCAGAAAATCGGGCAAATAAAGATGAAGGTCCGAAAGGCATTGAACAGATCTTGGAAGAAACCGTTGAACGGATTGAACAGCTCTATCAGCGCCCACATGATGGCGTAACAGGCGTTTCTACCGGTTACCAAGATCTGGATAAGAAAACCGCAGGATTGCAAAAATCAGATTTAATCATCGTGGCGGCGCGTCCTTCAATGGGTAAAACGACTTTTGCGATGAACCTGTGTGAAAACGCGGCCATGATGCAGGATAAGCCTGTTTTGATTTTCAGCCTTGAGATGCCCGGCAACCAGATCATGATGCGTATGCTAGCGTCCCTTTCCCGCGTAGACCAAACACGTATTCGTACCGGTCAACTTGATGATGAGGATTGGGCACGCATTTCCAGTACGATGGGGATCTTGCTGGAAAAACGCAATATGTATATCGATGACTCATCTGGTTTGACGCCAACAGAAGTGCGTTCCCGTGCGCGACGTATTTTCCGCGAACATGGTGGGCTCAGTTTGATTATGATCGACTACCTGCAATTGATGCGAGTACCTTCATTATCTGACAACCGAACACTGGAAATTGCGGAAATATCCCGCTCATTAAAAGCATTGGCGAAAGAGCTTCAAGTGCCGGTCGTTGCACTCTCCCAGCTTAACCGTAGCTTGGAACAGCGAGCCGATAAGCGTCCGGTTAACTCCGATCTGCGTGAATCAGGCTCTATCGAACAGGATGCTGACTTGATCATGTTTATCTATCGTGACGAGGTTTATCACGATAACAGTGAACTGAAAGGTGTGGCAGAAATTATTCTTGGTAAACAGCGTAACGGCCCTATCGGCACGGTAAGGCTGACATTTAATGGCCAATGGTCACGGTTCGATAATTATGCTGGACCAAGTTACAGTGACGAATAAATCCAAGTGCCTATCGTTCGTGTTCAAATAGCTTCAATCATCAATATCGAAGATAGGCTGTTATTATCAAACCTGACTGAAAAATGATAAAAGGGGATGGAATGAAAGCGGCAACTGCTGTTATCGACCGCCGCGCTCTGCGACACAATCTGCAACAGGTGAGAGTACAAGCGCCTGACAGTAAGTTAATTGCAGTTGTGAAAGCAAACGCCTATGGACATGGTTTATTAGAAACTGCTTACACAATGGAAGATGCTGATTGTTTCGGTGTTGCCCGTATTGGGGAAGCGCTGGCTTTGCGCAGTGGTGGGATCGTCAAGCCAATCTTGCTATTAGAAGGTTTTTTTGAAGCGGCAGATCTCCCCGTTTTAGTCGTCAATCATATTGAAACCGTGGTGCATAGCATTGAACAGCTTGAAGCATTGGAACAGGCGGATTTATCCCATCCCATTAAAGTGTGGATGAAACTCGATACAGGTATGCATCGTCTGGGAGTCAGGATCGATGAAGCAGACGCATTTTATCACCGTCTCAGCCGCTGTCGTCATGTTGAGCAACCCGTTAATATCATTAGCCATTTTAGCCGTGCAGATGAACCCACAGTTGAAACGACTCAACAACAAATTGAGCGTTTTATGGCATTTATTGGGGATAAATCTGGCGAAAAATCCATTTCTGCATCAGGGGGGATTTTATTATGGCCAAAGGCGCATTTGGACTGGGTTCGTCCCGGCATCATTATGTATGGTGCTTCGCCGATGGCAGATAAGACCGCTGCCGATTTTAATTTACTCCCTGCCATGACACTTAAATCCAGTTTAATCGCCGTTCGTAAACACAAAGCGGGTGAAACAGTAGGATATGGTGGTACGTGGAGCAGTGAACAAGACACCTATCTTGGCGTTGTGGCAATGGGATATGGTGATGGCTATCCCCGCAGTGCACCTGTCGGTACGCCAGTATTTATTAATGGTCGAGAAGTGCCACTTGTTGGCCGTGTATCTATGGATATGATTACTGTGGATCTGGGACCAACATGCCAGGATAAAGTTGGAGATGAAGTTATCCTTTGGGGGAATGCCCTGCCAGTTGAAAAAATTGCAGCGCATTCGGGGATCAGCGCTTATGAGCTAATTACGAAACTGACTTCACGTGTTGCGATGGAATATCTAGACGAATAATCCGGGTAAGTTATATTGTCTGTTATTGCACTTTTAATAAATAATTCAATAGCAGGGAGTATAACGTAATGTTCCAGAATGTTGATGCGTATGCGGGCGATCCTATCCTGTCGTTAATGGAAGAATTCAAAAACGATCCCCGCGCAGAAAAAATAAATCTCAGCATCGGGCTGTATTACGATGAACAGGGTATAACGCCAAAATTACAGGCTGTTGCAACTGCTGAAAAACAGATAAACGCCTTGCCACAGTCTGCTTCCCTTTACCTCCCAATGGAAGGGTTGTTTGCCTATCGCACAGCAATTCAGGAATTACTGTTTGGCAAAGATCACCCACTATTAAACCAACAACGTATTGCTACGATCCAAACACTGGGTGGCTCAGGCGCATTAAAAGTAGGGGCTGATTTTTTACAGCGTTATTTTCCTGATTCTGAAGTATGGTGCAGTGATCCGACGTGGGAAAACCATGCCACTATTTTTGCCGGAGCAGGCATCAAAGTGAACTATTACCCTTATTTTGATGATAAAACCAAAGGGGTAAAGTTTGACGAAATGCTAGCAACATTTAAGCAATTGCCGGCAAAAAGTATTATTTTGATGCATCCTTGTTGCCATAACCCAACAGGTTCCGATCTCACCAATGACCAATGGGATCAGGTGGTTCAGGTGACTAAAGAGCGGGAATTGCTGCCTTTCCTTGATATCGCTTATCAGGGATTTGCCGACGGTATGGAAGAAGATGCTTACGCTATCCGCGCAATGGCCAATGCGGGGTTGCCTTGCCTGGTCAGCAACTCATTTTCGAAAATTTTCTCATTGTATGGTGAGCGTGTTGGTGGATTATCAGTTATCTGTGACGATGTAAAAGCAGCTGAACATGTCTTGGGACAATTGAAAGCGACGGTGCGTCGTATTTACTCCAGCCCACCAAATTTTGGTGCGCAGATTGTAGCCAGAGTATTGAGTTACCCTGAATTAAAAAACCAGTGGTTGGACGAAGTTGAACGGATGCGTTTGCGTATTCTGGAAATGCGGACAGTATTGGTCAATGCCCTGCAACAAGCACTACCAGAAAAAAACTTTGACCATTTACTGCAACAGCGTGGAATGTTCAGTTATACCGGATTTAGTCAGACACAAGTGGATAGATTACGTGAAGAATTTGGTGTCTATCTGGTCGGTTCTGGCCGTGTTTGTATGGCTGGCGTGAATCATCATAACGTGCAACGCATTGCAGAAGCGTTTGCAGCAGTGAGTTAATAATTTTTATTGCTTGCGAGTGTTGACTAAATGTCCATGCTTGTCTACATTTGTAGACGGTGTGGTGTGATATCTAAAATAGCTTCTTAAATAAAAGTGAAACTTTTGCTATGGAGGAAGCCTAATAGCTGGAAAATACCACAAAAATAAAAATGTGAATGATGCTATTGCTTATGCACTTTCTAAAGGCTGGCGTTGGGAAAAACGAGGTGATGGGCATACTTTTGGATATCTATACTGTACAGCAGATTCAGGCGGCAAACATGAAGAAATAAAATGTATGGTTGCAGTATTCTCTACACCTAAGAATCCTACTAATCACGCCAAGAAAATTAGAAAAACAATTGATAATTACAATTGTTAACCAGTCTAAGCCGTTCAGTGAGCGGCTTTATAGAATAAAAGTTGGAGATTTTATATCTTAATAAGGCATATCATAATGAAAGAGTATGATTTTGCATTAGTTGCAATCTACCCAGAAAAAAAAATTGACCCAGAGCTCTTATGTCAGGTAGCCAATATTCTTTATGAAGTGGGAGCGGATGATTGTACTATTTTATCCCGTGATAATGCATTTATTATTGAATTTGATAGAGAAGCTGACTCATACAAAAAGGCTATCTTATCAGCCATCAAACAGGTGCAGTCTATAGGTTTAGTTGTGAAAAGCATTGATGCTGGCCAATATGTTGGTTTATCTGATGCGGCTGAATTTGCTCATTTGACTCGTTCTGCCATGTCAAAATTTAGTAAAGGGGTTAGAGGTGATGGTTTTTTTCCAACACCTTATTTTCGATTGAACAGTAAAACTCCTTTATATGAATGGAAAGAAATTGCTGATTGGCTGAGCCGTAAGGGAATGATTGAACCAGAATTAGCAGAAAATGCCAAAATTACGGCTGATATCAACACGGTTTTAAGTTTAAAAAACAAAAATAAATTATCTCAATTGTTTGAATTATCGAATGAGATTTATGGCGATTGAAGTAGGTAACTCTGGAATGTTGATGAACAATATCTTTTTAGTGACTTGTTGGTGAAAAAACCGGCTTAAAAACATTCCGTTGTAAAAACAGAAGGTTGCTGGAATTATGCAGCCTTCTGTTTTAATAGTTTCAATATAAATAAAGATTACTTTTGCAATAACTGATAGAACGTTGGGTTATCATCACATTGTCCGCCACCACACTCTAATAGGGTGGAAACCAGATTAGCTGCAATCAAAAATGCGAATAAGCCCATGACAATTTTGCCTGAAGTTGGTGGTGTGTATCTTGATGAATCAACATTGCCTGCTTTCAGGGGCATGATAGCGGCGATGGCAATAATAGTCAGAATAGATAGAATGGCAGCCCAAGTATAAAAATGCAGACCGAAGAAAGCTGAACCATATCCCGTATCGCCCGGCATGATATGGAGAGACACCTGACGCATGGCAATGAAACCAGTCACAATGCAGCCAAGCAGTGAAAGGCTATAATGGGCATTTTTTATGCCGAAATAAATATTAAACAAAAAACCAAAACCAATCATGATAATACCTGCTCGCTGCAATAAACATAACGGGCAGGGAAGTTCAAAGCGGGCTAATTGATAATAAAACGCGATTATCAAAACCACACTAATACCGAACAGACCCAGAATATTTAAGGCCATTGCAAGGTTAATATTACGCGGTGCTGACATTGTATTATTCATTACGGCCTCCGATTAGAAAGAAAGGTTCAATGCATCAGTTGCATGATATTTAAACCAAAATACCGTGATGATGAATAAAGCAAACCACAGGGTATACGTCAGCTTTTTCTTGTCGGTAACAACTGTGACGATGATAATTAGCGCAATTAAGAACGGTAAAAACATATACATGTTTAATCTCCATTAATAAATTTGAAGCATATGTTATGCCATTATGGCACTAATGCTTCGGCAATGTGAGTATTAATAATATTAGATCAACAATATAATACTAATTCACGAGAGGTTGTTGCACCTAAATTGACCGTCAGAAAAGGCTTTGCTGTCCGTAGTAAATTGAATTTGATAAATAATTAGCTATAAAATAAATAAAAAACTCCCCACGTTGTGAGGAGGATTATAGATAGTTTAGTTTTAAAATTAATAAATTA
Source organism: Xenorhabdus griffiniae (assembly GCF_037265215.1). Taxonomy (NCBI): domain Bacteria; kingdom Pseudomonadati; phylum Pseudomonadota; class Gammaproteobacteria; order Enterobacterales; family Morganellaceae; genus Xenorhabdus; species Xenorhabdus griffiniae. The sequence continues at coordinate 3,798,560 of NZ_CP147737.1, read as the reverse complement.
ATTTCGTTCAAGTATTGGCTTCAAAAAACGGGCAGTGTGAGATTTATCACATTGAATAACTTCTTCGGGTGTTCCTGAAACCAATATTTCACCACCACCGCTTCCACCTTCAGGGCCAAGATCGACAATCCAGTCAGCCGTTTTGATCACATCCAGATTATGTTCGATGACGACAATTGTATTTCCTTGATCCCGCAATTGATGCAGAACGGATAATAGTTGCTGAATATCCGCAAAATGCAGGCCGGTTGTTGGTTCATCAAGGATATACAGTGTCTGGCCTGTACCTCGTTTAGACAATTCCCGTGCCAGTTTTACCCGCTGCGCTTCCCCGCCAGAAAGTGTCGTTGCGGATTGCCCCAGGCGAATATAGGAAAGACCGACATCTATCAAAGTTTGCAACTTGCGGGAAAGCGCAGGAACTGCGTCAAAAAACTCACGAGCCTCTTCGATGGTCATATTCAGCACTTCATTAATATTCTTGCCCTTATATTTGATTTCCAGCGTTTCTCGATTGTAACGCTTGCCCTTACATTGATCGCAAGGCACATAAACATCAGGTAAGAAATGCATCTCAACTTTAATTACGCCATCACCTTGACAGGCTTCACAACGTCCGCCTTTAACGTTGAAACTGAAACGCCCCGGTGTATAGCCACGGGTACGGGATTCAGGAACGCCTGAGAATAACTCTCTGACAGGCGTAAATATACCCGTATAAGTGGCAGGATTTGAACGTGGGGTTCTGCCAATCGGGCTTTGGTCTATATCGATCACCTTATCAAAATGCTCAAGACCCTGGATATCAATATAAGGGGCAGGGCTAATATTTGTTGCTCCGTTTAACTGACGCTGTGCAATAGGAAATAACGTATCGTTGATCAACGTTGATTTACCGGAACCAGAAACGCCTGTGATACAAGTGAACAGGCCGACGGGGAGATTTAATGTCACTTTTTTCAGGTTATTGCCTTTTGCGCCAATCAATTTCAGCATCTTATCTGGATTAACAGACACGCGCTGCTCTGGAATAGCAATTTGACGTTCACCACTGAGGAATTTTCCTGTGAGTGATTTTGGGCTTGCCATGATAGCGGTAATCGTTCCTTCGGCAACAATCTCGCCGCCATGTACACCTGCGCCTGGTCCGATATCAATAATATGGTCAGCCGCACGGATGGCATCTTCGTCATGTTCGACAACGATAACCGTGTTACCCAAATTGCGCAGGTGCAGTAAGGTTTCCAGCAAACGCTCATTATCCCTCTGATGCAGGCCAATGGAAGGTTCATCCAGCACATACATCACACCGACGAGTCCTGCACCAATCTGGCTCGCCAAACGGATACGCTGAGCTTCCCCACCGGAAAGCGTTTCTGCTGAACGGGAGAGCGTCAGGTAATTTAATCCAACATTAACCAAGAATTTCAGGCGATCTCGGATCTCTTTCAGGACTTTTTCGGCAATTTGGGCGCGTTGTCCACTCAGCTTGATATTTTGGAAAAACGCCATCGCATGACCGATGCTGAAATCCGAAATTTGTGGCAGCGTAGTATCTTCAATAAAGACATAACGCGCTTCCTTACGCAGTCGCGTTCCATCGCAGGAAACGCAAGATCGATTGCTGATATATTTTGCTAACTCTTCCCGTACGGCGGTGGATTCCGTCTCTTTATAGCGGCGTTCCATATTGTGCAGCACACCTTCGAACGGATGGTGGCGAACAGTCACATCACCACGATCATTGGTGTATTTAAATTCGATGGATTCTTTACCGGAACCGTATAAAACCACTTTCTGAATGGTTGGGCTTAACTGATTAAACGGTGTTTCGATATCGAATTTGTAGTGTTCTGCCAGTGATCTTAGCATCTGAAAATAATAGAAGTTACGGCGATCCCAACCACGGATCGCACCTCCGGCAAGGGAGATACCTTCATTTTGGACAACGCGTTCGGGATCAAAAAATTGCTGAACCCCTAATCCATCACAAGTAGGGCAAGCCCCTGCGGGGTTGTTGAAAGAAAACAGGCGAGGTTCTAACTCGCTCATACTATAGCCACAGATTGGACAGGCAAAATTAGCGGAGAAGATCAGTTCTTCGGCCTGTGTATCATCCATATTGGCAATGACGGCAGTACCACCGGAAAGTTCTAATGCAGTTTCGAATGATTCCGCTAATCGCTGGGCGAGATCAGCTCGCACTTTAAAGCGGTCGATGACGACTTCAATGGTATGTTTTTTCTGTAATTCGAGTTTTGGTGGATCGGAAAGGTCACATACTTCGCCATCAATACGGGCGCGGATATAGCCTTGTGCAGCGAGATTATCCAGCAGCTTGGTATGTTCGCCTTTACGTTCTTTGACGACAGGAGCCAGTAACATCAGGCGTTGGCCTTCTGGTAGTGCCAAGACGTTATCTACCATCTGGCTGATCGTTTGTGCCGCCAGCGTGATATCATGCTCAGGACAACGTGGTTCACCCACTCGCGCAAATAGCAGACGGAGATAATCGTGAATTTCAGTTATCGTGCCGACCGTAGAACGTGGGTTATGGGAAGTAGACTTTTGCTCAATGGAAATGGCCGGGGATAGCCCTTCAATATGATCGACATCCGGTTTTTCCATCAGTGACAAAAACTGGCGCGCATACGCAGAGAGGGATTCAACATAGCGACGTTGCCCTTCCGCATACAGGGTATCGAAAGCCAAAGATGACTTACCGGAACCCGATAGCCCAGTAATGACTATCAGCTTGTCACGGGGAATTATTAAATTGATATTCTTAAGATTATGGGTGCGGGCGCCCCGAACTTCGATGTTATCCATATACCACTTCCCAGATGATTGATAGAGCAAAACTCACAAACGCGTTATTATTGCACAAACATTGCTGAATGGATATACAGTATTTAACGGACAATCGTGCTGTAACCATGACAATGTAAAGTACGATGCGCTTCGCAAAGTATAATATAATGGCTCTCTATTTAAACTTGTGCCTCGCATGGTAAACTACTTTGCTTATAATTAGAGAAATCCGTTTTTAGCAAAATTCATTTCATCAGGAGTATTCCCAATGGCCAGCAGAGGCATAAACAAAGTTATTTTAGTGGGTAATTTGGGACAGGACCCAGAAGTTCGCTATATGCCGAATGGCGGTGCAGTGACCAACATTACCCTGGCAACGTCTGAGAGCTGGCGTGATAAACAAACCGGTGAGATGAGAGAGAAAACCGAATGGCATCGTGTCGTGTTTTTCGGCAAATTAGCCGAAGTTGCCGGTGAATATTTGCGCAAAGGTTCTCAGGTTTATATTGAAGGTTCTTTGCAGACTCGTAAATGGCAGGATCAGAATGGCCAAGACCGTTATACCACGGAAATTGTCGTCAATCCTGTCGGTGGGGTAATGCAGATGCTGGGTAGCCGTAGTGGTGCAGCACAGGATGCGCCAGCGCAAGGCGGTTGGGGGCAACCACAACAGCCACAAGCCTCTCAACAATTCAGTGGCGGTGCTCCATCTCGTCCAGCGCAGTCGCCTATGCCACAGAGCAATGAACCGCCGATGGATTTCGATGACGATATTCCTTTTTGAGCGGTTCGCTAAGCTGCTCAGTGTCTTGCAGGTGAAAGTCCTGCCGCAGTAGTTGGTTGATTTGACTGCGTAGCTATGGCGTACGTGTGGATGGTGACTGAAACACGGGAGCAACGCCGGATAAACGTGACCCCTGACCCAGACTGTGGGTGCGCGCAAGTATGCAGCCCGTAACGCAAGTGAACCTGAACAAGCCTCGTAAATTTCAGCCATACCGTTATGCTGGGAGAGTGTGGTGTAGGGTGATCCTGCCGAGCCTTTAGAATGGGGGCGAAGGCCAGTGAATCATGATGGATTAACAACCATATGAAGTCATGACAGGGATCCGGGGTATTGAGGATGGGATGCATGTATAGCACTGAGTGGAACGAACGAGACCTCTCCCTGTCGTAGTCTAACCCACTGCGTAATCAAAGATATAAGGTAACCGCTGAAATTCTGAGAGATGCAGGATAGAGGAGTCGGAGGAGGTCATAGTACTGTTGATGGTAGGGACAACATAACCTGACCGTAGGGAAGGACCTCTACTTCTGTCATGCCTGTTGTTACAGGAGGTACTACGTGATTGCGAAAGCTCTAAACACGGCATTTGAAAAGGTACGAGTACTGCAACGCAAGCTATACCTGGCAGCCAAGGCGGATCCAAAACGTAAATTTGGTGTTCTGTATGACAAGGTATGTAGTGGTCGTGTGCTTGTTATGGCATGGACGCAGGTTAAAGCCAATAAAGGTTCTTCAGGAATTGACAGGTTAACAATCGATAAGATTGAAACTGAAATTGGTGTAGGTAACTTTCTGCAAGACATCCAGAAGAAGCTAGTTCAAAAGAAGTACTCTCCTCAACCGGTGCGTAGGGTTTACATTCCTAAACCGGATGGAAAGGAAAGACCACTGGGCATACCTGTTATTGAAGATCGTGTAGTTCAGGCAGCAGTAAAGATAGTCATAGAACCGCTTTTCGAAGCGAGTTTTAAAGATTTTTCATATGGCTTTCGGCCTCGCAGAAATGCGCAGCAGGCGCTGAGAGAAATCTATAAGTGGCTAAATTTTAAATGTTACTGGGTGGTAGATGCTGATTTGAAGTCTTATTTTGACACTATCCCCCATGATAAATTGTTGTTATCGGTGAGAACCAGAGTCATAGATCGCTCAGTTGTGAAACTGATTGAAATGTGGCTGAAAGCTGGAGTAATGGAAGAGGGAAACCTGAAAGCGGGGATAGCAGGAACTCCACAAGGAGGCGTGATATCTCCACTACTGGCTAATCTTTACCTGCACTGGCTGGATCATATCTGGGAAAAAGAGGGATTCAATCAGCGTGAGCATGACGCTCATCTTGTTCGTTATGCCGATGACTTTGTCATTTTGTGTAAGAAAGCACCGAGGTTTTATCTGGCTCAAGCCTGTAAGGTACTTGATCGGCTTGGATTGACGCTAAATACCGAAAAGACGAAAGTCGTTCATGCAATAAAGTCACCGTTTGACTTTCTGGGGCACAGGTTTGCAGTGCAGCCGTCCAAAAGGGATGGAAAATTGAGAACCTATTACTACCCCTCACCAGAAGCGATGAAAAGAGTAAAGCGAAAGATTCGTGAAGTGACACGAAAAGGTCAGCATCGGGATCTTCCGGAGCTAATCAGAACAGAAATAAACCCAATCCTTAGAGGGTGGGGTAATTATTTCAAGACGTGCAACTCCCGGATGCATTTCAAAAGCATCGCAAATTACACGATATGGACACTCTGTATTATGTTGAGGAAGAAGCACAAGAAGCGAACTAAAGGATGGAGGGACCATCCGCCGAGCTGGTTCTACAAGTATCACGGGTTATTTAAGTTGTATAGTCTGTCGATAAACGGAAACGAAGTCAGTCGGTATGCTCGCCTTGTAACGTCGTAATGCAGCAGGAAGAAGACAGTCGGAAAGCCGTGTGCGGGAAAACCGCACGCACGGTTTGACGAGGGGCCGCTGGGGAGATGACATCAAACTTGAGGCCTACTCTACGAGTGAACTGAAAAAGTAGCTTGATTCTGGTCAGGAACAGTCACAGATTTTGCGATCTGTAGTCGTTTAACTTTGATCTGGCAATTATTTCTTGTTTCGATAATTGTCAGATCAAGTCTTAGGTTTCACACATAGATTTGTTAGCACACAATCGTGCAGCACACTTACCGTAATTTGAAGTTCTTGCTGGCGATTTTGCCAATCTTCTTCATGTCCTTTCAAATAGGTTTCCCGCGCATCGGCTAAGACTGCGGCCTGTGTGGCAGGAAGACGCGCAGCCGCCCAATCGGCAGCAACATCCTTAAATATTTATGCTAAATATTGCTCAAAATTATCACCAGCAAAGCAAACAGCATGAGCATATACCAATCTCACTTCAAGATGCGTGTGATTTCTCCCCGCAAAGCGGGGAGAAATCAGATTTCATATCGTGTTGTAAATTGCAACTTGAAGTTTAATGCGTATATATAAATATCTTGGTTCTATTTAACCAATCGCTTTACCTAGCAATTGGCGAATATAAGATCCTGCACCTAATAACCCTGGGTTGTCATGAGTAATCAGATACACGGGAATATCTTTTAAATAGTCCGTAAATCTGCCTTTGTTTTCAAACCCTTGCCGGAAACCTGATTTTTGGAAGAAATCAAAGAAACGTGGGACGATCCCACCTGCAATGTAAACACCGCCAAATGCACCAATATTCAGCGCTAAGTTCCCACCAAAACGTCCTAACGCGGTACAGAAGAGTTCTAGTGCCTGTTTGCAGATCGGGCAAGTTCCATTCAGTGCACGGTCAGAAACATCGCGAGGGGTAAGATCTTCGGCGACTTGACTGTTGAGTTTCATCAGGGAACGATAAATATTCACTAAACCAGGGCCGGAAAGGACTCGTTCAGCGGAGACATGTCCATATTCTTCGCGCAGTACGCGCAACATATGATCTTCTTCCGCACTATCTGGCGCGAACTCTACGTGACCACCTTCACCAGGTAAGCTCATCCATTGGCTGCCAGTGTGAATAAGATGTGCGACTCCTAACCCAGTCCCTGCACCATAAACCGCAATAGGGCGTTTAGTTTGAGGTTGCTTTCCACCAATCTGAATTACGTCACCTGCTGCCAGAACCGGAATGGCGAGGGAAACGGCGGTAAAATCGTTAATCACCTCAAAACGTTCCCACCCCAAAGAGGCTTTCATTTGGCTAACAGAAAAACGCCAACTATGGTTAGTCATACTGATTACATCGTCCGTCACCGGACAGGCAATAGCGATACTGCCATATTTGACTGCACAATTCTGCTGTTTCAAATATTGGCGGATAACAATTTCGAGCGATTCATAATGCGCACAGGGATAGAATTCGACCGCGCTCAATTGCCCAGTATCTACATCACATAATGCCAGACGTGCATTTGTACCGCCGATATCACCTACCAGGGCATAAGTTGTCATGGTTTATCTCCTTAATTCTTACAGAAATCCTAATGAAGCAGTCAAAAGTCGAATTGAGGGGATTTTACACAAGGTCAGGCTTAAAGGCCGCATAAAAATGTGTCGATGTGGTGAGGGAATCAGATAATATATTGATTATTATAGGTTATAAGATCCATTTCATCTGCCAGCAAATCTACGGCTTTGATAACTGAGTTAGAAGATCAGAGTGGCTGTGATTCAATAGCGACTGACAGTTGATTTTCTTTAAGCCGATCACCGAATAGCATGATTGCCTTATCGCCATGTTGTTTTGATGCCCACGTTATTGCTTGGGCAGAGGGATTATCACGGTAAATTTGGCCTGCGATTTGGCTTCGGAAAGCAAAACATCTTTGTTAACCAATACCCCTGTAAATATACAGAATACAGAGTATGAGTTTTATCATCTTTGATGTGATTATTGCTTGATTCTTATCCCTGATTCACTGGATAATCGTTGGCTTCAAATTTTCTCACTGTTTCTTTATCCAGCAGGCCAAACGATTGCGCAAACGAATGGTTGAGCCAATGAATGCAGCACTGATTTTTATTATCTTGTGGCGTAATCGTTTTCGTTTGAAGAGGTGAAGAAATAGGGAGAGAACTTTTAAAGCGATATAGTTAACAGAAGCAGGGGAAAAACATGTCTGGTATGCAGGCACCAACTCAATGCAAACTCGATAGGTATTTTAAGATTACTGAACGCGGATCGACGATACGTCAGGAAGTTCTCGCTGGATTAACGACATTTTTGGCGATGGTCTATTCCGTTATTGTGGTGCCAGGGATGCTTGGGCAAGCCGGATTTCCTCATACCGCCGTGTTTATTTCTGTTTGTTTGGTGACCGGTATCGGTTCGTTATTGATGGGGTTGTGGGTTAATTTGCCAATGGCGATTGGTTGTGCGATCTCGTTGACAGCGTTTACCGCATTTAGCCTGGTATTAGGGCAACAGGTCAGCATTCCCGTGGCTCTCGGTGCGGTTTTCCTGATGGGATGTTTGTTTACGTTAATTTCAGTAACGGGCGTGCGAGCGTGGATTTTGCGTAATATGCCAATGGGTATTGCACATGGAACGGGTATTGGCATCGGTTTGTTTTTATTGTTGATTGCAGCCAATGGCGTAGGTCTGGTGGTAAAGAACCCAAACGCTGGCTTGCCTGTGTCCTTTGGTTCATTGACGTCATTTCCTGTGGTGATGACGTTATTGGGGCTGGCGGGCATTATCGGTCTGGAACGCAAGAAGGTGCCGGGCGGTATCTTGCTGATGATTATCGTAATTTCTATTATCGGCTTAATTTTTGATCCGGCCGTTAAATATCAAGGATTCTTTAAATTTCCTACATTGGGGGAAGATGGTCTGTCCCTGATGTTCAGTATGGATATTATGGGCGCTTTACAGCCTATTGTATTACCCAGTGTTTTGGCTCTGGTCATGACAGCTATATTTGATGCAACGGGTACGATCCGGGCTGTGGCGGGGCAAGCTAATTTATTGGATAAGAGAGGCCAGATTATCAATGGCGGCAAGGCGCTGACAGCCGATTCTGTCAGTAGTATTTTTGCTGGGATTATCGGCTCTTCTCCCGCAGCGGTTTATATTGAGTCTGCCGCAGGAACCGCTGCTGGAGGTAAGACGGGTTTAACAGCTTCCGTTGTTGGTATTTTATTCCTGTTGATTTTATTCCTATCCCCGCTGTCGTATTTAGTTCCTGGCTATGCTACGGCTCCTGCCTTGATGTATGTCGGATTACTGATGCTGAGCAATGTGCGAAAGCTGAATTTTGATGATTTTGTTGATGCAATGTCAGGTTTACTGTGTGCGGTATTTATTGTGCTGACTTGTAATATCGTCACAGGCATTATGCTGGGTTTCAGTACACTGGTTGTTGGGCGTATTTTTTCGGGTGAATGGCGTAAATTGAATATTGGTACGGTTATACTTGCCATTGTATTAGTGGTCTTTTATGCCGGCAATTGGGCTATCTAATTAAAATAGGATGCGTAAACGACAAGGCGTTGCGCATCCCTTCCATTCCACGGTTAATCATATTGCGACCGCCAGATATATTCTAAAATGCGTTAATTTTCCAACACTCTCAAGCTAATAAGCATAAAATAGAAAAATGAATCAATAAACATTGATTCACAATGTGATTGCTTTTTGATTTTCTTTAATAACTGCAATATTTATGGTTATTAGCGCTATTATTAACAGTAAAAAACAGTCACAATCTTTCCACTGACGGATTTTTGGCAATTTGTAAGGGTAACATGGAAATATTCTTTACTATCTTGATCTTGATTTTGGTGGTGTCAGTTTCTGGTGTTCTTACTAAAATGATTCCGTTACGTATCCCCTTGCCGATAGTGCAAATAGCAATGGGAGCGTTGCTGGCCTGGCCTCATTTTGGTTTACACGTTACTTTCGATCCTGAACTCTTCCTCGTATTACTTATCCCTCCTTTGTTATTTGTGGATGGTTGGAAAACACCAACCAGAGAGTTTTTCCAGCATGGGCGTGAAATCGTCATTTTAGTTTTAGTCTTGGTATTGGTGACGGTTATTGGCATTGGTTATTTGATCTATTGGTTATTGCCAAGTATCCCTCTTATTGCTGCTTTTGCGCTGGCGGCGGTATTGTCCCCAACAGATGCGGTGGCATTGTCATCAATTGTTGGAAAAGGGCGTATTCCGAAAAATATGATGAGCGTGCTGGAAGGGGAAGCATTAATGAATGATGCTTCCGGTCTGGTGGCTCTGAAATTTGCGGTGGCGATTGCCATGGGCACGATGGTATTTACTGTCACTGGCGCAACGGTGGAATTTTTCAAGGTTGCGGTTGGTGGTTTGTTGTCGGGTATCGCCATCACATGGTTATACAGCAAATCACTGCGCTTAATGAGTCGTTGGAGCGGGGATGATCCGGCAACTCAAATCATGTTTATGATGTTGTTACCGTTCGCTTCCTATATGATTGCTGAGCATATCGGTGTATCAGGGATTTTGGCTGCGGTTTCCGCAGGTATGACTATCAGTAAAGCAGGCGTGATCCGCAACGCACCACTGGATATGCGTCTGCGTGCCGATAATGTATGGGGAATGCTGGCCTTTGTCTTCAATGGCTTGGTGTTTATCATGCTGGGTCTGCAATTGCCGGGCATTTGGGAAACATCGGTAGATCAGGCTGAGCTTGATCCAAATGTTGAAACCTGGATGCTGTTCGCTGCCGTTGGCATCATTTACGTTGCGCTGGTATTACTGCGATTCAGTTGGTTATGGCTGATGAAAAATATCAGCAAGATGCTGATAAAGAAAAGACCGCTTCAGTTTGCTTCCTATACGACACGTGAGTTGTGGTTGGCTTCCTTTGCAGGTGTCCGTGGGGCAATTACGCTGGCAGGTGCTCTGTCTGTACCACTGTTCCTGCCGGATGGTGACCCATTTCCGGCACGTTATCAGTTGATTTTCATTGCTGCGGGCGTGATTTTGTTCTCCCTCTTTGTCGGGGTTATCGGTTTACCTTTGCTGCTACGTGGCATGAAAGTTGGCGATAAGCAGGAAGATCTCACTGAAATCAGAATGGCAAAATCGGCAATGGCTGAAGTTGCTATTGTCAGTATGAATAAGATGGAAGAGCGTCTGTCGGCCAGCACTGAAGAAAAATTGGATGCAGAAGTCATTAGTGAGGTTGCGTCTCGCGTGACCGGTTATTTGCGGCGTCGTACCGCGGGAACGGATGAAATCGAGCATAATCTGATGGTTGAAGATTTGGAACGCCGTTTCCGTTTGACGGCATTAAGGGCTGAGCGCGGGGAGTTATATCACTTGCGTGCAACTCGTAAGATTAGTAATGAAACACTACAAACGTTGCTACATGATCTTGATTTGTTAGAAGCGCTTTTAGTGGAGAAAGATCAATAAAAGGTGAAAGACCAATAAATTATGTGGCTGTTAACGATCACAACATTTTTGTGGGCCGCCTCATTTAGCCTGATTGGCGTTTATCTCGCTGGTCAGGTTGATAGCTGGTTTTCGGTTCTTGTCAGGGTAATGTTGGCAGCAATGGTATTTTTACCATTTTTGCGCTGGCGTGGGTTATCTCTGAAAGTTATTTCACTGTATATGGCTGTTGGTGCCTGTCAGCTTGGTGTGATGTATTTGTTTGTTTTTCATGCCTATCATTATCTGACTGTGGCAGAATTTTTGCTGTTTACCATTATGACGCCACTTTATGTCACATTAATTTATGATCTGATGGGACGTCAGCGATTGCGCTGGGGTTATGCCTTGAGTTCTTTATTGGCAGTGGCTGGTGCAGCGATTATTCGTTATGACCGATTGAGTGAATCTTTCTGGATTGGCTTACTGTTAGTGCAACTGGCAAATATTTTCTTTGCGATCGGTCAGGTCGGTTATAAGCGCTTAATGGAGATCCATCCCATTCCACAACGAGTGGCATTTTCATGGTTCTATCTGGGTGCTTGTGCCGTCGCCATCATCGGCTGGCTAATGTTTGGTGATCCGCAAAAATTGCCCACAACTCAGCTTCAGTGGGGTGTTTTGGTTTGGCTGGGTGTTGGGGCATCGGGGATTGGCTACTTTATGTGGAACTATGGTGCTACCCAAGTGGATGCCGGAACACTGGCAATTATGAATAATATGTTGGTTCCGGCGGGGTTATTGGTCAATTTTGCAATTTGGCAGCAGCATCCTAACTGGCTGAACTTTACCATTGGAGGCAGCCTGATTGTTGCGTCACTTTGGGTGCATCACCGTTGGATACTGAGACCCGTTTCACCAACGGCAAATTGTCCACCGCGTGCTGGCGCGCAGAACGAATAAAAGTATCGATAGCGGGTTGGCGCTGCTCCCCTTCTCGGCAGGCAGCGTACAATCTGCTCCATAATCCCTCTCCTAACGTTTGGGTTACAACTAACCCTTGTCGTTCGAATGTTTCTACAGCCCAGTGTGGTAACGCGGCAATACCCAATCGGGCGGCAACCATCTGAATCAACAATAGCGTATTGTCGACTGTTTTTAATGTCGGCGTAATTTCCGCGGGTTGGAGAAAGCGTCGCCAGATATCAAGCCGTTGGCGCTGGACCGGATAAATCAGCAAAGTTTCAGCGGCGAGATCTTGTGGGCGAATATCGCGTGTATTTGCCAGTGGATGATCTGGTGCGATCACCAGCTTCACTTCATAATCAAACAGCGGTGTGTAGTGCAGGTTACTGTCTGCAATAATGTCAGATGTCAGGACAATATCCAGCTCGCGTTTTTGCAGAGCAGGTTGAGGATCAAATGTCACACCAGATTTAAAGTCCACATTAACCTGCGGCCAGCTTTCACGAAAACGCTTCAGTGCGGGTGTCAGCCATTGAATACAGCTATGGCATTCAATAGCAATGCGTAAGTTTGTTTCTTGTGGTTCATGACATTGACGTAAGGAAGCTGTCACCAAGGGCAAGACTTGCTCTGCTAATTTTAATAGCACTTCTCCTTGAGGCGTTAACTTCAGGGGTTGGCTTTTACGAATGAATAACTTAAATCCCAGCCGATGTTCTAATTCACTGAACTGATGAGAGAGCGCAGATTGCGTTTGATGCAAATAATTTGCTGCTGCTGCGAGTGAGCCACAATGGTTCAGTGCTTGTAGTGTTTTTAAGTGTTTTAGTTCGATCATGAAAAACCTTCAAGATGATAATGAATAATTTGCGCTTGTGGTTTATACATTACCTGTTGATTATAGAGGTGTAAACATCTAGACGGCTAAAAATTACGGGTGACGACATGACGGTTTTGAATCATACATTAGGTTTTCCACGTATCGGATTGAAAAGAGAACTAAAAAAGGCGCAAGAGAACTATTGGGCGGGCAAAATTTCTCAACAGGAATTGCTGGAGACAGGTCGTGAATTACGTGCACGCCACTGGCAACAACAAAAAGAAGCGGGCGTTGATTTAGTCCCCGTTGGTGATTTTGCCTGGTATGACCAAGTATTGACCACAAGCCTGTTATTGGGCAATGTTCCACCACGTCATCAAAATGAAGATGGCAATATTGATCTGGATACACTGTTCCGTATTGCCCGCGGCCGGGCACCAACAGGTACACCTGCGGCTGCTTCGGAAATGACTAAATGGTTTAATACAAATTATCATTATATCGTGCCTGAATTTCAGGAAGGGCAGGCATTTAAGCTGGGTTGGACTCAGTTGTTGGACGAAGTTGACGAAGCTCTGGCACTGGGGCACAACGTAAAACCTGTACTTTTGGGACCAGTGACCTATTTATGGCTTGGTAAGGTAAAAGGCAAAGTTTTTGAGCGCTTGTCTCTATTAAAAGATATCCTGCCGGTATACCAGCAAGTACTGGCAGAACTGGCAAAACGTGGCATTGAATGGGTACAGATTGATGAACCGGCTCTGGTACTGGAATTACCAGAAACGTGGCTGGCGGCATTCTCAACGGCTTATCAAGCACTTGAGGGGCAGGTGAAATTGTTGCTGACGACCTATTTCGATAGCGTCGGGCACAATCTGGAGACAATTAAATCGTTGCCAGTGCAGGGGTTGCATGTTGATTTGGTTGCGGGAAGGGATTCACTTGAGAATTTGGATAAATCTCTGCCGAAAGATTGGTTGCTTTCATTGGGAGTGATTAACGGCCGTAATGTTTGGCGAGCCGATTTGAGTGAGAAATATCAGCTTGTTGCACCATGGGTTGGTAAGAGAAATGTGTGGATTGGCACTTCCTGTTCACTGCTGCATAGCCCTATTGACCTGAATGATGAAACTGGGCTGGATGAAGAAGTGAAAAGCTGGTTTGCCTTTGCATTACAAAAATGTGCGGAACTTTCTTTGTTGTCGCAAGCATTGAATGTGCCAGAAGGCAATAAACAAGCCGAACTGGATGCCTATAGTGCACCAATTCGCGCCCGTCGCAGTTCCACAAGAGTGAACAATCCTGCGGTCGCTGGGCGTATTGCGGCAATTAAGCCACAGGACAGTGAACGTCAGCAGGCATATGCTGAACGTGCTAAGCTCCAGCGTCAACGTTACAACTTACCGCTGTGGCCAACAACAACCATAGGTTCATTCCCACAAACGACGGAAATTCGTAGCCTACGTCTCGATTTCAAAAAAGGTCGGGTAGATAGTACGCACTACCGAACCAATATCAATGAACACATTAAACAGGCGATCCAAGAGCAGGAGCGTTTGGGGTTGGATGTCTTGGTACACGGTGAAGCTGAACGTAACGACATGGTGGAATATTTCGGCGAACACTTTGACGGTTATGTCTTTACCCAAAATGGCTGGGTACAGAGTTATGGCTCCCGTTGCGTGAAACCACCGGTCATCATTGGCGATATTAGCCGTCCAGAGGCGATAACAGTAAACTGGGCGACCTATGCGCAATCCTTGACTGAGAAGCCAGTCAAAGGCATGTTAACTGGGCCTGTGACCATTCTCTGCTGGTCATTCCCAAGGGAAGATATTAGTCGTGAAACCATTGCTAAACAGATCGCACTGGCTTTGCGTGATGAAGTTGATGATTTGCAGAAGGCAGGCATTGGCATTATCCAGATTGATGAACCGGCATTGCGTGAAGGTTTGCCACTGCGCAGAGAAGAGTGGCAGGAATATCTGGAGTGGGCGGTGGATGCTTTTAAACTGAGCGCAGCCATTGCGAAAGATGATACCCAAATCCACACTCATATGTGTTATTGCGAGTTCAATGACATCATGCCGTCGATTGCAGCGCTGGATGCGGATGTGATCACCATTGAAACCTCGCGCTCGGATATGGAATTGCTGGATTCATTCGAAGATTTCTCTTATCCGAATGAGATAGGGCCTGGTGTGTATGACATTCACTCACCAAACGTCCCCAGCGTTGAATGGATTGAGGCATTGTTACGCAAAGCGGCTGATCGTATTCCAGTCGAGCGTTTGTGGGTGAACCCAGACTGCGGATTGAAAACGCGTGGTTGGACAGAAACCAGACAAGCGTTGGCAAACATGGTTGAAGCGGCAAAACGCTTGCGCTCCTCATTAAATAGTTAACTGATACCAATCTGATTTTTCCCTGCGAAGTGGGGAAAAATCAGGTTTTATACCATGTTGTAAATTGCAACTTAAAGTTTAATGCGTATAGCGTTTATTTGTTTAATTTAAACTTAATAAGTAATAAAACTGCCCGCTACAATTAGTGCAATATGGCGGGTAGAAAAGTTGGTCATGTATTGGATAGTTAGACGCGCTCAATAAACATCCCTATCACTTTGTCATGCAATTCTTCCGATTTGGAATTATTCAATGCATAATTCCATTACTTAGATAATTGTCAGACTATTTTCAAACAATCTCCTTTTTCAATTGCGATTTTCATTCCTTATCACTGAGTTTTTCAACTACCAATATCGATTTCTGATAGCGAAAAGCATAACAAATATGGCATGTTCCAGTTTGTCCATTTTTGATGAGGTTTTGTGATGGAGTTTTATATTCCAATTATTGGGTTGGGAGTGGCGGTATTTACGCTGGTTTTTCTGGTTTTGCGGACTCGTGTTCATGTTCTGATTGCTATGCTAATTGCAGCGATAATCGCTGGAATATCAGGCGGTTTGACTATGAATAATGTCGTTGAAGTGATCGCTAAAGGATTTGGTTCGACATTAGGCAACATCGGTATTGTGATTGGATTGGGATGCATTATGGGGCGAATATTGGAAGTATCGGGAGCAACAGAGCAGATCGCTTATAGCCTGATTAAATGGTTAGGTAAAAGGCGCGAAGAGTGGGCTTTGGCGATTACCGGTTATATTGTCAGTATCCCCATATTTGTAAATTCAGCTTTTGTGATCCTCTATCCGCTGGTGAAGGCATTGGCGAAGAAAGGTAAACGCAATGTACTGTCCCTTGGGGTTGCTCTGGCAGGAGGGTTAGTGGTCACTCACCATATCGTTCCGCCAACGCCAGGGCCGCTTGGTGTCGCCGGAATATTTGGGGTGAGTATCGGCAAAATGATGCTGACAGGTATGATACTGGCGGTACCCTGTGTTATTGGTATTACCTGCTATGCAAAGTGGCTGGAGACTAAATATCCTGAATATCAACTTGGTGATACAGAAGAAAGAACAGAAAACTTATCACAAGTTCATCAGCGTTATCTGGAAGAGAAAGAGCAAAAATCACTTCCAAGCCTATTTCTTTCTCTTTTACCCATCGTCGTGCCAATTATTCTGATTTTTATTGGCGTAATTAATGGAATGATACTGAAAACTGATGAGTTTGCCGGTAAGGAGAATGCTTTCTATTTTCAGATTTTTGATTTTCTAGGCTCCCCCATTATCGCGCTAGCAATCAGTGTATTACTGGCGGTTTATACCTTAATGCCAAACGTCAGTAAGCATGAAGTAATTGAACATCTGGAAACAGGGTTAAAAACGGTAGGCATTATTTTATTGGTGTCAGGAGCGGGAGGGGCATTAGGTGCAGTGTTGAACGAAGGCGCAACAGGGACGATATTGGCGCACTATATTGCCAGCCTGCCCATAACACCTGTTTTGATCCCATTTATCATTGCGACACTGATACGCATAATTCAAGGCTCTGGCACAGTGGCAATGATAACTGCGGCGTCTATTTCTGCGCCAGTTATCAAACAGATACCGGATGTTAATCTGTTGGTGGCGGCTCAAGCTGCGATGATGGGCACACTGTTTTTCAGTTACTTCAATGACTGTTTTTTCTGGGTAGTTAACCGGATGATGGGGATTAAAAGTGCAAGGCAGCAGATTATCGTTTGGTCGATTCCTACCACAATTGCATGGGGGATTGGATTGTGTGGTGTACTGCTTCTTAATCTCGTCATGTGAATGGCTTATGTGAATAGTGATAGTGCTCTGTAACGGGCGCTACCTTTTAAATGTGATTTTTATCACAAATTAATGTATGTGTTTCTTTCTTATCTCAATTAAAGATGATTTCAATCACTAAAAAATGTCAGAGTATTGACTAAATTTAGGTATTCATATTTTTGTCCGTTGAGGAGTCTGATATGTCTGATGTGTTTCACTTAGGTATCACCAAAAGCGACCTGCAAGGCGCAACTCTGGCGATTGTACCCGGCGATCCTAACCGTGTTGAGAAAATTGCGCGACTGATGGATAACCCAGTACATTTGGCTTCCCACCGTGAATTTACAACCTGGCGTGCAGAAGTTAACGGAAAAGCTGTGGTTGTCTGCTCTACAGGCATTGGAGGCCCCTCAACGTCGATTGCTGTAGAGGAACTGGCACAGTTGGGGGTACGTACTTTCCTGCGTATCGGAACAACGGGGGCAATTCAGCCACATATTAATGTAGGGGATGTATTGGTGACGACTGCGGCGGTTCGTTTGGACGGCGCCAGCCTGCATTTTGCCCCAATGGAGTTCCCGGCAGTTGCTGATTTTGAGTGTACGAATGCCCTGTATGAAGCAGCAAAAGCCTCTGGTTCTGCGACCCATGTTGGTATTACGGCATCTTCCGATACCTTCTATCCCGGCCAGGAACGTTACGACACTTATTCTGGCCGTGTCGTTCGTCGTTTCCAGGGTTCGATGAAAGAATGGCAAGAAATGGGCGTAATGAATTTTGAGATGGAATCAGCAACATTGCTGACCATGTGTGCCAGTCAGGGACTGCGTGCCGGTATGGTTGCTGGCGTGATTGTTAACCGTACCCAACAGGAAATCCCAGATGTTGAGCTGCTGAAGAAAACAGAAAGCAATGCGCTGGGGATAGTTGTGGAGGCTGCTCGTCGTCTGCTGTAATGCCTTTCATCAAGGGTCAGATGATTCTGGCCCTATCGTTTGTGTGATCTTCTCTTCCTTTCATTGCAAAATTTGCTAATGTCATAGCATTTTGTACTAATAGATAGTGTGTTCTATTAACTATTTTTAATCTAACAAGAGTGACTATGACCATAACATTTCTATCCCATCCTTCACTACTTCCTTTAAATGGCGGCATTAATTTTCGTGATTTAGGTAATAAGACACTAAGCAACGGCGTCAGGATAAAACCAGGCGTGTTATTTCGTTCCGGCTCATTAGACAGGCTGACAGAAAACGATCAGGCTTTTTTAGTGGATCAAAACCTTTTGCAGATCATTGATTATCGTGATAGCAGCGAAATTATGGATAAACCAGATCGAGTATGGAATGGGGCGCATTATCACCATGCTCCTGCCAATCCTCTTTCCAAAGAAGTGGATGCTAATCTGGATAAGTTAGACATGAAAATATTGGAGCAATTCGACGCGAAAACATTTATGTCTCGCCTATATGAATTGTTACCCATTAATAATCCAGCGTATAAGACGTTAGCGACATTATTGCTGCAACCAGAGAAAGGCGGCATTGTGCAACATTGCGCGGTTGGTAAAGACAGGACAGGCGTGGGTTCGGCACTGGTTTTATTCGCATTGGGTGCTGATCTGGATACGGTGATGGAAGATTATTTGTTGACCAATGTCACGCTGGCTCCATACCGCGACTATTTATTGAATGAACACGCAAAAATTATGAGCGAAAGTGTGGTCGAAAAATTTGCCTATGTTTATTCAGTGCGGGAAGAGTTTTTACTGACCGCACTGGATAGTATCAACCAGCATTATGGCAGCATAGATATTTGGCTGGAAAAAGATATTGGACTCAATATCGCTGCGCGTGAAAAACTACAAGCTTATTTTCTTGAATAAAAATATCAGGTTAGCATTGGGCGGATTGTTCAGGGCTGACCTTATCACCTCCCACTGATAATACAGGAAAGATTAATGTGAGCCTGCATGAAATTATCGAATCGGTCATAAACTTCGTAAAAGCCCATGAGGTTTGGGCAATTCCCATCATTTTCCTATTGGCATTTGGTGAATCGTTGGCATTTATTTCCCTATTGTTACCAGCAACGATCATTTTGTTGGGGTTGGGAGCGTTAATTGGTGAAAGTGGGTTAACTTTCTGGCCAATATGGATAGCCGCAGCCGCCGGTGCTTTCTTTGGTGATTGGGTTTCTTACTGGTTTGGTTGCCATTACAAAGAAGATGTTGGCAAGATGTGGCCGCTTTCTCGTCATCCTCAAACTTTGGTTCGCGGACATCGTTTTTTTGAACGATGGGGCGTCTGGGGTGTTTTCATTGGGCGTTTTTTTGGTCCCTTGAGAGCCGTTGTACCGCTGGTAGCCGGAATTTGTGCTATGCCAAAACGCCATTTTCAGCTTGCTAACCTAGCTTCTGCATTGATTTGGGCATTCGGTATTTTAGCACCAGGGGCATTTGGTTTGCGTTGGTTGGCAGAGTGGATGGGATAATTGCGAGCTACTTTGCAAACTGAAAGAAAGCCATTGAATACTCTGGACATCTATACAGTCTCTATTTAACTTACATTGAGGTTAATGACTCACAAAAGTTGTCTGAAATTTATCGGTAATTGTGCCAATAAAGATTAAGGTTAAAAAATAATAGAGTTAGCGAGGGTGTATAGGTGGATATCCAGTGGTTATACATGCTGATCGGTAGCTTGGGTGGATTGCTGGGCGGAGGGATCTTCGTCTGGCTTTCTGTTCAGCAGAGGCTCCAGCAAAAAGAGCAGGAGTTGCGTGAATTATATAGCCAACTGGCTGTCAGCCATGAAAAACTGGAGCAAGCCCATTATTGGCGTACTGAATGCGATCAATTAAACCAAGAGTTACTGGCGCAACGCGAAATTAGCAGTGTGCAGGAAGCTGAGTTGCGCGAATTGAGCACTCGGCTTGAAGAAACCAGACTAGCTGCGGAGGAAAAGCAGCGTTTATTGCTCAGCAGTGAGCAGCGATTAAGTACCCAATTTGAAAATCTGGCCAATCGTATCTTTGAACAGAATCGACTCCGGACCGATGAATATCATCGCCAAAATCTCAATCATCTTCTGATGCCATTTCGTGAACAACTTGAGGGATTTCGCCGTCAGGTACAAGACAGTTTTGGGTTAGAAGCTCGTGAGCGCCATACCTTGACTCATGAAATTCGCAATCTTCAGCAACTTAATGCACAGATGGCGAAAGAAGCTATTAATCTTACAAAAGCCCTGAAAGGAGACAATAAAATACAGGGAAATTGGGGAGAGATGATATTGGCTCGAATTTTGGAAGCTTCTGGCTTGCGTGAGGGATATGAATTCGATACACAGGTCAATATTAAGACTGAAAACAATGAACGTTTTCAACCTGATGTGATCGTGCATCTGCCACAGGGAAAAGATGTCATTATTGATGCCAAAATGTCCCTGGTCGCTTATGAACGTTATTTCAACAGTGATAGCGAAGAACAACAGGCGCAAGCATTACAGGAACATATCAACTCTATCAGAGGACATATTCGCGGTCTGAGCCGAAAAGATTATCAACAATTACCCGGATTACGATCACTGGATTATGTTTTGATGTTTATTCCTGTGGAACCTGCTTATTTGGTTGCACTCAATCAGGCGCCAGAATTACTTGATGAAGCATGGAAACATAATATTATGCTGGTTAGCCCATCAACTTTGCTGGTTGCCGTTCGTACTATCAATAACTTGTGGCGTTATGAATATCAAAGTCAAAATGCCCGTTTGATTGCTGATAAAGCCGCCAGAATGTATGACAAAATGCGATTGTTTGTGGATGATATGCAAGGATTAGGGCAAAGCCTTAACAAAGCACAGACGAGTTACCATTGCGCAATGAAAAAGCTTGTTGAGGGCAGAGGTAATTTAATTAGTCAGGCCGAAGGATTTCGTGATTTAGGCGTGGATGTGAAGTGTCCTATTGATTCACAGTTGATTGATAAATCTTTCCAATCGTTGCAGGTAAATGAGTAAAGTCTGGAATAGGGTTTTGTTGGAAAGGCTGATACACTGACTATAAATTTTTTTGAATAAAAAGCGGACAAATAATATGGCAGATCAATCAAAAGAAACCACTGATTTTGGTTTCCGCACTGTAGCCAAAGAACAAAAAAAAGAGATGGTGGCAGAGGTGTTCCACTCTGTGGCTTCGAAATATGACTTAATGAATGATTTGATGTCATTTGGCATTCACCGTATCTGGAAACGTTTCACAATTGAGTCAAGTGGTGTCCGCCGTGGTCATAAGGTGCTTGATCTTGCTGGTGGGACAGGCGATCTAACCGCAAAATTCTCCCGAATTGTGGGGGAAAAAGGGCAGGTTGTTTTGGCGGATATCAACGACTCAATGTTGAAAGTTGGCCGCGAAAAATTACGCGATATCGGTATCGTAGGCAACGTCAGTTATGTTCAAGCCAATGCTGAAGAACTGCCTTTCCCGGATAACCATTTTGACTGTATTACCATTTCTTTTGGCTTGCGTAATGTCACGGACAAAGAAAAAGCGCTACGCTCCATGTATCGGGTACTTAAGCCTGGTGGCCGCTTGTTGGTGCTGGAGTTTTCCAAACCTGTACTGGCACCGTTAAGTAAGATTTATGATGTTTATTCATTCCACGTTCTGCCCCGAATCGGTCAGATCGTTGTGAATGATGCGGACAGTTACCGCTATTTGACAGAATCCATCCGTATGCACCCTGATCAGGAAACCTTGAAAGGCATGATGGAAGAAGCGGGCTTTGACCAGGTTTACTACACCAATATGACTGGTGGCGTTGTTGCATTGCACAAAGGGTTCAAATTCTGAGATGGAAATACCCTCATCAAGCCATAATATGGCTTTTGCGATCTCAAATGAAAAAGTGTTGTTTCCGGTAGTAACGGCCTTTCTGGAAACAACCTTGAATCATCTTTTATATCGAGAAGCTGTATTAAAACCTGCCCGCTTAAGATTGGCCGGTAAGATACTGTCTATCAAACTGAAAGAAATCGCCTCCCCCTTGATACTGATATTCAGTGAGAAACGAGTGGATGTTTTGAGTCAATGGTCAGAGTCAGTGGATTGCTCAATGAAAACAACGCTCCCTGCATTACTCAAGCTACGGGATCGCCAGTGCCTTTCAGCCCTGATTAACCGCGGTGAAATTATCATTGAAGGGGACATGCAGGTGATTCAACAATGGTCTGCTTTGCTGGATATGTCAGAGTGGGATCCTGCGCATTATCTCTCCCCTTATGTTGGTGATATTGCTGCGGAAGGCATTACCCGGATGGTGAAGAAAAGTTTTGAATTTGCCAGCAATACCATTGCAAGGAAGAAAACGCATTTCACCGAATCATTGACGGAAGAATGGGAAATGGTTCCTAGTGCGCTGGAAGTGGCTTATTTCAGTGAAGAAGTTAATGCCGTTGCCAATCAGATAAACCAACTCGAAAAACGGTTGGCGGCCCTGGAGGGAAAACATGACACCCAGTGAAATTAGACGACTTTACTTTATCATCCGGGTCTTTCTTTCTTACGGGTTGGATGAACTCATCCCGAATATTCGTTTGACCTGGCCGTTACGTTTTGGCCGTTATTTCCTGTTTTGGATACCTAATAAGCATAAGGATAAACCTCTCGGCGAGCGTTTGCGTTTAGCATTACAAGAACTCGGCCCCGTGTGGATCAAATTTGGCCAGATGCTCTCCACGCGTCGTGACTTGTTCCCACCTGCCATCGCAGATCAACTTTCGATGTTACAAGATCGGGTGGTTCCCTTTGACGGTGCAGTGGCACGAAAATCAATTGAAACGGCGTTAGAGGGAGCACTGGAAACGTGGTTTGAGGATTTTGATCCACAACCGCTGGCTTCCGCGTCTATTGCTCAGGTACATACTGCTCGGTTGAAGGAAAATGGCAAAGAGGTTGTCCTAAAGGTAATCCGCCCGGATATTCTGCCTGTAATTAAAGCTGACGTGCGGTTAATGTATCGCCTGGCAAATTTGGTTCCCCTTTTACCTGATGGTCGTCGTCTTCGTCCGCGTGAAGTTGTCAGAGAATATGAAAAAACCCTGCTTGATGAGCTGAATTTATTGCGTGAAACTGCAAACGCGATTCAATTGCGGCGCAATTTTGAAGATAGTCCTATGCTCTATGTGCCAGAGGTCTATCCTAACTATTGCCGAGAAAATGTTTTGGTGATGGAGCGCATTTATGGCATTCCTGTGTCAGATGTTGCAGCGTTAGAGGCGCAGAACACCAATATGAAATTGTTGGCTGAGCGTGGCGTTCAGGTGTTCTTCACCCAAGTATTTCGCGATAGTTTCTTCCACGCAGATATGCATCCCGGTAATATTTTCGTCAGTTATAACAAACCAGAAGATCCTACTTATATCGGTATCGATTACGGTATTGTTGGCTCTTTGAATAAAGATGATAAACGCTATCTGGCCGAAAATTTCATTGCTTTCTTCAATCGTGATTATCGTCGGGTCGCTGAACTGCATGTCGATTCTGGCTGGGTGCCCGCGGATACCAATGTGGAGGATTTCGAATTTGCTATCCGTACCGTTTGTGAACCCATTTTTGAAAAACCACTGGCTGAAATTTCATTTGGGCATGTTCTGCTAAACCTTTTCAATACCGCCCGCCGTTTTAATATGACAGTTCAGCCCCAGTTGGTTCTGCTGCAAAAAACGTTGTTGTATGTTGAAGGCTTGGGGCGTCAACTTTATCCTCAGCTTGATCTATGGAAAACAGCAAAACCTTTTCTGGAAGATTGGCTGCATGATCAGGTTGGGCTTCCCGCTATTGTGCGTGCCTTTAAAGAAAAAGCGCCTTATTGGGCGGAAAAGTTACCAGAGCTTCCCGAACTGGTATATGGCTCGCTTCAGCAGCACCGACGTTTGCAGAGCAGCATTGATCAAATATCACAACAATTCAGGCAACAACAGCTCAGACAACGCAAGTCTCTTTATTTATTGGGGATTGGTGCAACTCTCTTTATCTGTGGTAGTTTGTTTTTCATTATAGATCATAAACATCTGGCATGGGGGATGATAGGGGCCGGCATTGCATCATGGGGATTGGGCTGGCGTCATTTAAGTAAACTTCAATAATTCAGTAATGATGAATATTAAATGAAGGTAATTTTGCCACGAACCTTGATATAATTGCATTATTTTTGAACATCAAGTTCGTCGTTTATAATTAAATCACGAGTAATATTCTGATGAATAGAGGTAGGTCAGTATGGGTGGTATAAGTATTTGGCAATTGCTCATCATTGCCGTCATTGTCGTACTGTTATTTGGTACTAATAAGCTTCGTACCTTGGGTTCGGACTTGGGCGAATCAATAAAGGGCTTTAAAAAGGCAATGAGTGATGATGACAAGTCACAGCAGCCGGAAAAAATGAGTCAGGATGCCGAGTTCGAAACTAAAAACCTGACTGAAAAGTCCACGGCTGCGCAATCTGAAAAATCAGAGAGTAAAAGTAAAGACAAAGAGCAGGTATAAACCGTGTTTGACATTGGTTTTAGTGAGCTACTGTTAGTGATGATCATTGGCTTGGTTGTTTTGGGGCCGGAACGTTTGCCTATTGCGGTCAAAACAGTGGTTGGATGGATTCGAGTATTGCGCTCGCTGGCGGCTAATGTTCAGAATGAACTTGCTCAGGAACTAAAATTGCAAGAGCTTCAGGACACATTGAAAAAAATGGAAGAAAAAGCCGACCTGCAATCACTTTCGCCAGAACTGAAAGCTTCAATGGAGGAGTTGAAGGAAGCGGCTGAATCATTGAAAAATACCTATCAGTTGAAACCGGATGAAATGAGGGAGTTGGAGGAAGACGAAACGCATTTTCATTCTTCTGGGTCCCCATCGGTTGCAAGGCACTCGAATTCAGAACAGGCCAGTCTGGAACCCGTGATTGCAGAGCAATCGAGCACAATACCAGAGCAGCAGAAAAGAAAACTTCCTGAACAAGCAAATGGCGAACACTGAAACATGTCTGTGGATAATACCCAACCTCTTATCAGTCATCTGATTGAACTGCGTAAGCGGATTTTAAATAGTCTAATTACTGTGCTGGTAGTATTTCTGGCATTAGTTTATTTTTCCAATGACATTTATCGGCTTATTGCAGCGCCTTTAATGGAACAATTGCCTAAAGGCGCCAATATGATTGCAACAGATGTTGCATCACCTTTTTTTACCCCAATTAAACTGACCATTATGGTGTCTATTTTTGTTTCGGCACCGATGATCCTCTATCAAGTATGGGCATTTATTGCACCGGCACTGTATAAGCACGAACGTCGTTTGATTATGCCCTTACTGTTTTCCAGTAGCATATTGTTTTATCTGGGAATGGCATTCGCATATTTTATTGTTTTTCCCATTGCGTTTGGTTTCTTTATCAATACCGTGCCCGCTGGGGTCGTAATATCGACGGATATCAGCAATTATTTAAGCTTTGTCATGGCGCTATTTATGGCTTTTGGGGTTTCATTCGAAATACCTATTGCCATTATTTTGCTGTGTTGGAGTGGGGTTGTGACGCCAGAATCACTAAAGAGAAAACGTCCTTATATTTTAGTTGGGGCGTTTGTGGTTGGGATGTTGTTAACACCACCTGATGTTTTCTCCCAGACTCTGCTGGCTGTTCCCATGTATTTGCTATTTGAACTGGGGATTCTGCTTTCGCAGTTCTATGTTGGTAAATGGGGACGGCGTAATTTTATCAATCCAGAAGATAAAGCAGACAGTGATATTGGTGATAATTTTAAAAAATAATCTGATGCCAGACATTCATAATTATCGTGAACAGATTGATGGTGTTAATATCATTATCATAAAACGATGGCTATTAACCCAGCGCTTTGTCGCTGGGTTTTACATTAGGAGAACCATATGAGCTATGTATTTCCGGGGGCGTTTCCCGGTCGTCGTATGCGCCGTGTGCGCCGTCATGATTTTTCCCGCCGCTTAGTTGCTGAAAATCAACTTACTGTTAATGATCTGATTTATCCTGTATTTGTTATGGAAGGAACAAATCAGCGTCAGGAAGTGTCTTCAATGCCAGGAGTGTATCGTCTGACAATCGATCTTTTGCTGAAAGAAGCAGAAGAGATTGCCCGACTGGGTATTCCTGTTTTGTCCCTGTTTCCAGCCATTGAAGCGGATAAGAAATCGTTGGATGCGAAAGAAGCTTATAATCCAGATGGCTTGATCCAGCGTGCTGTGCGTGCTCTGAAGGTTGCTGTGCCTGAATTGGGGCTTTTGACAGATGTAGCACTCGATCCATTTACTACCCATGGTCAAGATGGTGTTATTGATCAGGATGGCTATGTTATCAATGACGTGACCAAAGATATTCTGGTGAAGCAGGCATTATCCCATGCTGAAGCTGGGGCTGAGATTGTCGCACCAAGCGATATGATGGATGGCCGTATTGGTGCTATTCGTGAGCAGCTTGAGATGGCTGGTTATGTGAATACCCAAATCATGGCTTATTCTGCCAAATACGCCTCTTGTTACTATGGGCCATTTAGAGATGCGATTGGTACCAGCGGTAACTTGAAAGGTGGCAATAAGATGACCTATCAAATGGATCCTGCAAACAGTGATGAAGCCTTGCAGGAAATTGCGCAGGATTTACAGGAAGGTGCAGATAGCGTTATGGTTAAACCTGGTATGCCGTATTTGGATGTGATTCGCCGGGTAAAAGATACTTTCGGTGTACCAACATTTGCCTATCAGGTTTCGGGTGAATATGCCATGCATATGGCGGCCATTCAAAATGGTTGGTTGAAAGAGCAGCCCGTGATTATGGAATCATTATTATGCTTCAAACGGGCGGGAGCAGATGGTGTTCTGACCTATTTTGCCAAGCGTGTAGCGCAATGGCTGCATGAACAAAGATACTGATTATTGTAATAGCCAAGGGATATAAAGCCGGGCAATTTTGCCCGTCTTCTGATTTATGGCTTTAGCCAGTTTAAGTAGCGTCAGCTGCTTAAACATAAAACCACCCGCATAGCGGGTGGTTATGATTAAATTTTGATGAAATATTTATTGTCTAAAACTTTAGAAACTTCTTTGTTGAGAATATTTAGCAAGAGAATGGAACGAGTTTCCCCATCCGGTTCATTATAAATTGCCTGAATGCCTTCGAAAATTCCCTCAGTGATCAGGACAGTATCACCAGTAATTGGGGTTTCAGGTGCAATATATTCTTGCTCAGTAACAGACATTAATTCATCAATTAATGTTTGTGGAACAATGGCAGGATAAGTGCTGAATCGAACGAAATTATTGACGCCTCGTGTTGAGTTAACGGTTGTAGTATGAATAATTTCGGGATCAAAATGGACAAATAGGTAATTGGGAAACAGAGGTTCAGTAACGATGGATCGTTTACCTCGAATGATTTTTTCAATTTTGGCTGTAGGTGTTAAGCAAATCACGTCCTGTCGCTCTAAGTTCTCTATTGCCCGAGAGACTTGCCCACGTTTACAGTAAAGAAGATACCAATTTCCCATCATATTTCGACTCCATTGCGTAGAATGTTTAGCATAACAAAACCAGTGCTAAGGGGTCATCAATAAAGATAGAAGTTATTTAAAGTGTGAGCCGTATTTTTATCTCTTACCGTGCTTATTTTCAGTAAAAGTTTATACCAATCCAACTTCAAGTTGCAGCTTGCACATCAATGTGATGGTTTATATCTTCCCGCCTAGTGGGAGATATAAGACGCATCTTGAAAGGCGGTTGGTATATGTATTAATTATTGCCTTAAATTCATTGCTTTTTAGCAGGTTATGAGTTTTCCTTGTAACCCTCATGGGAGGGATTATAATGGCTTTCCCTCCTTGAAAATCGGCACGAATGAACACTATGAAATATCGCGATCTAAGAGACTTTCTTTCCTTGTTGGAACAATCAGGTGAATTAAAACGAATTCGTATGGAAGTTGATCCATACCTGGAAATGACTGAAATCGCAGATCGTACTCTTCGTGCCGGTGGTCCCGCCTTATTATTTGAAAATCCTAAGGGATATTCGATGCCTGTCTTGTGCAACTTGTTTGGTACACCTAAGCGTGTTGCCATGGGGATGGGGCAGGATGATGTTAAAGCACTGCATGATGTTGGGAAGCTATTGGCTTTCCTTAAAGAGCCTGAGCCGCCAAAAGGCTTTCGTGATTTGGTCGATAAACTGCCTAAGTTCAAACAGGTCTTGAATATGCCAACCAAACGCCTCAGCTCTGCGCCGTGTCAGGAACAAATTTGGGCAGGAGATGAGGTGGATCTTACCCGTATTCCAGTCATGCATTGTTGGCCAGAAGATGCCGCCCCTTTGATTACCTGGGGGTTGACGGTGACTAAGGGGCCTAATAAAGAGCGCCAGAACTTGGGGATCTACCGCCAACAGGTATTGGGAAAAAACAAACTGATTATGCGCTGGTTATCACATCGTGGCGGTGCGCTTGATTTTCAGGAGTGGTGTCAGGCACATCCGGGGGAACGTTTTCCCGTGTCCGTTGCATTGGGCGCCGATCCTGCCACGATATTGGGGGCGGTTACCCCAATTCCTGATACTTTGTCTGAATATGCGTTTGCTGGATTATTACGAGGACATAAAACGGAAGTTGTTAAATGTATATCTAATGATCTGGAAGTGCCGGCCAGTGCTGAAATTATCCTTGAAGGCTATATTGAGCCAGGCGAAATGGCTCCAGAAGGGCCATATGGTGATCATACCGGCTATTACAACGAAGTAGATACGTTCCCGGTATTTACGGTAACCCATATTAGTCAACGCAGTGACGCTATCTATCATTCTACTTACACCGGACGTCCACCGGATGAACCTGCGGTGTTAGGGGTTGCGTTGAATGAAGTATTGGTGCCAATATTGCAAAAACAATTTCCTGAAATTGTGGATTTTTACTTGCCGCCAGAGGGCTGCTCTTATCGACTCGCGATCGTTACAATGAAAAAACAGTATGCAGGCCATGCCAAGCGAGTAATGATGGGAGTTTGGTCATATCTAAGACAATTTATGTACACAAAATTTGTTATCGTTTGTGATGATGATATCAATGCGCGAGATTGGAATGATGTCATCTGGGCGATAACAACGCGAATGGATCCGCAGAGAGATACTGTCTTAATGGAAAATACACCTATTGACTATCTCGATTTTGCATCCCCTGTTTCTGGGTTAGGTTCAAAAATGGGGTTAGATGCAACGAATAAATGGCCAGGAGAGACACAAAGGGAATGGGGGCGCCCGATAGTGATGAGCGATGAGATTCGGGCCCGTGTCGATGAAATTTGGGATCAATTAGATATTTTGAAGCGATAAGAGGGAACGCATGACAATATTAAGCTGTAAAGTAACATCGGTTGACTCCATTACAGATACAGTTTATCGGGTTCGTTTATTACCTGATTCGCCTTTTTCTTTCCGTGCGGGGCAATATTTAATGGTGATTATGGATGAGAGGGATAAGCGTCCTTTCTCCATGGCATCACCACCATCAGAAAAACAGATCATTGAGTTGCATATTGGTGCTTCTGAGCTAAATCTCTATGCGATGGCGGTAATGGATAGAATTCTGGATCAGAAAGTCATTGATATTGATATTCCGCATGGTCAGGCTTGGTTTCGTGAAGACAGCAAAAATCCGATGTTATTGATTGCTGGTGGAACGGGATTCTCATATACACGCTCTATCTTATTGGCTGCATTGGAAAAAAATCCTAATCGCGAAATTTCCATCTATTGGGGAGGACGAGAGCTGCAACATCTGTATGATTTGGGGGAGTTGCAATCATTAAGTGAGCACTATCCTAATTTGACCATTGTACCGGTAGTTGAACAAGTTGATGAACACTGGCGCGGAAGAACGGGGACAGTTCTGAGTGCGGTTTTGGAAGATTTCGGCAGTTTGGCAAACCATGATATTTACATTGCTGGTCGCTTTGAGATGGCTAAAATTGCCCGTGAACGGTTCTGTAGTGAGCGTGATGCATCTATCGAACGCATGTATGGGGATGCATTTGAGTTTATTTGAGCCATTTGCCGATAAAAGATAAGACGCAAAAATAAAAAAACCCGCCCCTGACAGGCGGGAAACTATGGCAACAACTTACTAGAGTGATGCAATAGATAAGACAGACAAGGGAAAAACGTTAATTTTTAAAAGTCATCAATGTTAATCATCAGCTTGGCTTTATAGCCAAATTTTCATGACTATACTCTTTCAATAATCGTGGCTATACCCTGACCTAACCCAATGCACATGGTTGATAGCCCGAACTGAACATCTTTACTTTCCATCAAGTTAAGCAAGGTGGTTGTAATGCGAGTACCAGAGCATCCCAATGGGTGACCGAGAGCAATAGCACCACCGTTCAGGTTGATTCTGTCATCCATACTATCCAGCAGATTCAACCCTTTTACGCAGGCCAAGGATTGTGCAGCGAATGCTTCGTTCAATTCCATGACGCCAATATCCGTCAGGCTTAAGCCGGCTTTTTTCAAGGCCATTTGTGTGGCCGGCACAGGGCCATAACCCATGATCGAAGGATCACAACCAACCACTGCCATTGAGCGAATACGGGCGCGAGGTTTTAATCCTAACGCTTTAGCTTTGCTTTCGCTCATGATCAGCATGGCAGAGGCGCCATCGGAAAGCGCTGAGGAGTTACCCGCAGTCACACTTCCAGTGACAGGATCAAAAACGGGACGCAATGCAGCCAAATCTTTGAGATTAGCGTCTGTGCGGATCACCTCATCAAAATCGACGAGTTTCATATTCCCATCAGCATCATGGCCATATATAGGAACGATTTCGTTAGCGAAAGCTTTGGATTCAGTCGCTTGTGTTGCCCGTTGATGAGAGCGCAGGGCAAACTCATCTTGCATTTCGCGACTAATATTGTGCATTTTAGCCAGCATTTCTGCCGTCAATCCCATCACACCTGCTGCCTTAGCAACGTTACGGCTTAATTTGGAATGAAAGTCGACACCGTGTGTCATGGGAACATGTCCCATATGTTCAACACCGCCGACCATAACAACACTGGCATCACCGGTCATGATCATGCGGGCACCGTCGTGCAATGATTGCATTGAAGAACCACAGAGGCGGTTAACGGTTACCGCGGGGACTGAGTGAGGAATGCCCGCCAGTAAAGCAGAATTGCGGGCAATATTGAACCCTTGTTCCAGTGTTTGTTGCACGCATCCCCACGAGATATCATCAATATCTTCAGGCTTAACGGCAGGATTGCGCTTGAGTATTGACTTCATCAGATGTGCGGAGAGATCTTCGGCACGGACCTGACGGAATACACCACCTTTTGAGCGCCCCATTGGGGTACGGATACCATCAATAATAACTACGTTTTCCATGTTTTCAGACCTCACGCTTTTTCACCTGGATTAACAGCAAGTTCTGCCGGTGCAGGGTAGTAACTTTCATTGCTTTCGGATTTTGCTTTCAGGCCAGCGGGTATGTGATAGAGTGCGCCCAAATGAGCATAACTTTCTGCCATCTTCACATAGGCTGCGGTTCCCATGGTATCCAGGTAACGGAAAACGCCACCATGGAATGGAGGGAAGCCTAAACCATATACCAATGCCATGTCTGCTTCTGCTGGGCTGGCAATGACACCTTCTTCTAAGCAGCGAACAACTTCGTTGATCATTGGGATCATGGTTCGGGCAATGATCTCTTCACCGGAGAAAGTATGTTTCGGTTTGCTGATGCTTGCCAGTAACTGATCGGTAGTTTCATCCAGCTCTTTTTTCGGTTTACCTTTTTTATCTTGGGTATATTTATAGAAACCAACGCCATTTTTCTGACCATAACGCTGATTTTCAAATAGTACATCAATGGCATCCCGATAATCGCGGCTCATGCGGGCTGGAAAACCTTGAGCCATGACAGCTTGTGCATGGTGAGCAGTATCAATACCGACAACATCAATGAGATATGCAGGACCCATTGGCCAGCCAAATTCTTTTTCCATGATTTTGTCGATTTGGCGGAAATCGCCACCATCCCGTAGCAACATGCCAAAACCAGCCAGATAAGGGAACAACACGCGGTTTACAAAGAAGCCAGGGCAGTCATTAACAACGATCGGTGTTTTACCCATTTTACTGGCATAGGCGACAACGCTTGCAATAGTCTTCTCTGAAGTTTTTTCTCCACGGATGACTTCAACCAACGGCATACGATGTACTGGGTTGAAGAAATGCATACCACAGAAGTTTTCCGGACGTTTTAGCGATTTTGCTAATTCAGTGATTGGGATAGTGGAGGTATTGGAAGTCAGAATGCAGTCATCGCTGATATGTGATTCTGTTTCTGCCAAAACCGCAGCTTTAATCTTAGGATTTTCAACTACAGCTTCAACAACAACTTGGGATTGTTCAATACCCGCATAATTCAGGGTTGGTTGGATGGATGACAGAATTTTGGCCATCTTCATGGCATCTAAACGTCCCCGTTCAAACTGTTTATTCAGCAACTTGGCCGCTTCATTGATACCTAAATCCAGCGCTTTTTGATTAATATCTTTCATCAAGACAGGAATACCCTTGCGCGCTGATTGATAGGCAATACCGCCTCCCATAATACCGGCACCCAGTACAGTCGCATGTTCAGGGGTTGTAACGGTTTGCAGATGTTTCTTCGCCAGCCCTTTAACATATTGCTCATTCAGGAAGATGCCGACTAACGCACGAGCGACAGAAGTGTGCGCTAATGATACAAAACTGGCTGATTCCAGTTTTAAGGCTTCCTCGCGACCGAGTGTAGCGGCTTTTTCAATGGTTTTTACCGCTGTGATTGGTGCTGGATAATGCGGGCCAGCAACCTTCATTACCATACCTTTTGCTACGGTGAAACTCATGGTACGTTCGATCTCATTGAGAGTCAGAGGCAACAATTTAGGCTGACGGGCGGCTTGCCAATCTAAATCTCCTCGAATGGCTTGTTCCAGAACTGAAACGGCAGAATCAACCAGTTTTTCAGCAGAAACGACGGCATCGACCAAGCCATTTTTCAGCGCTTCTTCAGCACCAATATCTTTTCCTGCGGAGATGATTTCGAGAGCATTATCTGTGCCAATCAAGCGTGGCAGGCGAACAGAACCCCCAAATCCCGGCATAATGCCCAATTTAGTTTCTGGTAATCCAATGCGAAGATCGGGGGATGCGATACGAAAATCTGTTGAAAGTACCAATTCACAGCCACCGCCAAGGGCATAGCCATTGATAGCCGAGATAGTCGGAACCGGAAGATCTTCTATACGGTTAAAGATATTGTTAGCGAGATTCAGTAATTCGTGCAGTTTTTCTGCTGGTGCACTGAATAGCGATAAAAATTCTGTGATATCAGCACCAACAATAAAAGCTTGTTTTTCAGAGCGTAGCAGTAACCCTTTTAGTTTAGTCTCTTGCTCAAGGGTCGCAACGGCTTTATCCAGTGAAGTGACCGTTTTTGTGTCTAATTTATTAA
Organism: Xenorhabdus griffiniae; assembly: GCF_037265215.1. Classification (NCBI taxonomy): domain Bacteria; kingdom Pseudomonadati; phylum Pseudomonadota; class Gammaproteobacteria; order Enterobacterales; family Morganellaceae; genus Xenorhabdus; species Xenorhabdus griffiniae. The sequence continues at coordinate 3,765,043 of NZ_CP147737.1, read as the reverse complement.
TTGCAGCCGGTGCATTGAAAATGAGTTCAGCAATGCCATCTTTTAGCCATTTTACTTGAATAGTTTCACTTAGGTAGAGCATGTCATTCTCCTCAATGAGTGCATACCTTCTGGTATGACCAGATGCAGTTGATTGTGATTACTGTGTTAATTTAATGCAAACTGATGATTAATTTTTTGTAGGGCGGATCACAGGTAAGATTTATGGCAGAGAACAATATATTTTGTTAATCATTTGAAAAATATAACTATATTGATTTGGTTGTAGAAAGTACGTTTTTTACGTGATAGCTCCGACGATAATGAATTGTGGTAATATTTAAGCTCCTGCCAAAAAATCAAAAGGCTAATTAAGATGGAAAAGTTGGCATCTCTGTACCAAGAACATATTAAAATTTTACAAAAACGTGCCCGAGAAATCTTAGAACGAACTCAGTTTGACGCTTTGCTTATTCATTCAGGCGAATCATTACGGGTTTTTCTGGATGACAGCCATTATCCGTTTAAGGTAAATGCACACTTTAAGGCTTGGGTACCTGTGACCAAAGTGCCTAATTGCTGGTTGTGGATTGATGGTGTCAATAAACCTAAGCTCTGGTTTTATTCACCGGTAGACTACTGGCACAGCGTAGAGCCACTACCTAGTGGCTATTGGACTGAAGACATAGAAATGATTCATTTGGCAAAAGCTGAAGATATCAGCATTAAGCTGAATGGATTATCAAAACAGAACGCTGCTTATATTGGTGAACAAACGGAGCGTGCTAAATCCTTGGGGATTCTTGAGCACAATATCAACCCAAAAGCTGTCTTGGACTACTTGCATTATCATCGTTCATATAAAACAGATTATGAATTGGCTTGTATGCGTGAGGCCCAGAAAACCGCCGTTAATGGTCATCTGGCAGCCTATGATGCATTTTTGTCTGGTGTGAGCGAATTCGAAATCAATATGTTCTATCTGATGGCAACAGGGCACCGTGATACCGATGTTCCTTATGATAATATTGTTGCTCTGAATGAAAATACGGCTGTTTTGCACTACAACAAATTACAGCAGAGAGTTCCTGCGGAAATACGCAGTTTCTTGATTGATGCGGGAGCGGAATATCATGGTTATGCCGCGGATATCACCAGAACCTATGCAGCAAAATCTCATAACGATTTCGCTTCACTGATAAAGGATTTGAATGAAGAACAACAGGCGCTCATTGGCACAATTAAAACGGGAGTTCGATATACCGACTACCATATTAATATGCATCAACGTATAGCCAGGATACTGAAAAAACATGATATTGTTCATGGGATCAGTGAAGAAGGTATGGTTGAGACAGGATTGACGACGCCGTTTTTCCCACATGGACTCGGCCATCCTTTAGGTTTGCAAGTGCATGATGCGGCTGGGTTTATGCAAGATGATGAAGGAACTTATCTGGCCGCACCGGAGAGGCATCCTTATTTGCGCTGCACCCGTATTCTGGAACCAAGAATGGTTTTGACCATTGAGCCTGGGATCTATTTCATTGAAACATTATTAGCGCAATGGCGTGAAAGCGAATATCGTCAACATTTTGATTGGAAAAAAATCGAAATGTTGAAACTTTATGGTGGTATTCGTATTGAAGATAACATCGTTATTCACGATGGAAAAATTGAAAATATGACCAGAGAATTACAATTATCGTAATGAAGCCTTATTTAATTCCTGCGGCTTCAGTCAGCTTTACTGAAGAAATAAAAAAGAGTCGTTTCATTACCCTGCTGGAGCATACCAGCGGGGTGGATGAGGCTAAGTTATTTATCCAAAGCATTAAAGAGCAATATCCTGATGCTCGGCATCATTGTTGGGCTTTTGTGGCAGGAGCGCCGGATGATTCCCAACAGTTAGGGTTTTCTGATGATGGCGAACCTACTGGAACCGCTGGCAAGCCAATGATTGCCCAGTTAATCGGAAGTGGTCTGGGGGAAATTACCGCTGTATCTGTTCGCTATTTTGGTGGCATAAAACTTGGTACGGGTGGTTTGGTCAAAGCCTATGGCAATGGGGTACAACAAGCTCTGAAGTTGTTGCAAACCGAATACAAAGTACCGCAGAAGTTATACCAGTTACAGTGTGAATATTCGCATATTTCAATGGTAGAACAGTTGCTACACCAATTTTCTGGGCAGGTGATCGCCAGTGATTATGCTGAAAATGTCACGTTGCAAGTCTCGCTGCCAGCTACCCTTGTTGGTGAGATAGGTGATAAATTACGGGACTTGAGCCGTGGTGCTTTGTTTTTAACACCAAAATCATAACTATTCTTCATATCGGATTTCTAAGGAACCAGCCGAATGCATTTTCGCGCCATAACCCGTATTGTTGGACTACTTGTCATTCTTTTTTCTGTCACAATGATTATTCCGGGGCTGGTCGCATTGATCTATCGCGATGGCGCAGGCAGGGCATTTAGCCAGACATTCATCTTTGCTCTCGTCATTGGTTTAATATTGTGGGTACCTAATCGCGAACAAAAATCTGAGCTTAAGCCGAAAGAGGGCTTTTTGATTGTTGTCCTATTCTGGACTGTATTGGGAAGTGTGGGGGCATTGCCATTCATTTTCTCTGAAAAACCCAATCTTTCAGTCACCGATGCCTTTTTTGAATCATTTTCTGGCCTAACGACTACTGGTGCGACGACGCTTGTTGGCCTCGATTCCCTTCCCAAGGCTATTTTGTTCTACCGACAAATGTTGCAATGGTTGGGGGGGATGGGGATTATCGTTTTGGCTGTGGCGATCTTACCTCTGCTTGGTGTGGGGGGAATGCAGCTTTATCGTGCAGAAATGCCAGGGCCGTTGAAAGACAATAAAATGCGTCCTCGTATTGCAGAAACGGCAAAAACGCTTTGGCTGATTTATGTCTTGTTGACCATTGCCTGTGCCCTGGCATTGTGGGCTGCGGGGATGCCGGTGTTCGATGCGATTTCTCATAGCTTTTCTACCATCGCTATTGGTGGATTTTCTACCCATGATGCCAGCATCGGTTTTTTCAATAGCCCAGCCATCAACACGATTATTGCCATTTTCTTATTGATTTCGGGCTGTAATTTTGGTTTGCATTTCGCGGTTCTTTCTGGACGAAGCTTGAACGTGTATTGGCGTGATCCAGAATTTCGGATGTTCATTACTATCCAGTTGGCACTATTGGCAATCTGTATGCTGATATTATGGCAACATTCCGTTTATGAATCAGAATGGGAAGCGTTGAATCACGCTTTTTTTCAAGTTGTCTCCATGGCGACAACAGCCGGATTTACAACGGACTCTTTTGCCAATTGGCCTCTTTTTCTGCCTTTTCTGCTGTTATGTTCTGCATTTATAGGGGGATGTGCGGGTTCAACGGGAGGCGGTCTCAAAGTTATCCGCATTTTGTTGCTATTCTTGCAAGGATCGCGTGAATTAAAGCGATTAGTGCACCCGAATGCAGTGTATACCATTAAATTGGGACGGCGAGCATTACCGGAACGAATTATTGAAGCAGTCTGGGGTTTTTTCTCTGCTTATGCACTGGTTTTCGTTGTCAGTATGTTGTTACTGATCGCAACGGGTGTTGACGAATTTTCTGCTTTTTCTGCTATCGCCGCAACATTGAATAACCTGGGACCCGGTTTGGGAGTGGTTGCTGATAACTTTACAACCATGAATCCGGCGGCTAAATGGATATTGGTTGTCACTATGTTATTTGGACGTCTGGAAGTGTTCACATTATTGGTGTTGTTTACACCGACTTTTTGGCGTGAATAGTGAACGATTGAATTTTTATATGTGATTCTCTGTTTAATAAGGGCGTATCTATGAGTTATTTGTTGCTTTATTCTACCCAAGATGGACAGACTAAAAAAATTATTACCCGTATCGCAGAGAACCTTCGTCGTGCTGGTATTAAGTGTGAATTAAGAGATCTTTCTACCGTGAAACAAGTCAATTTGACGCCTTACCAAAAAGTAATGGTAGGTGCGTCGATACGTTATGGCCGTTTCAATTCTGTATTGCATGATTTTGTCATTCGCCATCAACAACAATTGAACCAAATGCCAGCAGCTTTCTTTGGCGTCAATTTAACGGCGAGAAAGCCAGAAAAAAGAACGCCAGAAACGAACGCTTATGTACGTAAGTTTTTAATAAAAAGTCCGTGGCAACCTGATTTATGCGGAGTTTTTGCGGGAGCGCTACTTTATCCACGTTATCGTTGGTTGGATCGCATCATGATTCAGTTCATTATGCGAATGACCGGAGGAGAAACAGATACGACGAAAGAAGTCGAATACACCGATTGGGAACAGGTAGATCATTTTTCTGAGAAATTTTTGCAAATAACGTGTGATAAAACGTCTTAAAAACAGTCTTTCTGCTGGTTATTGCCTCGTTTTGAGGAAAAAAAACACGAACAGAAAGAAATTTAAAAAAAACTATTGTCAGCGCCGTAAAACTCCCTATAATGCGCTTCCGTTGTCACGACAAACACACAAACCGGTCGGGATGACAACGTGAAAAGCCTCGAAAAATAAGGCTTGACACGGTAAGAGGAAAGCGTAAGATACGCAGCCTCGCAACCCGGAAGTGATTTCCGGTTGCCAATGCTCTTTAACAAGTTAATCAGACAATCTGTGTGGGCACTCGCAAGAGACTATCGAATTGCCGCAAGGCAAAAAAGATTCAAGTCTTAAAGAGTGACTAAGCAGTTAATTCATTATGAACTAACAGTGAAATTCTTTGAGCATCAAACTTTTAATTGAAGAGTTTGATCATGGCTCAGATTGAACGCTGGCGGCAGGCCTAACACATGCAAGTCGAGCGGCAGCGGGGGAAAGCTTGCTTTCCTGCCGGCGAGCGGCGGACGGGTGAGTAATGTCTGGGGATCTGCCCGAGGGCGGGGGATAACCACTGGAAACGGTGGCTAATACCGCATAATCTCTAAGGAGCAAAGTGGGGGACCTTCGGGCCTCACGCCTTCGGATGAACCCAGATGGGATTAGCTAGTAGGTGGGGTAATGGCTCACCTAGGCGACGATCCCTAGCTGGTCTGAGAGGATGACCAGCCACACTGGGACTGAGACACGGCCCAGACTCCTACGGGAGGCAGCAGTGGGGAATATTGCACAATGGGCGCAAGCCTGATGCAGCCATGCCGCGTGTATGAAGAAGGCCTTCGGGTTGTAAAGTACTTTCAGTGGGGAGGAAGGCACAGGGTCGAATACACCCTGTGATTGACGTTACCCACAGAAGAAGCACCGGCTAACTCCGTGCCAGCAGCCGCGGTAATACGGAGGGTGCAAGCGTTAATCGGAATTACTGGGCGTAAAGCGCACGCAGGCGGTCAATTAAGTTAGATGTGAAATCCCCGGGCTTAACCTGGGAATGGCATCTAAGACTGGTTGGCTAGAGTCTCGTAGAGGGGGGTAGAATTCCACGTGTAGCGGTGAAATGCGTAGAGATGTGGAGGAATACCGGTGGCGAAGGCGGCCCCCTGGACGAAGACTGACGCTCAGGTGCGAAAGCGTGGGGAGCAAACAGGATTAGATACCCTGGTAGTCCACGCTGTAAACGATGTCGATTTGGAGGTTGTGGCCTTGAGCTGTGGCTTCCGGAGCTAACGCGTTAAATCGACCGCCTGGGGAGTACGGTCGCAAGATTAAAACTCAAATGAATTGACGGGGGCCCGCACAAGCGGTGGAGCATGTGGTTTAATTCGATGCAACGCGAAGAACCTTACCTACTCTTGACATCCACGGAATTCTGCAGAGATGCGGAAGTGCCTTCGGGCACCGTGAGACAGGTGCTGCATGGCTGTCGTCAGCTCGTGTTGTGAAATGTTGGGTTAAGTCCCGCAACGAGCGCAACCCTTATCCTTTGTTGCCAGCACTTCGGGTGGGAACTCAAGGGAGACTGCCGGTGATAAACCGGAGGAAGGTGGGGATGACGTCAAGTCATCATGGCCCTTACGAGTAGGGCTACACACGTGCTACAATGGCAGATACAAAGAGAAGCGACCTCGCGAGAGCAAGCGGACCTCATAAAGTCTGTCGTAGTCCGGATTGGAGTCTGCAACTCGACTCCATGAAGTCGGAATCGCTAGTAATCGCAGATCAGCATGCTGCGGTGAATACGTTCCCGGGCCTTGTACACACCGCCCGTCACACCATGGGAGTGGGTTGCAAAAGAAGCAGGTAGCTTAACCTTTTGGAGGGCGCTTGCCACTTTGTGATTCATGACTGGGGTGAAGTCGTAACAAGGTAACCGTAGGGGAACCTGCGGTTGGATCACCTCCTTACCAAACGATAGTGATTGTGCAGTGCTCACACAGATTGTCTGATAAAAGAAGAGACGGAAACGAAATAGGCTTGTAGCTCAGGTGGTTAGAGCGCACCCCTGATAAGGGTGAGGTCGGTGGTTCAAGTCCACTCAGGCCTACCAATTTTGCTGTCCGGTGACATGGGGCTATAGCTCAGCTGGGAGAGCGCCTGCCTTGCACGCAGGAGGTCAGCGGTTCGATCCCGCTTAGCTCCACCATGACTCTTCTTGACTTGAATGATTTCAGAACGCATCAAACGTGGTGTGTTGTGAAATTATGGCTCTTTAACAATCTGGAACAAGCTGAAAATTTGAAACCGTCAATGTTATGGAATTAACATTGATGAAACTCTCAACACTCCGACCGGAAGACTTCTTCGGGTTGTGAGGTTAAGCGACTAAGCGTACACGGTGGATGCCTAGGCAGTCAGAGGCGATGAAGGACGTGCTAATCTGCGAAAAGCGCCGGTGAGCTGATATGAAGCGCTATCAGCCGGCGATGTCCGAATGGGGAAACCCGGTGCAATCCGTTGCACCATCATTAACTGAATCCATAGGTTAATGAGGCGAACCGGGGGAACTGAAACATCTCAGTACCCCGAGGAAAAGAAATCAACCGAGATTCCCCCAGTAGCGGCGAGCGAACGGGGAGGAGCCCAGAACCAGCATCAGTGTGTGTGTCAGTGGAAGCGTCTGGAAAGGCGCACAGTAAAGGGTGATAGTCCCGTACACGAAGAGACACAGGCTGTGAGTTCGATGAGTAGGGCGGGACACGTGTTATCCTGTCTGAATGTGGGGGGACCATCCTCCAAGGCTAAATACTCCTGACTGACCGATAGTGAACCAGTACCGTGAGGGAAAGGCGAAAAGAACCCCGGCGAGGGGAGTGAAAAAGAACCTGAAACCGTGTACGTACAAGCAGTGGGAGCCTTGATTTATCAGGGTGACTGCGTACCTTTTGTATAATGGGTCAGCGACTTATATTCTGTAGCAAGGTTAACCGTATAGGGGAGCCGCAGGGAAACCGAGTCTTAACGGGGCGTTAAGTTGCAGGGTATAGACCCGAAACCCGGTGATCTAGCCATGGGCAGGTTGAAGGTTGGGTAACACTAACTGGAGGACCGAACCGACTAATGTTGAAAAATTAGCGGATGACTTGTGGCTGGGGGTGAAAGGCCAATCAAACCGGGAGATAGCTGGTTCTCCCCGAAAGCTATTTAGGTAGCGCCTCGTGAATTCATCTTCGGGGGTAGAGCACTGTTTCGGCTAGGGGGTCATCCCGACTTACCAACCCGATGCAAACTGCGAATACCGAAGAATGTTATCACGGGAGACACACGGCGGGTGCTAACGTCCGTCGTGAAGAGGGAAACAACCCAGACCGCCAGCTAAGGTCCCCAAGTCATGGTTAAGTGGGAAACGAAGTGGGAAGGCTCAGACAGCCAGGATGTTGGCTTAGAAGCAGCCATCATTTAAAGAAAGCGTAATAGCTCACTGGTCGAGTCGGCCTGCGCGGAAGATGTAACGGGGCTAAACCATGCACCGAAGCTGCGGCAGCGACACAACGTGTCGTTGGGTAGGGGAGCGTTCTGTAAGCCGTTGAAGGTCCACTGTGAGGTGGGCTGGAGGTATCAGAAGTGCGAATGCTGACATAAGTAACGATAAAGCGGGTGAAAAACCCGCTCGCCGGAAGACCAAGGGTTCCTGTCCAACGTTAATCGGGGCAGGGTGAGTCGACCCCTAAGGCGAGGCTGAAAAGCGTAGTCGATGGGAAACAGGTTAATATTCCTGTACGGGCCCGAATTGCGATGGGGGGACGGAGAAGGCTAGGCAAGCCGGGCGACGGTCGTCCCGGTTTAAGTGTGTAGGTGGGCTGACCAGGCAAATCCGGTGAGCCACAACACTGAGGCACGATGACGAGGCACTACGGTGCTGAAGTTGCTGATGCCCCGCTTCCAGGAAAAGCCCCTAAGCTTCAGATTCGGGTCCATCGTACCCCAAACCGACACAGGTGGTCAGGTAGAGAATACTCAGGCGCTTGAGAGAACTCGGGTGAAGGAACTAGGCAAAATGGTGCCGTAACTTCGGGAGAAGGCACGCTGGCGTTAGGTGAAGGAACCTGCTTCCGGAGCCGAGGCCAGTCGCAGATACCAGCTGGCTGCAACTGTTTAATAAAAACACAGCACTGTGCAAACACGAAAGTGGACGTATACGGTGTGACGCCTGCCCGGTGCTGGAAGGTTAATTGATGGGGTTATCGCCTCGGCGAGAAGCTCTTGATCGAAGCCCCAGTAAACGGCGGCCGTAACTATAACGGTCCTAAGGTAGCGAAATTCCTTGTCGGGTAAGTTCCGACCTGCACGAATGGCGTAATGATGGCCAGGCTGTCTCCACCCGAGACTCAGTGAAATTGAACTCGCTGTGAAGATGCAGTGTACCCGCGGCAAGACGGAAAGACCCCGTGAACCTTTACTATAGCTTGACACTGAACATGGAGCCTTGATGTGTAGGATAGGTGGGAGGCTGTGAAGTGTGGACGCCAGTCTGCATGGAGCCATCCTTGAAATACCACCCTTGAATGTTTGATGTTCTAACGCCGGCCCGTTATCCGGGTTGCGGACAGTGTCTGGTGGGTAGTTTGACTGGGGCGGTCTCCTCCCAAAGTGTAACGGAGGAGCACGAAGGTTAGCTAATCACGGTCGGACATCGTGAGGTTAGTGCAAAGGCATAAGCTAGCTTGACTGCGAGAGTGACGGCTCGAGCAGGTACGAAAGTAGGTCTTAGTGATCCGGTGGTTCTGCATGGAAGGGCCATCGCTCAACGGATAAAAGGTACTCCGGGGATAACAGGCTGATACCGCCCAAGAGTTCATATCGACGGCGGTGTTTGGCACCTCGATGTCGGCTCATCACATCCTGGGGCTGAAGTAGGTCCCAAGGGTATGGCTGTTCGCCATTTAAAGTGGTACGCGAGCTGGGTTTAGAACGTCGTGAGACAGTTCGGTCCCTATCTGCCGTGGGCGTTGGAAGATTGCAAGGGGCTGCTCCTAGTACGAGAGGACCGGAGTGGACGCACCACTGGTGTTCGGGTTGTCATGCCAATGGCACTGCCCGGTAGCTAAGTGCGGAAGAGATAACCGCTGAAAGCATCTAAGCGGGAAACTTGCCTTAAGATGAGTCTTCCCTTACTCCTGGAGGGTACTGAAGGAACGTTCGAGACGAGGACGTAGATAGGCCGGGTGTGTAAGCGTTGCGAGACGTTGAGCTAACCGGTACTAATGAACCGTGCGGCTTAACCTGACAACACCGAAGGGGTTTTCGGGAGTGGAAAGAGAGAGACGGGTTTCAGTGTAGAAAAGCAGCTTGTTCGGGATTGAAAACAGGATTTGTCTGGCGGCAATAGCGCGGTGGTCCCACCTGACCCCATGCCGAACTCAGCAGTGAAACGCCGTAGCGCCGATGGTAGTGTGGGGTCTCCCCATGTGAGAGTAGGGCACTGCCAGACATCAATTTATAAGTGTTGCCGGCACAAAAGGCAGCAAGAAAAAAGAAATTCGGTGGTGCGGTAGTTCAGTTGGTTAGAATACCGGCCTGTCACGCCGGGGGTCGCGGGTTCGAGTCCCGTCCGCACCGCCACCGTATTTAGAAAAAGCCCTGAAAGATATCTTTCAGGGCTTTTTCTATTGTCTAATCTATAGCTTATTGCTTATATCCTTATCAATGATCTTAAATTCGTATTTTTCATCTATACCAATCTAACTTCAAGATGCGTCTTATATCTCCCACGTAGCGGGGAGATATAAACAATCACATTGATTTGTAAGCTGCAACTTGAAGTTGGATTGGTATAGGGCGATGATCTTTCAATGTATAGTGGAATAATTACAGCTTTTATAAATTAATTGATCTTATCCTTATATGACTTTGCCTGAGAGAAATTTATTTCCTAAATATGCTATTTTTTGATACTTATCAAATATATTAATATTTATTTTTTTAATATTAAACAAATCAATCGACTAATTATAGTGAGTAAATGTTTTACCAATATGTTGTGTTGTTATTATATAGTTACACAATCATGCTGATTTTTTAAGCGCTAGAGATTGAAATCAATTCTCAAGATGTCATATTAGTGGAGATAAAGGTGTTGAGGTAAACTGGGGGAAACTTGATCAGGAATAGTTATTTAAGAAAAAGTTGGGCGAGAAAAGATTATGCGCAGAAAAATTTTGCCATGAGATATGTTGCCGGACAGCCTGTAGAGCGTGTTTTCCCTACTTCTAAGCAATTACTTGAGGATGAGTCGCTACCACGTGGAGAACCTCTCCTTGAGCATAATCGTGAGCTTTCTGTTGCTATCTGGAATATCTATAAACAACAGCGCCCATCATGGCAACAGGTTTTGTCTTCTTTGATTGAGAAGAGTGACCTTGTCTTGCTACAAGAAGCACAAACGACCCCAGCTTTATTGAGATTTATTACAGACAGTGGCTTGGTCGCGGATCAGGTTCCTGCATTTGCTCTCCCTCAACATCCATCGGGTGTGATGACATTAGCATCGTCTTCACCAGTTTATTGCTGCCCGCTACGTGAAAAAGAACCGATATTTAGACTATCTAAATCGTCATTAATTACAATTTATCCATTGCCAGATAAACGTCAGTTAATGGTGATAAACGTGCATGCCATTAACTTTAGCCTTGGTGTTGATGTTTATAGTCGACAACTCAATAACATTGGCATTCATATCAGCTTACATAATGGGCCTGTTATTTTTGCTGGGGATTTTAATGCATGGAGTCGGCAGAGATTAAAAATATTGGAACGTTTTACACATCGTATGCATTTGAAAGAAGTATATTTTAATGATGATCATAGAACGATTGTTTTTGGCAAGCCGCTGGATTTTGTTTTTTATCGTGAATTAAAAGTTTCCCGTGCAGCAGTTGTCATGACGGGTGCGTCTGATCATAACCCGTTGATGGTGAAATTTTCTTTGTGATGATAATTGATTGGCTAAAACGACTTATTGATCTTGCAGAGAAAAGATAAAAAAGCGTCGATGCTTACCGACGCTTTTTGAAACATACTTGAACAGTTTACTGATTAGAAGAACGATTTGCTGATAGTTTCTTCTTCACACCGAAGAAATAAGCCAGAGTCAAAATAAACACCCAGCCCAGACCAACATATAATGCGTCTCTTGTTTGCTCAAAATAGCCCAGTAATACGATGACACTGACCATGAAAACAAGTGTGATTATTGGGGCTATGGGCCACATTGGGATTGGAAATTTCAGTGTCTTGACTTCTTCTGCGCTCATTTGGCGACGCATAGCAATCTGCGAGATTAAAATCATCAACCATACCCAAACGGTTGCAAATGTGGCAACAGAAGCGATAAGAATGAAGATTTCTTCAGGGATCAGATAATTTAGCACTACGCCAAGTAACAGAACTGCAGTCATGACAAGAACCGTCATCCATGGCACACCATTACGAGTTAATTTTTTGAATGATTCGGGTGCTTGTCCTTCTTGCGCCATGCCATACATCATCCTGCCAGCACCAAAAATATCACTATTGATAGCGGAAATCGCCGCGGTAATCACGACCACATTCAGAATATTTGCCGCTGAATTAATTCCCAAATTAGAAAAAATCTGTACAAATGGGCTGCCATCCTGACCAATTTGATTCCATGGATAGATGCTCATCAGGATACACAGAGTCAAAACATAGAAGATCAAGATACGAAACGGAACCGCATTAATTGCCTGAGGGATCGTTTTTTCTGGATTTTTCGCTTCACTAGCGGTGATACCAATGACTTCGATGCCACCAAAGGCGAACATAACAATGGCGAATGAAGCTATCACGCCACTGATACCATTTGGCATAAAACCGCCATGTTCCCATAAATTGGACAAACCGGTTGCATGTTCAGTTGCTTGTCCGAAACCGTAAAACATAATGGCAAGGCCGCCAATAATCATGGCAATAATGGCAGTGACTTTAATGATTGAAAGCCAAAACTCCATTTCACCAAAGATTTTTACGTGACACAGATTCAAGGCGCCAATAAAACAGACAATCCCTAAAACCCAAATCCACTGATCAACATGTGGGAACCAGAGCTTCATATACGTGCCGAATGCAGTAACATCAGCCAGGCAAACAAACAGCATTTCAAGAATATAGATCCAACCAGTTAAGAAACCGGCCAAAGGTCCCAGATAATGGCTAGCATATTGCGAAAAAGAACCAGAAACAGGATGGTGAACGGCCATTTCGCCGAGTGCTCTCATCACGATAAATACGGCAGCTCCGCCGAGTAAATAGGCCAGCAATACAGCGGGACCTGCTTGCTGTATTGCTGCTGCTGAGCCATAAAACAGCCCTGTGCCTATTGCAGAGCCTAAAGCCATAAAGCGGATATGCCGCACGCTTAGACCCTGTTTAAGCTGATTTTCATTATTTTGCATTCGTTATTCCCATCTATCCTTTCAGCCTGAGAGTATTTAGGCATACGATGCTCTGTCTGGCGTGAGATGCCAGCAAAAGCAACCTGGTACAATACCATAAAGATGGATGTTCGCGGGATAGATATCTGTAATAATAACGGGCAGTTTATTAAAACCAGAGTTTTTTTATGATTTACCCAATAAATGAAATCTTCCAAACTTTACAGGGAGAAGGCGTGTTTACCGGTGTACCTTCGGTTTTCATTCGATTACAGGGATGTCCAGTAGGGTGCAGTTGGTGCGATACCAAACATACATGGGAAAAAGAGGCTGATAAGCAGCAGCCAATGGAAAATATCTTACTAAAATCGCAAGACAGCGATTTGTGGGGCGTTGCCAGTGCAAAACAATTACTGAGCATATTCACTCGTCAAGGTTATAGTGCGAAGCATATTGTTATTACAGGCGGAGAACCGTGCTTATATGACTTGTATCCTTTGACTGAAACACTGGAAAGTGAAGGCTATCAATGTCAGATAGAGACGAGTGGTACACATGCTATTAAGTGTTCTGACAAAACGTGGGTGACAGTTTCTCCGAAAGTGAAAATGCGCGGAGGCTATCGGGTTTTGCCTGAGGCGATTAAACGCGCTAATGAAATTAAGCACCCTGTTGGGCGGCAGCGCGATATTGAAGCATTAGATGAATTATTGACTATGCTTGATGGAAATCCTACTCCGGTTATTGCCTTACAGCCGATCAGCCAGAAAGAAGATGCTACTCGCCTGTGCATCGAAACGTGTATTGCCCGTAATTGGCGTTTTTCGATGCAAACCCATAAATACTTAAATATCGCCTAAATCTCATTCAGCACCAGGCTCTGGTGCTGAATCCTTATTCTCCCCGATAGATACAACCTGCGCTACAAGTCTCTTTAACCATAACAGCACTGAGTTGAGGCAACGTCGGTTTTAACTTCTCCCAGATCCACTTGGCCAACACTTCGCTGGTTGGATTTTCAAGCCCAGGAATCTCATTGAGATAATGGTGATCGAGCTGTTCCCAGACAGGTTTAAAGGCGGCTTTGACATCGGCAAAATCCATGAGCCAGCCACTAAGCGGATTAACTTCTCCGGTGATTTCCAGACGTACCATGAATGAATGCCCATGCAAACGCCCACATTTGTGTCCTTCCGGTACGTGTGGAAGGCGATGTGCTGCCTCGAATTGAAAATCTTTAAAGATAGTTGTACTCATTGTGCTTTCCCCTGATTTTAAAAGGTCGGCTATTCTACCTGAACTTTGCGAGCTTAACGTGATTTTTCTGGAAGTAAAAAGCACAACGCTTAACGACTTTATTGATATATTAAATCTGTAAATAAAGTTAGGTGTTTTGGTTATGAGATATTGCGATCCTTTCTTTAAATACAGCTCCTATTCTGGGATAACCTTAATCAATTCATGTTCATGACTGGATTGATTCCTGCATCTTGTACAACATGGATACTGGCTATAGCAAAAGGCACTGGGACAATGACCGCAAAACCACCTTCAATCGCATTACTACCTGTTTCTCCAGAACAATTATCACGCTTGCAGTCTGCAATTAGCGATTTTTCTCCCCACCAATTAGCCTGGTTGTCTGGTTACTTTTGGGGAATGGTGAATCATCAGCCACAAATGGGGGCAGAGGCACCTGCCGTTTCCGCACAGGAAACCGTAACTTTGCTTTCCGCATCGCAAACAGGCAATGCCCGTCGCCTGGCTGAACAGTTAAGAGATTCACTATTAGCTGAAAATATCAATGTAAACTTAATTAATGCGGGTGACTATAAATTTAAACAAATTTCCCAGGAACGGATATTGATTATTATTGCTTCAACACAAGGTGAAGGTGAACCCGCAGAAGAAGCTGTAGCACTCCATAAGTATCTCTATGCCAAAAAAGCGCCATCAATGAAAGAGACGGTATACGCCGTATTTGGCCTTGGGGATACGTCGTATGAAAACTTCTGTCAGGCAGGGAAAGATTTTGACAGTCGTCTGTATGAGCTTGGTGCTCAGCGCCTATTGGATCGTGTTGATGCTGATGTGGAATACCAAGAACAAGCGGCTCAATGGCGTCAGCAAATTACAGATATTTTGAAGCAGCGTTTGTCAGTACAGGTAAATGCTGTCACTTCATCTACTATTTCAGCGCATGTCAAGGAAGCCCAAACGTATACCAAAGAAAGCCCCTTGACGGCTTCCCTGTTGACGAGCCAGAAAATAACGGGACGTGGTTCTGACAAAGATGTTCGCCATGTTGAAATTGATTTAGGGGACTCAGGGCTGCGTTATCAACCAGGAGATGCCTTGGGGGTTTGGTTTGAAAACGATCCGGCTTTAGTGGATGAATTAATAGCTCTGCTTTGGTTAGACGGTTCAGAGCAGGTCAATGTGCATGGAAAATCACTTCCATTGCGTAATGCTTTGATTAGTCACGTAGAGTTGACACAAAATACTGGTGTAATTGTTGGGAAATATGCAGCGTTGGCGAAAGATGAAAAACTGTTATCGCTAGTCGCTAACAAACAAGCCTTGCAGCAATACGCTCAGACAACACCTATTGTTGATATGGTCAGGGCTGCGGCTTCACAGCCAGAAGCCCAACAATTTATTGATTTATTGCGCCCACTGACACCACGTCTCTATTCCATCTCCTCTTCACAATCTGAGGTGGAAAACGAAGTTCATATTACTGTTGGCGTTGTTCGTTATGACATTGAAGGGCGTGCCCGTACAGGTGGCGCGTCAGGTTATCTGGCGGATCGCTTGCAAGAAGATGACAGCATCCGCGTGTTTATCGAACAGAACGACAATTTCCGTTTACCGGCCGATCCTAATACACCAATCATCATGATTGGGCCGGGAACGGGGGTTGCTCCGTTTAGGGCATTTTTGCAGCACCGTGACAGTCAGGGAGCTGAAGGTAAAAACTGGCTGTTTTTCGGTAATCCCCATTTTGTTGAAGATTTTCTTTATCAGGTTGAATTCCAGCGTTATATGAAAGAGGGCTTATTGACCCGCATTGATCTGGCATGGTCAAGGGATCAGCAACATAAAGTATATGTACAAGACAAACTGCGTGAACAGGGAGGAGAAGTTTGGCGCTGGATCCAGGATGGCGCTCATCTGTATGTTTGTGGCGATGCGAATCGCATGGCAAAAGACGTAGAACAGGCCCTATTGGACATCATTTCACAACATGGTGGTATGGATGCTGAACAGGCTGATGAATTCTTGAGTGAATTGCGCCTTGAGCGCCGTTATCAGAGAGATGTTTACTAATATGAGCAATGTGAGCAAAGAAAAAACAGATATCTTAATCGTTGAAGGCAAACTTGCAGACAGTGAACGCATGAAGTTGGACAGTAATTATTTGCGAGGAACGATCAGCGAAGATTTAAAAAATGGGCTGACAGGCGGATTTGAGGGGGATAATTTTCTCCTTATCCGCTTTCATGGCATGTATCAGCAAGATGACCGTGATATTCGGGCCGAGCGTATAGAACAAAAACTCGAACCACGCCATGCCATGATGCTGCGTTGTCGCTTACCGGGGGGGATTATTACCCCAAAACAGTGGCTGGGTATTGATCGGTTTGCGACAGAAAATACGCTGTATGGCAGTATTAGATTGACCAACCGCCAGACATTTCAGTTTCATGGGATATTAAAAAACAATCTCAAGCCAGCACATCAATTATTAGCACATATGGGCTTGGATTCACTGGCTACCGCTAACGACGTCAATCGTAACGTGCTGTGTACGTCCAATCCGGTGCAATCTGCTTTACACCAACAGGCTTATGAGTGGGCGAAAAAGATATCGGAACATCTGCTGCCTCGTACCAATGCGTATGCTGAAATCTGGTTGGATAAAGAAAAAATTGCAACGACCGATGAAGAGCCGATTCTTGGCACTACTTATTTGCCCCGTAAATTCAAAACATCGGTGGTGATCCCGCCACAAAATGATGTGGATCTACATGCCAACGATATGAACTTTGTCGCCATTGCGGAAAATGATCAATTAATTGGCTTTAACGTATTGGTGGGTGGGGGATTAGCCATGACCCACGGCGACAAAAAAACCTTCCCACGACTGGCGAGTGAATTTGGTTTTATTGCACAGGAACACACCTTGGCCATTGCAGAGGCGATAGTGACCACCCAACGTGATTGGGGTAACCGGACTGACCGTAAAAATGCGAAAACCAAATATACCCTTGAACGTGTGGGTATTGAAACCTTCAAACAAGAGGTTGAAAAACGTGCTGGTGTGAAATTTGAAGCTATTCGGCCATATAAATTCACTGGTCGGGGCGATCAAATTGGTTGGTTAAAAGGCATTGATGATCAATGGCACCTGACCTTATTTATTGAAAATGGCCGTTTGTTGGATTATCCCAACAAGCCATTAAAAACAGGGATTGCAGAAATTGCGAAAATCCATAAAGGCGATTTTCGTCTGACTGCCAACCAAAACCTGATTGTGGCAGGAGTGCCGGAGAGTGAAAAAACGCGGATTGAAGACATTGCCCGTGCTCATGGCTTAATTGACGATAGCGTGACTACTTTGCGTCACCACGCTATGGCCTGTGTTTCATTTCCTACTTGCCCATTAGCGATGGCTGAAGCAGAACGTTTCCTGCCGACTTTTGTCGATTATGTTGATGCGTTAATGGAAAAACATGGTGTGGGTGATGAAGAGATCATACTGCGTGTTACAGGCTGTCCGAATGGATGTGGCAGGGCGATGCTGGCAGAAATTGGGCTGGTGGGTAAAGCACTTGATCGTTACAACCTGCATCTTGGTGGAAATCGCATCGGTGATCGCATTCCCCGCATGTACAAGGAAAATATTACATCAGCAGAGATCCTTGAGATACTGGATAAATTAATTGGTCGTTGGGCATCAGAGCGTCATGCCGGTGAATGTTTTGGTGATTTTCTGATCCGCGCTGATATCATCAAACCCGTATTGAATTCAGCCGTCGATTTTTATGATTGGCAGGAGGCAGTATGAGCCGATTGAACTTATCGGAGCTGGTGGCACTGGCTCCAGAGCAGCAAATCACGTCATTGGCAGACATCAATCAACAACTGGAGATACTGGATGCTCGTGAACGTGTGAGATGGGCATTGGAGCATCTATCTGGCGAATTTGTGCTTTCCTCTAGCTTTGGTATTCAGGCGGCTGTCTGTTTGCATCTTGTGACACGGGAGTATCCTGATATTCCCGTGATTCTTACCGATACGGGATACTTATTTCCTGAAACTTATCAATTTATTGATAAACTGACTGAAAAACTCAACTTGAACTTGAAGATTTTTCGTGCAGAACATTCTCCCGCCTGGCAAGAAGCACGTTATGGCAAATTATGGGAACAGGGAATAGAAGGGATAGAACGTTATAACCAAATCAATAAAGTTGCGCCGATGAATCGTGCATTAGCAGCTCTGCAAGCACAAAGCTGGTTTGCGGGGTTGCGTCGCCAGCAATCAGAAAGCCGAACTAACTTACCTGTGCTGGCAGTTCAACGGGGAGTTTTTAAAATCTTGCCTATAATTGATTGGGATAATAGGCAGGTTCACCAATACTTGACCAAGCATAGCCTTGAATACCATCCATTATGGGAACAGGGCTACCTTTCTGTCGGGGATACGCATACCACCCAAAAATGGGAACCCGGTATGAGTGAAGAACAAACGCGTTTTTTTGGCTTGAAACGTGAGTGTGGTTTGCACGAAAGTTGAATTAATCCCCAGCTTTATTTGAGAAGGGTTTGTTCAGAACCGCGTAAATTTAGGCTCGGTTTTTTAGGTTGGAATGGTTAAAAAAACCGAGCTGCCTTGAATGCACTATTAAATCCTCTATTATTTCCGGTAGGAAAAATTAAAAATCTTCAAAATTACAATTATTCTTTATGGATGAATTGGGGGTAACTTTGTGCTTTTTTAATACATTATTATTATGTGATTGATGTGGCTATTTTTTTATATAGAAATGTTATATTCTAACTCTTCGTTAAGAATAGGATATGTCGTATGGATAAGAGGGAAGAATTACTACAACAAATAAATCATGTGTTAGCTAATAGTCCTGTGATTGCAGAGGATAAACTATAATGATGACGTTTTGCTTTCAATTATTGTCATCAACTCAGACTGATGCTGCTAATATGAAAATTTCGGATGGTAGAATCTTATCATTAAAACTGGATAGAAAAGCAGTTAAACACTGATTGAATTATTTTTTGTGGAGTAATACATGGGATTTGATATTAGCCGTCATTTTAAGATGTCATTAGAAGCTCAACAAAATTTAGCTTTGAGAATAGAAGAAGCTCAACGTGAAGCCGCTTTAAGGTTAGAACGTGCTGTTGAAGAAGTTGGAGTAATGGCGATAGATACAGTGGAAAATATAGGATTGGGGGCTAAACGTGCACTTTGGAGAACATCATATTTTTGGGATGGATATGAAGATGTAAATGAGAAAATAAATGCAGATGATAAGAGGATGATCATAAACCTATGGACTGCTAAGAATGAAAAAGACTTTATAATGAGGATGGCAGTAGCATATGTTGACGAATTATTCAAAGACTATAGTGAAGATGCAAGAGAAAGAATATACCTTGGAGTGTTGAAATTTTCGGCTAAAGTAGCGGCGTCTAAATCAACAAAATTATCAATATCTATTGTAGTAGCGGAGTTTATATATAGAACGTTAATAACAAACATTCTTGTAAAAAACATAGCTAGAAAATTTATAAATATGGCTTTAAGTGCTTTTCAATCATATGGATATTTTGAAAAGGCGGCAGTATCAGCAGATAAGCTTAAAAGAGAATGTCCATCTCTTTACTGGGCATTATATAGTAAGAATTTGGAAATGATGTATTTTATAGTTGAACCTGTATTATCTAAGGGTACTCATTTAATAGGTAAAAAAGGAATAGACAAACCTGATGAAAACTCTGTTGCTCGTGTAATTTCAGATATAATAGACTTTTGAGTGTATATATGAATAATAAAATATTTAGTAAGGGATGGTTTAAAGCACTTATTTTGTCTTTCTTTAAAGACTTATTATGGACAAATATTCCTGTGGTGGTTATTTTTATCTGGGTATCTGTATGTTTATACTTTTTCCCTGATATATGGGGTTGGTTGTCTTTATTTGGCATAATTATAATTTTGGCTTTGTTTTTTATTTTTGCGTACATAAGTGAAAAAAATAAAAGCTAAGCATATATATGCTTAGCTTAACTTGGTGTTAGTAAACTCGGTCATCCCATATACTATAGGCAGATGTACCTGCTGTTACGTGACTCCATGATATAGACTTATAGTTAAGTAAAATTTTTTCATATGGCATCATATCATTGTTGTTAATTGAATTTGGATAAGTGCAAGAAATATCCACAACGGTTGCTTCTGTGAGTTTTACTTCATAAAAAAGTTCTGATTGTCCAGTAGGATTTGTCCGATAAAAAATAAAAGCGGCATTCAGTGATTCATTAGAATCTATAGCCATTGCTAATAATGGAGAGGACTTATCTATTGGTTTGACAAATTGTATTGGATGATGACTTACATTTTGTTCTCGATTCATCATATGATTTAAGCTTAACACTTGTATTTGATCTTCGTGTCCTTTTTGATATCGGTTTCCTATGGAATCGAGAGTAGAACAACCTGCCGATATTAAGCCTTGCTTCTTACCGTTTAAGGTAAGATAAATCATGTATGACATAATGATTACCGTCCTAGTTTTTTATTTTAATGAAGAAGACTTGAATTTAAATCAGAGAAGTATAACTTAACACATTAAAAAAATGTGTAATAGGTACAGCAAAGCAAAAAAGATCGGCTTGAGATCATTTTTATTCGAGTAAACTATTAATTAATAGTCGTGGTAGGCTGGAAAACCAGAGTTACTGCGCTGGTGGGCTACCGCTGCTTTTTTAGCTTATGCGATTCAGGAACAAATAATTACTTTTTGTCATTTCATAACCTAATCACGGCCTCATATATTCATCTTCTGGTCATCATAATAATTAAGAGCTATATCCTTTGTGACTTGACATCCATAGGGTAGAACATGAACAGGCTCTAACGCAGGATGGTATCGTGGATTATTTACCTTTATTTATTGAGCTTAAAGCCCGATCGGTACTGCTTGTTGGGGGCGGAGAAATCGCCTCTCGCAAAGCAGACTTATTACTTCGTACTGGTGCAGTGCTAACGGTTGTTGCTCCTGAGCTACATGCAGAACTGCAACAACGCTACCAAAAAGGGGAAGTTGAGTGGTTACAGGGAACGTTTAAAACAGAATATCTTGATGGTGTATTTTTAGTGATTGCCGCCACAGACGATCACAACCTCAATCAACATATTTTTACCGAAGCCAATAAGCGCGCTATTTTGACCAACGTTGTGGATAACCAACCGCTCTGTTCGGCCATTTTCCCCTCAATTATTGATCGCTCTCCGATTATTGTGGCGATCTCATCGGCTGGAAAATCTCCGGTATTAACAAGATTATTGCGGGAAAAGCTGGAGTCTTTGCTCCCATTTAGCCTGGGTACGATGGCAAATATCGCGGGGCGCTGGCGCGAACGCGTGAAACAACGTTTTACTTCCGTACGTCAACGGCGCCATTTTTGGGAAAAGGCGTTTAATGGGCGTTTTGCCACACTCATCGCCAATGGGCAATTACAGCAAGCAGAAGAGCAACTTGAACAGCAGTTGACACAAGATGACTCTCATTCCCAAGGAGAACTTGCTCTGGTAGGTGCAGGGCCAGGTGATCCAGGATTATTGACCTTAAAAGGCTTGCAAGTGATCCAGCAGGCTGACGTCATTCTTTATGACCATTTAGTGAGCGCAGAAATTCTGGAGTTAGTTCGCCGTGATGCAGACAAAATCTGTGTTGGAAAAAGAGCAGGTAATCACTCCGTAGCGCAGGAAGAAACCAACCGACTTATCATCAAATTCGCGAATCAGGGGAAAAAAGTGGTTCGCTTAAAAGGGGGCGATCCCTTTATTTTCGGCCGTGGTGGAGAAGAATTACAGATTGCAGCAGCAGCGGGAATTCCTTTTCAAGTTGTGCCTGGCATTACGGCAGCGGTAGGTGCTTCTGCTTACGCGGGTATCCCATTGACTCACAGAGAACACGCGCAAAGCGTCACCTTTATTACCGGACATTGCCGTGAAAATGGCAATGAATTGGATTGGCCTGCACTCGCGCGGGGCAATCAAACATTAGCCATTTATATGGGGATCATGAAAGCAGCCTTGATCAGCCAAAAGCTGATCTCACACGGTCGGGATAGCCATACCCCCGTTGCCGTGATTGGTTGTGGCACTCGTCCAGAACAGCAAGTATTGACCGGAACCTTATCCGAATTGGAACGATTGGCACAAGAAGTTCCCTCACCTGCCTTACTGGTAATAGGAGAGGTGGCTCAACTCCACCATCAAATAGGATGGTTTGAAAGCGAAAACGCGGCTGATCAAGTAAATCGCCCTGCTGTGATTGATTTAGTATAAGGAGTGTCCAATGGACGAAAAAAGACTAACACACTTACAGCAACTTGAAGCTGAAAGTATCCATATTATTCGGGAAGTGGCTGCTGAATTTGCCAACCCCGTCATGCTCTATTCGATTGGTAAAGATTCCTCTGTAATGCTGCATCTTGCACGTAAAGCATTTTATCCGGGAAAACTGCCTTTCCCTTTATTACACGTAGATACAGGCTGGAAATTTCAGGACATGTACGACTTCCGTGATCGCACAGCGGAAAAATATGGTTTTGAGTTGCTGGTTTACCGCAATCCACAAGGAGAGATGTTGGGAATTAATCCTTTTATTCATGGCAGTGCCAAACATACCGATATCATGAAAACAGAAGGATTGAAGCAAGCACTGGATAAATACGGCTTTGATGCAGCATTTGGCGGGGCGCGGCGTGATGAAGAAAAATCGCGAGCCAAAGAACGAATTTACTCATTCCGTGACCGTTCCCATCGTTGGGACCCTAAAAACCAGCGCCCTGAACTTTGGCGCAACTATAACGGCCAGATTAACAAAGGGGAAAGTATCCGCGTCTTCCCGTTATCCAACTGGACCGAGTTGGATATCTGGCAATACATCTATTTGGAGCAGATCGAGATAGTCCCTCTTTATTTTGCTAAACCTCGTCCGGTTGTTCAGCGTGAGGGGACATTAATTATGGTTGACGATGATCGAATCGACCTGAAAGCAGGGGAAGTCATTAGCCAGCGGAAAGTGCGTTTTAGGACACTTGGCTGCTGGCCGCTGACAGGAGCGGTGGAATCAGGAGCAGAAACGTTGCCGGAAATCATCGAAGAAATGTTGATATCGACCACTAGCGAACGGCAAGGGCGGCTGATTGACAGTGATCAGTCAGGTTCTATGGAGCTGAAAAAGCGCCAGGGTTATTTTTAAGGAGTCCAGATATGCCAGCACTTGCATATAATGAAACTATTGCTAGTCAGATCAAGCAACAAGGCGGAGTTGAAGCCTATCTTCGGACGCAGCAGGAAAAAGGATTACTGCGTTTTTTAACTTGTGGTAGCGTGGATGATGGCAAAAGTACCCTAATTGGACGTTTGCTGCATGACACCCGTCAAATTTATGAGGATCAACTTGCAACTTTACAAAGTGATAGCAAGCGAATTGGGACTCAAGGAGAAAAGCTCGATCTAGCCTTATTAGTTGATGGATTGGCGGCTGAACGGGAACAAGGCATCACCATTGACGTAGCATACCGCTATTTTTCCACGGAAAAGCGTAAATTCATTATTGCGGACACACCAGGACATGAGCAATATACCCGCAATATGGCGACAGGAGCCTCAACCAGTAATCTTTCTATTTTATTGATCGATGCACGCAAAGGTGTTCAGGAACAAACTCGCCGCCACAGTTTTATCAGCACCTTGCTAGGTATTCGTCACTTGGTGGTGGCAGTCAATAAAATGGATTTGGTTGGATATCAGCAAGAGATATTTGAACAGATCAAGCAAGATTATTTGAATTTTGCAGCACAATTACCTACTGATCTCACCCTCTATTTCGTCCCAATTTCGGCGTTGGAAGGGGATAACATTGTCACCCGCAGTGAAAAAATGGCGTGGCATACGGAAAAAACGCTACTGGATATCCTGGAGTCCGTGGACGTAAAAACAAAAGCGACAGAACAGCCCTTGCGTTTCCCCGTACAGTATGTCAACCGCCCTGATCTTGATTTTCGTGGATATAGCGGCACATTGTCATCAGGGATTTTATGGCAAGGCCAGCAAATAAAAGTGATGCCGTCAGGTGTGATTTCTACGGTAGAAAGGATCGTCACGTTTAATGGTGATCTCACATTTGCCGTACCCGGAGAGGCTATTACCCTCGTATTAAAAGATGAAATAGATATTAGCCGTGGTGACTTATTGATTGCTGTTGACGCTCAAATGAGGGCAACTCGCCACGCTTTGGTTGATGTCGTCTGGATGTCAGAACAGCCTTTGATTCAAGGGCAAAGTTTGGATATCAAAGTCGCGGGTAAAAAAAGCCGTGGCAAAGTCGAGAATGTCCAATATCAAGTGGATATTAACAACCTGACACAGAAAGTTGCACTTGAGTTACCCCTCAACGCCATTGGGCGGGTGGAATTTTCATTTGATGAACCTTTGTTGCTCGACTGTTATGCGCAAAATGCAGATACCGGTGGCATTATCCTGATTGATCGTCTGACCAATGTGACCGTAGGAGCGGGATTGGTGCGTGAAATCCAGGCAGATGTTTATGAAGAGCCTAAAGAATACAGTGAGTTTGAGCTGGAACTTAACCAATTAGTTCGTCGCCACTTCCCGCACTGGGGAGTACGTGATCTATTGGGAGGAAAATAAGTGGCTCAGAATAATATCGTCTGGCATTCACATGTTTTGGATCGGGCGCAGCGGGAAAGCGCAAATGGGCATCCTGCACGGGTGATTTGGTTCACAGGGCTGTCTGGTTCAGGAAAATCCACCCTTGCAGGAGCATTGGAGCAGGCATTATTTGCACAGGGAATCAAAACGTACTTACTGGATGGGGATAATGTCCGTCATGGTCTGTGCAGTGATTTAGGCTTTTCTGCAATAGATCGGCAGGAAAATATCCGGCGCGTCGGTGAAGTTGCAAAATTGATGGTTGATGCGGGATTGGTTGTCCTGACAGCTTTTATTTCTCCCCATAGAGCAGAACGGCAAAAAATACGTGAACTCATGGGAGAGGGGCGATTTATTGAAGTGTATGTCGATACGCCACTGGAAATCTGTGAGGCTCGTGATCCCAAGGGACTATATAAAAAAGCACGAGCGGGAGAATTGCGCAATTTCACCGGAATTGATGCCACCTATGAAGCTCCAGAACAGCCAGAAGTCTATTTAGAGGGTTCACAGCCTGTAGAATCTTCGATTGAAAAACTGCTTTTTGCCCTGAAAAGCAACGATATCCTACCAACTTAGCGACTAAACCCAACAAACTGTCATGAAACACATTATTATTGTTAGTTAAATAATGTGTTTCTACACTCATTTAATGCAATGCATTTCTACTCTACCAATCTAATTTCAAGATGCGTGTGATTTCTTCCCGCGAAGCGGGGTGAAATCAGGTTTCATAGAGTGTTGTAAATTGCAACTTAAAGTTTAATGCGTATATATCGTACCATCCTGTTTTGCAAGAGGCTTTTTTTGCGGATGGTTTTGTAAACGGTTTTGTGAGAGTCAGTGGCGTCATGCTTTCAGTTGTGGGATGATTAGCGGGTTTTCAGGGGGGGAGATGGGCAAACTAACGCTACTATTATTGGTTCTTCTGGGTTGGTTACAGTATTCGTTGTGGTTCGGCAAAAACGGCATTCACGATTATGTGCGGGTTAAGGCTGAAGTTAATAAACAAGAAGCTGATAACCTAAAACTAAAAGCACGTAACGACCAGTTGTTTGCTGAAATTAAGGATCTTAAAGGGGGACAGGAAGCGATTGAAGAACGCGCTCGTAATGAATTGGGCATGATTAAACCAGGAGAATCTTTTTATCGTATGGTGCCTGATACCTCAAAACATAATGCGCAATAATCGTTAAATCAAAAACAGTAAATAATAATCAAAATGAATAAGTCACAACTTCATTCCCCTGCTGAAATTATTGCCTTGATCCCTGCTGCGGGTATTGGTAGCAGGATGAAATCAGATTGCCCCAAACAGTATCTGAAAGTTGCCGGAAAAACGATCCTTGAACATACTCTGGCAGCGTTGTTTGAGCATCCTCGCATACAACGCGCTATCATTGCTCTGAATCCAGCTGATACCCAATTTGCACAATTGCCTGTTGCTTCTGATCCGAGAATTACGACAGTTATTGGTGGTGAAGAGCGAGCTGGTTCGGTTCTGGCCGGGTTAGATTATCTGGTTAGTTTGCCTACAGACAGGACAAGCTGGGTTTTAGTGCATGATGCAGCCCGCCCTTGTCTTCATCGAAATGATCTCGATAGCCTGTTGCGACTGATTGATCACAACGCAGGATCTCCTGACATATGCGGTGGATTGTTGGCATCACCGGTAAGAGATACGATGAAACGCATGGTATCGTTGCCAGTCGCAGAGTCACCCACAATTAACCACACATTGATTGCACATACCGTTGACCGTAACGGATTGTGGCACGCTTTGACGCCACAATTATTCCCATTGCAGTTATTGCGTGATTGCTTGATCAAAGCACTTGCAGATCAAGCCTGTATCACCGATGAATCTTCGGCACTTGAGCATTGTGGTTATCGTCCTGTGCTGATTACTGGACGGGCGGACAATATAAAAGTAACCCAACCTGAAGATTTGGCATTGGCTGAATTTTACCTATCCCAAAAAGCTAAGGAATCGAACGTATGAGAATTGGACATGGTTTTGATGTGCATAAATTTGGCGGAGAAGGGCCATTGATCATTGGCGGTGTCCGCATTCCTTATGAACAGGGATTAATCGCTCATTCCGATGGGGATGTCGCTTTGCACGCAGCTACAGATGCTCTATTGGGCGCGGCAGCATTGGGAGATATTGGTAAATTATTTCCCGATACCGATCCTGCCTTCAAGGGCGCGGATAGCCGTGAATTACTGAAAGAAGCCTATCGCCGTATCCGTGCGAAGGGCTATCGGTTAGGCAACCTGGATATCACCATTATCGCACAGGCACCAAAAATGTTACCGCATATTCCCCAGATGCGGGTTAACCTGGCGGAAGATCTTGAATGCCATATGGATGATATTAACGTTAAAGCGACAACAACAGAAAAACTGGGATTTGTTGGTCGTAAAGAGGGTATTGCCTGCGAAGCGGTTGCTTTGTTGGTAAAAGAATAAGCGGGTAAAAGAAATAAATATGACATTGAGTGAATTACATTGGCTTTATGGCCGGCCGGAAGCCACCGGTATTGTGAAAGCCACACCAGAAGATTTTATTGTTCGCGAAGATTTGGGATTTTCTCCTGATGGCGAAGGCGAACACTTAATGGTCCATATCCGTAAAACAGGATGTAACACCCAATTTGTCGCGGATCATCTTGCCCGTTTTGCCAAAATACCGGCTCGCTCTGTCAGCTATGCGGGATTGAAAGATCGTAACGCAGTGACGGAACAGTGGTTCTGTTTACATATACCAGGGAAACAAGATCCAGATTTCACGGCATTTCAACTTGAAGGTTGTGAAGTGCTGGCAACTTCCCGCCAGAAACGCAAGTTACGAATTGGCGCGCTGCAAGGCAATGATTTCACTCTGGTATTAAGAGACATTTCTGACCGACAATCAGTGGAAAAACGTTTGCAGCAGATAGCGCAAACCGGTGTACCGAATTACTTTGGTGAACAGCGTTTCGGGCGGGATGGACAAAATTTAGTCCAGGCTCAACGCTGGGCAGCTAATGAAATTCAAGTCAAAGAACGTAACCGCCGCAGTTTTTATCTTTCTGCTTGCCGCAGCGCGATGTTTAATGCGGTTGCCAGCAAACGGATTGCTCAAGATGAACACCAAAAGGTAAAAAATGGCGATGCACTACAATTAACGGGGCGTGGTAGCTGGTTTGTCGCTGATGAATCTGAATTGTCGGTATTGCAGCAGCGAGTTATAGGGGGAGAATTACAGATAACGGCTCCTTTACCGGGTGACAAAGCATTAGGAACACAATATCAGGCCCTGGATTTCGAACAACAATGTTTATTGGATTATGAAACGCTTTGGGCGTTAGTGAAACGTGAGCGTGTGGAAAGCGCTCGTCGGGCAATATTGGTGAAACCGCTTAACCTGCGTTGGGAATGGCAAAATGACCAAACTGTCATTCTGCATTTCTCTCTGCCATCTGGTAGCTTTGCAACCAGTGTTGTGAGAGAACTGATCAATCAGGATCTCGGCTCTTCCCTTGATGTGGCCTGAATGCAAAGCACTCTACAAAACGGTCAACGTCATGCTAAGATCAAACACACACAGGGTAATTTACATTATAAACCTTTTTATTTTATTTAAATCAATGAGATATATCAATGCTGCGGATATTGCTGAGTAACGATGATGGTGTCACCGCACCGGGAATTCAAACCTTAGCGGCTACATTGCGGAAACACTATCATGTTCAGGTCGTTGCGCCTGACCGTAACCGTAGTGGTGCGTCGAATGCCTTAACGTTAGATCGCCCTTTGCGCATCAACACGCTGAACAATGGTGATATTTCTGTTCAGGAAGGTACACCGACGGATTGTGTTTATTTGGGCGTGAATAATCTGGTGCGTCCTCGTCCTGACATTGTCGTTTCTGGTATCAACTGCGGCCCTAACCTTGGTGATGATGTGATTTACTCTGGCACGGTTGCGGCTGCAATGGAAGGGCGTCACTTAGGCTTACCTGCATTGGCGGTCTCACTCAACGGTGATCAACATTACGAAACAGCGGCAGAAGTGACCGTGCGTTTATTAGCTTTGCTGCAAAAATACCCATTGCGAGCGGGCAATATTTTGAATGTTAATGTCCCTGATATTCCTATTGAACAGATCAAGGGCTTTAGGGTGACGCGATGTGGTCGCCGTAGTGCGGCTGAGCAGGTCTATGCGATGACAGATCCCAAAGGCAATATGCTCTATTGGTTAGGCCCTCCGGGAGAAAAAAGTGATTTTGGGCCTGAAACAGATTTTGCTGCGGTGGAAGAAGGATTTGTCTCTATTACCCCTTTGCAAGTGGACTTAACAGCTTATAAAGCCCAGGAGCTGGTAAGCGATTGGTTGGCAAAAGTCGGGGATATTGGGGCATGTTAAACCGAGCAATGAAAAATTTGCTGGCGCAGTTGCGCCAGCAAGGAATTCACAATGAGCCTCTGTTGGAAGTGATTGGCAAAGTACCTAGAGAATATTTTGTTGATGAAGCTCTCGCTCATAAGGCATATGAAAATACCGCACTGCCTATTGGTCATGGGCAAACGATATCCCAACCCTATATTGTTGCTCGCATGACTGAGTTGCTGAATTTAACTCCGGCCTCCAATGTATTGGAAATTGGAACAGGCTCAGGTTATCAAACGGCAATACTTGCTCACTTAGCCAAACATGTTTTCTCCGTGGAGCGGATTAAAGGATTGCAGTGGCAGGCGAAGCGCAGATTGAAGCAACTCGACCTACATAATATCTCAACCCGCCACGGTGATGGTTGGGATGGCTGGCCATCAAAAGGCCCCTTTGACGCAATTATTGTCACAGCTGCACCACCAGAAATTCCACAGGCATTACTCCATCAACTTGCTAATGGAAGCGTGATGGTTTTGCCTGTCGGTAAGCGAAATCAGTTACTGAAAGTAGTACATCGTTATGGGAATGATTTTCATAGCGACGTTATCGAACCTGTCCGTTTTGTACCCCTAATTCAAGGCGAACTAACATAATCAGCTAATTTATTTTAGAAGGGGGAGTTTCCAAATTAGCTGTTATTTTTTCTGAAATTAAGCAAAATGTTTCGCTTTAAATCTTTTGTAATCCTAAATTTTTATAAATCATTATTATTTTCACTTATATTTGCCTTTATGGGGGAATAAAGTATGAATCTAGAAAAACCAGTGAAAAAAATAAAGTGGATAATCGCCAGCACTGTTATGGGGGTTGTATTGATAGGTTGTAGTAATACACCAAATCGCCCAGCCCCAATCGTGAATATCGATACAAATCGTGTTTCAGATAATCATGCTATTAAAAATCGTCAGCTAGCGAATAATGCTAGTTCCTCTCAAGGGCGAATTATTTATCGCCGTAACTACGAAAATATTCCCAAAGGAAGCTACAACGGAAGCACTTATACGGTTAAACATGGCGATACTTTGTTTTATATAGCCTGGATTACAGGCAGTGATTTCCGTGATCTGGCTCTCAGAAATAATATTTCAGAACCTTATAGCTTAAATGTTGGTCAGGTCCTGAGAATAGGTAATCCAACCTCCAAAAACGGTGTATTAATAGCATCAAATAGTACGAAATCAAAAATTAGCCAGGTTGATTTTCAAAAAATTAATGCGTATCCTGCAATTATTGATAAACCAAAGTCAGAAAAAATGTTGCCAAAGGCAACAATTTCAGATGACGACAATTCTTCCCCAAAAGTATCTACAGCAACAGGTACAGGGGGAAATAATGCGATTAATGGTGCTGATACCATTAATAGTTGGAGATGGCCGGCAGAAGGAAAAATTCTTGAAGGCTTCTCTGATTCTCAGGGAGGAAATAAGGGCATTGATATTGCGGGGAATCGTGGCCAACCCGTATTTGCTACAGCTCGAGGTAAAGTGGTTTATGCCGGAAATGCATTACGTGGCTATGGAAATCTAATAATAATAAAACATAACGATGACTACCTAAGTGCTTATGCGCACAATGACACAATGTTAGTTCGTGAGCAACAGGACGTCCAAGCGGGGCAAAAAATTGCCACTATGGGTAGCACCGGAACAAGTTCAGTAAGATTACATTTTGAAATTCGCTATAAGGGAAAATCCGTAAACCCGCTGCGTTATCTTCCGCAGCGATAAACCGGGGCAGGGATCTGAAATTCCTGCCCGCATTATCATGGGTAGGAGCAGCTGATGAGCCAAAGTACGCTTAAAGTTAATGAGTTGTATGATGATGCGAATTTAGACGAAAATAGCATGGAAGCTGATGACTTTGATGAAGCGTTGCTGAAAGGTGAGGATGATGTCACTGATCTTGATGAAGATTTGGATTTGTTGCAAGGAGTCAACCAACGGGTTCTTGATGCAACACAGCTTTATCTTGGAGAGATTGGTTTTTCACCTTTGCTGACAGCGGAGGAAGAGGTTCTTTTCGCCAGACGAGCACTACGAGGGGATGTTGCTGCACGCCAACGTATGATTGAAAGTAACTTGCGATTGGTTGTAAAAATATCCCGCCGATATAGCAATCGTGGATTAGCACTGCTGGATCTGATTGAAGAAGGTAACCTTGGGCTTATTCGTGCAGTGGAAAAATTTGATCCTGAAAGGGGTTTTCGTTTTTCTACTTATGCGACATGGTGGATCCGTCAAACCATTGAACGTGCCATTATGAATCAAACTCGCACAATTCGCCTGCCTATTCATATAGTCAAAGAATTGAATGTCTATTTACGTACCGCAAGAGAACTCGCACATAAATTGGACCATGAACCGAGTATCGAAGAAATTGCGGAAAAACTGAATAAACCGGTTGAAGAAGTCAGTCGTATGATGCGGCTGAACGAACGTATTACTTCTGTCGATACACCGATGGGTGGTGATTCAGATAAAGCATTATTGGATATTTTATCTGATGAAAATGATTCAGGGCCAGAAACAACTATTCAAGATGATGATATGAAACAGAGTATCGTGAAATGGTTGTTTGAGCTGAACGCAAAACAGCGCGAAGTTTTGGCCCGTCGTTTCGGTTTGCTTGGATATGAAGCAGAAACATTGGAAGATGTTGGACGAGAAATTGGTTTAACAAGAGAGAGAGTTCGTCAGATTCAAGTTGAGGGATTGCGTCGCCTTAGAGACATATTGCATACCCAAGGGTTGAATATAGAATCATTATTCCGTACTTAATTCTTTATTCCTGAGAACGTATACCTAAGAAATTTCAAATTACATTGTTAGTGGAAAATAGACGAATTTCCTGAAACAAAGATAATTAGACAACTTGGTGATGGCAAGATCAGACGTAATTCCAAAAGTGACAATTGAAAAGATAAAGGTATATACGGATTAAACTTCAAGTTGCAATTGACAACATTATATGAAACGTGATTTCTCCCCGCTTCGCAGGGAGAAATCACATGCATCTTGAAGTTAGATTGGTATAGATGAAGATAGGCGGTAATCTTAAGGTGGGCTTATTTAGCCCACCTTTTATTTACTCATTTATATTTTCATACCATTTGGTGTGACATTCAGCAATTTTAGATAATCGGAACACCACTATGAAATTTAAAATCATGATCGGGAGTTTGAATAAGCTCTGCTTCCACCTGGCCGAAATAATTCACTCTTTCTGTAATATCTTCTTTAGCTATTGACTGAGCGAGCATCAAATAATCTTGGTAATGGCGAGCTTCTGAACGCAGCAGAGAAATATAAAACTTACCCAAATCTTCATCCAGGTGAGGAGCCAATTTTGCGAAACGTTCGCATGAGCGTGCTTCAATGTAAGCACCAATAATCAATTTATCGACCAACGTATAAGGCTCATGATTGGTAATATGCTGAAATAGGGATTTAGCATAGCGGCTAGCACTGATACTGTCATAGTTTACCCCTCTGGCATCCATGATTTCTAATACTTGATAAAAATGATGCAATTCTTCCTTAATCAATAACACCATCTTATCGATGAGATCTTGACTATAAGGTGATTTTGCCCGCGCGGTAATTTGCTTGGTGGCCTGATTTTTTCCTTTCAATGAATGGATATCGCCAATTTTTTTATAGGCAAAATCCTCATAGGGCTGAAACCAAGCCAACAGAGCATCAGCACTCTCTGGAGCAACAGCATATTTGCGAATTAAGAACATAGCACTTTGTGCTGCTTTCAATTCACATAGCAGATGATCGCGCAATAAAATTGGCAGATTCTCAGGCTGCCGCGCCTTTTCTACCCATTGATCGGGAGTCGCACACTGTAAAAATTGATAAATGGGTGCTAACAAATTGGTATCAAACTTCATTGCTGTTTCATTCATTGTTAAACCATATCTTTCAGACGATAAATCCACTCCAATGCTTGACGTGGCGTCAAGCTATCTGGATTGAGGTTTTCCAATGCTTCAATTGCTGGAGAGGTTTCTTCTGTCAGCAGGGTTAACTGTGGTGTATCGACATGGCCTGCGGTTGCACTATTAGAGAGTGATTCCAGCTCTTTCAATTTCTGGCGCGCACGTTTAATGACATCGCGTGGAACACCTGCCAGCGATGCAACAGCTAATCCATAACTCTTACTTGCCGCCCCTTCTTGTACACTGTGCATGAAAGCAATGGTGTCGCCATGCTCGACCGCATCAAGATGAATATTGACAACCCCTTCCAGTTTTTCAGGCAGCGTTGTCAGTTCGAAATAGTGAGTCGCAAACAGTGTCATTGCTTTGATACGGTTAGCTAAATTTTCAGCACAGGCCCACGCCAGGGATAAACCATCATAAGTTGATGTACCACGACCGATCTCATCCATTAAAACCAGACTGTATTCAGTCGCGTTATGTAAGATATTGGCAGTTTCGGTCATTTCCACCATAAAGGTAGAGCGTCCTGATGCCAGATCATCGGATGCACCGACACGAGTAAAGATGCGATCTACCGGCCCAATAACTGCTTTTTCGGCAGGAACAAAGCTTCCAATATAAGCCATCAACGTCATCAAGGCCGTCTGACGCATATAGGTACTTTTCCCTCCCATATTTGGCCCTGTAATAATCAGCAAACGGCGTTGTGATGAGAGCGTCAATGGGTTAGAAATAAATGGCTCGCTTAATACTTGTTCGACAACCGGATGCCGGCCGCCAGTGATCTGAATACCAACTTTATCGGTTAGTATCGGGCGGGTGTAATTTAGGGTTTCAGCACGCTCGGCGAGGTTTGCCAGGACATCCAGCTCTGACAGCGCTTCGGCACAGGTTTGCAAATCGGCCAGATGAGGCAGTAACAGATCGAACAACTCTTCGTACAGGGCTTTTTCGATGGCAAGTGCTTTGCCTTTGGAAGTCAGCACCTTGTCTTCATATTCTTTTAATTCAGGAATGATATAGCGTTCTGCATTTTTCAGCGTTTGACGACGAACGTAATGGATAGGGACTAAATGGCTTTGTCCACGACTAACCTGAATATAGTAACCATGTACCGCATTAAAGCCTACTTTCAGGGTGTCAATACCAAGTTTTTCGCGTTCGCGAATCTCCAGTTTATCCAGATAATCACTGGCGCCATCGGCCAGTGCCCGCCATTCATCCAATTCTGCATTATAGCCCGTGGCAATGACGCCACCGTCACGCACCAGAACAGGAGGTGTTTCGACAACTGCATTCTCTAGCAGAGTTTGTAATTCATCAAAATGTCCCACACGCTGTTGTAGCGCTTGGATATACGGGGCATCTGAGGAGGTCAGGATCTGATGAATATCAGGCAATTGCTGGAAAGCATGGCGCATTCTGGCCAGATCACGAGGGCGGGCAGAGCGGAGAGCAAGACGGGCAAGCACACGCTCTAAGTCACCGACCTGACGTAAAAATGGCTGTAATTCATAACCGATTTCTTGTAATGCGGAAATGGCTTGATGGCGATTTTCCAGCATATCTTTATTGCGAGTTGGTGCATGGAGCCAGCGTTTCAGCATTCGGCTGCCCATCGGTGTCACACATTGATCGAGTACCGCTGCCAGCGTGTTCTCAGTGCCACCGGATAAATTTTGTGTTATCTCCAGATTACGACGGGTAGCGGCATCCATAATAACCGTTTCTTGCTGGCGTTCCATCGTTATGCTGCGAATATGGGGTAAAGTGGTGCGCTGAGTATCTTTGACATATTGCAGCAAACAGCCCGCTGCACGTAGGGCGAGCGTCGCTTTTTCCACTCCGAAGCCAATCAAGTCACGAGTGCCAAATTGCAAATTAAGTTGTTGTTTTGCTGTCTCCAGCTCAAATTCCCACATTGGGCGTCGGCGCAAGCCATGACAACGTTCAATCAACGCCATATGCTCAAAGGTTTCAGGATAAAGCAATTCCGCGGGACGGGTGCGTTGCAATTCAGCGGCAATACTATCTTGATCGGACATTTCAGAAACGCGGAAGCGGCCAGAAGTGATATCCAGCGTCGCATAACCAAATCCCTGGTTATCATGCCAGATAGCGGCGAGCAGATTATCCTGACGTTCTTGTAGCAAAGCTTCATCAGTGACGGTGCCAGGAGTGACAATACGCACAACTTTGCGTTCAACAGGGCCTTTACTGGTTGCAGGATCACCAACTTGTTCGCAGATCGCCGCAGATTCACCGAGTTGTACCAGTTTTGCCAGATAGTTTTCGATCGCGTGATAAGGAACACCCGCCATCGGAATAGGTTGACCAGCCGATTGGCCGCGTTTGGTTAGAGAGATATCCAGTAACTTTGCCGCCTTTTTGGCATCGTCATAAAACAGCTCGTAAAAATCTCCCATTCTATACAGCAGCATAATATCGGGGTGCTGTGCTTTCAGACGCAGATACTGTTGCATCATGGGAGTATGGCTATCTATATCCTTTGCTGGAGATTCTTTCATATTGACTTGATTCAATTCTATTATTCCTGTTGACTCAGTTGGGCCATCGACGCTCAGTCAACCCATCTAAATGACAAAACCTAAATATAATCAGCTAAGGATGGAACGTTAATAGACCTCATCCTGGGCGAAAACGCTATCTTATCACTGATAATCTGTGTGATTCATCTGTGGATGCGATTAGAAGATTTACACGGTAGGTTAGCAGGATTACTCGCAGGAATGTATCAGATTTTTTGACAATTCAGCAGGATTGCGAAGCGGCTCGATTGTTGTTTGGTTTAAGCCATGCTATCAAATAATAAGAAAACAGATGGCATCAATCACTTGAATGCTATAAGAGATATCAAAAATTGACGGACTTAGAGGAAATTATCGTGGCTATTTACCAACCCCCCTACACTATTACCCCGGATATACTTAATCGAGAGGTAGAAATTGGTGAGCTATTAGGGCGTTGGTCAATGCAAGCGGAAACTTCTTCGCCTGTATTACGTAAAGAGAATCGCATTCGTACCATACAGGCATCATTGGCAATTGAACATAATAGTTTATCTACGGAACAGGTGACGGCAATTATTAATGGAAAGCGCGTGTTGGCACCAGCAAGGGATATTCAGGAAGTGCGCAATGCCATATTAACCTATGAAAAATTACCGGACTGGCATAGCTCCCGTGTGACGGATTTATTGGCCGCACATCGGCTACTGATGACTGGATTGGTTGATCGTCCAGGGCAATTACGTGGAGGAGATGTGGGAATTTATCAAGAAAAACAGTTAATCCATATGGCTCCTCCTGCCAGTCAAGTACCACGGTTAGTGGGCGAGTTACTGACATGGTTGCAACAGACGGCTATTCACCCATTGATCGCCAGTTCAATTTTCCATTATGAGTTTGAATTTATTCATCCATTTACCGATGGTAATGGCCGTATGGGGCGTTTGTGGCAAACATTGATTTTGAGCGAATGGCGTCCTGAATTAGCGTGGTTACCGGTAGAAACGTTAATTCATTATCAACAACAGGATTATTATCAGGTGCTTAGAGGATGTGATCGTACCAGCGACTGTACACTATTTATCGATTTTATGCTGGAAAAATTAGCCGAAGCACTTAAAGAAAGCTTAGATCTGCGAAAACAGAATACTGGCGTAATGTCGGTAGAAAATCCACAACCACTGAATGCTACTGCGCAAAAAATCTTGTTTGTTATTGCTGCGCATCCTGCCATTACCATAACCCAATTGGCCAATGAAGTGGGAGTAAGCCGGCGCACGATCGAGCGAAATATTAAGATATTACAGGATATTGGGCGTTTAATTCGTGTTGGGGCGAAAAAAGGAGGCTATTGGCGCGTTGTATAGTTAAGAAAATATTACACGGTGGTACGGGAATATTGCGGGCACGGTATTGGCTGCGATGTGCATGAGGAACCACAAGTTCTGCATTATGGCGAGGAGGGAGAAGGTATTTAAATTACAATTTATTATATAATAATTTTCCCAATACTGTATTGTGCAGTGTTGGGTTTTATCTGGCTAAAATAGCGCCACGTTGGGTTGATAGAAATTTAACTACGGCTATGTGAAATGATAGGGTGATTATGTCTTGGTTTGATAAAAACAAGAATCTCTCTTGTTTTATTGTTCTCTTTTTCCTTATTTTTCTGATACATAAATGTTTGGGGTATCAATTAAAATTAATATATGTCTTTAGTGCCTTTGCACTTTTTTTATTTTTGGCAGCTATCAGCAGACGAATATATGTCTTTTTAATTGCTTTTTTTTCCTTGATAGGCGTGCTCTATACCCCAATTGGCCTCAATTACGGTTATCCAGACATCAATGCGGTAGGATCATTAATCTATACCAATAGAAACGAAACAGTGGAATATATTAGCAGCCTTTCTGTTTCAACTTATTTAACTGCTATCGCTATTTTTGTTCTGATGATATTTTCACTTAAGCTAAATATCAGCATATCAGGCAAAAGTAAAAAGTGGTTGTTTACTCTGTTCTTTATTTCAGCGTTCTGGTCGCCAGCCAAAGGATATATAAAATCGGGTTTTGAAGATAGCTCGGAACTTTTAAATACCAGTTTACCGGAAGTGCGCTTTTTCAGTGATGTCTATCAGAGTTACAAGCAAGTCATGTCAGAAAATAACCGATTTGCCAAGATCATTAAATATCGGGATGACTGGCAGCCAGTAGTAAAAGAAGAGAAATACGATACCTATATCATGGTGATCGGTGAGAGCGTCCGAAAAGATTTTATGAGTATCTATGGGTTTCCAGATAAAAATACCCCTTGGTTGGATAACGCGCATGTTACCGTGTTAACCCACTATATTTCTGCGGCACCCTCGACACAATTATCGTTGACTAACTCTCTGGCGGTTCGTGAAGCAAATGAAATTCAACTGAACAACAGTATTGTTTCACTGGCGAAAAAAGCGGGATTTGAGACTTATTGGCTATCCAATCAGGGAATGAAGGGAGGATTTGATTCTCCTGTAGCACTGATTGGACAGCAGGCTGATCATTATACCTTTCTAAAAGAAGGCAATTCAGATGATCGCCGTTATATGCCGGATGAGAATTTATTGCCTTATATTCGTAAAGCATTAGTGAAGAATGAGCGGAAAAAGAAACTGATCATTATTCACTTAATGGGGTCGCATCCACAACCTTGTACCAGAACGAATGGTAAATACGACACCTATTTTCATTCCAAAAATATTTCATGCTATCTTCAAAGTATTCATAATACGGACAGCCTGCTAGCTGATATTGAAAGCATTGCCAATAAAAATCAATTGCACTGGACAATGCTTTACTTTGCGGATCATGGTTTGTCACTTGTGAATAAGAATACAGATAGCGAGAATTTGACTCATAACGATAGTAATAAGCAGAACTATCAAGTTCCCTTTATTATTACCGGTTATGACTATGCCATGAAAAATACCGACAAGAACACAGTAAGCAAAAATATCATAGATGCTCACCGCAGCGGTTTGAATTTGCTATCTATGCTATCCACATGGTTGGGAATTGAAGAGCCTCGCCTGATATCCAAATGTGTTTGGTTTTCTAACCAAACGTGTCCGAACCAGCATACAGTGATTTCATTCAGTAACGAATATAAAGACTTTAATCACTTAAAGGATGACGCCATTCATTTCGATTGATGAATATGCGCATTAAACTTCAAGTTGTAATTTACAACACGATATGAAACCTGACTTCTCCCCGCTTTGCGGGGAGAAATCACACGCATCTTGAAGTTAGATTGGTATATACCTTCATTTTGCAATTTATTGAGGAAGTGAGTTACCTCACAAAACTTGGTTCATGCTTTATGTGTATGAACCACTGATTGGGGGATTTTGACCGCTTAATGTTGGTATTCAACCGCTGAGTAAGATCCTCTCCCTCTTATCAGGGAGAGTTTTATATCATAGTGCAGTGTGACGAGGAGTATATACCTTTTATGGGTATCGCTTCCTGCTGGCTGTATATGGCCGGTTTATGGAGAAGGAAGTAAAAAATTAAATAATGGCTTGCTGTTCGTCTTACTGTGGAAAAGGAAGTTTTATGAAGAATAATAAATTGTTAAAACATATCCCCTGGATGATATTGGGGATAATTGGCGCATTCTGTCTTGGAGTCGTTGCGCTGCGTCGGGGAGAACACGTTAGTGCTTTGTGGATCATTGTCGCTTCCGTAGCCGTTTACTTGGTTGCTTATCGGTATTACAGCCTGTATATCGCCACAAAGGTGATGAAACTGGATGCCACGCGAGCAACCCCTGCTGTTGTCAATAATGATGGTTTGAACTATGTTCCCACCAACAAAAATGTCCTGTTTGGTCACCACTTTGCCGCCATCGCGGGAGCCGGTCCATTAGTCGGGCCAGTATTGGCGGCACAGGTCGGTTATCTGCCAGGAACACTGTGGTTGTTAGCAGGAGTGGTGCTTGCCGGCGCGGTGCAGGACTTTATGGTGCTGTTTATCTCCTCCCGTCGCAATGGGGCATCACTGGGTGAGATCGTCAAAGAAGAGATGGGACGAGTGCCAGGCACAATAGCTCTGTTTGGTTGCTTCTTAATCATGATCATCATTCTGGCGGTGCTGGCGTTAATCGTCGTGAAAGCATTGGCAGAAAGCCCGTGGGGTGTATTTACTGTTTGTTCAACAGTACCCATTGCGCTTTTCATGGGGATCTACATGCGATATATCCGTCCGGGGCGTGTAGGTGAAGTCTCTGTGATCGGTATTTTCCTGTTGATTGCTGCTATTTGGTTTGGTGGGGTTGTTGCCGCAGATCCTTACTGGGGACCTGCGCTGACGTTCAAAGATACCACCATCACTTATGCATTGATCGGGTATGCATTTATCTCTGCATTATTGCCGGTCTGGCTTATTTTGGCTCCGCGTGACTATCTGGCAACTTTCCTGAAAATTGGGGTTATTGTTGGCCTTGCGATTGGGATTATCATCCTGAACCCTGAACTGAAAATGCCCGCTGTCACACAATATATTGACGGTACTGGGCCAGTCTGGAAAGGAACTCTGTTCCCATTCTTGTTCATTACTATTGCTTGTGGTGCAGTGTCTGGTTTCCATGCCCTGATTTCTTCGGGGACGACACCTAAGCTGTTGGCAAATGAAAAAGATGCTCGTTTCATTGGTTATGGTGCAATGTTGATGGAATCGTTTGTGGCGATCATGGCATTGGTTGCTGCATCCATCATTGAGCCGGGACTGTATTTTGCCATGAATACCCCTCCGGCTGCGTTGGGGATTACCATGCCTGACCTGCATAATTTGGGTACTGCCGAAGCGCCAATGATTATGGCCTCTTTGAAAGAAGTAACAAGCCATGCGGCTGCGACCGTCAGTTCTTGGGGCTTTGTTATTTCACCCGATCAAATTTTGCAAACGGCAAAAGACATTGGTGAGCCATCCGTTCTGAACCGTGCAGGAGGGGCACCAACCCTGGCTGTGGGTATTGCTCATGTATTCCATCAGATCATCCCTGCGGCAGACATGGGCTTCTGGTATCACTTTGGTATTTTGTTTGAAGCACTGTTCATCCTGACGGCGTTGGATGCAGGTACACGCTCTGGCCGTTTCATGTTGCAAGATCTTTTGGGTAACTTTGTTCCGTTCCTGAAAAAAACGGACTCTCTGATTGCGGGCATCATTGGTACAGCGGGTTGTGTTGGCTTATGGGGTTATTTGCTGTATCAAGGCGTAGTTGATCCATTGGGTGGCGTCAAGAGCTTGTGGCCGCTATTTGGTATCTCTAACCAGATGTTGGCTGCCGTTGCGTTGGTATTGGGTACGGTTGTCTTGATCAAGATGAAACGCACCCGATATATCTGGGTAACGGTGATCCCTGCGGTTTGGTTGTTGATTTGTACTACATGGGCGCTGGGGCTGAAATTATTCAGTGATAACCCACGGCTTGAAGGCTTTTTCTTCCTGGCGAAAGAATATAAGCAGAAGATTGCCGAAGGGGGTGCAGAATTGACGGCTGAGCAAATCAGTAACATGAATCACATTGTTGTGAACAACTACACCAATGCGGGCCTGAGCATCCTGTTCCTGATAGTGGTATACAGCATCATTATCTATGGTATCAAAACTGCGATCAAAGCAAGCAAAAATCCAGAGCGTACCGATAATGAAACGCCTTATGTTCCGGTTCCTGAAGGTGGGGTGAACGTCTCTTCTACGCACTGATGCAACACTAAAACTGCTACCGACCAAATCATTGCGTATCAGTAACCGCTATACCCCACATAATTGGCTTTGTATTATGTGGGGTATTTTTATAGAACAAGCCTTGGAGAACAGTGTATGTTTGGTAATCTTGGTCGGGCAGGCAAGTATTTGGGGCAGGCTGCCCGAATGTTGGTGGGGGTTCCTGACTATGACACATATGTACAGCACATGAAGGAAAATCACCCTGATAAGCCTTATATGTCTTTTGAAGAATTTTTTCGCGAACGTCAGAATGCTCGCTATGGTGGCGATGGCAAAGGCGGAATGCGCTGCTGTTAGTTAAAAATCAGGAAACGAAAATGCAACCAATATCAGTCACGATCCTGACCGGTTTTTTGGGATCAGGCAAAACGACGCTGCTGCGTCATATTCTTAATGCCAATCATGGTCATAAAATAGCTGTCATTGAAAATGAATTTGGTGAAGTCCCCATTGATGACGAATTAATTGGTGATCGCGCAACCCAAATTAAGACATTAAGTAACGGATGCATCTGTTGTAGTCGTTCGAATGAGCTGGAAGATGCATTATTGGACTTGCTGGATAGCCTGGATAAAGGGCAGATCAACTTTGACCGCTTGATTATCGAATGTACGGGAATGGCTGATCCCGGACCGATTACGCAAACTTTCTTTTCCCATGAAATTTTGTGCCAGCGTTTTTTGCTTGATGGCATTATTACGCTGGTGGATGCGGTTCATGCGGAACAGCAATTAGATCGTTTTTCCATTGCACAGGCGCAGGTGGGATATGCAGACAGAATTCTTTTAACTAAAACAGATGTTGTTCCGGTTCATGATGCTTTGGTTGAACGTTTGCAGCGGATCAATGCCAGAGCGCCTATTCATAAGGTTATTCACGGTGAAGCAGATTTAGGCTTATTGTTCGATATCGAAGGATTTATGTTGAATGACAAACTGACGGTTTCGACACCTGTTTTTCGATTTGTACCCCAGCCACAAAACTCGGTTCAATCGATAGTCATTAACTTAGCGCACCCCGTTGAACTGCCAGAAGTTTCTAACCTGATGGAAGAGTTATTACTGAGTTTTGCGGATAATCTTCTGCGGTACAAAGGTATTCTTGCTATCAAAGGAGAGCCCTGTCGGTTACTGTTTCAAGGGGTTCAGCGTCTGTATAGCGCGGATTGGGATAGAGAATGGCGCGATAATGAAGTACGAGAAAGTGTGTTGGTTTTTATTGGTATAGATCTGCCAGAACAGAAAATCCGTGAAAAATTTGCCGAATTGTTTGAAGAATAATTGATTGAGTCATCACTTTTTGTGGAATTTTAATTATCCTTGGCTTCATTAATAGACATTAGGCTAATAATTATCAACAATTAATTAGCCTAATGAATTCGTTATATACCAATCGGATATTATTGATAATTAAATAGCCGTTATAGTTTATAGTTAACATTACTTTTCGTGGAGTCAATGTGATGATGTTTTTGCTGATGATATGTTAAAAATGAAAATATACGATACTGCTATTTAAATATTTTTGACCTAAGATTATCATTGTGTTTATAAAGAAGACTGGGTGATATTTACTGGTTTATTAATTATATCTACATGAATTTTTTGTTTAGAATGAGAGTAAAATAGCTGTGTCTGGTTTCTTTTAAAATTTTATAGCGCACTTAACTTAACTAAATTACAGGAGTTATAATGACTAAAAGATCTGATATAGAAAATGGACGATTGGTCTATACAGAAAAATTAGGATGGTTAGATTTAGGGCATGCTAATGGTGATGATGCAAGAAAGTTGATGCTCTCTCTTGCTATGGGGGATGAAACTACTAATAAATCGCATTTTATCGTTAGATATGTCCAATATATGGGCAGGGGGCGTAGACTAGGAACATCTATAAAAACAAGATGGAGAGTTAGAAGAGGTTTATCCTTACATGATAAAAAAAGAGTTGCTCTTACTATTATGATGTATACAACTCATTCATTTGAATCATATCAAGATTCCTTTCCTTTTACTTTAATTTCAGATAGTGGCTATAGTGGTGAAGATTTGATTTCTAACTTATTCGGTTTTTATCAGGTTATCAATGGTATTAATTATTTACCTCAAGTAGGGGTAGTAAGTAAAGAAAAAGCATACAAACGATGGGACTACTACGGAGCTATAGGAAAATATAAAAATAAATCTTTTAAACCATTATTATTTCCCGACCCTGAAAAGTATCCAAATAATACAATTCCTTATAATATTCCCTTACCTATTTTTTTAAATACAATAACGCCTATGAGCGATATAAAAACTGGTCAAGACATAATGCTTATTGAAGATGCAAGCTGGATTAATATAGGTAAAGAATATGCTGGGATTGCGATTGAATAGTTTCATACGTATATGTATACTTATATTTACTTTAGCTATTGGTGTTATTCTTTTT
This sequence comes from Xenorhabdus griffiniae, assembly GCF_037265215.1. Classification (NCBI taxonomy): domain Bacteria; kingdom Pseudomonadati; phylum Pseudomonadota; class Gammaproteobacteria; order Enterobacterales; family Morganellaceae; genus Xenorhabdus; species Xenorhabdus griffiniae. Next base: position 3,721,123 of record NZ_CP147737.1, on the reverse strand, counting down.
TTTGCATCATTAGCGAATGTTAGCTTATCATATACAAAAAGAAATTTTATTTATTATTACGCATTTACTTTTGATGAAATTAAGAATGTACCTTTAATTTCAAGTGATTATATCATATACTATGACTCCCCTGATGGTAACAACACCATGACTAACGAAATTATATTTTCAAATGTAAAATTGAGTCGTCTGACAGAATTAATAAAATATACTGAGAACATGGGATTTATAAAATACTATGATAAGTATTGGAAAGATGAACGCTGGCGTAAAGATAATACCATTATAAATATAAAACAAAATGATACTGAACGTACCATTTTGTTTTTAGTTGAGAAGAACTAAAAGACATTATCTTCTCTTATACTATAACCTGATGTGCCAGCAATGTGATGTGTCCATGTTATGCTATCATATGAAATTGTTATACTTTCATATGGTTGCATATCATTGTGGCTTAGTGAATTGGGATAGTGGCTGGAGATATTTTTTATAGTGGCATTTGTTAATTTGATAGAGTAAAACTTTTCTAATCCTCCCGCTGAGCTATTCCTATATATGTCAAGCAAACAATCTAAATGCTCATTATTCGATATTGAAACGCCTAATAATGGAGATGATTTATCGATTGGTTTTGTTATTATTATAGGCTGATGATTTACATTGTGTTCCCTACTGATATCGTGGTCTACAGAATAAACCAATATTTTATCTTTATTTTCTTCTTGATATTTATTACCTATAGAATCATAGGTTGAACAACCTGCTGATATCAAACCTTGTTTTTTTCCATTTAAGGTCATGTAAATAATGTTAGCCATTTCCTTTCCTTTTATTTGCCATTTTATGGTCATAAAATATATAACCATTTTCCTGCCTGTCAATAGCTATATTAATAATTTACCATAAAACAAAATGACAATAATAAAAAATATGATATAGAACTCTAAAATATTATCACTCAATGATACTAATATGCGTTATATTGAGTGATTTGGTCACGCATTCAATTTGTTGTTTTTTGTGTATCCTTCCCACTTTTTCTAAGGAAATGAGATGACAACGGTAGAAGTGAAGTGTCGATTTTGTCAACAAACTGGGTGATTTCTCCCCGCAAAGCGGGGAGAAATCAGGTTTCATATCGTGTTGTAAATTGCAACTTGAAGTTTAATGCCTCGCTGAACAATCACTGTGTTCTGTGCCAATATTTAAATTAACGCGTCACAATGAATTTATTTCCATCAAAACGGAATTTTGGAGATATAAAGAGAGTTGTGTCTTTTTCTTTATTTAGATATCTCAATGGGGATGGTTCCATATATATTACTCTACCATCTAATACTATTTCTAATTCCTCAAATTTCAATGGCAGTAATTCTAGTTCACTATTATTTGTAGTTTCGTCTAACCCTAAAGATAAGAAATATGATTCTATAGTTCCACCATTAGCCATAACAGATTCATATAACATTTCAGAATGAATTTTTTTTAGTTTAGAAAGATCTTTTGACTGAAGAAAACTCCAATATTCTTCATAAGCTGACTCGAGTAATGCTTGATACGGTTGAGATAAAGAAGATGTATTTTTTATATTGTCTGAAATTTTATATGAATTAACCCATTTCCATTCAGGAAAATCATTAATTATATCGAAGATTTGCGTGTATTCATAATAGTAATTATCACTATCATGATGGATGTTTTCTTTTTTTGACACATTTCCCCAATCTTTATTCATTACAATAATGTTAATGGATTTTTCTGATGTATTATGAACAATATTTTCATTAGGAGAGTATTTTATTTTAAAAAAATCAGAGTAATTTCCATCTTCAAATCTATTTCTTGATTTTAAAGTTAGGTTGCAAATTGAATCAGCATCAAAAATGTCTTTTGAGTTATTTGATGGCCATGTTGTGAACTTGAGCTTATTTCCTTTTGATTTTAGGTATTCACCTACTCCGATCAATGTATTAATTGGACCATTTCCATAATATGAAAAAATATCTAGTCCATTGATTGATATATCCATTGCACATTTTTTTAAGTCGACTTCTAATCTGTAATCAGCGGAAATAATTTCAGGGTTCATAGCATTTCCTTTAGGTAATATAAAAAAAATGAAAAAACAAATAATTATTTTTTTTGTGAGTGAAAGTTCATTAGAACTTGTAAAAATAAAATGGTTCACTTTTATACTCTTCTGCAAGAAAATATTCAAAATCTATTAATGAATCATTAATAGGTGTCATTTTTTCACTAGTACCTTTTCCTTGTTTTTTTCCTCTTCCTCTTGATTGACTAATGGATTTATTACTAACTTCTTTTGAAAAACCTGCTTTAAAATCTAGTTTGAAAATTAGTTTTACTCCTTCATGAGAAAAAGAAATCCCTATTCCTGTAGAATCACATATAAGATCAAAAGAGATCTTTGCTGTTCCACCACCGTATGTACTAAGCATTCCTTCAACAAAAAAAACTCTAGCGCCAGTATCAAATCCTATTTTTATTGCCAATCCTAAACTACTTCCTGTTTTTCCAATAACATTCATTTTTTGCTCTTTTCTTAATACAGAAACTCCTGTGTTTAGTATTTCACCGGATATTATTAGATCAGCATAAGGAAGGCCTCCTGCTACTATTCTATTTTTGTGATCCTTAAGCTTATCCATTTGATCTTCCATTGATGTTCTAAAGCTTCTCCACTTATCTCCTGTGACTGGAGTGGCAAATATAGCAATTATCACATTAATAATATCGAGAGTAATTGTTAATCCTATGAGAGGTGAAAATAATAAATTCCATTCATACTCAAAATCAGGTCTTGAGTTAACTATAATCAGATCTTTTTTACCTTTTGCTGAAATATTAGGTCCGTTTAATAATGCATCTTTAATGCCAAAAGAACCGCCAGCTTTCTTTAATATACTGTTTATTACTTTATCTAATAATCTTCTGATTTTTTGAGTTACTGAATTTTTGTTATTCCATATATTTTCATTGAGTTCACCTAAAATAAAATTATATGGATATTTTTCGTCAAACAATTTAATTTCTGATTTGAATTCAAGAGTTGATTTCCTTTCGTTAACATATTTATTGATGTCACTCCATTTTTTTACTCCTAATTCTTTTTTTAGTTCTTTTACATCTTCTTTTGTAAAATCAGAGCGTTTTGCGACATAATGATCTTTTACATTATTTTCAAAATTAATTTCGAAAGAGGCGGACAACGTATATTGGGGATATACATTAATTTGTGTGCTTTGTACTAGCCCTGAACAATCAGTAGTTTGAGAATAATACTTTATTTTCCCTATACTATTATTCCATGGTTTAAATAGTTCTTCAATCCTATCCCAAATATCCATTCCTGGTAGTTTTGCTTCAGGTAATTTTGCATTACTCCTAATAGTATAAGTTGAACTTTTATGACTAGGGCCAAGCTCAAACTTATCTTGACTTTCGTGTGAATATATATAAGTGCTGGGACAATTGGGTTTTCCACTTATACATCTAATAGGCGTTAATTTTGAAGTGAGTGTATGCTCTCTTTTGTCTGAGATAATATTAATGATTTCGAACGTCTTGTGTTTTTCAGGGAAATTAATATAAGTTTCTTTTTCTCCTTTTATCTCATATTTATGAGTGCAAGACGGTGGAGTATCACATGTTGCACACGCTTTTCCTGCATTAATTCCAACGACAGTATCCATTCCTATTACTCCTTAATATTGTAAATGAACTGATTGGCTCTATACCAGCCAGGAGTCCCATCATCAGTAAGGTTGGTCAGAATTGATTTATCAAAGTTATCAATGTCAAAATTGTCTTCTCTGATCACTTTTTTAAGAATGCCTTCTATAGAGCGAGTGTCTGTTATTTTCTCAGACATAAGGTAATCATAGAAAAAAGCTAAGAAGGGTAATGAGTTGTTGATGCTGATACTTATTCTTAGTTCTGCTAATTCAGATAGCAAAATGGAATCAAGCTTTTGTAAATACTGCTCTTTTTTCTTTATTTCTATCAGTTCATACTGCTCTTCACTGATTTTGAAAATTTTGTATTTTCCCTTAGCATTATCGGGAAAAGGTTCTCTGATTTTTACAAAGTTATCTGTGCGTTCTTCTTCAAGGTAACGTGTTGTGATCCGCGTGATTGGCCCCAAAAAACAATGTACTTCCCAGTCACTTAGCACACCGAGAAAATCCCAGATATTGCGTGGATCATAAAAACGGAAAAAGACGGGTTTTTCTTGTTGGGGAAGCAATACTTGCAGGTACTTTCGTAAATGCTGGCGCACGGCTTTCATGTCCGCTGCACTGTGAACGAAAATTCCCCACGGGGTTTTGCGACATTCCAGCCAGATTTTGACTTCTTCCGTCACCTGCACCAGATAAGGCACAATGTTAACCAGTTCTGGTTGAAGAGGTTCTCCGTAAAGGCATGTGGATGGCGGATCGTAACGTTCCAACGCTAAAAACAAATCGGGTTCTGCCGCGCCATCAATAATGGCGTATAGTTTTTCCTGAATCATTCCTGCTTCTCCTTCCCTTTCATCGGGCGGCACAGGGCGACGAACTTTGAACCTTTGCTTGCCGCTGCAAGCAAAATGGCGGGAACAGCAAGGGCTTGTTCAGGTAAATGTTCGGTAATGAGCGTAAACACTAAACCTGAGCGAGCAAATCGTTGAGTCATTTTATTCATGAGCTATCGGTGTATAAATCCTCAGTTATCGTCAGAATGGTAAAAATAATTTAATGATAAAATAATAAATGATTATTTTTAATACAGCGACAAACAGAATATAATAGAATTATTTATACATACAACTATGAATAAAAGTACATCAGCAAATTTGTGATTAACTTCTCTTCTTAAGTAAAATAGTAAAATCAGGAAATTACCTCACTGGATCTTCACATCGATGACGGGGTTTTCATACGGACTTATCCAAAGGCAGGTGATTCACCTCCTGTCTGTAGATTAATATTTCTTATTGAGCAGTGAAATTGTTCATATAAATTCGCTGCTCAAATTTAAATAAAGATTTATATATTTGCCTGTTAGATTTAGGCTTTTTTAAAATAAACTTAGATTTATTAACAAATAAAAAACAGTAAAAATAAAGTTTATTTACAAATTAAGTTTGTCATGTGTACACAATAATCATTTATCTTCGATATTCATGGCATTGTCCATTCTATCTGCCGGCAATCTCCACAAATTAATTAGTGGAGATTGTTGCAATAACAGTGCATGTTAGTGAAAACAGCAGAAAAAATAACACAATTATTTAGAGTGAGACTCCCAAATTCTGGAAAAACGTTTCACATTACTGGCGGTGTAAATGACAGTATGTGAAATATTACGGTGTCCAAGATAGTCTTGGATCAAGCGGGTATCGCGACCGAGATCAGCTAATGCATAACCACAAGCGTGCCTTAACATATGCGGATGTGGAGAAACACTGACAGACGCCTGCTTTCCATAGCGTTTTAATAAACCATAAACTTGCTGGCGTGAAACAGGGCCTGATTTTTGAGAAAGAAATACCCACGGTGAATCGGCTTCGCGCCATTTTGGGCGGATATCTAGCCACTTATTTAACGCATCAATTTCTTCTGGAATTAAAGGATGTGTGGTTGAAAGCCCACCTTTTAACCGTCTGATATGAATGATTGCTGAGTTCAAATCGAGATCAGATAGGCATAGATTACATAACTCACTTACCCTAAAGCCGTGAATGAAACACATTAACAGCATGCAATAATCACGCTCTGCGTGACGTCCTTGTTTTGTCGCTGTCAAAATTGCGTCTATTTCGTATCGGGTTAAAAACTTACGTTGTTTCATGAAATTATCATTCCTATGAAATCAGAGAGATAAATTGTGAATGGCAAGGTATTTAAGTTAATCGAATACAACAAAACATTAGTGTTTTTTAAACATGATTAGCTAAATACCAGATTGATTTAATTGGAATAGCGCAAATAAAAAATTGCTGCTTATTTTTGTCTTATTTTTAATGAAAATGCTAATTGGAATCGTATAAATACGTACTATGTGATTCTGATACCCAGAATGAGGTATTCATAAATAGAATTCCATATATAAAAACAACTCTATTGAACTTTACAACTAATCATTTGGCTCGGTTTGTTTTTTAGTTTTTTATTCTTTTAAAAATCCCTTTAAGTGTATCGAGTTTGTATTTTTACTGCATTTAGTGGAAAAAGTAAATGATTTATCTAAGTTGTTTAGATAACGCCTTATTATTGATTGAAAATTAACTTTTACTTAGTGTTTTCGAAATAATATTTTAGTTTTTTGTTTGTTATCGGGTTTTTATTCTGAATGTATGCATTTTTTTGACGAAAAAGGAGAAATATCAAGGGAGAACAAGGGATAATGTTTGTAATTACACAAGGTTAAAGGAAGAGATTTAGTTAATTTGATAACGGTGGTTATAATTTCTATTGTTTACTATATCCTTGTTTGAATTGAGTGGGTTGGCTGTTTTTTGTTCTGTTTGTGAAATTTAATTAAATAGATATTTTTCATGATTAATTAAGGATATACCAATTTATCTTCAAGATATGTGTAATTTCTCCCCTCTTCGCGGGGAGAGATCAGGTCTCATATCGTGTTGTAAATTGCAACTTGAAGTTTAATGCGTATATACCAATTTATCTTCAAGATATGTGTAATTTCTCCCCGCTTCGCGAGGAGAGATCAGGTTTCATATCGTGTTGTAAATTGCAACTTGAAGTTTAATGCGTATAGAAGTGTCATTAAAAGAATTGCTTACTAAATAAGTACAGTAAATTTTGTAGGGAGTTGATTAGTTAAATGCGCCTTATATCCTCTAACAGAAAGATGAGAATTTAGGGCGCACCAAGTGAACCTTAATAATAAGCCCTCATATCAGGAGAAGGCCAGGAAAGGGGAAACACATAACAAAATTCCAGTAAAGATGATCAAGATAAGTGATATCTCTTTGTAATGGCGCAAGCCAGGGACTTTGTAGACTAAATAAGCCGGAATAAGGCAGCCAACGATGCCGAATATTGGGCTACAAATAGAAGTAAAACTTAATACAGGGGCATTCAGAAGGATCGCACTCCATGCCAATAAGATGGCAAACACCATGATGCCTTTTTGTACCCACTTTTCATTGATCTTTTCAGCAGGCATCAGGCGACTAAGAATATTCATGGCAATGCCTTGGCTGGCTTCGCGAAACCCAAGGTAAACACCAAAAAAGGCAGTCATCACGGCAAAAACATTGAGCATGATACTGACAGCAATAACCCAACCGCCTGGGAAAAATTGGGCGGCAATGGCTAATGCTGAAATATTCTGTTCATAGGCTTTGAGTGCTTCGTCATGTCCCATTGCCAGCGTAAAAGAGATGGCATAGAAAAATACCGTACAAAACAGGATAGCAAAAGCAATGTTCATCGCTCTCAGTGCCTTATGACGGGCAACTTCACGGTTTTTCTCCCGATTGCGATAAGAAATCACCATTGGGCTAAGTGTTTGGATAAACAGGATGGACGTGAGCGTAAAAGGTAGCGTGATGATAGCTTGTTTGATCAATAGTTCCAGGGGAGGTAAGGCCCCGATATTGTAAAGATGCCACATACCGATCATGGAAAATCCTAATGCCGCGATAACAAATAACTTGGTTATGACCATTAGGCTGGATATTTTGAACAGTAATTGTTCACCACGGGAAGAGATGGCGACTAATACACAGATTAATACCAATCCATAAAGCGGATTTTTCGACATTAATTCATCTGTGATGCCAAATGTTTGCAGGTAAGAAGCACTATCATTGGTTATCGCGGTGGAATAAACAAACATCCAGATCACCAGCATAATGAAGTAGAGTACGCCTAACAGAATGCCCCAATTTTTACCAAGATAACCACTGATAACACTAGGGTAATCTTTGCATTCTGGTGACTCTGCCAGGGTATTGATGAAGAGCCGCTGAAAGAGATACATGGCAGGATAACCAATAATGGAAGAGAGCAGGAAAACCCACAATCCCATCAATCCAACCTGCGCCGGCAAGAAAACAATGCCGGCCCCGATTGCCATGCCGATACTCATAATAACCCAGCCAGTATCGGTATGGTCGAATTTTATTGCTTTTTTCCACTCTTTCTCCGTCATGTTGGCGCGTTTGGCCGCTGGAGATAACTGTGGCGTGACGTTATTGTTTTTTGTTGCTGTTTTCATATCTTTTAGTAAGTGAATTATTGTGTGCTGATAGCTAATGTGATTCCAAGGAGAACAACTTTTTCATGAAGAAGAAATTACAAAGGGAAACTGCGCAAAAAAGAAAATTGTCAAAAACACGTTGTCAGGATTAAATCCTTTTTATCGTTAATATTATGCTGTAATTCAAAGGATTAATCTATACCAATCTAACTAGGTTTCCATAATACTGAGAATATCAGATGTTGGCGTTCCTTACCCCGCGCGGCGTAAGGAATATTTCTATCATTTTGAAACGCTATTTAGTGAAATAGGATTAAACTATGTGTCATCCTGTTTTTCGATGAAAAATAAAGGAAAATTAATACTTAATTGGTAAGACCTTATTTTACTATAGACTTGGTATTAATAAAAACAAAGCGGGTAATGTTATTGATAAAATAAAATGGAAATAGCCCTGTTTTTTATTTTTTTACAGTCTTGAAATTAAATTATCAGATAAATACTGAATAACATATTAATGAGAAAATTGTTCAAGTTACTATGCAATTATTAATCAAACCCATCTTTGATTAAAATGCCGCAAGTCTATTTGCGGCATTTTTTATACTTATTGTTACTGTTATTTTTTAATTAGACATCTAATCGCTTGGTTTGCCATCTTTTAGACTTCCAACGCCAGGCGTTCACTAACCCGCGGATCCACTCGTCGCAGAAGAATCCTATCCAAATCCCCAAGATCCCCATACCCATGGTAATTCCCAAAAAATAACCGACTGGAATAGAGATTCCCCACATACAAATCAATGCGGTATAAAGAGGAAAACGGGCATCACCAGAAGCACGCAGAGCATTGACCATCACAATGTTGAAAGTGCGTCCTGGCTCCAAAAAGACCGAGAGCAGGAACAACGGCAGCAGAAGTTCAACAATCTTCTGATCTTCCGTCATAACATAGAGAAGCGGTTCCCTGAAAATCCAGAACATTAAGACGACGCCTATTGTAACAATCACACCAATTTTCAGGCTCTTCAGCCCCCGAAGATAGGCATCTTCAAAACGCTTTGCCCCAACAAGGTGACCAACCATAATCTCATTGCCAATGCTGATAGAGATACCAAACAACATAATGAACAGAGATAGCTGGAAATACAGTGTTTGCGCGGCCAGAGACATTTCACCCATCAGGCCGATAAACGCCTGTGCAGTCATATATTGCAGGATCCACACCAAATTCTCACCCGCGGCAGGTAAGCCGATGTGCAGGATTTTGCTCAACATATTCTTAGACCAATTCACGAGCAATTTAGGCTCGAATTTGATCTTCAAACCAAAAAACAGTAATCCGCAGAGCAAAATAACAGCGACAGTACGACCAAATACTGTAGACCACGCTACGCCTTCGAGTCCATATTGAGGCAATCCAAAGAATCCATAGAGTACGATCATATTGCCGACAATGGTAAGCAGGTTGGCAATCAGCGTGACATACATGGCCGATTTTGACTTTCCATAAACCCGCATGCAAGCCGCCAAAATAATCGAAATTGCTTCGGGTACCAGACAGATGCCAAGAACATGCAGATAAGCGAATCCATCTTCCATCAGATTTTCAGGCAGGTTCATGATATACAGGATCTTATAACCGAAGAACACGGTGATCAGCGCACAACTGAAACCCAGCACAAAATTAAAAGCAATGGAAATATGAATAGCCTGGCTTGCTTTATCACGTTTTCCTGATCCCAGATATTGAGCTATGACAACACTGCAACCTACGCTGATAAAGTTAAAAATTGTAATAAAGAGATCAAAAACATGATTACCCACTCCCATTGCAGCAAGATAAGCAGAAGAAATATGGCTGACCATGTACGTATTGATTAATAACGTCGCCATATGCAGAAAGATATCAATGAAAATCGGCCAACTTAATGAAAAAAGAGAGCGATCAACAACATCAGACTGATGCATTAGTAAAACCTATTTATTAGAAGTGAAATGAATGGTCTTTTGCGGTGTGACATCCCCAGAAAGCGTAGCTGATTTTACAGGGTTTATTGCTGATTTGATAGGCAGAACACGCGATTGTTTCACTGTCACACTTAAGCTTTTCCCTGAGCGCCTGAATGATGACTGATGATATTGACCAATTGAAAGCCCCTATCTACCAGCTTCAGACCGATATTCAGGGAAAAGATCGTCAGATTCAGGCGTAGGCCGAATCGCTGGCTGAGCTGCGTACCCAAATTAAACGGTGACTTGAACAGCTCAACCTTAGTAAATTTTTTACGGAACTGGAACCTCCTCAAACGCCATTACGACGATCCCCAGTATGATCTGCTTCCGTGGAACGTGAATATTGGCTACAGCGTATAAAATACACTGCTTAATTAGGTGCTCACGGTATGAATGTAATTCAGATCCCGACTCACAACATGGCGTGGTTAGTGATACGACGTTGGTTTTATTCTAAATCCTGAACGTGAAAAATAGGCTGCTTAGCTTAAATTGATGAGTCTCATATTTCCCCGCGTAGTGGGGAGATATAAACAATCACATTGATTTGCAAGCTGTAACTTGAAGTTGGATTGGTAAATGATATTTAACGCAATCCGGTTAAAAAGTGCCATTTGTGCTGCCCGATCGGGAGCTTTCAGCGAGATAGCATCGTTAATATTGTGAGATCTCGCCCCGATAAATTTATTTTCTTCTGCTCATTGACAATCGCTGATGTGGTCAAATAGCATACTCTTTTATGGTGTCATACTTTCCCTTTTAAGAATGAATTTAGTAGTGAGTGTAAAAATATGCCATTTAAAGAGCCTTTTACCCACAAATTGATTATTGGTGATTTAGTTTACGGACTAGGAAGTGAAAGATTAAGGTATCTTCATGAATATCAGCCTTTCAAAGGAAGTACTCTGGCTGTTGCTTTTGCTATAGAGAAGCGTTTTAACGCTCAAAGGACGCTTCCTAACGCTCAAGTTATGTTTATAGATCAATTTACAATCCCTCCAGAACTATGCGTTAAAGATGAATTAGCCCGAGAAAATATGAAAAGACAGTATGAATACATGCACATGACGAAAAAACTTCCCTATCAGAAGAGTTTTATGTTACATCTTAAAAATCATCCTAAATATAATACCTCATTGGAAATAATACCCGAAGATGCAGACAAAATATTCTCAAGGAAATGTAAAGGAGGATTATCTTGGGTAACTACAAGCAATGGAAATACTGATCTGCTTAAGAATAATAATATACATTTTATTCTTGATGGCATCGATATGAGATATGTAGTAAATAAAATTAAATATCCAGGAGTTAGGACTGATATAATTTCACATGAATTGAGATGGGTCTATAGAAACAGGTACAATCCTAACGTGCAAAGAAAAATTCAATTTTGGTTAGATGGTAAACCGACTTCTCCACCTTGGGAAAGTGTTGAAGGAAAGGAAATATGGAGATTATACACTCCAAGGTCTGAAATTACGAGCGCTTTTTAATTCTGGTTTGCCGACAGATTTATATTTTTAATATATACATAATTTATATAATAATAAAATTTTAATAAATAGAGATAAATTAAACTTCATAATCCGCTTGAAGCGTATCATCGCTCATACTTTCGGAAAACGGTTGACACAACATCCCCTAAAATGCATGACGAAATGATCGGCACTTTCATCGAAAGAAAATGTTATGTTTAAGACCAATCAACACCTTGAATACATCACCGGTAATTCTGTTATCAGTCTGTTTTATACTCTTTACTGACGTCAGCCATTAACATTGGCATCAGTAATAACCCTATCACAGCGGCTGCAAGAGTCAGCAAGGCAAACATGCCTGTCCAATCATAGTGGTCAATGATTTGGCTTAATGGCCAACCAGCAATTGCGGCACCATAATAAGCATACAATCCTAAATATCCTGTTACCGTACCTGCCGCTTTTTTGTGGCAGTGTTCAGTTGCTGAAAGACCAATTAACATTTGAGGACCAAATACAAAAAAACCAATACTAAAAATACAGATAGATAATAATACGTAATTATTTATAGGAATTAACCAGAGTGCAGCCATAGAAAAGAAAAGGCCAAGAGAAAATAGTAGAATTACGGGTGTACGTTGACTGCGAAATAATAAATCAGAACTCCATCCAGAACAAAGAGCACCTAATAATCCTCCCAGTTCAAATAGCGACAGTGTGGCATTGGCATTCAGTAAGTTAGCTCCATGTTTTTCTAATAACCATAAATTACCCCAGTCATTAATTGCGATCCTAATGAAATAGACGAGAATATAAGAAAAACCAAGGAGCCAGATGGTACGGTTGAATAAAATGGTTTCCTTTAGAATTTTTATCATAGGCATGGGTAAAGATAACCGTTCTTGTCGTAGCTCCATGGTATCTTGTCGCCAATCCCCTACGCTAGGTAAACCATGTTCCTGTGGCGTTCCCCGCATTCTCCGGCATAACCAAATTCCAAGCGCAATGCTGATGAGTCCAGGAACAAATAATGCAGCGCGCCAGCCATAATAATTGGCTAAAAATGCAGACAATAGTGGCAGAAAAATACCACTTATATTGATGGATATATTCCAACAGCCCCACCAGAAACCTCGTTCATTACGAGAATACCAGTGAGTGAGAAGTCGAGCACATGTTGGCCATCCCCATCCTTGAAAAAAGCCATTCAGCGTCCAGACAAATAATAGGGAGGGCAGTGATGAGCAGAAGGTAAAAATAATGTTCAGTACACCTGTCATTAATAGCCCTACCCCCATGAACCAGCGATAACCAGTATGATCATGGAAAATGCCGGCAAAAAATTTTGAACTGCCATAAGCAAGGTAAAACAAACTGATTATCCATCCAATATCATTTTTATTAAGAGCCAATTCCAGTTGCATGGCGGGCATAACGATATTCAAACTTTTGCGAGTTAGGTAGAATGCGGCATAGCCTATAATCATTGATATGAGCAAATGGCTTCGCCAATAACGATAATGTTGTGATATTTGCTCATGGCTGGTGCCTTGCATAAGTGCCTCCATAAAAAAGATACGAATAGTCGTTGTTGCTTTAGCCGTCCCAAAGAGGATATTTTGTTATTCAGTATTACTGCCTGAATCTACAGGTAAATATATATTGACATGGGTTCCTTGTTGGATTTTGAGTCTCCAATGGCCTCCAAGCGCTCGGACACGCTCTTCAATCCCCTTAAGCCCAAATCCTGTATTTTTTTTATCATCAATAATACCAATGCCGTTATCGTCAACCTGAAGCACGATTAAATTTCTTTTTTGCTTTAATGTAATGTTTATTTGGTCGGCGTTAGCATGTTTACTAATATTGTTCAGTAATTCTTGAATCAGCCTATAAAGCGTCAGAGTGATCGTGTTATCACTGGGAGTATGTGGTAACTGATAATCAAAATGGCAACAAATGTTTTGCTCTTCAAAAGCAAATTCATTTATTAAGTGATGAATTGATTGTTCAAGAGACATTTCATCGAGTGCCGGTGGGCGAAGCTCGCGCAGCAGTTGACGCGTTGTTTGATGTATTTGTTGGGAGAGGTGATTAATCTGTTCGGCAGATTTCTGAGCTAATGCCAACGTTGAAGTCCGTTTTATTAGCATAGATTGGATTTGAATGGCCGTTATATTTTGCCCGATGGCATCATGGAGTTCTCTGGCAATATTTTTACGGATATCTTCTTCTGTATGTACTAATTTTTGCATCAAGATATGACGTGTTGCTAACTCTTTTTCTAGTCGTTCACGATAACGGTTTAAATTATTTGCCAATTGTTTTTGATAGGTTAGGCTACCTGCTAATTGTTGCTGGCGACTGATGGCAATGCCAAGCCCTATCCCTAATAAAGCTTGCGTGGTTAAAAAAATCTCCAATTCCTGTAATTCACTGAATGAACCATTGAATTGACGGGCAGAAGTGACGAGTAAACTTCCTAATAATGCGGAGAGAACTCCACCTTGCCAACCATAATGATAAGCCATAAATATATTAGGAATAAAGACTAAAATTGACAGTAACCACTCTATTTCCGAGGATAGAAGATATTGGCCACTTATTCCCAGCAAACTAAACAGGAAACACCACATCAGCAAAGATGTTCTTAATTGTGGATCGGCTATATCAGCTTTAGTATGCTGATTCTTCCAATATTTCTCATATAAATAAACATAAATCAGATAAATGAATGGAGAGAGTAAAAATCCGCCAGTTAAGGAAGAGAGAAAAATAAAGCTGATTTTATCAGGTAACGAAAAGCTTAAAAATAAAATTTGTAAAAGGCTATTAATGATAACGCCCGCTAATAAAATAGAAAGCTGTTGCCAATAAAGAGAATAATTCCACCATATTTTTTGAATAATGAGTGCAGGGATCAAACTAATAAATGGGGAAAGTAGAATGATTGGATATATAATGAGTTGTTCGCTTTTTAGCCATAGTAATATACTAATTTCACTCATCAGCAGAATTGGAAGATAACGTCGCCCCAGTAAGGTCATAAATACTAAGCGTATCCCTTGGGGTAAAAATAGTGTCGCCTGTAGTCCACTATTGTGAAAATAAAAACTGATTACCCATAATGAAATCCAAATCAGTGAATAAAATAGACCGAGGAATAGTGATTGTAAAATGAAGAGAAATTTTTCATTCATTGTTTAACTCGTCGTAATGATTTGATTCTTAAGGGCATAATGAACTAGATCAATAGTGGTATTACATTGTAATTTATCTAAAATTCTGGCTCGATGGACATGAACTGTGTTGTGGCTAAGTTCAAGTTGTTCAGCAATTACTTTTACACTGCTCCCATCAACTAATAAGGTAAAAATTTCTCTTTCTCTTGGTGTCAGAGCGTGTAGTGCTGTAATTTCTTGAGGTTTTTGGCGAAGTGCTTTCATTGCATGAGCACAAAGATAAATGTTTCCTTGATGGACTAACCGGACGGCCTGTACTAATTCCTCTGGCCCACAGTATTTCGTCAAATAACCGCGTGCACCTGAATCTAGTGCACTTTGCACAAGCGCAGCGGTGTCATAAATGCTTAACATGATCGTACGAAAATTTGGGTTGGTAGGACGAAGTCGGGTCAGAAGCTGCAGGCCACTTTCGTTGGGCATGGAAATATCCATGATGACGATATCAATCGTTTTTTTTAGTAAATCCGGCCATGCCTCATCGGCACTACTGTATTGACCAACGATTATAATATCATCTTCAAGTGTCAATAATTGAGCAAAGCCTGAACGGACAACAACATGATCATCAATGAGAGCAATTTTTATCGTCATTTTTATTGTATGTCGTAGGGGGTTTTATTATAAATCATTCAGATATCATAATGTTCATAAAATAAAATTCATGCAAATAAATAAACTAAATTTGTTAGTTAGATAACAAAATTTATTTTAAAGCAGATAAAGTATATACCAATCGTCTTTCAAGATGCGTCTTATATCTCCCCGCGTAACGGGGAGATATAAACAATCACATTGATTTGCAAGCTGCTTACTTGAAGTTGGATTGGTATAGTAATAATGAATTCTATTTTTATTAATTTTTCATAAAAAACAAAAGCATTTATACGCATTAAACTTCAAATTGCAATTTACAACACGATATGAAACCTGATATCTCCCCGCGAAGCGCGGGGTAAGGAATACTGCTATCATTTAAACACTATTTAGTTAGGTGTGTTATCAAAATAAAGAATGCTATGCTTGGTAAGAAATGAATGACTGGCAGATTGATATTCTGCCAGTCAAAGAGATCAGGCTGAATACAATTAGTTATAGATTGGGTAAATTTCGGCCATAGTAGATTTCTTGTATCTCTTGCTTAAGTAAATGAATGATTTCTTTCTTTTCCGTTTCACTCAAGTCTTCTGCTGTGGTATTGAACAAATATTCATTCAGATCAAATTCTTTCAGCATCATTTTAGTATGGAAGAGATTTTCCTGAAAAATATTCACATCAAGCATATGGTACTGAGATTGAATCTCTTCTGTCACATAATTCTGGATAGAGCTAATTTCATGGTCGATATAGTGTTTTACACCATTAATATCTCGGGTAAAACCACGAACACGATAATCCATCGTCACAATGTCAGATTCCAATTCATAAATCAGATAATTCAGTGCCTTAAGGGGAGAAATGACACCACAGGTTGATACTTCAATATCTGCCCTGAAGGTACATATGCCGCCATTTGGATGGCTTTCTGGATAGGTATGTACACAGATATGGCTTTTGTCCAAATGGGCGACGACAGAATCAGGAAGTGGGCCAGGATTTTCCGTATTATCTACCAGCTTGGGATCAATGGGTTCTTCACTTATCAGAATGGTAACGCTCGCCCCTTTTGGATCGTAGTCTTGGCGAGCAATATTAAGAATGTTTGCACCAATGATTGAACAGGTTTCACTAAGAATTTCAGTTAAGCGGTTGGCATTATACTGTTCATCAATGTACGCGATATAACTGTCGCGATCGGCTTTCGTTTTTGCATAACAGATGTCATAGATACAGAAACTCAAGCTTTTTGTTAGATTATTAAAGCCGTGCAATTTCAGTTTGCGCAATTTAATTCACCTCCCGGTTAATGGGTGATTATTGGTTTCCAGATAGGGCATTCAGTAAGTATTGCGGCAATGCAAAACTTCCTGTATGTACGGCGGGTGTGTAGTAACGGCAAGCTATGGCCGCATCTTCAAAGCGTTGTTGTAGCGTTGTCAGAGGTACCTGACGCAAGGCAGAATTCTGGGTTGCCCAAGCAAATGTCATGATCCCACCGTAATAAGTTGGAATGGCAGCCTGATAAAAACTGCTGTCCGCAAAATAGTGGCTTAACTTTTTATGGCTGTTAACGGCCTCATCTTGCTGAAGGAAACAAACACCATTTTGGGCAACAAAAATACCACCTTCGTTTAGGCAATTAGCGCAGCCTGCATAGAAGTCAGAAGTAAACAGGCTTTCACCCGGTCCACCAGGATCGGTACAATCAGAAATGATAACATCAAATTTTTCAGATGTGGTTTTGACAAAATTAACACCATCGTCAATCACCAGCTTGAAACGAGGATCGCTATAGGCCCCTGCGTTATGGTTTGGCAAATATTGGCGGCAGAATTCGACCACACCAGCATCAATTTCTACCATTGTAATATTGTCGAGATAGTGATGACGGCAAACTTCGCGCAGCATCCCGCCATCACCACCGCCAATGATTAACACTTTTTGGGCTTGGCCGTGCGCAAATAGCGGTACATGGGCCATCATTTCATGATAGATAAACTCATCGCGCTCTGTGGTTTGAACCACACCATCGAGTGCCATGATGCGGCCTAGTTCTGTATTTTCAAAAATAATGAGATCTTGATGTTCTGTTTTATCGTGATAAAGCACGTTCTCAACGGCGAAATACTGACCGAAATTGGGATGCAACGTTTCATACCAAATTTCTTTTTGTGACATGTTCCGCTATTCCTCCATTGTGATCTTCGTCGGCATCGGCTGCACATAGTAGCCAATAATTTACATTGTTGTCACTTAGTTTCAACATGAAATTAATCTTGGAAGTATTCAAAAGGAATTATTTTATATAAGAGAGCAGGCTGAGGGAGTTCCTTGCAAGAGAACGGCATTTAACCTCATGAGGTAGGTTGATTCCCTTTAAGTCTTTGTAACCTAATTGATTTAGTTTCTGCATTAACTGACTATCATAGTTACTGAGATCCCACTTGTTACGTTGGGCAAAATAGATAATTGTACGTTTAATTTGAAAATCCGGGATGTGGCTATAGCCGCAGTCATGTTTTAGATAGATATAGACGGCTGTCAGATCGGCGAGATCTTCAGCTTCATTCTCAGACAGCGCTATTGCTGGTTGAGCAAAACTAAACAGAGCCAGAATGTACGCGAATAGGGCAATTTTTTGCATAATTTCTATTATACTGATTTTCTACCGTTTTGCTTAAATTAACATATTAATATCTTTGTTAGCCAAACTTTATTTGCTTCATTTTAATAAAATTACCGTTTTTTTCTGCCAGTGAGAAAATCGGGTTGTATGTTAACGAACAGGTTTGTTCTGATGGCAGAGAGTGTTAATTTATGCGCTTGGTGAGTTTATCCGGCAACATGCCCCCGCATTTCTATCTAAAAGTCAGACCAATCAGAGAAAGCATACGCAGTGCATCCGTTTTATTTTTTGGCGCTATCTGAAATTTAAATAATGTAATTATCTGATTTTGTTTAAGAATAGACGTTAATCACAATTTCATTGATGAGCTTTTACTCATACTAGAATCCATAAATATTCCTGTTGTATCCTGTTCAATTCATCCGATATTTATCGGAAGTCAGATCACAGGAGACACGGTGTCACACGTTATCTACTTATCACTGGCATAAACATTCGTGACGTCATATCAATAGCTTTCGACGCAATACGTCGCAACCTATTCACAAGGTCGTAACATTTGGCATGTTGACCTACTCACAGCCAACGATCTTTGCCAATAGACATTCATCTAAACCCAGCTTCCTCTTTTACCGCAATCGATACCTTCTGGTATACTTCGCCAATATTTTGTTCTCATGTTTTCTTATGTGTGCGTATTTGTGCGGCGAACTGTGTATCAATCGGTGTATCAATTTTAAAGAATTATCACATAATCAGACATGAATTTGTTATTAAAACAACTGGTTATCTTAATGAAGAAACATATTGTAGAAGTAATGATCTCCGAACAGGAGGTTAAGCAACGTATTGCTGAGCTGGGGCAACAGATTACAGAGCATTATCGTAATAGCGATCGTGAATTAGTGTTGATTGGCTTGTTGAGAGGATCGTTTATCTTTATGGCAGATTTATGCCGTGAAATTCAGGTTCCTCACGAAGTGGATTTTATGACTGCATCCAGTTATGGCAATGAGATGAGTTCTACCCGCGATGTGAAAATTCTCAAGGATCTGGATGAAGACATTCGTGGTAAAGATGTGTTGATCGTTGAAGATATTATCGACTCGGGCAATACTCTGAATAAAATCCGCGAGATTCTGGCGCTGCGTGAGCCTAATTCACTGGCGATTTGTACTTTGTTGAACAAACCTTCTCGTCGCGAAGTCGATGTTCCCGTTGAGTGGATTGGTTATTCAATTGAAGATAAATTTGTTGTCGGTTATGGCATTGATTATGCACAGCGTTATCGCCATCTGCCTTATATCGGGCATGTTACCTTGCTAGAAGATTAATATTGAGTGAGCAAATGGCAGCCTTTCTGCTGCCATTTATTAATAAGTTGTCTTTGGGACGGTTATTTTGTCTGGGATAATTTGGAAATAGCCTGACGGTAATTAAGTTCCAACTTTTCACGGCTGTCAGCGGTAATATCCAGATCATGTAATTCACCATCCTTCAAACCATATACCCAACCGTGGATCATCACTTTCTGCCCGCGTTTCCATGCGGATTGCATAATGGTTGAGTGGCCAAGGTTGTAAACCTGTTCAATGACATTCAATTCACACAGGCGATTTAGTCTGTCGTTAGGAGGTAACTCACCAAGCATGGAACTGTGTTTGTACCACAAATCACGGATATGGAGCAGCCAGTTATTGATTAAGCCCAATTCAGTGCCATCCACGGCAGCTTCAATACCACCACAACCGTAGTGACCACAGATGATGATGTGTTCAACCTGTAAAACATCAACGGCATATTGTACAACAGATAAACAGTTTAAATCGGTATGGATAACGAGGTTAGCGACGTTTCGATGAACAAAAAGATCGCCGGGGGCTGCATCAATCAGTTTTTCGGCAGGTACTCGGCTATCAGAGCAGCCTATCCACAGAAAATGAGGTTTTTGCGCTTTTGATAATTCCTTGAAGAAAAGCGGGTTTTCTTCGTTTACGGATTTTGACCACTGTTTGTTCCTGGCAAACAGCTCTTCAATTTTTCTCATCATAACTAATAGCCTGATAACATTTTTGAGATAGAATCATATACAACATTAATTGAGAATTTAATATTTAATTGAAGAATGTTTTTTATTTTACCCCCTGCCATTGCTAAGAAACAGGGGAAAAATAATGGCATAATTTCTATTTTTCAGCAGTCAGCAATTGCAAATAATAAAGGGTATTTTTTACTTATGGCTTACGCATTGGAATTGAGGCAGCTCACGAAAGTCTATGAGAGTGGAGTAAAAGCGCTGCGGGGAATTGATTTGCGTGTCGAAGCAGGCGATTTCTACGCACTTTTGGGGCCAAATGGTGCAGGGAAATCCACCACGATAGGTATTATTAGTTCCTTGGTTAATAAAAGTGGCGGTAAGGTTAAGGTCTTTGGTTACGATATCGATATGGATCTCGTTAGTGCCAAACGGCAGCTTGGCCTTGTTCCACAGGAATTTAATTTCAACCCATTCGAGACGGTGATTCAGATCGTACTAAACCAGGCGGGATATTATGGTGTTCCGCGTAATGTGGCGCAGGAGAGGGCGGAAACCTACCTTACTCAATTGGATCTATGGGAAAAACGTAACGAGCGGGCAATTCGTTTATCTGGTGGTATGAAACGACGTTTAATGATTGCCCGTGCTTTAATGCACCAGCCAAAATTGTTGATTCTCGATGAACCTACAGCGGGAGTGGATATCGAACTGCGCCGATCTATGTGGGAATTTTTGAAAGAATTAAATGAGCAGGGAACCACGATCATCTTGACGACACACTATCTTGAAGAAGCTGAGATGTTATGCCGTAACATCGGCATTATCCAACATGGTGAACTGGTGGAAAACACAAGCATGAAAAACCTGCTTAGCCAACTTGAAAGTGAAACATTCTTACTTGATTTAGTCACCCCGAAAGGAACAAAACTTGTCGTGGAAGGTTACGATTACCGTCTGGTTGATGCAGTAACGCTGGAAGTGGATGTAAAACGCGGGCAGGGATTAAATGATGTTTTCTCCCAGTTAAGTACGCAGGGCATACAAATCAGCAGTATGCGTAATAAAGCAAATCGCCTGGAAGAGTTGTTTGTCGGATTAACCAATAATAATCAAGGGGATAGGTAATGATCCAACTATATTGGGTGGCTCTGAAAACCATTTGGATTAAAGAGGTTACTCGTTTTGGTCGTATTTGGGTACAGACATTACTGCCGCCAGTGATCACAATGTCCCTTTATTTCGTTATCTTCGGCAATCTGGTTGGTTCCCGTATTGGTGAAATGGGGGGATTTGGCTATATGCAGTTTATTGTGCCTGGGTTGATCATGATGTCAGTGATCACCAACTCTTACGCTAACGTTTCTTCATCTTTTTTTGGTGCTAAGTTCCAGCGCAGCATTGAAGAAGTACTGGTTGCACCGGTTCCAACCCATGTCATCATTGCTGGATTTGTTGGGGGCGGAGTCGCTCGTGGGGTATGCGTTGGTATCTTGGTGACATTGGTTTCCCTATTATTCGTACCGTTGCAGATACATTCATGGGGAATGGTGGTTATCACTTTACTGGCAACGTCGATTCTATTTTCGTTGGCGGGGCTATTGAATGCCATTTTTGCGAAAACGTTTGATGATATTAGTATTATCCCAACATTTGTTTTGACTCCGTTGACCTATTTGGGGGGCGTATTCTATTCCCTTACTCTGTTGCCTACTTTTTGGCAGATAGTGTCAAAGCTTAACCCGATCGTCTATATGATCAGTGGCTTTCGTTATGGTTTTCTCGGTATTATGGATGTTTCTCTGGCGATGACATTAGGTATGTTGGGGATCTTCATTGTTGGATTTTATCTATTGGCTTGGTATCTCATTGAATCAGGGCGAGGGTTAAGAACTTAATAGCCCAAATTTAATACTCCGCCGTTGATTACGGCGGAGTAGATATACGCATTAAACTTCCAGTTGCAACTTACAACACTATATAAGACATCACACGCATCTTGAAGTTAGATTGGTATATCATATTAATTATTAAATTGAATATTCAATATGTTGATTCTTGTATCGCTATTAGAGTTGAAAATAAAGAGTAGACACAACTAATAACACCTTGAATGCGAATTTTTTTTCATTGGTTTTATTTTTACATGATTTTCTATTTATTGATCACAAGATATTGAAATAGGCGGCGCTGTTTGAACCGGAAGAAATGTTCGACTTATGGGAAATTTCTATAACTAACCATTACAATAAAGCACTGGCAACACAAAAATAATGAAAGACATAAAGTAATTATGGTTAAATGCGACGGCAATATGGACATATTCAAATTCTCTAAAGGTATTTAAAATGAAAAAATGGTTAGCGGTTGCAAGCTCAGTGCTTCTCCTTTCCGGTTGTAAGGTTGATGTTGAAACGAAAGTAAATACCGATGATCTCACAGCGGTTGAGCATAAATTGGTTAAGGGCAATATCGATATTGAAGTGTCATCCTGTAATGACTATGAAGATTCACGTAAGGAATCAAAGAACCTCATCGAATTAAAACAGAAAGTCCCCACTATTTTTAAAAATGCCGAGTACGTGGAATGTTATCGCAAGAAATTTGATTCCTATGCGCATTTCACTATTCCTGTCGCAGTGGGGGTATTGCCAGAAGATGGTCAACTGGGTGATGAGGCGGATGTTTTTATTCTTTCCCACCAAAAGGCTTATGCAGGTGCGGTGATCCCAAAAGATGTGCTTAATAAAGTCAAAAAGGCACAAAAAGATATGATGGGTAAACTGGATATCAGAATGAGCATTATTCTGGAAAGAGGGACAAAACCTGTGCCAACCTTGGTTAGTCTGGGTACTTATATGACCAGTGCGAAAAATAAAGATTACCCGCTTGTGGCAAATGGGATCAATCTGGCTAAGGAAATGAAATTTAGACTATCGGATGTTTCCAACTCATCTTTGTCTAATGGTGATTTTGTTCCTTTTCTTGTTACACCTGACTATTTCGATTTTTTACAAACAGATAAAAAATAGTGTGTTCTTGTCTTGATCCAAGACGACATTTACCTTAATCACAAGGCCGTAGTAATACGGCTTTTTCATTTGCCTAGCGAAGCTGGCAAACCTGTCAGACCGAAAGGTCTTGAATCGCTCCGATTGAGGGAAAGATCATCCGAATGGCAAGAGTGTTCCGGCCAACGTCAGGGTTTGAAGGAAGCTACAGGCACACAACGTAATCGTACGAAATAGCGCAAAATTCTATACTCAGTCAAACCAACCGAATGTTTGGGAGTGAAGTTTCTCACAGGGCACCCATCAAGTAACAGTACCAGCGCCAGCAAGACCAGCTCAGTGAGATTAAGCTGCGGATGCGCGAATTGATTGGGGAATATAAGAGCCGCTAAGGGCAGACACTGAGCGGCTCTTAAAAAGAAGAAAGCCGGAAGATCATGGGGATCTTTCCGGCTTATTTTTTAAATACTACTAAATTTTATATTATTAGGTGGAAAATCATCAGGCAATGATATGCATTTGATCTTTCTTGATAAAATACCCTCTAAAAAATCAGTGAAGTTTTCTTGCCTATATTCAACTTCTGGTGCCCTTGCCGCAATAAGTGCAACATTCCATAAATCACTATTATCTGATGAAGCAACCCAAAATATATAGTCACCGTTATCAGTAACACCGATAGGAAGCAGTCCGTTAATATCAGGATAAAGAATAAACGGATAGTAATCGGGATCAGATTCAACAAGAGAATTAAAATCCTCAATAACCCATTCTTTCTGGCTAAAAAAATTCAAATCCTCATCTTCGCTAAATGGGTTAAAGATCGTGATAAAATCGGCAATTCTGCCTGTACCATACTGAGTGATAAAATCAATATAATCTTTAGGGAAAGAGTGTATATCATCTATCAGTGGCCATTTTTCATCATGACCATTTTCATTTGGATGGATAGGCAAGGGCAATATATTATTTAAACTCTTTATACTCATTATTTACATTCCCGGTGGGTTAAGGACAGTTACATATTCATAGAATCCGCCGGAACCTTCCGCTTTCATTGTAATACCAGCCGGAATTCTGGAAGGTCCCTTATAAATAGGAACAGAACTCATTTCAACAAGTTGTCCTTGTTCTAAGGCTTTTCTTATTCTACCTTCGACTCCGCTCATAAAAGGAGTATTAGCAGGTCGTTGTTGGAGAGTGACAAGGTTCCTAACATCATCACCGGAACCGCCTAATTGTCGACCGAGCAAATGTCCTCTAGCCCTATTAGAACCTTTGCCTGTAATAAACCCTGGTGGTTGTATGTTCGGATTAGCGTGCGTGCCTGTATTAATATGGCTTTTATCTAAGGTGGCGTGAACTCCTGTTGGGCGACCTAAATCATCTAATTCTCCATATTTAATATTTGGACAATCTTCACCCGCTAACCCAAAAGGATCAACCCATCCAGTCGGATTATGCACATACCCGTACGGATTCAATCCGCCCAATAATCCCAAAGGATCGGGACTGATGTACTGCCCTGTCTTCGGCACATAAGACTGCAAGCGGTTATAGTATACACACGGCTAATAATGACTTAACCCCGTGGAAGGTAAAATGGCCTTCGTAAAAATGTCCGATTTTTCTTGAGCAGAACAGGGAGTGAACGGCTCTTAAAAAAGAACAAATCTGGAAGATCACAGGGATCTTTCCAGCTCTTTGATGTTTATTCTCTACTTAGAAGTAATTCTTTCCATTTTTCAAGATAACCTTTGAATTCTTCTATGGTTGCGAGCTTAAGACTTTCTTCTGTATATTCGTTAAAAATTTCGACACCATCCGGTTTAATGGTAACAGTATGGGCATTGCCAGTACCTTCCCATAGTGGTGATTTACTATTGCTGATAGAGTCACATAATGAGATTAATTCATCAGTATAAGCGACATCCCTCTGAACATCTCCTATTAAAAAATCAGCCAATACATGGCGTTCGTAATCAATTTCTACCGTAGGATATCCGTCTTCTGTGATTAAAAATTTCATATCATTTTTACCATTTGTATTTTTAATATAATGGATAAGCTGTATTGATCTTTCCTGAAGCATCAAGCCATCTTCTATTTTCACTCCGCCTGGAGATACACCAGTCCATTTACCACTTGGATCAACAACACCATTTTGGAAAGCACCTTTAATTTCTGCCGTGACTTGTTGAGGACTCCAAGATTTAGGGTAAAACGTCGATTTGGCTACCTTCGGTGGCCACTCATTTGTTTTAGGGTTAAATATTTCAACTCTACCACGGTAAACTCCTTGAGCATTTGGAGGATTCGTAATTTCAACGATCCGTGCTTTTCCTTGATGAAGACCTTCATAATGAAAGCCAATAGCCTTACCTTTCTTATTGATCTCTCCGTGGAAAACATGCGCTTCATTTATCGGAGGAACAGTTTTTTTGGAAGCCTGCTTAAGCAGCTTATCGCAATCGTCTCCAGCTAATCCCAGCGGATCGATCCATATTGTGGGATTATGCACATAAGAATAAGGGTTAAAGCCCCCTTCAAGCCCAATGGGGTCACTCGATATGTACTGTGCAGTCTCCGGCGAGTAGTAGCGGTGCCGATTGTAAAAAAGACCCGACTCCTCATCAAAATATTGCCCTAAAAACCGGAAGTGACACTGAACATGGTGATCCGGGTGATGAGACGGGACGTCACCGCGTTTTTCCGCGTGGCCCCAGACCATTTCCCCTTGCTCATCCAGCAGTTCCCGTACGCTGAGTAATACGCGGTTAATTGAGCGGCTTAAAGCTCTTGAAGAATGCCAGCCGGAAGAGCAAGAGACAGTGATTAAACTGATTGATGCGGTGATTATGAAGAGCCGGGTTGAATCAGCAATGCGTCCGGTTGAGCAGGAGAAAGGCAGCTAAAGAGAAAGCATTTTTAACGCAGCTCCGGCGCGCTTGCAACACGCCGAAGTTGCTCACCACAAGCAACTAAGAAGGAGTTGAATGATGGCTAAGGCGAATTCTAGGCAAAACCGTGCCGTAAATAAAGCGGCAAAAACAGAACGTTATTACACCGTGGGATACGTACCGCAAAATGGCAGGCCGAACCCCCGACCCGCGATAAATTTAACGGGCAGATGGCTTAAGGCGGCGGGGTTTGAGATTGGCGGCACACTCACTGTTAAGATTATGGACGGTTGTTTAGTGCTCATCCCTGACAGCAACGAGACTCACGGCCTCAAACAGCAATACCAGCGCCAGCGAGAGCAAATCAGTGAAATTAAGCTGAGAATGCGCTAGCTGCTTGGCGACTACAACAGCAACTAAGGGCAGGGAATGAGCGGATCTTAAAAAAGAAAAAAGCCGGAAGATCACAGGGATCTTTCCGGCTTAAGTTTAATTTAGTAGGCTATGAAATTCTTTGAATGATTCAATTACTTCCTCATCAGAGGATAATTCTCTTCTTTCATTGATAATATATTTTTCAGTATCTACATCGAGAATTTCTAGTACGCATGACAAATCATCCCATACAGTAAACCGAGCAATATTTTTATCCGTATCAATATCAACAACTAAACTCTCGTTATTTACAATTATGGGATAATTGTAATTAGATATAATCCATAATCTTATTTTTTGCATACTGTCATTATCCCCTCTGTTGTTTTATGTGCTTTAATTTCCATATTAGTAACTTCCGGCATTTCTGGTACAGGCAATCCTTTACGTTTTGCTAAACGCCCTTCTAAAGAATCTGGACCTACTATTTTTGCCCATTCATCATTTGTTTTTATCAACGATTTTTCAGGAACATCAAATTCAACATACACCGTTCCCGGTTTAGCTTGTTTACCGAAGGCATCAATATTTGCTGGATAACCGACATGCGTTGTTCCTGTAGTACTTTGAACTACTTTGCCAGTGTCACGCATTTTTTGGAATTCTTCGGGACTCATCCAACGACCAACTGTGACAGTAGATAGCCCGAAAGGATCTACATATTTGACCGGATTATCGACATACCCGTAAGGATTAAGGCCGCCTTTCAGCCCAATGGGGTCTTAGGGCAGGTTCCGGTGCGGTTATACTTTTTTAAGCGATTTTTTTCTTATCTATCAGCTTATTAAAGAACCGTTTTTACCTGTTTAGCCCATTCCCGCGAACCTAAAATGCCGAAGTGCACTTTTGGCCTGTTTTGCTATGCCACCGCCGCAAGCCGTTGTGCAGTATAGCGATCATTTTGGCTTGTGATGGATTGAATAACCTGATTTTGTGAGGCTTTTCACTTTCGGCAACGGGCGAACGTCGCCCAACTCGTTTGGGCGGCGGGCGCTCGTTCTGCGGGTGCGGGTGGCACAGAACCCGCCAGCGGCGCATTGCGACGCTATCAAGCACTGATGCGCAGGATCTGGCTCGGTTTTACCGATGATGCTTTGCTCAAGGGAAGCCCCCTCTGGGGGCTGCACGGGGCGGAGATGGCGAGCACGGTAACGAGCGAGGAGCGCAGCGACTGCGAGCCGGGCGCAGCCAATGCAGCGTGGGTTGGGGCGGGGGAGGTAAACCAACGGAGGCCGCAGGCCGACTTGCCTACAGGGGTGTTTGCCAGAGGATAGCAAGGCAGCTAAAGAAGGTACCTGCTTGGTTGGACGTTGGCGCAGTGTTCCGATTCGGCGCGGTGTTTGCCAAGAGGGTGCGCCGATGCTGACAGCAGAAGGCGAAGCCTTGTGCGCCACACCCCGCGATGCCGAACAGCGGGGGCGCCAGACATAATGTAAATTATGCGATGCGAGCCGCTTTGCCCGGTTTTTGGGAACGACTCAGCGCAACGGCGAGTTTCGCATAATTCCCCCACATTATGTTGAGTGGGCTTTGGGCGGCCTGCACTGACTGAACGGGGACACGGCTGCTCAGGCCGACCATGGCCCACGTACCCCCGCGAGCACCGATGCTGACGGGCAGTCCGGCCACGGTCTGCCCCTGCACCGTTCCCAGCGAACTCAACGGGGACTGTCAGACTGCCCGGTGCGTTGGGGTGTCGGTTCGGCATCCGGCTCGTCGCTGGCACAACCTGCACTGCTTTCCTGTGGTGTCGGTGTGTCACGCTCTGCCGGATGGGTTTGTTTATGCACTTTCTTCAAGTGACCGATCGCCACGCGTGTATAAATTTCTGTCGTGTTAAGTTTCTCATGTCCCAGCATTGCCTGGATATGGCGGATATCCGCGCCGTTATCCAGCATCTGCGTCGCCATTGAGTGCCGGAACAGATGGCAGGCGCCCGGTTTGTCTAACTGCGCCTGCTGCCGGATGGCCTTGCCTGCGATCTGCGTCAGGTGTCCCAGACTCAGCGGCCTGCCCTTTTGCGAGATAAACAGATAACCGCTGTCATAGTGCGCGGCCAGTTGTGGCCTGACGTTGACCAGATAGCGTTTCAGCCAGCCCAGCGCCCGCTCACCGACAGGCACAACCCGGTCTTTATTCCCTTTGCCCTGATTCACGACGACCGCACCGCGTTCGAAGTCGATGTCCCCCTGCCGGAGCTGGCGTAACTCCATGCGCCGGATGCCGCTGCTCCAGAGGATTTCCAGCATCACCCGGTTGCGAAGTCCCAACACACTCTGATCATCAAGGCTGTCCAACACCTGCGTGGTTTCCCGTTCACTCAGGATCTGCGCCGGCAGCCGCTTTTCTTCTTTCGGCAACACCATCTGCTCGGCTGGGTTATAGAGGATGTGATGGCGTTGCAGCAAATAGCGGAACCACAGCCGCAGGGCGATCAGCCGTTCCCGCTGACCGTTATTGCCGTAAGGCTGGCCATCGGCTTTACGGTAAGCCCGCAGATACCGCTGCCAGCTTTCCAGTAACACCAGTGTGACCTGTGCGGGGTAACGCACCGTGCGCTGTTCGCACCAGTCGATAAAGGGTAGCAGGTAGCTACGGTATGTTTCCCGCGTGCGGTCAGCCCGGCCTTGTGCCAGCAGCGTGTCGAACCACGCTTCAAGCTGTTGGCGCAGTGTGATCAGGGTGTTGTCGTGTGAAGTTATCATGCGGATTGTCCTTTTTGTCGTGGGTGCTATCCGGCAGTACGGTATGACGGGAAGTTTTTATTGTGTTGCCGGAACAGTGATTTTTCGTTTTGTCAGACTTGCGCTCGGTTAACCCACTCTGGCTGTGGCTTTAGGGTAGTTTTGGCTACCCAGACTTGACCCCGACTTGGGGTAGACTTGGGGAAGACTTGCCTCCGTGCTACCCAGACTTGCGGGGATCATACCGGGACGATCAGGCCGCTTAAGTGGGCGCTGTCGCCGTCACCGTCCCACAGCAGTTCGTATTGCAGCAGGTGCCCGCGACTGCCACCGTGAACAAGCAGGTATTCCATGTCGCTCAGGCGCTGGCAATGCAGCTTAAGCTGGCTGTCGCTCCAGTTCGTGTAAGCCCGGATATCCCGTCGGGTAAAACGCACCCTATTCAGTGCGCATTGTTGTTCTGCTGCCATGCCGTGCGCCATCTGCTGGATTAACAGTAACAGCCTGCGCGTCTGCGGCGGCATTTCGTCCAGCGTCCGGCCTAAGATTTCATGGGCAAGCTGGTTCGCCAGTTTGATATCGTCTTTGCTCACTTCGATATATTCAAGCCGCTTGCCGCGATGCTCAGTGCTCTTGATCTCCCGCTGGTGCTGGTGCAGCAGGGCAATGCTCTGGATTAACGTCAGGTATTTCATATGGTCACGGCGGGTGCGGGTTTTATCTGACAGGAACGTCAGTTGGTGAGCATAGGGATTGACCACATTCAGCGGTTTCAGCAGCCGCTGGGCGTTCTGGTGAAGCTGGGTCAGATAATCGCGCTCGTTCTCGGCCAGCAAGCCTTCGAGGGTTTGTTTCTGGCGCTGCACCGCGTGGATCGCTTCGGTCTGTTCGCGGGATTCATTCACCGTCAGCACCAGACAGCGGTTGAGCAGCTCTTCATCCACATCAATGGCAGTCGTGGTGAGCATCAGCATCACCGGGCCTTTGACGGTGTAGCTTTTGGTCACGAGGTTGCCCGTGGCTTCATCCTTGCCCGTACTCGCCATTGTTAACTCGCCGTCTGACTGCAACAGCTTGAGCGCATAAGCCGCCTGCCGCACGCCTTCTTCTTCCGCGATGGCTAATATTTTGTGCTGCAGGTTGGTTTCACCGAGATAAAACAGGCTCTGGCCGGTCATGGCGCTGTACTGGATGCGTTCTTCTTCCGGGATCAGGTTCAGTACGGCATCCATTAATGAGGATTTTCCGGCGGCACTGCTGCTCTGGATCAGGACGGCTAACGGTTTGGGTAACTTTCGGCTCACGGCCGCCAAAAAGCCCGCCAGTAAGTTAGTGGATTCGCCGACTACGCCGCAGGCGGCTAAGTCAGCGGTAATACGCGCCGTCAAGTACGGATCTTGCAGTAACGCCAGTGCTGCTTCCCGTTCCGCGATCCCCATCTCCGGTACGTTGGGGCCGGTGTCCGCGGGTTGTTGCTGCCACTGTTCGATCGCCAGTAACACCTGCCCCAGCGAACGCCGCAGATCCGCTTCGCCCAGCCCCAGCTCAGCCGCAGCCAGACGCGCATAACTGTGGCGGGAACGGGCACTGATCAGATCAACGCCATCCGCGAACAACACGCCGCTTTGCCTGTCCAGCACCTGCGCATTGAGTTTCATCACGGCAGCGCCGGCTTTGACTGTGCCCATGCCGCGCAGACACCATTGTAATGTGCCGACCGAGATCAGCAGCTCGCCGTTGTCGCCGGATTCACACACCACATTCGGCGTCACGCGGGGCACAGGTTCAGCGGCTAAGATGACTGTTGGTTCGGGGTCAACGGCGGGTTCAACTGTCTGGCGTTCAACGATAACGAGATCGGCAGCTTCCTGCATCGGTACGGCACTCTCAAGCAGCAGGGCAAAGGCGGATTCGGGTTCTGCCATCTGACACAGATAACCGTTCGCATCCCTGCCCGGCGGGAACACCACGCGCAGCGGTGTGATCCCTTTGGCAACCAATGCTGACGCCAGTTTGACCGCCGCTTCATTGCCTGCACTGTCATTGTCGAACGCGATCAGTACCTGCTTAATGCCGTAGTGTTCGAACGCCCGCCAGTGATCCGCTGTGACGCCATTTACGCCATAGGCGGCAGTCACATTGCGTTGCCCCGTTACCCAGAACGACATCGCATCAATCAGCGATTCACACAGGATCAACGTCTTGGACGTACCCAGCGCGGTTTCATTCCAGACGCCACCATGCGCCCCCGGCAGATACAGATGCAACGGTGTGCCCGGTCGCAGACGATCCGTGATTTTACGCCCGTACACTTCCTGTATCTGCCCCTCAGGACTGATCACCGGCACAACCAGTGAACCAACAAAATGCTCATGCCCTGATTTTCGCATCACGCCAGCGGCCTGTAAGCGTTGGCGGACATCAGCCCCGTCTTTGGTGTATTTACTGCCGGGCAGACGGTAAGCGAGCGTCCGGTTGGCAAAACCCAGCTTAAACTGCGTGACTAATTCAGGATGATTGAGCCGCCGCTTCGCCAGATACGCCTGTGCTTCCGGCGCATTCAGCAACGTATGGTGATAGAACCCAATCACCCGCCATAACAGCCCCTGTTGCCCGATAGCATCACTGACCAGCTCCGCAGGTTGCACCAACGGCTCTACCGAGGGATTGACTCCTAACACCGCGCGCAGGCGTTCCACGGCATGGCGCAGGCTTAACCCTTCGGTTTTCATCACCCAGTCCAGCACCGAGCCGCCCGCACTGCAACCAAAACAGTGATAGAGATTTTTTGACGGTGTGATGACCATCGAGGGCGTTTTCTCTTCATGGAACGGGCACAGCACAACCATGTCTTTGCCGCGCTTAAAGAGCTGCCGGCCTTGTTGCTCGATAACGGCCACTAAAGAGACGGCGGCTTTCAGGTGCTGTAATTCTGCGTCGGGGATGCGAGCCATAAAAATGTTCCTTTTAAAACCTTGTCAATGCTCTCTATAGATATTATTATATGCTCTATAAAGATTATTTAGTCAAGTCTATTTAGAACAGGGGGCGATAATGGAACTCATCAATATTGACAAAGGAACAGACTGGATGAGTTTTTCTACCCGCTTTCTGCAACTGCGCAAGCAGCATAGCCTGACCCAGCCCCAGATGGCTGAGCGTGTAGGCATACACCTGACCCAAGTTCGCCGCTACGAGTCTGGTGAAGCACAGCCCTCTTTGGACATTCTCAAGCGGATTGCTGTCACTTTTAATGTGTCGGCGGACTGGCTGATATTTGAGGAAGAAGAACGTGAACCGCAGGACGAACTGAAGCTGAAGTTTGAGGCGGTTAAACAGATGGATGAGGAAGAACAACGTTCGGTGATTTCAGTGCTGGATGCCCTGATTCTCAAGCATCAGGCTAGGCTATTGATTGGATAATCTGACTTAACGCGGCGCTGATGTGGTTGCAACACACCAACGCCGCTGACCACAACCAACTAACAAGGAGTTGAATGATGGCTAAGGCGCATTCTAGGCAAAACCGTGCCGTAAATAAAGCGGCAAAAACCGAACGTTATTACACCGTGGGATACGTGCCGCAAAATGACAAGGCCAATGCCCCGCCCGCAATTCATCTTAAAGGGCAGTGGCTTAAGCAGGCCGGATTTGATATTGGTGGCACACTCACCGTCAAGATTATGGATGGCTGTTTAGTGCTCATTCCTGACAGCGACGACACCCACACAATGAAGCAACAGTACCAGCGCCAGCAAGCCCAGCTCAGTGAGATTAAGCTGCGGATGCGGGAACTGATTGGCGACTACAACAGCAACTAAGGGCAGGGAATGAGCGGCTCTTAAAAAAGAAGAAAGCCGGAAGATCACGCTGATCTTTCCGGCTTAATAACGTGAATCATATTTCAGTTATTATTAATTTAAAAGCTACCACATGGAAATAGTTCAGATAAATTTCTCTTATAATATTCTATTTCATCTTGGTTTTTAAGTTTATAGTTTGACTTATAAAAATAAAGACTTAGCCAATACACACGGACGTAAGATAAATATTCATGTCTGTTTTTTTCTGAAAAATCAATGATTGAGTCTAAGGTGTTTTTTATACTTTCATTATCTTGCTCTGTATTCAAAGCCTCTTTAGTTAGTTTTTTAAGGGTCATGTAAGTATCTTTAAATTCTTGGGCACTCAAATGGTTTTCTGGCTCATCATAATTAACAAATAAAGCTGATTCGATATCATGAATAAGAATATCATCAATTAAACCAGATTTGTAATCTCTTATGTTTTTAATTAAATCAATCAGTTCCTTGCTCTGAGTTGATTCTACCAAAGAAATAATTACTGGTTCATGGCACAAAATTTCAAGATATTTATCTTCAATAGAACTATAGATATCTATAAGAAAATCATTATCAATTAATTCAATAATTGACCAAAAAAATCCGTCATGAAAATTAAACCACATATTAAAAGAGAGTATTTCATCACACTTTCTTTTAATTTCACGAATGCTATGTTCTATATTCATATAATCCATCATGCGTTAAGGTTGAATTGAATTATCTGGGAAAATAGAGCCGCCCCCTTTAGGGTCACGGACAACTCGGATAAAGACTCCATTATGTGTTCCTGAAATCATAGTTCCGCCAGAAGGCATGTCTACTTTTACACTACTTGGAGAATCCCAAATTACTTTCCCTGCATGTTTAATATCTGCATCACTCCAATTTTCTGGGAACCATGATTGGCCTGTTCCTTTGCGTTTCGCTTTAGATGCATGGTTAGGTATATTTCCTACCCGTACCCCATTAGGATAAGTATGCTCTATATTGTAAGGGATACCTCTTGCTTCTAACTCCCGAATAGCTGATTGTCCATGTCCCCCACCACTTAACCTTCCGTTTGGGAATGTTTTTCTATCCCTCGGTGGCATAGAACTGGCTTCCTTCCAGTCTCCTTTACTAGAATGATTAACAACATCATCATTTATGAATGAAGATGGACAATTTGTTAATCCAAAGGGGTCTACCCATCCGGTGGGGTTATGGACATACGAATACGGATTAAACCCGCCCAGCAGCCCGATCGGGTCAGGGCTGATGTACTGCGCAGTCTCCGGCGAGTAGTAGCGGTGCCGATTGTAAAAAAGCCCCGACTCCTCATCAAAATACTGGCCTAAAAACCGGAAGTGACACTGAACATGGTAATCCGGGTGATGGGACGGGACGCCGCCGCGTTTTTCGGCGTGGCCCCAGGTGGTCAGGTGCTGGCCCCAGACCATCTCCCCTTGTTCATCCAGCAGTTCCCGTACGGTGCCCTGATGATCATGGATAGCATAATGCAGTTTGCCGCGCTCAAAACGCGCCGCTGGCGTCAGGCTGCCCGGCTCATACAGCCAGCGCACGCGCTTCTCTTCCAGCCGGGTGCCGTCACGCTGAAACGGCACTTCCTCAATCAGCTGGTCACCGCTCCACAGGTAATCATAGCCGCCGAGTGTCTTGGGATTATCCGGCAAATCCGGCTTGCCCGCCAGCCACAGTTGCAAATTAGCGGCGGTCAGTTTTCCATCGCGTTCTTTGATTTTGCGAATTCGCCTACCAAACGGGTCGTAGCAATACTGCCAGCGCGAGCCATCCGGGGTTTCTAAGTGGGTAAGCTGGTTTTGGGTATCCCAGCGGTAACGCCAGACCTGGGGGCGGAAGCCGTCATACTGTTCGATTTTTTCGATAAGTCTGCCGTTATCATCATAGTGATAACGCGAATCCCCCCGTTGTACCACCCGGCCAGCCTGCTGGTGTTGTGTAAACTGTTCCATTGCGCCCTGCGCATCAACCGGCAAATGTTGGCGCAGGTTGCCGTTGGCATCGTAACTGAATTGCTCTTCATGGGGGCGTAACCCCTCGAACAGCGTGTGTACTATCTGGTCGTTGGTATTATAACGGTAGCGGGTTTGCCCCCAATTGTCGTCAATAACCCGGACATTATGCGCCCGATCGTATTGCCAGCTCCGGTTGACGGCGGTCGCCTGGGGAGGAAAATGCGGATCGTTTTGTGACAGCGCCTCTTGGAAAAAGGCACTGTCCCGCCCGGCTGACTGATGGGCCAGTAAACCCGTTGCGGTATAACGGCTGGCGAGAATAAACCCGCGGGCACTTTCACGCACCGTTTCCCGTCCCAGTGCATCATGCCGGAGTGTCAGCGGGGCATGTTGGTTAAACTGAAAATGATTCAGCGCACCTGATAACGGGTGATAGCCAAAGTGCAGGGTGTGCCCCTCCAGGCTTTCACTGATCAGCCGCCCGGTCAGGCTGTCCCATTCGCGGGTGATTTCCCGCCCGTTGATTCGCTCACAAATCGGCAGGCCCGTGGTCTTGTCATACTCATATTCCACCACGGCATCGGCATTGGCGGCTTTCACCAGCTGATGGCGGTTGTTGTATTCGTACGTGGTGGTGTCCTTCAGTACCCACTGGTTTTCTTCTGGCTGCCCGCTTTCCTGTCTGACCAGCAACCCTGCCGCGGAATAGTACCAGCGCAGTTGCTGACCATCGGGGTATTGCACCTGGGTGCGACGTCCCAGTTTATCGTACTGATATTCCAGGGTGCGGCCGGTAAAATCCGTTTCGCGAATAATCTGGCCGGCCGCATCCCGTTCATAACGGTAGGTTTCGCCGGTGGACGCCGTGACTGATTGCAGGCGGGTCAGGCGGTCGTAGCCAAAGTGCAGCGTGGTGCCATCGGGGCGGGTCACCTGAGTCAGCAGGTCAAATGCACCGTACGTGTAGCGTGTGGTACGGCCTTCGCCGTCAGTGGCGGCCACCACGCGTCGTTCACTGTCATATTCCAGTTGCTGCGTGGTGCCGTCCGGCAGTTCGATATCGGTCAGGCTGCCATTGAGGCTGGCATGGGCATCACTGTAATGGTAGTGGGTGTGCTGTTTCAGGGCATCGGTGATTTGGCGCAGGCGCCCCAGTTCATCCAGCTGTAAGCCGGTGGTCTGGCCGTCCGGCGTGATAACCGCTGCCAGCCGTTGTTGTTTATCGTAGGTATAGTGCCACTGGCGGCCATCCGGCAGCAGGTGCTGGCGTAATTCTCCCTGTGTACCGTATTGATATTCCTCCTTGTGCCCCAGCGGGTTGATCAGTTCGGTAAGGTTACCCTGCTCATCATAGTGATAGTGCCAGCGCTCGCCGGTCGGCAGGACACTTTCAATAAGCTGCCCGTGTTCGTCATAACCGTAAGCAAAAATTTCGCCGGTTGAGAGCTTTACTGCCGTCAGCGCACCGTCGGGGTTGTAATCAAAGGTGGTGACATTGCCCGCGGGATCTGCTTCCCACATTTTTTGGCTGTTGCGCCACTGCCGACGGGTGATTCTGCCTAATGGATCAATTTCACGGAAAACCAGTCCATGGTGATCGTAATGGTGCTGAGTTTCCCCGCCCTCAGCATCCCGGTAGGTCGTGATACGCAACTGATCATCATAGTGAAAACTATCGCACCAGTAACCGCTGGCCGTACTCGTTGTCAGAACCCGTCCCTGTTCATCATAAGTGAGGTTAAAATCAGTCTGGTCGGTGTCATGCCAGCGGATCATCCGTCCCTGAACATCATATTCATGCCACAGGTGATTGTGCTGGAAGGCATCACATTCATTGAGATAGCCCTGCGGATCATAATGACAGGTGACTAATCGCTGCTGTTTCTGCTTCTGCGGTTCGAGATAATCGACCGTCTGGAGTTGCTGTCTGTGATAGCCCAGAAGTAACCGGAAACCATCCGTGCGGGTAATTTCGATGAGTTGTGACTGTGCATCATAGAGAAACTGAATAGCGTTTTGGCGACGATCGGTGATCGCAGACAGCTTGCGGAGCGATCCGATCACATAATTGAAATGGTAAATCAGCTGCGATCGGCGATCGGTCAATTGCAGTTCGCCGTTCAATTCCCCCGTCAGCACGTAATGCGGGATATGCAGATTACGGGCAAGCACGGTGTTATCCGGGGTGCTGAAATCGTAGATCACGCCGTCTGCATCCGTGAAGTTGACCTTGCCGTCACTCAGCACCAGCTGACGTGACCAGTCATCGGCCCATTTCGGCCCAAACAGGCCGCTGAATTTGGCGGTGGAGCGATAGGTGCGGGTCAGGGTGATTGGCAACAGCCCGGGAATGGCAATCACCGGCCAGACTTGCAGGAAGTCGCCGGTGGCCATATCGACAGGCTCACCTTTTGTACCGCACGTCTCCGTGCAACTGCCGTCTTTTTCGCTGGATTTGTTGTCAACCGGGTCTTTTTCGGCATTTTTGGGTTTTGCCGGCGTGGGGTTAACGGTTTCCTGAGACTGGCCTTTGATTTTGGCCCCCGATACTTCAGCAGTGTTGGCTTTTTCACTCAATACCTTGCCTTCAGCTTTGGCTGCTGCTTTTGTGGTGCCTTTTGCTGCGCCTTTAAGTATCCCCGCCCCACCCATAGCGATACTACCGATATCGAAAGCGAAGGCGCCCCCTTTTTCTGCGTCGCTTTTCATTTCCAGTTTAATGGCGTCAGCATTGACCATCTCTACGGCCTTTTGCTGCATTTCAGCAATGCCGACAGGAGCGCCTCCCATATATTCCCAGGTTTTTTCGGCGGCAGCGGCGGGGGCTGTTGTGGCGATCACCATGCCCTTGCCAAGCAATTCCGCCATTTCAGGGATGGTATTCCAAAGCGCTTTTCCTGCCCCGATAGCCGCTTCCCCGGGATTCTCCCAGGCCGCCTCCAGATTATGTTGACTCTCATCAATCCATTTGCTGACGCCATCGGCGGTTTCCTGAAACCAGTCAACGGTTTTATCCCACATTCCCTTTTCTGCCGGTGTTTCTGCTTTGGGAATGGGATTGGCTTCTGCCACTGACACTTGTGCTGGGGCTGCCTGAGCGGTAATTTTGCCAAGGGTATTCCCTGTTCCTGTCGGGCTGTCATCGCGGACTCTGGCCGGTAAGGGGGAGTTGGGCTGAGGATAGTCAGGTTCTTTTGTTTTTTCCTTTTCTTCCCACGCTTTCAGTGGAAACTCGCCGCTGTTGAATTTGTCAACGGCATCCTGTGCCGCTTTTTTAAAAGACTGCGCTTCGAATTTGGCGTCTTCGTGATTGTAGTATTGATCTAATTCTGGGTCGTTGCCGTAATCGCCATAAAACCGGTTGCTTTGCCGGTATAACGAATCAACCTTACTCAGCGCCGCCTCTGCATCTGCCTGTGTGCGAATATTAAATTCCTCGCAAAATGCTTTAGCGGTGTAATGATGGGGGGTGACGATCATTGTATCTGACATGGTTTCCTTCCTTAATGCCCCATTTATCCAAATTTTATCCCCACCAGTTTGAGTAAAGGCGACAAAATGACAGGTATAAGATGCAAATAAATCCCAAACTGCCTCTCGCAAATTCGGTATTTAATGGAAAATATTCTTAAACTATTATTTGAATAATCGTTTTTATACACATTAAACTTCAAGTTGCAATTTACAACACGCTATGAAATCACACGCATTTGAAGTGAGATTGGTATAAATATTAAATGGTGTTCAAATAAAAATAAAATAAAACTAAGGGGAAATGAGCTTCATTAATCCGCAATGATAGGATAAGAAATTAAGGTTATTGCCTGATTGGATTTACGCTCTTATTTTTTGTGTTTTGTTGGCGATTTATTCTGGTGTTATTAATCTATTTCTAACAAAAATCACTGCCAAAATGATTTGGGTTATTTTATGCTGTAAATAGGAATTATTAATTGAATATACCAATCCAACTCAAGTTGCTCATTATAAGACAACATAACTCATTGTTTCTCCCCGCTATGCGGGGAGATATAAGGTGCATATTCCAGTGACACACACATCTCATAATTAAAATCAGGCAGTCAAAATAACCTGCTGATTATCAATCAGTCGTGTTTGTCCCAACCATGCAGCCATCAGGATCACAGCTTTTTTACTTTGTGCCGTTAATGGCATCAGGTTTTCTGCATCACGGATAAATAACTCATCTGGCATAAAGCCTTCTTCTCGCAAATGGGCAGATGCCAGTTCAATGAGTCGCTCAGTATCGCGCTCGCCATTTTTCAGCCTTTCTGCCATACATTGCATAACTTTATTCAGCAAGGGCGCAATTTTTTTCTCTTCAGCGGACAGAAGGTTATTACGTGAGCTTAGCGCCAATCCATTTTTATCACGGACGATCGGCACGGAAACCAATGTAATATCGTAAGCCATATCTGCAATCATCTTGCGGATGATTTGTAATTGCTGGAAATCTTTTTCGCCGAAGTAAACCAGATCGGGCTGGATCAGGTTAAACAATTTGCTGACAACGGTTGTGACGCCACGGAAATGTCCTGGCCGGCTGGCACCTTCAAGGATATAAGAAAGTTCGGGTACTTCGACAAAAGTTTGGTTGCCGTTTAAACCATGTGGGTACATCTCGCTAGCATTAGGGGCGAATACTAACTCGACATTGCGACGGCTCAGTTTTTCGCAATCTTCCTGCAAGGTGCGAGGATAATTGACCAGATCGTCTTCTCGATCAAATTGCATCGGGTTGACGAAAATGCTGACGATAACAACATCAGCCTGTGCTTTGGCGGTATCAACTAATGCCATATGACCATCATGCAGGTTTCCCATCGTAGGGACGAAGGCAATACGTTTGCCCGCCTGACGCCAGCGACGGATTTCTCGGTGTAAAATGGGGATAGTTTCTATAATCAGCATTGCTGTACTCCCTTAATTAGTCGTCATGCTGGAGAATAATCAGTTGAATGAGTGTGCCTGGTCAGGATAAGCGCCGCTTTCTACGTGTTCAATATACAGGCGGATAGCATCTCTTATATTGCCAGTTTCTGTGAGGAAGTTTTTGGCAAATTTTGGAGGTCTTGCTGTGATACCCAAAGCATCATGCATAACCAGAATTTGACCGTCAGTCATATTGCCTGCCCCAATGCCAATAACTGGAATGTCCAGTGCTTCAGTGATACGCTGCGCTAGTGCCGTCGGAACACATTCTAACACCAGGAGTTGCATACCTGCTTTTTCCAAAGCAATAGCATCGTCAAATAACTTTTGGGCCGAGGCGTCATCGCGTCCCTGAACTTTATAGCCACCGAGTACATTGACTGATTGTGGCGTCAATCCTAAATGACCGCAAACAGGGACGGCACGCTCGGTCAACATTTTGACGGTATCACATAGCCAATCTCCACCTTCAATTTTGACCATATTGGCACCAGAGCGCATTAGTGCAGCCGCATTGTTGAAGCTTTGTTCGGGGGTTGCGTAGCTCATGAAAGGCATATCCGCGATGAGAAAAGCATGAGAGGCGCCAGCGCGAACACTTCGGGTATGGTAAGAGATATCTTCAACAGTGACAGGCAGGGTAGAGTCAAATCCCTGTATGGTCATGCCGAGTGAATCACCAATGAGCATGACATTAATGCCTTGTTCGGCGAAAAGGTGGGCGAAACTGGCATCGTAAGCGGTGATGGTTGCAAATTTGCGCTTTTCTTTTTTTAACTGATTTAGATCAGCCAGGGTTGTTGTTTTCATCATTCTCTCCTGAATAGTTATACCCTCTGTTTTTCAAATTGCCTCTCTACAACAAACTTATAACCAAAGCGTCAGACCATTTTCCGGCACTTTTTTTAATTGCTCTGCCAGGGTTTCTCCATCGGGAAATACCAGATCTGGGGCAATTTCTGCAAGTGGATAAAGCATAAATTCCCGCTGTTTTAACCCATAGTGGGGAACCGTCAAACGGTCGGTGTTGATGATGTGGTTACCAAACAGCATGATATCCAAATCGAGCGTTCTCGGCCCCCAGCGTTCGCCTTTACGAACGCGTCCTTGCTCCAGTTCGATTGCTTGGGTGTGATCAAGCAATGTTTCTGGGGATAATTGGGTTTCCAATACAACGGCAAGGTTGAGGTAATCGGGTTGATCCTGTGGCCCCATTGGTTTGGTTCGATAAAAAGATGAGCGAACAATAAAAGTGGTATCAGGGATCTTTTTCAGGGCAGCAAGTGCATTATTGACTTGCTGCAAAGGGTTAGCCAGATTACTGCCAATGGCGATATAGGCTCGAGTCATATTAATAACCGTTGTTCCTGTTCTGGCGAATGCGTCCACCACGGCGGGGGCGTGTCCTGCGGCGAATGGGTTCGCTGCCCAGATCAGATATCATTTCGCGCTGTTGTGAGGATGTTGACTGTTGGAAATCAGCCCACCACTGTACCAACTCTCTCAATTCATGGCGTGGTTCAATGCTGGCGCGTAATTCCAGTAAATCATATGCAGCACGGAACTTCGGATGTTCCATTAATTTATTTGCTCGTTTTCCTTGACGACGCGGTAAGCGCAGCTGAAGTAACCAGATATCGCGCATGGTGGTGGTATGGCGTTTCGGGATAGCAATGGAGCGGCATTGTTCATCAAGAATATCATTCATTGCTAACGCAAAAGCTTCGTAATACTGTAATCCGCCTTCTTGTGTCAGTTTTTCCGCATGTTCAATTAATGGATACCATAGCATGGCCGCAAATAAGAACGCGGGATTCACTCTTTTATCACTTTGTAAGCGAAAATCGGTATTTTTCAATACCTGTACTAATAGCTTTTCCATTGACGAATCACCACGCTGGGTGAAACCCGATTGAATAAGCGGAAACAATGGCTGGAACAGATGATATTCGCGCAGCAGTTTATAAGTCTTGTAACCCTGCCCTGTCTGTAACAATTTCAGGGATTCTTCGAACAGACGTGCCGCTGGAATATCTTTCAACAAAAATGCCAGGCGCGGGATAGGCTCAGCGGTAGCTGGCTCGATAGTCATATCCAACTTGCTGGCGAAACGAACCGCCCGCAGCATCCGCACGGGGTCTTCCCGATAGCGTGTTTCTGGATCACCAATCAGGCGAATGATGCCTGCGTTCAGATCGGCCATGCCACCTATGTAATCCCGTAGCGCGAAATCTTCAATGCCGTAATAAAGGCTATTGATCGTGAAATCACGACGAACCGCATCTTCTTCTACTGAACCAAAAATATTATCCCGCAGTAACATGCCGCTTTGGGCTTTATGTGACTGGTTCCGGTCATTGTTTTCAATTTGATCATGCGGCCCGCGGAAGGTGGCAACTTCAATCACATCAGGGCCAAACATGATATGGGCAAGACGAAAACGACGTCCGACAAGGCGACAGTTACGGAACAGTTGACGAACTTGTTCCGGTGTAGCGTTGGTTGCTATATCAAAATCTTTGGGTTTTTTGTGCAGCAGTAGATCACGAACCCCGCCTCCGACCAGATAAGCTTCAAAACCTGATTTATTTAGGCGATACAGAACCTTCAAGGCATTATCACTGATGTCTTTGCGTGAAATAGGGTGCTGTTCGCGTGGGATCACCGTGATAGGGGAGTCCGAAGGCATTGCCCTTACAGATTTTTTCTTCATTTTGTCGTTTTCGGCATGTGATGAAGATGAATGATTCCCTCTGCTA
Organism: Xenorhabdus griffiniae; assembly: GCF_037265215.1. Classification (NCBI taxonomy): domain Bacteria; kingdom Pseudomonadati; phylum Pseudomonadota; class Gammaproteobacteria; order Enterobacterales; family Morganellaceae; genus Xenorhabdus; species Xenorhabdus griffiniae. The sequence goes on along the minus strand of NZ_CP147737.1, from coordinate 3,678,324 downwards.
CGTTTACGCGGAGGACTGCTCTCTGTTTGAGCAGAATGGTCAGATACGGTGACTGGCCTTTCACTGACTGCCGGTGTGTCGCGCTGTGTTCTGTAATCGCGGATTAATAAATTACGGCAGAAAGTTGCTACTCGGTTAAAAATGGTACACCTCGGTAGTGACTGATCAATTAAAACAAAAAACAGCCGCCAATCATAACTTACTGGACATTTTTTGAGAATGCTTACAGTACCAATAGAAAGACTTTATTTAACTTAGACTATTAGCTAGGTTTTTTTGGCGGAACCGCGTTTATATTCCAACCGACGATAGCTTGCTGTAGCAGTTGATCTGTTGTGAGATCCTGCCAGCCTGCGATAGTGGGCTGATTTAAAAATGATAACGCATCAATAAGCAATGGTCTTGGGTCGCTCAATGGCAGCGGCTGGGCATGATTTTGCTTAGAAAGTTTATTTCCCTCTTTATTTAGCACGAGAGGTAAATGCACATAATCTGGTGTTGCAAAATTCAAATGCTGATACAGAGACAACTGGCGAACCGTGGGTTCGATTAAATCAGCTCCTCTGACAATTTCAGTGACACCTTGATAGTTATCATCAATAACAACGACAAGATTATAGGCAAATAAACCGTCTTTGCGATAAATAATGAAATCTTCCTCAGCCATTTTCGTCGGCACGGTGATATGGCCTTGCAATTTATCGTAAAAACGATAAATCGGATGGTGCTGTTTTAGACGAATTGCAGCGTTGTGAGCTGGCATAGGTAAATGTCGGCAATGCCCATTATAAAAGCCGCCCAGTTGTTGGATGCGTTGGCGGGTGCAGGTGCAGTAATAGCTGTCTCCTTGCTGTTTTAATTGATCGAGAATGGCACGGTAAGCATCATGACGCTGGGATTGATAGAGAACTTCACCATCCCAGTAAAGGCCATAATGCTCAAGAGTTTGCAATATCCGCTTGTCTGCTCCGGGAATTTCCCGTGGAGGATCAATATCATCAATACGCATCAGCCATTTGCCGTGACAGGCACGGGCTTGCAGATAACTGCCTAGTGCAGTTACCAGAGAGCCAAAATGGAGATCGCCGGAAGGAGATGGAGCAAAGCGTCCAATATATAACGAGGAATGTCTGGATTGGGTCATAGTCGATTCAACATAGGGGCATACGGCGCTAAATGCGCCGTACTTAACCCTATTGGTTAGCCAGCCATTTGTTTTTCACGAATTTCGGCTAACGTCTTGCAGTCAATACATAAATCGGCTGTTGGACGAGCCTCTAAACGGCGGATGCCGATTTCAATCCCACAGGCTTCACAATAGCCAAAGTCTTCTTCTTCGACCTTTTTCAGCGTTTTTTCGATCTTTTTGATCAACTTACGCTCACGATCCCGATTACGTAATTCAAGGCTGAATTCTTCTTCTTGCGCCGCACGGTCAACTGGATCAGGGAAGTTTGCTGCCTCATCTTGCATATGAGATACAGTACGGTCTACTTCATCCCTGAGTTGATTGCGCCATGCTTCCAGAATCAGCTTGAAATGCTTTAACTGGGCATCGTTCATGTATTCTTCGCCTGGCTTTTCCTGGTAAGGTTCTACCCCAGCGATGGCGAGAATGCTCAAGGACGAGGTTTTGCGTTTTTGCCCTTCTTGCATAATGCTTCTCCTTACACACGCACTATCAAACGAGTCCCCCACAGGAGGGGAAAAAAATAGGCCGCTATAAATAACAGATGACTGCGAGGTTGGCAATTGTTCCTGTCATTAGTTTTGCAATGGTGTGAAGGCAGACATGTTTACTGCCTAAATATGTTACAAAACCCCTCTCGTCAGGATAGTTTGTTTACAAATTATTCTATTGATACAAAAGGTAATTTGTCACTTATAACCATCCCTTTTGCCGTTATGTTGGCCTTATAACAGATTACTTCGACCCCTGATTGACATGCTTGTTCCAAAAGGAAGGCATAATCATGGTCAATATGTTTCGCTGCCGTAACCTGACAGATCCCAGAATGTAAGACAGCAAATAACAAGACAGCGCGCTGACCTTGTTGTGCTATCAATGATAGCTCACGTAAATGTTTTTGCCCCCGAATTGTGACTGCATCAGGAAAATAACCATAATTTTCCTGTAACAATGTGACTGACTTGACTTCAATATAGCAGTTAACTTTTTGTTTTGATTGTAACAATAAATCTATCCGACTTTTTTCTTTGCCATAGCTAACCTCACGGCTAATGTGCTCATATCCAGATAATTCCGAGATAATATTTTTTTCAATAGCTTGGCAGATCAGGTCATTGGCTCTGAGGGTATTGACGCAAATCCAGTGACCATCCTGGGTTTGTGTGAGTTCCCAGCTATTGGGATACTTGCGTTTGGGATTATCGGATGTGGAATACCACACAGTATCCCCAGGCGTGGCACATCCTGTCATGGCTCCCGTATTGGCACAGTGAATGGTGAGTGTTTCTCCTTCTGGCGTGAGGACATCCGCAAGAAAGCGTTTATAACGGCGGATTAAGGTAGCAGGCTTCAGGGGAGGTGAAAATTCCATAAACTTTCCTTCATGACCAATGGGCGGATGAAACCAAAGGTGCTAATGCTACAATGGCAGCCATTGAAAGTTAATTCATTATGGTGATCCTTTTGTCATTGCCCATTTGTGACTTATTACCTATTTATGACGTGGTGGGATCCGTTATTGCGGCACTGCAAACGTCGCAGCAAGTGTTACTACATGCACCAACGGGAGCTGGAAAATCGACCGGATTGCCATTGGCGATTTTACAGCAGGCACCATTGTCAGGGCGCATCATTATGCTGGAACCGCGACGGATTGCTGCACGGAGTGTGGCTGAACGTCTCGCCGAACAACTCAATGAACCTGTTGGTATGACCATCGGCTACCGGATGCGTTCGGAAACCAAAGTCAGTGATGCAACACGGCTTGAGGTTGTGACCGAAGGGATCCTGACGCGTATGCTACAACAAGATCCTGAATTGAACGGTGTCTCTCTTGTCATCCTTGATGAATTTCATGAACGTAGTTTACAGGCCGATCTTGCATTGGCATTGTTGCTGGATGTGCAGGAAGGGTTGCGCGATGACCTGCGTATTCTGGTGATGTCGGCAACATTGGATAACCAGCGCCTTTCTACTTTATTACCTGATGCCCCTGTAATTGTGTCAGAAGGACGCAGTTATCCGGTAACGAGGTCATATCATCCACTTCCTACTCATCAACCTTTTGAACAATCAGTTGCATCGGCGGTATTGCGGTTATTGCAGCAAGAAACGGGATCGTTGTTGCTGTTTCTGCCCGGCGTCGGTGAAATTCAGCGGATAATGTTGCAATTGGAAGATAAGATCAATGGCGATACGCTGTTGTGTCCATTGTATGGGGCATTGTCGTTGGCAGAACAACGCAAAGCAATAACACCAGCACCAGTGGGAATGCGCAAAGTCGTGCTTGCCACCAATATTGCAGAAACCAGTCTGACGATTGAAGGTATTCGGTTAGTGGTAGACAGCGGACTAGAGCGCTCCGGTCGATTTGAACCGAAGAGTGGCCTGACACGTTTAATTACCCAACGCATCAGCCAGGCATCGATGGTGCAGCGGGCAGGGCGGGCTGGGCGATTAGAGGCCGGTGTTTGTTGGCATTTATTTAGTCAGGAGCAGGCAGAAAGAGCCAGAGAACACAACGAGCCGGAGATCTTGCATTCAGATTTAAGCGGCCTGCTGCTCTCTTTATTACAGTGGGGATGTCGTGACAGTTCCCAGCTTCATTGGTTGGATAATCCACCACAACCCGCATTGGCGGTTGCAGAATCCCTGTTGCTGCGCTTAGGGGCGTTGGATGACAACCAGCAATTGACTTCCCGTGGTTGGCAAATGGCGGAATTCGGCAGCGAACCGCGTTTGGCGGCGATACTGTGTTCAGCTCAGGAAAGCGATGATAAAGAAGGCAAAAGCCGTGCAGCATTGGTAACGGCAGCGAAATTGGTGGCTATTTTGGAAGAACCACCGCGTCGTGGACAGCCTGACCTGCTCTATTGGCTGACAGCAAATCAGCGTCATTGGCAGCAACGCGCCAATCAGCTCATCAGGAATTTTACAAATCAACTGTCGGATAAAACAAGCCATGCTGGAAGCCTCAGATTAGATCTTGTGCCTGAACTCTTGGTTCAGGGGTTTCCAGATCGGATCGCTAAAAACCGCGATAATCTTGGCCGTTTTCAATTAGCCAATGGTTTGGGGGTCGCGCTGGAACGTGAAGAGCCTCTGTCGGGTGAGGCTTGGTTAGTGACTCCTTCGTTACAGCAGGGAAATAGCCATCCTGATGCACAGGTTTTGCTTGCCTGTCCGTTGGTGGTTGAACAGACCATAAAGCAATACCCTCATCTGTTTACTGAGCATACAACCGTAGAGTGGGATGATAATAAAGGCTCATTACGGGCGTGGAAGCGTTTGCAATGTGGGCGATTAATTGTCAAAGCCCAGCCATTGGCAAAACCTTCGGCAGCGGAATTACAGGAAGCCTTGTTGAATTGGGTAAGACAAGAAGGGATATCGGCATTAAATTGGTCACAGGAGGCGTTGCAGTTGCGTATTCGCCTGCAAAGAGCAACAGAATGGCTACCGGAAGTGAACTGGCCTGGGGTTGATGACGAAGCATTATTGAACTCCCTTGAACAGTGGTTGCTGCCTGCCCTGGATGGTGTTGATAATTTAAAAGGCTTGCGCCAGATTGAGCTATCCTCCTGCCTGATGGAATTGCTTGATTGGCAACAACGGCAAATACTGGATAATGAATTGCCTACTAATTACACTGTGCCAACGGGGAGCAGGATCACCATCCAGTATTTCCATGATAAACCTCCGGTATTGTCAGTGAGGATGCAGGAAATGTACGGAGAGCAGCAAAATCCAGTATTGGCGAAAGGACGAGTTCCGGTTGTCATTGAGTTGTTATCTCCTGCCCATCGTCCATTACAGATCACACAAGATCTTGCTGCGTTTTGGCAGGGAACTTATCGTGAGGTGCAAAAAGAGATGAAAGGGCGTTACCCCAAACATTTGTGGCCAGATGATCCTGCCAACACAGCACCAACCAGGCGCGTGAAGAAGCAGATGTAATAGTTTGCATTTACTTGCCGGTAGTTAATAAACATTTGGAGAATTCGGTATGTCTGATGATGATCGTCAGCCAATCGGACGCAAGGGTAAAAAATCAGGACTTCGTCGTGGGCGAACATCTAACAAACGCAATCGGCGGGATGATTATGATGATTATGAAAATGATAACTTTGACGACAACGATGAGGATGAAGTCATGACTAAAAAAGGGAAGAACGCCCGCAGTGCGAATTCCCGCCCGCCTAAAAAAGGCGGGCACTGGTTTTTGTGGTTGCTGCTAAAAATCTTTATTGTGCTGGCGGTCCTCATTGTTATTTATGGCTTCTATCTGGATAACAAAATTCGCGAGCGTATTGACGGAAAAGTTTGGGATTTACCGGCAGCGGTGTACGGACGGATGGTCAATCTTGAACCCGGCATGAATTACAGCAAGGACGAAATGATCCATCTGCTGGAGGGGATGCAATATCGAAGAGTAACAAAAATCACCCGTGCCGGTGAATTTGTCGTCAGGGGGAATAACATAGAGATGTTACGCCGCCCATTTGATTTCCCTGATGGTAAAGAAGAGCAGATTCAGGCACGGTTGACCTTTGATAATAATCATCTTGCCAGCATTGAAAACATGGAAAACCATCGTCAGTTTGGTTTTTTCCGTCTTGATCCCAAATTGATCACCATGATGCAATCACCCAATGGTGAGCAGCGTCTGTTTGTCCCACGTTCCGGCTTTCCTGATTTGTTGGTTCAGACTTTACTGGAAACGGAAGATCGTTACTTTTATGAACATGATGGCGTCAGGCCGCTTTCCATTGCCCGTGCATTTTTAGCTAACTTGATCGCGGGACGTACAATTCAGGGTGGCAGTACCCTGACGCAGCAATTGGTGAAAAATTTGTTTCTCTCCAATGAACGTACTTTGATCCGTAAAGCGAATGAAGCGTACATGGCGTTGCTAATGGATGCGCGTTATAGCAAGGATCGCATTCTGGAATTGTACTTGAACGAAGTTTTTTTAGGACAAAGTGGTAATGAGCAGATCCATGGTTTTCCATTGGCAAGTCTGTACTATTTTGGTCGCCCGATTGATGAATTGAGTTTAGATCAACAGGCGCTGCTGGTGGGAATGGTCAAAGGGGCTTCGTGGTATAACCCATGGCGTCATCCTAAAACTGCGCTGGAGCGGCGCAATGTTGTTTTGAAAATCCTCCAGAACCGAAAAATCATCGATCAGGAGCTGTATGATCTACTCAGTGCTCGTCCGTTAGGGGTAAAACCGAAAAGCGGGGTGATTACGCCACAGCCAGCCTTTATGCAATTGGTTCGTCAGGAATTGCAAGAAAAGCTGGGCGATAAAGTCAATGATTTGTCAGGGGTGAAGATCTTTACTACCCTCGATCCGGTTTCGCAGGATGCGGCAGAAAAATCCGTTGAAGAGGGTGTTGCTGCCCTGCGAAAAGCCCGCAAGGTTGATGATCTGGAAGGGGCAATGGTTGTTGTTGACCGTTTCAGCGGTGAGGTTAGAGCCATGGTTGGCGGTTCCCAGCCGCAATATGCCGGATTTAATCGGGCATTAAACGCCCGTCGTTTGATTGGCTCACTTGCTAAACCAGCCACGTATCTGACGGCATTGAGCCAGCCGGATAAATATCGTCTGAATACCTGGCTGGCGGATGAACCTCTCTCTATTCCTCAAGCAGGTGGAAAGCCTTGGGAACCGAAGAACTTTAGCCGTACTTTCAGTGGGCGTGTCATGCTAATTGACGCGTTAGCGCGTTCGATGAATGTGCCGACCGTGAATTTAGGGCTGGATGTTGGGTTAGACCGCATCTCCAGCACGTTGGTTGCGCTTGGTATTCCTGCGAAAGAGATCCAACAAATCCCTGCGATGTTATTAGGCGCGATTAACCTCACGCCAATGGAAATGGCACAAGAATTCCAGACGATTGCCAGCGGGGGGAATCGGGCGAAACTTTCTGCGTTGCGCTCCATCATTGCTGAAGATGGTACGGTGATTTATCAGAGCTACCCACAGGCCGAGCGTGTTGTGCCGCCACAGGCCGCTTATCTGACGCTATATGGTATGCAGCAGGTAGTGGAGAGAGGTACAGGGCGCTCACTGACAGGGAAATATGGCAAATATCACCTGGCAGGCAAAACCGGAACAACCAATGATCTGCGTGACAGTTGGTTTACCGGCATTGATGGCAAAGAAGTCGCGATTGTCTGGACTGGACGTGATAACAATGGCCCAACCAACCTAACCGGAGCGACGGGTGCACTGACGATTTATCGTCGTTATCTGGATAATGAAACGCCACTGGAACTGAATAACCGTCCACCGGAAGGTATTGTGGATATGTCAGTCAATGAAGATGGCAGTTTCAACTGCGAAGGAAGCGGTATCAGGGTATTACCGGTTTGGACTGATGATCCACAGAAGTTGTGCCAGCAATCGGTACAACAGCCTATCGAGGAAAATGAAGAAGAAGCGCCTGGCTGGTTACGTGAGATGTTTGGACAGTAATAAGTAATAAAGCGTAGCTCCCAACTCGAAAATGAGTAGGGAGCTAATTTAATGTATTATCTTTGGAAAACGAAACATCTTGCATCAGGGAATATAACACCTTGAATATCCTTATCTTATCCTTACTCTTTATTACTGCTGCATTATTGCATGGTATCAGCGGGATTGGTTTTCCGATAGCCAGTACGACAGCGTTAAGCCTATTTATGCCATTAAAAGAGGCGGTGGTATTAGCTTTATGGCCGACTTTATTGGTGAATATCTTAAGCGTTATTTCAGGTGGAAAGATTGGTGAGATACTCTATAAATATGGCTTATTGGCATTTTTCTCATTAACTGGCAGTGTTATTGGCGCGAAACTTTTATTCTTAATTAATCCTGCCTACTTGCAATTATTATTGAGTGGTGTCATTGCATTTTATATTGTCAGCAGCACTCGTAGCAGTCATTTTCATTTACCGGAAAATCCAGTCATTTTGTCGCTGTTTGGTTTAGCCGCTGGGATTATTGGCGGGGCAACCAATGCGATGTCTCCTATCCTGATTATGTGCCTATTAGCAATGAGCAGCGATCGCCATGAAATTGCACGGGCCGCCAATTTGTGCTTTTTACTTGGCAAGATCAGTCAGTTAGTGGTGTTACGCCAGGAAGCGTTCGAATTGTTTTCTTCGGCGTATTTATGGCCGATACTCATATTAACGGCCTTATCTCTGCTTTCTCTCTTTATTGGTACACGCCTAAGATCGCGTATCAGCCAACACCATTTTCGCTGGTTAATGCTGATATTACTTGGTGTGTTGGCGGTAATGTCAGCGATTCAGGCAATACGGGCTTTGGTGTGAAGACGCCACTGATAATAGAGAATAGTGACGTCTGAGGTTTGGAAAAACAGAATATTTTATTGTAGTTTTGCAAAACAACGTGCTGCCGCATCAACAGTGCGTTGAATATCTTCATCTGAATGAGCGATGGACATAAAACCGGCTTCAAACGCTGAAGGAGCCAGATAGATACCTTCATCCAGCATCAAGTGGAAGAATTGCTTGAAACGTTCCACATCGCACTTCATGACATCCTGATAACAGGTAACGCTTTCCGCATCGGTAAAGAAAATACCGAACATACCGCCAACGTGGTTAACAACCAGAGGGATGCCGGCTGCTGATGCGGCATGTTTTAAACCCGCCGCCAGTTTGTCGGTCAGTTCCCCTAAACGCTGATGAACACCAACTTGGGCTACTTCTTTCAGGCAAGCAAGACCGGCAGCCATTGCGATTGGATTACCAGAAAGGGTGCCCGCCTGATAAACAGGGCCAGTTGGTGCTAATTTTTCCATGATTTCCAGACGGCCACCAAAAGCCCCCACAGGCATACCGCCACCGATGATTTTTCCAAGGGATGTCAAATCTGGCTTAACATCGTAATATTCTTGTGCGCCACCCAGTGCAACACGAAAACCAGTCATCACTTCGTCAATAATGAGCAGGGCGCCAAATTCATCACACAGCTTACGCAGGCCCGGCAGGAATTCTGGTAGCGGTGGAATGCAGTTCATATTGCCCGCGACGGGTTCGACGATAATACAGGCGATTTCTGCTGGATATTTTTCGAAGGCTTCACGGACAGAATTTAGGTCATTGTAAACACAAGTCAGGGTGTGTTTAGCGAAGTCAGCGGGCACACCTGGAGAGTTGGGCTGACCAATCGTCAGGGCACCTGAGCCGGCTTTTACCAGCAAGCAATCAGCATGGCCGTGGTAGCAACCTTCGAATTTGATGATTTTATCACGTTGGGTATAACCACGAGCCAGACGAATGGCACTCATAGTGGCTTCTGTTCCGGAGTTCACCATACGCACCATATCCATAGAAGGCACCAGTTCAGTGACTCGTTTTGCCATTTCCACTTCGGCCGCGGTAGGAGCGCCAAAACTCAAACCACGTTCTGCGGCCTCAATGACGGCATTGCGGATAGCAGGGTGATTATGCCCAAGAACCATTGGTCCCCATGAACCGACATAATCGATATAGGCATTACCATCAACATCATAAAGGTAAGCCCCATTCGCACGTTGAATAAAGACGGGTGTCCCACCAACACCGTTAAAAGCGCGTACTGGTGAATTGACTCCACCGGGGATCACCTGTTTTGCCTGAGAGTAAAGCGTTTCGGACTGGCTCATCAATAAAAGCTCCTGAAAGATAACGGAATATGAGAATGTCATTTTAAAGTACCCCAATAGGGAAGCCAAATCATCATATGCCCTTCATCGTTCGGTTTATTGCATTCATGTGGCAAAACTTGAACGAATCAGTCAGGTATTGGATAATCTCGACAACTGATCAGAAAGCATAAAATAACTTTCCGAGAATTTTTACCGGAAAACCGGACTGGAGTAAAAATATGAGCGATGATGCTGCATTGCCTTTGCAGTTTACTGATGCCGCGGCCAACAAAGTCAAAGTGCTGGTTGCTGATGAAGATAACCCGAACCTGCGCCTGCGGGTTTACATTACAGGTGGTGGTTGTAGCGGTTTCCAGTATGGGTTCACTTTCGATGACCAAATTAACGAAGGTGATATGACGATTCAGAAGCAAGGGGTTGAATTGGTTGTTGACCCCATGAGTCTGCAATATTTGATAGGCGCTTGTGTGGATTATACCGAAGGGTTGGAAGGTTCCCGTTTTATTGTTGCCAATCCGAATGCAAAAACCACTTGTGGTTGCGGTTCTTCTTTCAGTGTCTAGTGGGAAAATTCCCTATTGCAATAAATGGCCTCCTAAATAAGAGGCCATTTTGCAAGATACTTATATCTTTTCTACGACATAAGTTAATACACCAATAGTGCCATTAAGCCTAGTAGCTGTTAGTGTATAGAATTTATCTCGTTGATAAAAAATTTATTCATATCCTGAAGTTATCTAAATTATAAAATTCGTGTAATTTCTCCCCGCGAAGCGAGGAGAAATCAGGTTTCATAGAGTGTTGTAAATTGTAACTTGAAGTTTAATGCATATACCTTTAATTAAAATGTGAAAGTGGTAAAAATGAATAAAAGATATGTAAATTTAATACTTCTTTTCATATGTCAGGGGCTTAATGGTTCAATTATTTCCCTGCTAACATTAACATCAACATTAGTTGGTAATACATTATCTCCCATTGATTATTTATCTACATTACCAATAACTGCAACAGTTTGTGGTGCTGCTTTAATGGTTTATTATGCTTCAATGCTAATGGAAATGTATGGAAGAAAAGTTGCTTTTATTATAGGTAATGTAATAGGGTTAATTGGTAGTGGATTAGCGGGTATATCTATTATTTACCAATCATTTATTCTTTTTATACTGGGTGTGTTCATATTAGGGTGCTCAACTGTATTTAATCAATATTACAGATTTGCTTCAGCTGAAATATTTGATGACGAATTAAATAAAAAAAGAGCTACGTCGATTATTATTGGTGGTGGTATTTTGGGAGGAGTATTGGGTCCTTTTTTAGCTATGAAAGGTGAATATATATTTCCTGATTACCACTTTTTGGGAACATTCTTATTAACATCTATAGTATGTCTTGTTGTAATTGTTATTCAATTATTTGTATATGTACCTGTGGAATTAAAAAAAGAAATAATTGATACACATCCTAACACTAATGATAAAAAAGAAGACCTCACTGATTTATTAAAATCAAGACTGTTTTTTTTGGCAACAAGTAGCTGTGCTATAGGATTTTCCTTGATGACGTTATTGATGAACTCTACGCCTTTAGCTATGTTACATGCTGAATTTGCAGTAGAAGATAGTGCATTTGTTTTACAGTGGCATTTCTTCGCTATGTATGCTCCAGCATTAATACTTCCATTTCTTGTCAGTAGACTAAAAACAACAAATATAATCTTATTTGGATCTTTGTTTTTTATAATTGGAATGTTTATAGCTATTTTTGTAGATGGATTTCATGGTTTTCTATTTTCATTGTTTTTTGTTGGGTTAGGATGGGCATTTATGTTTAATGGTGGAACATTTCTGCTTAATGGATTTGTAAACAGTAAATTTAAACATAAATTACAGGGGATGAACTCATTAATAGTTTATCTATCTAATATGATTTCATCATTATCTGTAGGGATCGTGATGAGTTATTCAGGTGGATGGAATATTTTAAATTATATTGGTATTATATTGATTTTTATATACACAATTGTTTTTTTCATAAAAAGTCAAAAATTATCGAATGAGTAAATATCCAATATTAAAATATAATACGTAAATATAGCCCTGTAGCAATAAACAGGGCGTAAACTATTTCAATTATACCGCATGTCGCGCTGGTACCTATCATCAAATCGTCGATATGGTGATTTGTGAAAATAATTAAGGGGTTGATAATATTTTATTATGGGGATAGTGAATAAGGTTATGGATGACAACCAGGTTATCACTTGAGTTAGCATAAGCATGGTGACAATCGGCATGAAAACGCATGGATTCACCTGCTGAAATTTTATGCCAAGTGTCATTAAGACGCAGATCGAGTTCCCCACTGAGTACGATAACATGCTCTATTACCCCAAATTCATGCGGAGAAGATTCACTTGAAGCACCCGGTACTAATTCTATTTTGAATAAATCAATGAAGAGTTCGTCATCAAAAGGGATGAGTGGTGTGACACGCATACCTGAGTTGTTTTGTTCAAAAATCGGTAAGTCATTAAATCGATGTAATACAGGTTGAGATTGGGGTGCTGCGCCTTCTAAAAAAGTCGAGAAAGCAATATTAAAACCTGTTGCGATTTTCCACAGTGTCGAAATCGTTGGGCTTGATTGGCCGCGTTCGATTTGACCAAGCATCGCCTTACTGACTCCCGTCAATTTAGCCACCTGGCTGAGGCTTAACCCGCGGGAAGCTCTTAATGATTTAAATTTTTCAGCAATTTTCGATGTGATATCACTCATTGGCGCCTACTCAAAAAATGGATACATAATTGAACGTTATAACGGACGATGTTATTCTCACCATCGTCCGTTATAACGTCCGGTTAGGTAATATCTATGTCTAAGTTATCATTTTTCAGGGATTTTTCACCAGCAACACTTGTCACAGGGTTTGTTGCGGTGTTAGTGGGTTATGCTAGTTCAGTGGCAATAATTCTCCAAGCGGTGACGGCAATCGGCGTTGAGCCATCACAAATAGGTGCTTGGCTCAGTATGCTCGGCGTGGGAATGGGGATCACGACAATTGGGCTGTCCCTCTATTACCGCACTCCCATTTTAACGGCCTGGTCGACACCGGGAATTGCATTACTGGCGACAAATTTGCCGGACACATCTGTTAACGAAGCCATCGGTATTTTTATCTTCGCTTCGGCATTAATGTTGGTATGCGGTATTACCGGACTATTTGCCAAATTAATGACCTACATCCCGCATACCATCGCGGCGGCAATGCTTGCCGGCATATTGCTTCGCTTCGGTTTAGAGGCGTTTGCAATGTTACAAGTCAACGTTTGGCTTTGTGGCGCTATGTTACTTATTTACTTAATTGTCCGTCGCTATTTTCCGTTATACGCAATAATTTCGACGCTGGCAGCTGGATTGATTATTTCTATTCTCAGCGGTGAGTTAACATTAGCGGGTGAAAACATGATGTTTTCCATGCCTGAATTTGTTATGCCACAATTTAACGTAACTACGCTTATTGGCGTGGGTATTCCATTTTTTATCGTTACGATGGCTTCACAAAATGCACCAGGAATCGCCACTTTACAGGCAGCAGGATATCCTCCCCGTGCATCCAGGTTACTTAGCTGGACATCATTGGTGGCAATTATTCTGGCCCCTTTTGGGGGATTTAGTATTTGTATTGCTGCAATTACGGCTGCCATTTGTATGGGAAGCGATGTCCATCCCGATCCTAAGAAACGCTATGTTGCGGCAGTCAGTGCCGGTTTTTTCTATTTGTTGGCTGGCCTTTTGGGCGGGGCAATTTTCTATCTGTTTAGCGCGTTTCCAGCCCCATTAATAAAAATTCTGGCTGGATTGGCATTGCTTGGCACCTTTACAAATAGCCTAAATCAAGCGATTAAGGACGATTACACAAGAGATGCTGCAATTATCTGCTTCCTTGTCACTGCATCAGGCGCTAATTTACTGGGTATCAGTTCAGCATTTTGGGGATTGATTGGCGGGATCATTGCTCACAGCGTGCTAAAAAAACGCACCAAGATAAAAAAATAGGTTATTCAATTGGGGCGATTTAACTGCTGACAAAGTTGTTCTGCCGCCCAAATAATCCTTGGCCCCGCACGGCTAAACCAGTCATCATTCAGGGCGATAATAGTCACGTTCATTTGTGGTCGCCAAAAATCGGCCACCTGCTGTTTTTGCCCTTCCGTTCCACCGATGACAATCACTTCCGGTTTGCGGGTAAGCACTTGCTCACGGTTAACCTGTGGCCATGGAACAGGGCTATCAGAGAAAATATTTTTACCGCCACATACGGAGACAATTTCGCTTTGGATAGTATGGTTTGAGGAAGTAAAAATCGGCTGCATACCAAACTGTAAGAACACAGGCTTAGGGTTCAGGTTGGCATATTTTTGTTTTAATTGGCTGAACTTATCACGAAGATCTGTGGCTGATTGCTTAGCTATATCAGGATGTGGGCTATAGGCAGCCAGCCGTTCCAGTTCTGATGCAACATCTTCTACTTTTTTCACATCCGAATAAAAAATGGGGATACCTAAAGCAGCGAGTTGTTCCAGAGGACGTTGGGGGTTACCACCACGCCATGCCAGAATCAGATCAGGTTTCAGGGCGATGATCCGTTCAATATTGATGCCTTGCCAATCAGCAACTTGTTCTAATTTTTTAGCGGCTTCGGGGTAATCTGAGTAAGCACTAACTGCGACAAGCTGGTCGCCCAGCCCCGCAGCATATGCCAGCTCTGTTGTTGATGGGGCAAGGCTAATAACCCGGGAAGCGGCCGCATAAAGTGGAGCACTGAAACCAGACCAAAAGCTATACAAAAGGCATAAGAATGCCAGCCAAATGGATCGATGGGAAATCAGTGATTTCATGATTTATGCTCCACTGTAAATGATGGGTTACTGTTTGCTGAGTTCGGTCAGCATGGCATTGACCATCCGCGTCGATTCTCGTGCCGCAACAACTAAAAATTCATCAAAACTGATATGGGATTCTTGATCGGCAACGTCAGAAATAGCACGAACGACAACAAAAGGAATGTGATATTGATGGCAGACATGACCAATGGCCGCCGCCTCCATTTCAACCGCAGCAACTTTCGGGAAGGTGGTTCGAATGCGTGCCAATGGCTCTGACCCATTGATAAAGGCATCACCACTGCAAACCAGGCCACGAACGGCATTCAGGTTGAGGGACTGGATACATTTTTCTGCCAAGGCAATTAGCTTATCGTCAGCGATAAATGCCGCCGGGCATTGCGCCATTTGTCCCGGTGCATAGCCGAAAGCGGTAAGATCGGCGTCATGATAGCGAACTTCTTCGGAAACCACGATATCACCCACTTTCAAGTTAGGATCAAGGCCACCGGCGGAACCCGTGTTAATCACGATATCTGGTTGACAATGCTCAATCAACAGGGTGGTTCCAAGTGCGGAGGAAACTTTACCAATACCCGATTTCAACAAGGCGATATCAACGCCATTCAGTTTGCCGGTATAAATTTCGCATCCACCTCGTGACAATGTTTGCAGACCTTCAATCTGGTCACGCAATAAAGTCACTTCTTGTTCCATCGCCCCTATTACGCCTATTTTCATTGTGTCATACTCGCTTGTTATTAATGGATTGATGCCTAATTAACAGGCAGATTTAACTGGCAAGTGTATCATTGAATGGCTATTTACCGCAGATTCCAATTCTAAATAATCGTTATATTTGGCATGGGGGGATTAATGTCTAAGATTGATTTCAAGCAGAAGTTAAATTACCAACGCAAATTCAGTAAGTCTTCCATTCATCTCGATGATGAAGAGCAAGTGATTCGCCAATTTGAAAGTGATCGTGGGCGGATCATCAACTCAGCCGCTATTCGGCGGTTGCAACAGAAAACTCAGGTATTTCCACTGGAACGTAATGCGGCGGTACGCAGTCGGCTGACACATTCGCTCGAAGTGCAGCAAATAGGGCGCTATATCTCAAAAACGATTATTTCCGAGTTAGCAAAGCAGGGTTTATTGGAAAAATATGGGCTAAGTGAGCGCTTGCTTGCTTTTGAAAGCCTGGTTGAGATGGCGTGTTTGATGCATGATATTGGCAATCCCCCATTTGGTCATTTTGGCGAGGCTGCCATTAAAGATTGGTTCTCCCGCCGATTAGATCCTGACTATTCTCTCTCTTCGCTGCAAACGGCGGATCGGCAGGATGCCTGTCAGGTCGCGGCATTACGCCTGACGGGGGAAGAAAAGAAAGATCTATTCCGTCGGCAATTGCGCAGAGATTTATGCCAGTTTGAAGGTAATGCCCAGGCTATCCGTCTGGCCCATAATCTGTTGCGTTTAAATCTCACTTATGCCCAGATTGGCTGCATATTGAAATATACCTGTCCAGCCTATCGTCTGGAAGAGATACCGACTGAATTCAGTTACCTGATGAAGAAAATAGGTTATTACTGGTCAGAAGAGAGCTTTATCTGTGAATTGAGAAAAGAACTGCAAATGGGGACGTTTTGTCGTTTTCCGCTGACATACATTATGGAAGCCGCAGATGATATCTCATATTGCATTGCAGATTTGGATGATGCGGTGGAAAAGGGCATTTTTAATGTTGAACAATTGGTAGAGTGCCTGAAAAAAGAGTGGGAAGAGAACGGCGGACACAGGAAAGGTGATTTGTTCGAATCTACGGTGAAACAAGCCTATCAGAAAACCACCAATAACGAAGCCCGTCGTAATATCCACGAACAATTTTTCATGTATTTACGGGTATTTATTACCGGAAAATTGGTGCCTTATACCGCCAAATTGTTTATTGAACATCTGCCTGAAATCTATGCAGGTACATTTAATCACGCCCTGCTAGAAGGAAATGGGGAAGAGCATCGTTTATTGAAGACGTTGAAAAACGTCACCCGTAAACGGGTTTTCAATCATCCTGAAGTGGAAGAACTGGAGTTACAGGGATACCAAATTATTACCGGATTGCTGGATGTATATAGTCCCTTGCTGGCATTATCCCGTCAGGATTTCATGGAACTGAACCAAAATAATTTCCACAAAAAATATTTTATTGAAACGCGCTTGCTGCACAAATTGTCAACCAAACATCGTTTGGCTTATGGTGAAGCCGTGGAGGGAATTGTTGCCACTGATGAGGCTGAAAAAGATGTGATCGAGTTTTATTATCGGGCACGTCTTATTCAGGACTATATCAGTGGCATGACGGATAATTACGCTTACGAAGAATATCGTAAGTTTATGGTCACAAAGTAACGGGTTCGAGTGGTACGGTGTCTGCTTCCAAAAGCGCGCAGATGTACCACAATTATTGCTCTTCCTTGCAACGAGAGTTTTCGTTCGCCACCCGAAGGCGATCCGGATAGGCGAGGGATCATTTTCAATCCCCCCTATATCCTGCCAAAATCCGCCCAAAATTGGATTTAATCCGTTAATTAATTTGATTGATTAATGTGTAGAATAAATGTGCTTTGCTGTTCAACCACGCATTTTATCTCACTGAGATTCAGCATGATACCGAAGCCTAATGGATAAAACATAAGTTAAATTCAATGAAAAACAACAAAGAATCGCTTTATCTAAAAGAGCGCGCTTACCTGCGAGAGCTGGCTGAGCACATTGCGAAAGAGTCGCCGCATCTGGCTGAATTTCTGGTTTCCTCTCATGATCCCGATATTGTCCGTGTTTTCGAAACCTTTGCGTTTTTGATTGCCAACCTGCGGGATAAGCTGGAGGATAATTTTCCCGAAATTGTTCACGGTATTCTCTCCCGTATCTGGCCGTTAGCCCTGTCTCCAATCCCACCGACAACGATAGTGCAATTTACACCCACGGATGATGAACATCAGGGTACGGCTGAGATCCCTATCGGTACATCGGTGTCTGCCAGCCTTAACGGGCAGTTGCTCGACTTTAAAACCTGCCGTTCTTTGCATATTGAACCCTTGATTGTGCAGGAACGCGCCGTCAGGAAAACGGGTACCCACAGTGAAATTATCCTGACACTATGCCAAACCGGTTCGGCGTCTTCTTTCTGGCAAAGCGGAGCCTTATCTTTTTTCCTTGGCACCGATACGAAACGCGCCGCCCAGCTCAGCCTGTGGCTGGATCAGCATATCTGTGATATCAGCCTGAACACACAGGGCGAGCGGCGAACAATTAAACATTTCCCTTATGGCTGGCATGGACTGCTTGACGAACCGTTGCTGCCCACCGCCAAAAGTCCCTATTCCGGCCTGCAACCGTTGGTGGAATATTATGCGTTGCCGGCGCTTTATAACTTTGTCACGCTGGATATCAGCAGCAGTTGCTCAAAAGTTTCGCTGAATGACGAGGGCACGTTTGAGCTAATTTTGCGTTTCGAGGGTGAATTGCCGTTGGATGATGTCGAGGGGGCGTTTTTGCTGGGTTGTGTTCCGGCGGTTCATCTGGAAAACCAAACCAGCCCGCCTGTCCGGTTGGAAGCCGGTAATCACCGCTATCCGCTGCCATTGGGGGGATCGGTGTGCCTGTACCGGCTGCGGGAGGTTCAGGTGGTGGTGCAGCCCGAAGACAGTGAGCAGCGTGGCACGCCTTATCACTGGCTGCCGATTGAGCAGTTTGTTCCCGCCGGCCGTGTTTTCGATGACGATGAGCAGCCCGCCACGTTTTACTACCAGCTTCAGACTGAGTCTGATTTTCTGGGCAGAATCCGGCACTGGCTGTGCTTTTTTGATTTGACCGGCAACCCGGCAAACAACCTGCCGGAGATTGCTGTCTCGTGCTCTTTCATCGGCTACCATAAGCAGGCACTGACGCTGGAACAAGGCGCCATTACCGTGACGCCGGAAAGTGCACCGTCTCATCTTAATGTGCAGAATATTATTCCGGTGATGGCCGATTATCCGCCCTTGTTACAGGAAAATAACAGCTGGCCGCTGCTCTCCTGCCTCTCCAGCCCGCCGATGATGTTATTTACCACCCACAGCCTGAAACAGTTTCTCCGTCTGTTTGACCCACATAGCGAGACCAACCGTCCGCTGAGCCGCCAATTCCAGCAACACATTGACGGCATTGTGCAGGTAAAAGAGCGCCTGACTGACCGCTTAAGGCGTGGGCAACCGGTTCGGGGGTATGTGTTATCGCTCACACTGAATCCCGATTGTTACCGCACGCCCGGCGAAATGTACCGCTTCAGCCGGTTAATCAATCAGGCGATGGCCTGTTTTATCAGCCAATCCACGTTCGTCATGCTGGAAATTTTTACGCCGGACAACAGTGAAGTGCTGTGGCAGTTCTGGCACGTCGATGGATTACGCCCGGCCCTGTAAGGTATTCATGTCATAACCGATAAGGAATAAAAATGAAAAGTGGATTACGTTTTACCTGCCGTATCGCGGGTGTGCCGGAAGACACCTTTGCGGTCGGCGACTTTACTTTGCAAGAACACCTCTCTGAGCTGTTTACCCTCAACCTGACATTGGTCAGGGCCGGTAACGCTAACCCCTTTAAGCCACAGGTGGAGATTGATTTGGCTTCACTGCTGATGCAGGAAGCGGTGTTGCAGGTTTTTTATGGTGAAACAGAGCAGCGCAAAATCACCGGGATTGTCTCTCACGCTAATTGGGTAGGCACCGATGGTAACAAGACGCTTTATACTATGACAGTTCGCCCTGCCTGCTGGCGGTTGACACTGAATCAGGACAGCCGGATTTACCATCAGCAAAATGCCCCGACGATATTAAACCGCCTGCTGAAAAAACACCGGGTAAAAGCCGATTCAAAACTCTACGATGCGCATCAGGACCGGGAATATGTGACCCAGAAGCGCGAATCCGATTATGCTTTTTTCAGCCGGTTAGCCGCGGAAGAGGGGATCAGTTTCTGGTTTGAGGATGAAACGCTGTTTTTCAGTGACAGCCATCTCGGTATGACCGCCGGTCTGCCATTACAATACCAGCCCCAGCCGGAAACGGCACACGGAATCGATACGATTTATCAGGTGCAGTTGGGCGTCGGGATGAGCCCGCAACGCAGTTTCCACAAAGATTTCAACCCGGAAAAACCGCGCTATCATCTCTCCCATATGCACAGCAGCGAAGGTTTCCGCGATTTCGGCAGCCAGACCCCTTACACCGTGTTTGAGAGTTACGGGCGATTCCAGAAAGATGCGGCCGCCATCCCGTTTTTAAAATACCGGCAGGAAGCGCTGGATAACCAGAAACAGACCGGCAGTGGCAGTAGCAATTGCATCAAACTGATGCCGGGCAAAATCTTTGAGATAAAAAATCACCCGCACAAGCCGCTGAATGTGCGCTGGCAGATTGTCGGTATCAGCCACCACGGGCACTGCCCGCAGGCACTGGGTGACAGCAGTGGCACCGGCACGACACTCAGCAACACGTTCAGTTTTATCGACGGCCTTGCCGACTGGCGGCCACCATTCCACTACAAACCGTTAGCCGATGGCGATGAAACGGCGATAGTCGTTGGCCCGGAAGGGGAAGAAATTTTCGTCAATAAAGATGGCGCAATTAAAGTGCATTTTCACTGGAACCGCTATGACGAGGCGGATGACAGCGCTTCATGCTGGGTACGGGTGGCACAGGGCTGGAATGGCAACGGCTATGGCTTTATGGCGATACCGCGCATCGGGCAGGAAGTGATTATTTCTTACCTCAATGGGGATATTGACCGTCCGATTGTCACCGGTTGTGTTTACAACGGCCTGAACCGTCCGCCGCTGGATTTGCCGGCAGCCAAAACCCGAACTACGTTCAAGACCAAAACCCACAAAGGTAAAGGCTTTAACGAACTGCGCTTTGAGGATGCGAAAGGCAGTGAAGAAATCTATTTTCACGGCCAGAAAGATTTTACTGCGCATATCGAAAACGATGCGTACTGGCATATCAAGCATGACCAGAAGAGCCGTATCGATAACAACCGTTACCACGATATTCGCGCCGATGACCATCATCAGGTTGCCGGTTCACGCAAAATCACCACCGAAGGGGATGTTTCCCACCGAATTGCCGGCAGCCAACATATTCAGACCGGGGATGCAACAGTGATTGACAGCGGGCAGGAAATCCACCTGAAAAGCGGCGGCAAAGTGGTGTTGGAAGCCGCAGCAGAAATCACATTGAAAGTAGGCGGCAGTTTTCTCAAAGTCACACCGGCTGGCATTTTGTCTTCCATGATTAATGTCGGGCAGGGTTCAGGTGGTAGTGGGCGTGGGGTTTCACTGCAATTACCGGAAGGCGTGGCGCCATTGCCAATGGTGGAATTTCCGGCGAAACCGCCTTGCGCCATTCTTGCGCAGCAAGAAGAAAACTGGATTATCACTGGAGCAGAAGAAGCATGATGGAACCGACCGATTGGAAAAACTGGCTATCACATCAGGACAGAGGCAATTGCTATTTTTTGGTTAACAGCCTAGCTGAGCCGAATCCCGTCCAAACCTTTTACCTTAACGGCTGGACAGCGCAGGCGTTTCCGCTCTACAGCGGTACACCAATGAATGCCATGCTGGAGCAAAGCCCGTGGCTGATCCAACCCAAAGCCAACTGCCTGCCAGAACTGGCTCTACTGCTGGATAAACACGCATTCAGCGATGCCAGTTGGGGCTGGGGATATCGCAGCACACTGCCGTGGTCATTTCAGTTAGAGCACTGGCGGTTGCATCAGCAGGTGTTGCTGCGGGGTCAGGTTGTGGTGTTGCGGCTGATGGATAACCGTATTTTCGCACCGTTGTTGCCCGCTCTAAAACCGGGGGACTGGCGTGAACTGTTAACACCGGTTAATGAGCTGATGATCGATACACCTGACCCGATTTGCTATTACCGGCCAGAAAATTGCCCTCAGAAACTGAACACAAATTTATTTGTGTTGGGTGATCATCTGATTGATGCCCGTTACTCAACTGATACGACGCTCAAGAATCTAGCTTACGCATTAAGTTGTCAGCTTTGGGAAGAAGCTCCTGAATTGGCATTGAAACTGGATGAACCGGCGGGGCAATTGCAGCACAGCCTTGTCGCTTGGTTGAAACAGGCGAGAGAGGAAAACGGTAAACTGGACAAGTTAACCCTTGAGTACTTTCTGACTGATAGTCAAAAAGTTGCTCTTAACGAGCGTATTGACGGATAAATAGAACATAAGGAAAAGAAGAATGAAGTCGTTAGATCCGACAAATTGCATTGATTGTCAAAAAATACTGAAACACTGGATTGAATTTCAACTCGTTGATGAACAGGATGAACCATTAACGGGTATGCCTTATAAGCTGGCAAGTCGCGGAAACAAAAATATTGTACGAACGGGTACCACGGATGGTAATGGAATGTTACGTGAAGAAGACCTTCCTCCAATGCCTGTTATCTTATCTATATCAGCACAACCACTGGCGGATGAAATTGTCAAACGAACTCCTCGCACAAAGACAGGAGAAGCCAATTCTCATATTAAATCAACGGCTTTAATGGATGGATATGAATATCAATACATCACATTGGGAATGCTCAGTGATGGATATCCTACAATTCAAGGATGGCAGGAGCAAGAATTACAGAATTCAGATCATTTCCGTGGTTCGACGTTACAGGGGGTATCAACTCACCAGCTCAATCGGCGGCATGTGTTGGAAATACAAGTGATTAAAAAGTGCGCATGCAATAGAGATATTACACTAAGTGAACTGCAAGAAATAGTTCCCCGTACAGCACGAACAACACTTGAAGGAAATTTAGACGCATTGAACCAGGGATTTAATAGATTTGGTATTACTACATGTCGCGGCAAAGCCCATTTTTTAGCTCAGATATGTCATGAAAGTGGGGGATTGAGTGTAACGAAAGAAGGAGGGGGAGAAAATAAGGCATATAATCCTTGGTATGGTCGAGGGCTTATGCAATTAACATATCAGGACACCTATAGTTCTTATGGTCGTTATATTGGAGAAGATGTAACATCTTCTAAACAAGATAGGGATAAATTATTATCTTCGCCCCATAGCGTGTTGTCCGCATTTTGGTTTTATAACGTATACAAAAACGTTTCTAGCTCTGCTGGAGATGACGATTTTAACAAAGTAACTGCGCTTATCAATGGAGGATTCAATGGTTATAACGATAGATTAGATTATCTAAAAAAAGCAATTAGGGTATTGAAGGCTGAGCATCTTAATCAACTGCTAAACAATGACAGATTCGAATTTAATGGTAGTTCTATCTACAATTATAAAGTTTATTCATTTGCATGGGGACTCTGGCATGACCCTAATACAGCACAACGAGGGCCGGTGAAGAACAGAGATGAAGCTTTGAAAGGCTATGAAAGAGTACGGGAATTAATCACTGCAAATCCTTTTAGAACAGAACAGTTAAGTAGAAAAATGTACGGAATAGAAAATCGTAATCTCCTAAATTATATAAACAGAAGAATCATGATCTTGAAAGGAAGAGATAATACGATGGAGAAAGAAAGAGAGAATATGGGGGAAAAAGAAAGAATGCGAAGGAGAAAATGAGCTGTATTAGCTCAAACTCGATCTGACAGTTACCGGTTATTTATAGGTTAAATCTGGTTCAGAGACCTTGTTTACGATTTTGTGTAATCTCCATTTCCAGTTAAATGTGTGTGGCCGGTTGCCATCCAGTAAACTAGGATCACTTATGTGCTATTCTTGCCAGATTTTAATGAATTTTTTGCTAACAGGAATAAAGTTTATTATGAAAAAAAATGCCATATTTTTACTCTGTATTTTATGTTTTCCTACTATTGCTCAGTCCGATAGTGACATTATTTTTTATTGTGAAACGGATGACAACAATACAATATCTGTTATCGAAAAAGGAGAAAAGCTAGAATTACAAATAAACAATGAATCATATATATCCAATGAAACATCCAAAAAAATAAAGGAAAACTACATACAAAATATGCAAAAAGACCCATCATATAATATGATTGAATTTCATTCAGATAATGATAGATTTGTGGTAGGAACAAGTAAAGATATTGCTACGCAGGTAGAACCTAATGGTAAATTAATAACCTTTTTCGAAAATAACAATAATTCTCCTATTTATTCATGCATTCTTGGTGAAGATATAAATAATTTCAATGAGTGGAAGAGTAAATGACCCTGTTTCTAAATTTGTGTAATTGCCTTAAGTTGATCAGATAAACTATCTGCATTGGTGCTATAATCGGTAATCCGATGACTTACCACCTATTCTTATGAAATCGGATATCACACTGTCTGAACCTGAACGTCTTACATTACAACAACTAGCTTTGAATCACAGACATCGGGACATCCGTACGTGAGGAACGGGGTTGCTCATGCTTGCCAGAGGCATTAAACCCCGCTAGATCGCCGAGGAGATAGGATGTAGTCTCAGAGTTATCTATGACTGGATTCACGCCTGGCATGATTCAGGGATAGCCGGATTATTAGGTGACCTGAGCTTCGCTTAAGAAGGGAACTAAAGTGCCTGAGGCACGATCAAAGTTTTTGCTAAATAAAACAAAATCGTGGAGATCCTCAGGCATGTCTAATTTAGAAGAACTTTACTGCTGCGTCGATGACTTTTGCCAAAAATTTATTCCTCTCTGGCATCAACAGCTCATTGAAAACGGATTACGTCAACGGCACCGCGAAGCTTCCCTTTCGCTCAGCGAAGTCATGATGATCCTTATTTTATTTCATATGAGCCATTATCGTGATTTTAAAACGTTTTATAATAAACGTGTAAAACAATATCTTACCGCAGATTTTCCCGGATTAGTCAGCTATACCCGTATCCTCACCCTGAAGAAAAGGGCACTGATTCCTTTATGCGCTTTTCTTTCGTCACGTAAAGCGAAAACTCAAGGGATCGCTTTTATTGATTCCACCAAAATTGCCATTTGTCACCATCTTCGGATCCCCCGTCATCGCGTATTTGAGGGAATGGCACAACGAGGAAAAACCAGTACAGGCGGGTTCTATGGTTTTAAACTTCATCTGGTTATCAATGATTGCGGTGAACTTTTGGCCGTAAAATTAACCGCAGGAAATCAGGATGATCGTCACCCTGTCAAAGCATTGGCAAGAGGGTTAACGGGATGTTTATATGGCGATAAAGGGTATTTATCACAGGCTTTATGCGATGAGCTGGAAGCGGAAGGCGTTACGTTAATTACGAATGTCCGTAGCAACATGAAAGCCAAAGCGTTATCGCTCTGGGATAGGTTGATGTTAAGAAGACGATTTTTGATAGAAACGGTCATTGATCAGCTCAAAAATATTTCTCAGATAGAGCATTCAAGACATCGTAGTCCGCTCGGTTTTCTGCTGGAAATCGCCGCAGGTCTCATTGCTTATACATTCCAACCTAAAAAACCGAGCTTGAATTTACGGGATAATGATATCGCTATTTTTAAACGAAGCTGAGGTTAAATATGTTCATTGTTCATCCCACTGGAATAGTGTGGTAATAAAAGATGAACAAATTCAGGGTGGCGTGAATGCCGTAGAGTTAATCAGTTTTGTGAACCGCCCTTGTGAAAAATGGCACCGCGCCATTTTTGATATCACTGGTAAGGAAATTTCAAAATGAGAAACAAAAAAATATTAGTCCTGTTATTGGGCTTAAACGTGATAGTGGGATTAACTGCCTGCCAGTCTTATCCACTGGGTAAAAGAATAGTGAATTACAAACCTATTATGCGCCACAGTGAACCATTACCTTATGATAAATGGTGGTTCCAGTTTTATACACCAGAATATTTTCCTGCCAGTATCAGTTTTGTACAGTTTCAGGATGAAGACAATTATCTTGTGCAAAAATTTATGCCAGATGGAGCAAGTTCAGATTCTAAAAGTCTACATAGTTGGAATAAAAATATATGGGCGAGCAGTGGTATTCGAAACTATGGTGAAGCTTTACCCCGTTCATTGACCGTTTGCTGGGATTCAGTGATTGATAAAAAACCTTATCAGACAACCTTTAAATTTACCCCTGAAATCTGGCAACTGATGCGTGAACCCTATATCGGGCGAAGAGTGAAAGGGCATATATTCTATCGGGATACAATATTTGTTGGGTTAGCACCTGGCGGAGCTGCCCGGGCTTGGTTACGAGGTTATGATAAAAACAACGGCAACAATATTTTGATTGCTACTGGTGAATCAGTTTTCGGCGAAAAGATGACAGTATGTCAGGGAAAAACAAAGCATTCTAGTGGCTATGGAGACGATTACCCAGAATATATCAAAGACTTTATCAAAGGGAAAAAATACCCCTACGGTGAGTGGTAACACAGTCACCCTGAAACCATCACAACATCATGAGCTAACACGAATTATTTGTAGTTTCTGATGTTGTAGTTGCTTCAATCATTGAAAATCAAACCTTTCAGGCACGAGATCAATATGGCAAACAGAGCCGTTATTTTATTAAACGATACCACCGATCACGGTGGAAAAGTGATTATTGCTGTGGGTGGCTACACTTATAAAGGTATTCCTATTGTCGAGAGCAGTGATAATTTAAAGAATAATGGGAAAGCTATTCCAGTAGAGGGGATGCACACAGCCTGTGGCACAAAATTGATTGCCAGCCAGAAAGAGTTTCTCGCTTAATAAAACCACACTGACGCGCCACGCTTGTCTTCTCCGTGTTACCGGGCAATATACCAATCTAACTTCAAGATGCGTGTGATTATTCCCCGCGAAGCGGGGAGTAATCAGGTTTCATATCGTGTTGTAAATGGCAACTTTATACATTAGCTCGGTAACATGGAGTGCTGAGAAACGGTACAAGGCCCTTTCAGGGTGGTAGCCTCAAGTATATCAGGAGCGGCTGCCATGACATGATTGATCTCGTCCATGAATTCCAGCAATTCTGGTTCCAGATCAGTCAGGGCAACCCCTTGTTGCAGCTGTTTTTCAACCAATTCGCAAATTGCTTTCAGTTTAGGGACGCCGTTATAGCAGCAACTGCCGTGTAATTGGTGGACATGATGCTGAAAGTGTTTGCGGATCGCTTCACCATCGGCGGTTAAAGCTTGTTTAATCATGCCTTTCATGTCAGGCAATGATTTTACCAGCATTTCTAACATCTCCCGTGCCAATGATTCTTTGCCGGCAGTTCGCTTCAATGCCATCTCCCAGTCAATGGCTTGTGATTTTTTCTGCCGGCAGTATTGGTTTAGCAATGTTTTCAGGCAGTTTTCATCCAGTGGCTTGGAAAGACAGTCAATGAACGGTGCATTCTTTGCTTCATGGCAGGCAAAGGCCGTAACAGCCACAATCGGTGTCTCTTTATGTTGGGGTAATTGTTGGATTTGCTCAGATGTCTGGATGCCATCCATATCCGCCATTTGGATATCCATCAAAATCAGATCCAGCGCATGTTGTCTCGCTATTTCCAGCGCCTCGATGCCATTACTGCACAGAAAGGTATTTTCAACCAGTTCATGTAGCAGTGTGCCGATCAATTTCAGATTAGCGGGATTATCGTCCACTGCCATAACGGTCATAGGTAAACGCGATAATGCCGAACAGATTGGTGGATATTCTGGCAATGATCCGAATGGATATTCCTCTTTTTCCAGCCAGATATCAAAGTAAAATACCGTCCCTTTAGCGACTTTACTGGTAAAGTCAATGTTTCCTTTCATTTCACTCACCAGTCGCTTAGTGATACTTAATCCCAGTCCGGTTCCCCCGTAATGGCGAGTAATACTGGCATCTGCTTGATTGAAGGCCTGGAATAGAATTGGACGGTATTCGGGTTTAATACCGATACCTGTATCAGTCACGGTAAAATCGATCTGTACAAGATGGTGTTTTTGCTGGCGTAATTTGATATCCAGCGTCACATCGCCTTTATCTGTGAATTTAATGGCATTACCAATCAGGTTAGTCAGTATTTGCTGTAAGCGAATAGGATCGCCAATCATCAAATTAGGTAACTTCTCATCAATATGGTGATGCAGGGGAAGATTTTTCGCGTTGGCCGCTGGCGTCAGCAGTTCAATAACTTCATTGACGGTATCTCTTAGCAGAAAAGGTACTTGATCCAATACCAGTTTATTGGACTCCAGCCGTGAGAAGTCCAGAATATCATTGATGATTTTCAGCAGGTTATTGGCCGATCTGTCAATGACATACAGATATTCCATCTGTTGTGGCGTAATGGGGGTTTTTAACATCTGGCGGGTAAAGCCAATGACGCCATTAAGCGGTGTGCGTAATTCATGGGACATATTAGCCAGAAATTCTGTTTTGATCCTGACCGCCTCTTGGGCGCGTTTTTTGGCGATAGTCAGTTCAACATTCTGAATTTCTAGCTGTTCCATCGTAATTTGCAGGTCGGAAGTGGCTTGATCGATATGAAGCTGCATCTCATCTTTGTATTTCGAGAGTGATTCTGCGACGGTGTTGATACCATTCTGGAGCGCGGATAACTCTCCAGGCATAGCACCTGTCACGCGGCTGTTCAGTTGTCCCTGACGGATACGATCAACGGCTTTAACCATGCAGTTCAAGGGTTGGGTGACTTTGCGTACCAGCACATGGGCAAACAGGGCTGTTCCGCCAAGGCACAAAATCAGCAGAACGATGGAGGTGGCAATCTCCTTGTATTGTTGGAGCTGGGCCGCGCGTAAGTCCAAATCAATCGCGATATAGCCAACCGGCAGCGCATCGCTGGTGGAAGTGTTCCAGGGATTAGGAGAAGAGGTTTCTGAGACAATTGGCATCTTCAGGATGATACTGTTGCCGTATTCCGTTTTCGACAAGGTTTTGGGCATGGCTTCGTTGGCCGCGAGCCTCAAGCGATTGACGTCATACTTGTCATTCGAAATATCGAATAACTTGTTATCCTTATCAAAGATCGCAATTGCCCTGACAATCTCAGAGTTTCGGCGATGCAAGCTGTTTATCAATGAGTCAACTTGCTGGCAGTTGTCCAGATTAAGGCCAACCTCGCTGGCGATGGATAAGGGTTCAATAATGCTGATCCCACTGCGGACTATCAGGCTCTTCAACTCGTAATAGCGGTATGAGATAAATGATATACTCACAAGCGTTCCGACCAGTAAAACAGGAACCAATATCAGGCTCATCATACGGGTGCGTAGGCTATATTTGGTCATAGGCGTCCATTGTGGGAAAATCAGAACTCAATTTTTCAAAGTCAGTCAGAATCATGGTGCAATTTTACTCCCCAAACCGTCGCTCCGTAAACCGAGGCATTATTTCCGTTACCGCAGATAACCTTGATGCACAAGGGCAAGGCATTGCTCGTCATCAGGGAAAAACGATCTTTATCGCAGGATTATTGCCGGGTGAGCAGGCACAAATCCAACTGACAGAAGAAAAACGCCAATTTGCTAAAGCTAAAGTCGTGAAAAGGCTATCAGACAGCCTGCATCGCGTCGCACCTCACTGCCCACATTTTAAAGTGTGTGGCGGATGCCAACAGCAGCATGTTGCCGCTGAACTGCAAGTTAAAACGAAGGCCAGCGTACTGGAACACCTGATCCAGCGGGAAACAGGCGTTAACATCAGTGCACATCCCGTCATTCGCAGTCCAGAATATGGCTATCGGCGCCGGGCCAGACTTGGTCTGCAATATCACGCCAAACAACGCACATTATTGATGGGGTTTCGCCAGAGCCAGACCAACGATTTGGTGAATATTCAGCACTGTCCTGTTATGCGCCCTGAATTGGAACAATTATTGCAGCCGTTGCATCAGTGTCTGAATAGCCTGCACGCAGTAAAACGATTAGGGCACGTGGAATTGGTATTGGCTGAGAGTGGGCCATTAGTTGTGTTGCGTCATCTTGATCCACTTAAGCAGGCAGATAAGGAAATACTGCGCATTTTTTCGGTGCAGTACAATGTCGCGATTTATCTGTTGGGTGAAGAAAAATCCCTTGAACCATTGATTGAAGAGCAAACAGCACCGTGGTATCAGGTGAATGGATTGAAATTGGTGTTCAGCCCACAAGATTTTATTCAGGTGAACGATGTCGTTAACCAACAAATGGTTGCACAGGCGTTGGCGTGGCTGGATTTGCAACCAACAGACAGAGTATTGGATCTGTTTTGTGGCATGGGGAATTTTACCCTGCCGATTGCCACGCAAGTACAGGCAACCGTGGGTGTGGAAGGGGTTGCTGAGCTGGTGGCGAGCGGGCAATATAACGCTCAGCTCAATAAACTTAATAACGTCGATTTTTTTCATGAAAATCTGGAATCGGAGATTCACCAACAGCCTTGGGCCGTCCAAGGGTTCAATAAAGTGCTGTTGGATCCCGCCCGCACTGGTGCAGCGGGCGTTATGGCACATATTGTAAAATTGGCCCCCGAAAAAGTGGTTTACGTTTCCTGTAATCCCACAACACTTGCACGTGACAGCAAGGTCTTGTTGGCGGCGGGTTATCATCTTGTCAGTGTGCGGATGCTGGATATGTTTCCACACACAGGCCATCTAGAATCTATGGCGCTGTTTAGCAGTGAGCCAATGGATATCGAGTAGGGAGAAATTATGGTTGCGGTAAGAAGTGCGCATCTCACACCGGCAGGTGAATTTGCGGTCGATAAGTGGATCGCGAGTTTAAACATTACTAACCCACAATCCAGTGAAAAGTTGGTTGAAACCTGGCGATATTGTCACGAAAAAGTCCAAGGCCACCCCAATGCGGAACTGTTGCTATGGCGCGGTGTGGAAATGGTGGAGATCTTGTCCACATTGAGCATGGATAATGACAGTATGCGTGCTGCGCTACTTTTTCCCATCCTTAATGCCAGGCTACTCGATAGCGAAACTGTGACAGAAACATTTGGCAAGGCCATCACGAATCTGGTGCATGGTGTAATGGAAATGGATGCCATTCGCCAACTGAAAGCCACTCATACCGATGCGACTTGCTCGGTACAGGTCGATAATGTTCGCCGGATGCTGCTGGCGATGGTGGAAGATTTTCGCTGTGTCATTATCAAACTGGCAGAACGCATTGCCCATTTGCGGGAAGTGAAAGATGCCAGTGAAGATGAGCGGGTGCTGGCGGCTAAAGAGTGTTCCAATATCTATGCGCCTCTCGCTAACCGGCTGGGTATCGGGCAGCTAAAATGGGAGCTGGAAGATTTCTGTTTCCGCTACTTGCATCCCGATGAATATAAGAAAATTGCCAGGTTACTGCATGAGCGCCGAATTGATCGTGAACAGTATATCGAGAAATTTGTGACGACTTTGCGTAAATATATGCTGAAAGAGGGCGTTCGCGCTGAAATATACGGGCGTCCGAAGCATATTTACAGCATTTGGCGCAAAATGCAGAAAAAATCCCTCGCTTTTGATGAATTATTTGATGTGCGTGCTGTGCGGATTGTTGTCGAGCGTTTGCAGGATTGTTATGCAGCGCTGGGGATAGTGCATACTCACTATCGTCATTTGCCAGATGAATTCGACGATTACGTTGCCAACCCGAAACCGAATGGTTACCAATCGATTCATACCGTTGTTTTGGGGCCGAATGGCAAAACGCTTGAAATCCAGATCCGTACCCGCCAGATGCATGATGATGCGGAACTTGGCGTTGCAGCGCATTGGAAATACAAAGAAGGCACTGCGCTTGGTGGTGGTAAATCCGGCAGTTATGAAAGCCGTATTGCCTGGCTGCGGAAGTTGATCGCATGGCAGGAGGAAATGGCGGATAGCGGCGAAATGCTGGATGAAGTACGTAGTCAGGTGTTTGACGATCGCGTTTATGTCTTTACGCCAAAAGGGGATGTGATTGATTTGCCAATCGGCTCTACGCCGTTGGATTTTGCTTATCATATTCACAGTGATGTCGGCCATCGTTGCATTGGGGCAAAAATTGGCGGACGCATCGTACCATTCAGCTATCAACTTCAAATGGGCGATCAGATTGAAATCATTACCCAGAAACAGCCTAATCCAAGCCGTGACTGGTTGAATCCTAACCTCGGCTATGTGACGACCAGCCGTGGGCGGGCAAAAATCCACAACTGGTTCCGTAAACAAGATCGTGACAAGAACATCATTGCCGGTCGCCAGATGCTGGACAATGAGTTGACACACTTAGGGATCACTATCAAGGAAGCAGAGAAAGAGCTGATTGCTCGTTATAACGTTCACACGTTGGAAGAAGTGTTGGCAGGCATTGGCGTTGGTGATATCCGCATTCACCAGTTAGTGAATTTCCTGCAAAGCAAATTCAATAAAATTACGGCGGAAGAAGAAGATCGCGAAGCGCTTCGCAACCTGGAGAATAAAACCTATACGCCACGTAATACCAGCAAAGATAATGGCCGTATTGTCGTGGAAGGGGTAGGCAACTTAATGCACCACATTGCCCGTTGTTGCCAGCCTATCCCTGGTGATGAAATTATTGGATTTATTACACGTGGGCGAGGGATCTCCATCCACCGAGCAGACTGTGATCAGTTGGCGGAACTCGAAGCCAGCTCACCGGAACGGATAGTCGATGCAGTGTGGGGGGAGAGTTATTCCAGCGGCTATTCACTGGTGGTGCGCGTTGTTGCCAATGATCGCAGTGGATTATTGCGTGACATCACGACCATCCTCGCTAATGAGAAAATCAATGTGTTGGGCGTCAGCAGCCGCAGTGATGTTAAGCAGCAGCTTGCCACCATTGATATGAACATTGAGATTTATAACTTGCAAGTGCTTGGGCGGGTATTGGCGAAACTCAACCAGTTGTCTGATGTGATTGAAGCCAGACGCTTGCATGGTAATTGATTGAAAATGGATTAAGATGAAACAGAACGCTATTGAACGACTAAAGGGAATCATGGTGCAGTTGCGCCATCCCCAGGATGGCTGTCCTTGGGATAAAGTGCAAACTTCCGCTACGATTGCCCCTTATACCCTGGAAGAAACCTATGAAGTGCTTGATGCGATTGAGCGCAATGATATCAACGCTCTAAAAGAAGAACTGGGGGATTTGCTGTTTCATATCGTATTTTATGCGCAGATGGCTCAAGAGCAGCAACAGTTTGATTTTAATGATATCTGTGAGGCGGTGTGTGACAAACTGGAGCGTCGCCATCCCCATATCTTCAATCAACAAGCGGGTATCAGCGGCGAAGAGGCAATCAGCAGTTGGGAACAACGCAAGGCCGCAGAACGGGCTGAGAAAGATCAGCATTCGGTACTGGATGATATTCCCGCCAGTTTACCGGCCTTGATGAAGGCGTATAAGATCCAGAAACGCTGCGCTTCGGTCGGTTTTGATTGGGATACTATTGGCCCTGTGCTGGACAAAGTCTATGAAGAAATTGATGAAGTCATGGATGAAGCCAAGCAGGCGGTACTTGATAAAGATCGACTGGAAGAAGAATTGGGGGATTTACTGTTTTCGGTGGTTAATTTATCCCGCCATTTGGGGCATAAGCCAGAGATCGCACTACAAAAAGCCTGCCAGAAATTCGAGAATCGTTTCCGTCATGTCGAAAAGTTGATCCTCGACAAAGGCATGTCACTGGAAACGGCTACATTAGATGAAATGGAAGCGATGTGGCAGCGCGTGAAAAGTCAAAAGGTGTAGAGAGAGCAATCACAAAAAAGATGGAAATAGCGAAAAGGATGTCGCTTAAATGGCTGAATAACCTGCGGTGGGTGAAAAAATTTCACACCAATAACTTAATGAATTTAAAGAGAAAGAAGGGTGTTTGTTTCGCAATGTTACTGTTTATGTGGCACCTTACCCCATTTAGATGGTTTGTAGCGAAATTAAGGTTAGGGTATACTGCTTTCCCGTCCTGTTATATTCATCATCCTTTTAAACCTAAACTTTCAGGTTCAGCATGAAAACTAATTATATTTTTGTGACCGGCGGGGTCGTATCCTCTCTGGGTAAAGGCATTGCCGCAGCCTCTTTGGCGGCTATACTCGAAGCCCGTGGACTCAATGTCACCATTATGAAACTGGACCCGTATATCAACGTCGATCCAGGCACAATGAGCCCAACCCAACACGGGGAAGTTTTCGTTACCGAAGATGGCGCTGAAACTGATCTTGATTTAGGTCATTACGAACGTTTCATCCGAACCAAAATGACACGCCGCAATAATTTCACAACAGGCCGTGTCTATTCAGAAGTGCTGCGCAAAGAACGCCGTGGCGATTATTTGGGGGCAACCATTCAGGTTATCCCTCACATCACCAATGAAATCAAAGACCGCATTATCCGTGGGGCAGAAGGCCATGATGTTGTGTTGGTGGAAATCGGTGGCACGGTCGGTGATATCGAATCCCTGCCATTCCTTGAAGCCATTCGTCAGATGGCAGTGGAAGTTGGCCGTGAAAACACGCTGTTCATGCATCTGACTCTGGTGCCATATATGGCCGCAGCGGGCGAAGTGAAAACGAAACCCACCCAGCATTCCGTGAAAGAATTACTGTCCATTGGTATTCAGCCGGACGTATTGATCTGCCGTTCAGATCGTATTATTCCTGCCAATGAGCGTGCAAAAATTGCGCTTTTCTGTAACGTACCAGAGAAAGCGGTTATCTCTTTAAAAGATGTTGATTCCATTTATAAAATTCCAGCCCTCTTGAAATCTCAGGGCTTAGATGATTATATTTGTAAACGATTCAGCATCGAATGCCCGGAAGCGGATCTGTCTGAATGGGAACAGGTCATTTATGAAGAAGCCAACCCATCGGGTGAAGTGACCATTGGGATGGTGGGTAAATACGTTGAACTGCCAGATGCGTATAAGTCAGTGATTGAAGCACTGAAACATGGCGGGCTGAAAAATCGTCTGACTGTCAACATCAAGCTGATCGATTCACAGGATGTTGAAACGCGTGGTGTTGACGTATTGAAAGGCCTGGATGCGATTTTAGTACCTGGTGGCTTCGGTGGCCGTGGTATCGAAGGTAAGATCATGACCGCACGTTATGCCCGTGAAAACAAGATCCCCTATTTAGGCATTTGTTTGGGTATGCAAGTGGCTCTGATTGAATTCGCTCGCAATGTTGCGGGAATGGTAGAGGCTAACTCCACTGAATTCGATCCTGAATGTAAGTTACCGGTTGTTGCTCTGATCACCGAATGGCGTGATGAGAACGGCAACGTAGAAGTACGTAGCGAAGAGAGCGATCTCGGCGGGACGATGCGCGTTGGGGGCCAATTGTGCCATCTGACTGAAAACAGTCTGGTACATAAACTTTATGGCCAGAGTGACATCGTTGAGCGTCATCGCCATCGTTACGAAGTGAATAATTTACTGTTGAAACGCATTGAAGATGCCGGCTTGCGCATTGCTGGCCGTTCAATCGACAATAAACTGGTGGAAATCATCGAGAACCCAGCGCATCCGTGGTTCGTGGCGTGTCAGTTCCACCCAGAATTCACTTCAACGCCTCGCGATGGTCATCCGTTGTTTGCTGGCTTTGTCGAAGCTGCTGGCAAGTATCAGAAAGGCCAGTTGAAATAAGATATGGGGCAATGGATTGAGATTAAGCTAATTGGCTTTTAAGGTCATTTCTGTTTAAGAAAATAGTTTTAGTTTCAATTGGTTGCCCGTAATTTAACTTGTACTGAGGAAAACCTAATGTCCAAAATCGTTAAAGTGCTTGGCCGTGAAATCATCGACTCCCGTGGTAACCCAACGGTAGAAGCAGAAGTACACCTGGAAGGGGGCTTTGTTGGTCTGGCTGCTGCGCCATCAGGTGCATCAACCGGTTCGCGCGAAGCGCTGGAACTGCGTGATGGCGATAAGTCTCGTTTCATGGGGAAAGGTGTACTGAAAGCCGTTTCTGCGGTTAACGGCCCAATTGCACAGGCTCTGGTTGGCCAGGATGCGAAAGATCAGGCTAACATCGACAAGATCATGATCGAGCTGGATGGTACTGAAAATAAATCTAACTTCGGTGCTAACGCGATTTTGGCTGTTTCTCTCGCGAACGCCAAAGCAGCAGCCGCAGCGAAAGGTATGCCTCTATACGAGCACATCGCTGAGTTGAACGGGACTCCGGGTAAATTCTCTATGCCTCTGCCAATGATGAACATCATCAACGGTGGTGAACATGCAGATAACAACGTAGATATTCAAGAATTCATGATCCAGCCAGTTGGCGCAAGCACACTGAAAGAAGCTGTACGCATGGGTTCCGAAGTATTCCACAATCTGGCGAAAGTGTTGAAAGCCAAAGGCATGAACACTGCGGTGGGTGATGAAGGTGGCTATGCACCAAACCTGGAATCTAACGCAGCGGCGCTGGCAGCCATCAAAGAAGCGGTTGAGAAAGCGGGTTACGTGCTGGGTAAAGACATTACTCTGGCGATGGACTGTGCAGCTTCTGAATTCTATAACGAAGAGACTGGCAATTATGAACTGAAAGGCGAAGGCAAGACTTTCACCTCTCAGGAATTTACCCACTATCTGGAAGGATTAACCAAAGAATACCCAATTGTTTCCATCGAAGATGGTCTGAACGAATCTGATTGGGACGGCTTTGCTTACCAGACTAAAGTGTTGGGTGACAAAATCCAGTTGGTTGGTGACGATTTGTTCGTAACTAACACCAAGATCCTGAAAGAAGGTATCGAAAAAGGCATCGCAAACTCTATCTTGATCAAGTTCAACCAGATCGGTTCTTTGACTGAAACTCTGGCTGCAATCAAAATGGCAAAAGATGCCGGTTACACCGCGGTCATCTCTCACCGTTCTGGTGAAACTGAGGATGCAACTATTGCTGATCTGGCTGTTGGTACTGCTGCGGGCCAAATCAAAACGGGTTCGATGAGCCGTTCTGACCGTGTTGCTAAATACAACCAGCTGATCCGTATCGAAGAAGCATTGGGTAATCGTGCTCCTTTCAACGGCCTGAAAGAAGTGAAAGGCCAGGCATAATTGCTGGTTTTTCTCTCTGAAAAATAAATATTATTTATGTTTTGGCGAAAGAGCTTACTCTCTTTCGCCTTCTTATCGAAAGAAAATTTTATTTTTCATGTTGATGACGTATCTTATTGCAGGATAAAAATGTGATATAACAACAGAAATTCAGTTCTTTTTTTGAACAATAATCCAGTGGACAGACAAATCCCGCGTAGCAGATCCCAAAATTATACAACTCGTATTTTATTCCTTGTTAATACTCCTTATTATTTCACATGTAATGTAATTCTTTAACATTTGTGGCAATGATTCATCAATTATCTTTTTACATTACAGAGTTATGTTTCATTGTTTTATGGAGTCTTCATGGACGCTTCTGAATCTTTAACCCCAGCGATTGGGCCTACACCCTCAAATAAAAGAGGCTTAATTATTCTCGCGCTGGACATCATTTTGCTTGTGATATTGCTTAAGTTTTTGCCCTATGGGGAAAAAGCAAATATGGGTCTGGCATTAATGGTATTTGTTGGTGTGTTATGGTTAACGGAAGCCATTCATGTCACCATTACTGCGCTGTGTATTCCTATTCTGGCGGTCGGTATGGGATTGATGAATACCGGTGATGCACTGAAATCTTTTGCCAACCCAATAATCTTTTTGTTCTTCGGTGGCTTTGCATTGGCAACGGCGCTACATATCCAGGGCTTGGACAGATTGATCGCCAACCGTCTGCTGATGATTGCTCGTGGGCGTTTGTCTGTGGCGGTATTGCTGATATTTGGTATTACTGCCCTGCTTTCTATGTGGATAAGCAACACAGCAACGGCTGCCATGATGTTACCACTGATCCTCGGTGTTCTGGCGAATCTGGATGTACGCACTGAGCGTAATACCTTTGTTTTTGTGCTGCTTGGTGTCGCATATAGCGCCAGTATTGGTGGCTTGGGGACGTTGGTGGGTAGCCCACCCAATGCTATCGCTGCCGCACAATTAGGTATGGATTTCTTTACATGGATGAAATACGGCGTGCCAATGGTCATTGTTCTCATGCCAGTGATGGTGGGAGTGATGTACCTCATGTTGCGTCCAAATTTGAATCATAAATTTGATTTGGAACTGGAGCACCTGGAGTGGAATGGTAAGCGTGTTACTGCCATGGGTATTTTCCTGCTAACCGTAGTGTGCTGGATTTTCAGTTCATTCATTAGTGATGCTCTTGGCGGTGTCAAAGATCTGGATACGATTATTGCAGTGAGCGCCGCTATCTTGATTGGTATCACCGGTGTATCAACATGGTCACAGATTCAAAATAACACTGAATGGGGCGTATTGATGCTGTTCGGTGGTGGTCTGACGTTGAGTGCCGTTTTGAAAAATTCTGGTGCCAGCGAAGTGATGGCGAATGGCATGGCGGCGACTTTCGGTAGCAGCCCTTGGTTTGTGATTATCGTTGCGATTGCTGCGTTTATTATCTTCCTGACAGAATTTACCAGTAATACTGCGAGCGCGGCGCTGCTTGTACCTATTTTTGCCACGGTTGCAGAAGCACTCGGAATGCCGATTGTGGTTTTGACCATGATAATTGGTATCGGGGCATCCTGTGCATTTATGCTACCTGTAGCAACACCCCCTAACGCGATTGTTTATGGCACCGGCTATATCAAACAAGTTGAAATGGTCAGAGTAGGTATCGTGCTGAATTTGGTATGTATTGCCATTATTTCTGCGATTGCCTGGTTTTTCTGGCTGTAATTCCTTCTGGCTCTTAATGCTCAAAATCGCCACCCTTACAGGTGGCGATTGTGTTACTCTTCTTTAGTGCTGATATAGATATTTTTCACTTCTGTATAGGCATCCAACATCATCTTGTGAGTTTCACGCCCAAGTCCTGATTTCTTATAGCCACCGAAAGGCGTGTGGGCCGGCAATTCATGATAGGTATTGATCCACATACGACCTGTTTTGATTGCTTTGGCGATACGCAGGGCACGGTTAATATCCTGCGTCCATACAGCACCTGCCAGGCCATATTCGGAATCATTGGCCATTTCGATAACGTCTTCTTCATTACTGAACGGAATGACGCATAGCACAGGCCCGAAAATCTCTTCCTGTGCTACCCGCATCTTATTGGTGACATTAGTCAGGATCGTCGGTTGGATAAAGAAACCCTCATCATATCCTGCTCCGGTTATGCGTTTTCCGCCAGTTAAAACGGTTGCACCTTCCTGTCTTGCAAGGTCGATATAACCTAAAATAGTGTTCATCTGTTCTTCACTGACCTGGCAACCCATTTCAGTTTCTGCCAGCATCGGATCGCCCACTTTGATCGATTCAAACACGGTTTTCAGTGACTTCAGGAATTCATCATGAATATCTTTATGCAGGAACAGGCGCGCACCGGATTCACAGGCTTGCCCCTGATTTAGCAAAATGGCATTGGCTGCATATTTGATTGCCTTTTTCATGTTGGCATCAGGGAAAACAATGTTGGCCGATTTACCCCCCAATTCCAGTGTTGCCGGAATGAGTCTTTTTGCTGCTGCTGCGGCAACGTTGTAACCGACTTCTGTTGAGCCGGTAAAAGCTACTTTGTCGATACCGTTATGGTCGAGGATGGCCTGGCCTACAACTGAGCCACGCCCCGTAACAATATTGACAACACCTGCTGGCAAAACTTGGTTCATAATACGCCCCAATTCGAGCAGGGTTATTGGCGTCAGGCTGGCAGGATTGATAACAATAGTATTACCGGCTGCAAGGGCAGGAGCGAGTTTCCAGGCAGCCATTAATAGCGGGAAATTCCACGGAATAATCTGCCCGACTACGCCAATGGGTTCTCTGATGACTAAGCTCAGCGTGTCATTATCGATGACATCAGTAGTATCAGAATGAGCACGGATAACGCCGGCAAAGTAGCGGAAATGATCAACAGAGAAAGGAATATCGAAATGACGACATAGAGTCTGGGTTTTACCACCATCCAATGTTTCAAGGACAATAAAACGTTCGGCTTCGGCTTCCAGTAAGTCGGCAATTTTCAGTAATAAAGATTGCCTCTCCGCCGCGGATGTTTTGCTCCATGCTGGCAGGGCTTTTTGGGCAGCTTTGACGGCAAGTTCAACATCTTCGGCATTCCCTGCTGCATATTCTGTCAGCAACTCACCTGTTGCAGGGCTGTAGCTTTGCAGAGTATTCTTTGAAATGCTATCAACCCACTCACCATTAATCAGCATCTTATAAGATTTACAAGGCAACAATTCTTTTGCGATATCATGTCGTTTTTTCATTATATTCTCCGGAGTACTTTGGTTTTTGGTATGCCAGAACATATATTTCTACGTTATTATTAGACTAATTTTTAATTTTTATCAAAATTGAATTGAAACATAAAAGATCTCCATCAATAAATATAAATATTAATGGTTAAGATAATGAAATGGTAAATTGCTTTGTTGCATATGATTTCTTTTTCCAATGGGATATCTGTCCTAAAATCAATAACGATGTGTTATATGTTTTTATGAGCAATTGTCCTATGATTTTTTATTTTGGTGGAATATTTATTGTGGGTTGTTTTTTGTTTTTTAATGAATATATACGCATTAAACTTCAAGTTGCAATTTACAACACGATATGAAACCTGATCTCTCCCCCCATTTATAACAGGGGGATGTGAGTTTTATTATTTATCGTAGGTAATATACTTTATTTATTTAGTGTTTTTTCTACCGAATTTTGCATGTTACCGTTTAATATTTGATGCATCTTTTCTTTATCTAAAGCATTTTCCCAGCGAGCTACGACAATGCTGGCACAAGCATTACCAACTAAATTTGTCAATGCACGGCACTCAGACATAAATCTGTCAATGCCTAAGATAAGCGCCATGCCTGCCACGGGTACGCTGGGTACAACAGATAAGGTTGCAGCCAGTGTAATGAAACCAGCCCCTGTTACACCTGCCGCACCTTTTGAACTTATCATAGCAACGAATAATAAAGAAATTTGCTCATATAGACTAAGTTCAATGTTGGTTGCCTGGGCAATAAACAAGGCAGCCATCGTCATATAGATAT
Source organism: Xenorhabdus griffiniae (assembly GCF_037265215.1). Lineage (NCBI taxonomy): Bacteria > Pseudomonadati > Pseudomonadota > Gammaproteobacteria > Enterobacterales > Morganellaceae > Xenorhabdus > Xenorhabdus griffiniae. Next base: position 3,637,472 of record NZ_CP147737.1, on the reverse strand, counting down.
TAGTACCATCAAGGTTAAATGAGTAACCTGTTGGAATAACTAAACCAACAACTGATTTCTCACAACCCAGGTTTTCCATTTTCTTCATTAAGCCAGGTAATGCTGCCTCAGAAGATGAAGTCCCCAAAACTAACAATAGCTCATCTTTAATATATTTTATTAATTGAATAATAGAGAACCCATTATATTTAGCAACTGCGCCCAATATAATAAGAATAAAAAGCAATGATGTAATGTAAAAAGTGACAATTAACATCATTAAATTCCCGACCGATGAAATACCATATTTACCTATGGTAAAGGCCATTGCTCCAAATGCACCAATCGGCGCTAATTTCATTAAAATTCCTACCATCTTAAAGATAGGTTCTGAGAGGTGTTGGAAAAATGCTAAAACAGGTTCGCCTTTTTTTCCTGTAGCGGCTAACGCGATACCAAAAATAACTGAAATAAACAGAACCTGGAGAATATTACCATTTACAAGCGGACTGACAACAGTATCGGGTATGATATTCATAAGAAAGCCAACAATGGATGATTCATGCGCTTTCTCTACATAACCGGTCACTCTGCTGCTGTCTAACGAGGCAGGAGAAATATTTAAGCCATCGCCAGGGCGGACAATATTGGCGATAATTAATCCAATAACTAAAGCAAGCGTTGAAAATGTTAAAAAATATAACATTGATTTTGCTGCAACATTCCCAACCTTTTTTATATTATTCATTCCAGCTATCCCTGTGACTACTGTCAAAAAGATAACAGGTGCAATAATCATTTTCACAATTTTAATGAATGCATCACCTAATGGTTTTAACGATGTTCCAATATCAGGATAAAAATGGCCAAGGGCGATACCCAATAAAATGGAAAATATAACTTGAACATAGAGTATTTGGTATAAAGGTTTCTTCTTTAGAATTGTAGACATAGGATTCCTGTTTTTATCCATGGTGTTAATATTGATATTGGCGATTTATTTATTTTTTATTAATTAATTTAACGTTTCTCATTGATTGGAAAGTAGTAACGTCTTCCATAATAATGAGATAAATTCTCATTATTATGGAAGGTATTATTGGGACAATAAATCTGATGTTAAAACTACTCTGAATTTTTGTTGTGAACAAGTATCAAGATTGTAAAGCCAAGAGTTATTTATTAAATAAATAGAAATGCATTATATAAGAAATAAGTATAAAACTGTATTTTTTTATAAACTTATATACCAATCCAACTTCAAGTTGCAATTTACAACACGATATGAAACCCGATTTCTCCCCGCTTTGCGGGGAAAAATCACACGCATCTTGAAGTGAGATGGGTATATATCTCCCCCGCGTAGTGGGGAGATATAAAACGTATCTTGAAAGGCGATTGGTATAATAGTAAGAAGTTCCCACTCGAAGACGAGTGGGAGAGAGGTTATTTTGCGGTTATCCAGAAAAGGCCGCTGCCATCTAATGCTGTAAGGGTTTGGTGAACATAAATATTGTCTGCCTGGGGATCAATGTCTTTGAAAAGATCTGGATGTAACCATTTTGCCATGGCTTCTACCGCAATAATATTGAATGGAGTGTCATAGTATTGATGATAAATCGCCATAACACGCTTTTCACGGTAGGATTTTAAAATCTTTAGCTTGGGACGAGAGAGTAATTTTTGAAAACGTTTCTCCGATGCTGCCAGCTCTCCGGTATAACCTAATGGGACAGACTGGCTGTTTGAATGAACAGTATCCCAATTTGCTACGGTCATCAGATAATAATCGGGATTGGTCGCCAAGAGTTGTTCTTCATTAATTTTGCCTCCCATACCAGAAAACCATTTACTCCCCATATTATTGCCACCTGCGGCAGTAACAAACTCTCCGAAGCTATTAGTGGCAAAGGTATTACAACAATCTTCAGTACCTAACATACCTGCGTGGCGTTCAATAAAGACGTCAGGAATTTGCTTAGGAGATAATGCGGCAATACGTTTATTAATTATGGATAGGCGATTTTCATAAAATTGGATGAATTTATTTGCATTTTCTTCTTGTTTAAAAACCTTCCCTAGCAATCTCATGCTAGGAACCGTATTGGACAGGGGATGTTGGCGGAAGTCGATGAAAATGACAGGAATACCTATTCTTTCCAATAAGTTAATTGTATTACTGCTATCCAGTTTGGATTTTAATCCAATATCAAAAATAACCAGATCGGGCTTATACATCGTGGCTTTTTCGATATTGAAATCACTGGTATAGGGATTAGGAAAAACCGGAATTTTCTTTAGCTGAGGGAATTTCTTTGCATAGGCTGTTGCAAGATCGGGCGATTTTTTCTCTAGTGCATTATCCCACGCGGCAATGCCTTTCAATGGGTCAGAGGGATGCAAGATATTCAGGGCAATAATCATTCGGCTATCTGCCAGCATGACGCGTTTAACCGGAGCGTTGATTGTTACTTCACGTCCCATAATATCTTTGACGGTAATGTTTTCTGCTTGAGCATATATAGGAAGTAATATGAATAATGCGGACAGAAAAATTTTTATGGGGTAATAAATATTAAACATTGTTTCTCCTTTTATTGGAAGTTATATAAGGAATATCAATATATAGGTAGGGTTAAGTGACTTATCACTAATTCCTGTATTCTTATGTTTTTTAAAACATATACCAATCTCACTTCAGGATGAGAGTGATCTCTCCCTACAAAGCGGGGAGAAATCAGGTTTCGTATCGTGCTGTAAATTGCAACTTGAAGTTTAATGCGTATATGTGCGCTAAATAGATTTTTTCACCCTGTGGGAATGTTGATATTTCTGTCATTATTTCAGTTCAAAATAGATGATAATGGTTATTATTCAAGTCAATCAACTGTTTTTACACTTTTACTGACATGAGAACATTTAATTGTTATTTTTTTATTTAATAACAAAGAGTTATGTTGTGATTGCCTTTTGGCAATACGGGGGAATGCAATGTATACCAATCTCACTTCAAGATACGTGTGATTTCACCCCGCGAAGCGGGGGAGAAATCAGGTTTCATATCGTGTAGTAAATCGCAACTTGAAGTTTAATGCGTATTAAAAGGGTAAAGAAGAATGAATAATAGCCTTATTGCAGTATTTCAGTAACGGAGAAAATGAATTCAATAATACGCTGATTATAAAAAACCACACCCATTAATAACATGGAGTAAACAATAATCAAGTTATAAATACTCCTGATTTCATAATAAAAATTTTCTTTAAAATGATTTATATGTTCTTATTCTTGCTATTATTATCTTATCGGTAATAAGCGGGGCTGATCATGAAAAAATTGTTAACTATTTGTTTGTTGGGATTTGCATTGGCTGGATGTGATAATCAACTCAAAATTGATGGAACAAATGAAATCGCTGTAAAAACATCCATTGAGAAAATCAGAGATACTTTACCAGAAGATAAAAAATTACAATTTGATGACTCATTAAATGTTGTCATGATGCATAGCCTCGACTTTGATGAGCTGTTTAAGGAGTATAAGAATGGAAATATCAAACATGCAGATATACAAAAGTTAGAACAGAAATTTTTTCAAACCCTTAATGGGAAAACAGCCGAGCAAGTGATTGAAGAAGCAGAGAAAATTAAAGCGGACAGCATGAACAAAAAATGAGGATATACCAATCTGAGCGGTTCGCTAAGCTGCTCAGTGTCTTGCAGGTGAAAGTCCTGCCGCAGTAGTTGGTTGATTTGACTGCGTAGCTATGGCGTACGTGTGGATGGTGACTGAAACACGGGAGCAACGCCGGATAAACGTGACCCCTGACCCAGACTGTGGGTGCGCGCAAGTATGCAGCCCGTAACGCAAGTGAACCTGAACAAGCCTCGTAAATTTCAGCCATACCGTTATGCTGGGAGAGTGTGGTGTAGGGTGATCCTGCCGAGCCTTTAGAATGGGGGCGAAGGCCAGTGAATCATGATGGATTAACAACCATATGAAGTCATGACAGGGATCCGGGGTATTGAGGATGGGATGCATGTATAGCACTGAGTGGAACGAACGAGACCTCTCCCTGTCGTAGTCTAACCCACTGCGTAATCAAAGATATAAGGTAACCGCTGAAATTCTGAGAGATGCAGGATAGAGGAGTCGGAGGAGGTCATAGTACTGTTGATGGTAGGGACAACATAACCTGACCGTAGGGAAGGACCTCTACTTCTGTCATGCCTGTTGTTACAGGAGGTACTACGTGATTGCGAAAGCTCTAAACACGGCATTTGAAAAGGTACGAGTACTGCAACGCAAGCTATACCTGGCAGCCAAGGCGGATCCAAAACGTAAATTTGGTGTTCTGTATGACAAGGTATGTAGTGGTCGTGTGCTTGTTATGGCATGGACGCAGGTTAAAGCCAATAAAGGTTCTTCAGGAATTGACAGGTTAACAATCGATAAGATTGAAACTGAAATTGGTGTAGGTAACTTTCTGCAAGACATCCAGAAGAAGCTAGTTCAAAAGAAGTACTCTCCTCAACCGGTGCGTAGGGTTTACATTCCTAAACCGGATGGAAAGGAAAGACCACTGGGCATACCTGTTATTGAAGATCGTGTAGTTCAGGCAGCAGTAAAGATAGTCATAGAACCGCTTTTCGAAGCGAGTTTTAAAGATTTTTCATATGGCTTTCGGCCTCGCAGAAATGCGCAGCAGGCGCTGAGAGAAATCTATAAGTGGCTAAATTTTAAATGTTACTGGGTGGTAGATGCTGATTTGAAGTCTTATTTTGACACTATCCCCCATGATAAATTGTTGTTATCGGTGAGAACCAGAGTCATAGATCGCTCAGTTGTGAAACTGATTGAAATGTGGCTGAAAGCTGGAGTAATGGAAGAGGGAAACCTGAAAGCGGGGATAGCAGGAACTCCACAAGGAGGCGTGATATCTCCACTACTGGCTAATCTTTACCTGCACTGGCTGGATCATATCTGGGAAAAAGAGGGATTCAATCAGCGTGAGCATGACGCTCATCTTGTTCGTTATGCCGATGACTTTGTCATTTTGTGTAAGAAAGCACCGAGGTTTTATCTGGCTCAAGCCTGTAAGGTACTTGATCGGCTTGGATTGACGCTAAATACCGAAAAGACGAAAGTCGTTCATGCAATAAAGTCACCGTTTGACTTTCTGGGGCACAGGTTTGCAGTGCAGCCGTCCAAAAGGGATGGAAAATTGAGAACCTATTACTACCCCTCACCAGAAGCGATGAAAAGAGTAAAGCGAAAGATTCGTGAAGTGACACGAAAAGGTCAGCATCGGGATCTTCCGGAGCTAATCAGAACAGAAATAAACCCAATCCTTAGAGGGTGGGGTAATTATTTCAAGACGTGCAACTCCCGGATGCATTTCAAAAGCATCGCAAATTACACGATATGGACACTCTGTATTATGTTGAGGAAGAAGCACAAGAAGCGAACTAAAGGATGGAGGGACCATCCGCCGAGCTGGTTCTACAAGTATCACGGGTTATTTAAGTTGTATAGTCTGTCGATAAACGGAAACGAAGTCAGTCGGTATGCTCGCCTTGTAACGTCGTAATGCAGCAGGAAGAAGACAGTCGGAAAGCCGTGTGCGGGAAAACCGCACGCACGGTTTGACGAGGGGCCGCTGGGGAGATGACATCAAACTTGAGGCCTACTCTACAACAAATCAATGTGATTGTTTATATCTCCCCGCGAAGCGGGAGATATAAGACGCATCTTGCAAGGCGATTGGTATATATACGCATTAAACTTCAAGTCGCAATTTACAACACGATATGAAGCCTGATTTCTCCCCGCTTCGCGGGGAGAAATCACACGCACCTTGAAGTTAGATTGGTATATCTTATTAGGTTGATTTCAATGGCGTGAGTTTTTCGCCACATTGGCGGCAGACATAGCAATTTTTCCCTCTGAGGATTTTGTTGTGTTGCCTTATCGTGAGTTCATGTTGTTGACAACGACAATAATAAATGAATGTCTTACTGCGTACAGAATGTACGGAGAACTGATGTGTTCGGTTGGCAGGGACGTCAAATATCGTTTCCATGATAAAGCGCCATTCTTTCCCGTGTGGGGCAACGTGTCCAAATTGATGATAAGCCAACAGGTGAGCCAGTTCATGCGGGATAACTTCATCAATGAATACCTGCTGATTTTCGATTAACAAAACAGGATTCAAGCGGATTTCCCAATCTTGCAGTCTGGCACTGCCTGCAATTGTTCCCCGTTGCTGATAGGTTATATGAGGTTCGGGAAACCGTTGCTGTAGAAAATGACTCGCTTGAGTTAATTTTTGTCGCAGGGTACGCATCACCGCTTGTCGTAAGGAAAGAGGAACTTTAACGGATTTCATTACGGCTGAATATTCTATTTTTGATCATAAAAAAACCCGCAATATTTGCGGGCTTCATAGTTTAGCAAAGCATTTATTTCAACCCTGCCGCAGTGCGCAGAATTTCAGCTTTATCTGTTGCTTCCCACGGGAATTGTTCACGACCGAAATGACCGTAAGCTGCGGTTTCGCGATAAATAGGTTGTAACAGATTCAGCATCTTAATCAGGCCGTAAGGGCGCAGATCAAAAAATTCACGTACTAATTGAATCAGTGTGGAAGTTGGCACTTTCTCTGTACCGAATGTTTCCACCATGATAGAGGTTGGCTCTGCAACACCGATAGCATAAGAAACCTGAATTTCACAGCGATCAGCCAGACCTGCCGCAACGATATTTTTAGCAACGTAACGCGCAGCGTAGGCTGCCGAACGGTCAACTTTGGAGGGATCTTTACCAGAAAATGCGCCACCACCGTGACGAGCCATACCACCATAGGTATCAACAATGATCTTACGACCAGTCAGACCACAGTCACCCATTGGTCCGCCGATCACAAAGCGACCTGTTGGGTTGATGAAATATTTGGTCATCGGAGTAAGCCATTCGGTTGGCAATACCGGTTTGATGATCTCATCCATCACGGCTTCATGCAGTGCTGTTTGATCGATATCTTCGCTGTGCTGGGTTGAAAGGACAACAGCATCAATCCCAACAATCTTGCCGTTCTCATACTGGAAAGTGACCTGACTTTTTGCATCAGGGCGCAACCACGGCAAGGTGCCGTTTTTACGAACTTCGGCCTGACGCTCAACCAAGCGGTGTGCATAAGTGATAGGTGCTGGCATGAGAACATCAGTTTCATTGGTCGCATAACCAAACATCAAACCCTGATCTCCGGCACCTTGCTCCAGAGGATCTGTACGATCAACACCTTGGTTGATATCAGGGGATTGTTTACCAATGGCACTGATAACTGCACATGAGTTGGCATCAAACCCCATATCTGAGCTGGTATAGCCGATTTCACGTACTGTACTGCGAGTAATTTCTTCTATATCAACCCAAGCGCTGGTAGTGATTTCACCACCAACCATGACCATGCCTGTTTTAACATAAGTTTCGCAGGCCACGCGAGCTTTAGGATCCTGTTTTAAAATTGCATCAAGGACGGCATCGGAAATCTGATCGGCAATTTTGTCTGGATGTCCTTCTGAGACGGACTCAGAAGTAAAAAGATGTGTAGTCATTATATTTTATTACCTTAAATATAATCTTGGTTTAAGGGCGGATGGGATGTATTACCGTCTAGACGGCTATTTTAAGTCACTCTTCCCAAGGTTACCAGTTTTTTTAATTTTAATTACTTTTCAGAGTGTGACATTTTAGTTTCCATATCTAAAAAGTATGGGGGTTCAGCCCCTGTTAGATAAATTTCGTTTTGCAATTTTGCTGGATTACAGGTATAAACTGCGCGCGTAGCACAAGTCATTTTTGCACTTGGAGTTACAGGCGTTTGCAGGAGATGTACGCGTATCCTGCTTCTCAATTGAGAAATGGCTTACGGTAGGTAAGTCATGTGGGGGTGAATGGGGTTATGAACCATTGTCTGCTGAATGTTAACGGCCAACAGCCACATTATGCCATTGATGTATCCATATCTTGTTCCTTCCTTTTAAATATGCAGTCATTTCGATGTTACCCGCAGCTAAGCCACAGATAAGTTGGGTTGACATCATTATATAGTCACTCAGTAATTCGTTGTTTAGTACTCTCTAAACGTTCCTATAATCTAAGAGCATGCTGTTCCCTGACATTTTTTAATGCGCAAGATACGCACGATAAAATAGTGTCTTGGGTTATTGACTTACAGGTGAAGGCAAACCTCGACTCCATGAAGGAGACTGCCATGAATGATAATATCGCTCGCAAAATGCGACAGACCTATAACATCGCATACTGGGGCGGCGGCTATTACTATGTCAATGATCTGGGTAATGTCAGTGTTTGCCCAAACCCTGATTTACCGGGAGCTCAAATTGAACTCGCCACTCTGGTGAAGAAAGTTCAGGAAGAAAAAGAACAATTGCGTTTGCCGGCATTGTTTTGTTTTCCCCAGATTTTGCAACATCGCTTGCGTTCGATAAATGCAGCGTTTAAACGTGCACGTGAATCTTATGGGTATAAAGGAGATTACTTCCTGGTTTATCCGATTAAGGTTAATCAGCATCGCCGCGTTATTGAGACATTGGCAAATGCTGATGAACCCATTGGATTAGAGGCAGGCTCCAAAGCGGAATTAATGGCAGTGCTGGCTCATGCAGGTATGACAGGTACGGTGATTGTTTGTAATGGTTATAAGGATCGCGAATACGTCCGTCTGGCATTGATCGGTGAAAAACTGGGACACAAGGTGTATCTGGTTATCGAGAAAATGTCTGAAATTGAGATGGTACTGGAAGAAGCCAAGCGTCTGAATGTTATTCCACGCTTGGGCGTTCGGGCCCGTTTGGCATCCCAGGGTTCTGGCAAATGGCAGGCTAGTGGCGGCGAAAAATCTAAGTTTGGATTGGCTGCCGCACAGGTATTGCAATTGGTTGAAAGGTTGCGTGCAGCAGGGCGGTTGGATAGCTTGCAATTGCTGCATTTCCACTTAGGTTCCCAATTGGCGAATATCCGTGATGTGGCAACGGGAGTGCGTGAATCTGCCCGTTTTTATGTCGAGTTGTCCAAATTAGGCGTCAAGATCCAGTGCTTTGATGTTGGTGGGGGCTTAGGTGTCGATTATGAAGGGACACGCTCCCAGTCAGAATGCTCAGTTAACTACGGTCTAAATGAATACGCCAATAACGTTATTTGGGGCATTGGTGATGCGTGTGAAGAACACGGTTTGCCTCATCCTACTGTGATTACGGAGTCTGGACGTGCGTTGACCGCCCATCATACTGTTTTGGTTTCCAATGTGATTGGAGTAGAGCGCAATGAATTTACTCAGACAACGCCACCGGCAGAAGGTGCGACGCGTCCTCTGACTAGTTTGTGGGAAACCTGGGAGGAGATGCAATCTGACAGTAGTCGTCGTTCCCTGCGTGAATGGTTGCATGACAGCCAGTTTGATCTGCACGACGTTCATACCCAATATGCACATGGTATGTTGGATCTGTCAGAACGTGCATGGGCAGAAGAACTGTATTTAAATATTTGTCGCCATATTCAGCAAGATCTTGATCCAAGCAACCGCGCCCATCGTCCGATTATTGATGAATTACAGGAACGTATGGCAGATAAATTCTATGTGAATTTCTCACTGTTCCAATCAATGCCAGATGCGTGGGGGATTGATCAACTTTTCCCTGTTTTGCCGATTGAAGGTTTGGATAAGCCGCTGGATCGCCGTGCTGTTTTGTTGGACATTACCTGTGATTCTGACGGTACGATTGATCACTATGTTGATGGCGATGGTGTGGCAACAACGATGCCAATGCCAGCTTATGATCCAGAAACTCCGCCTTTGATTGGTTTCTTTATGGTTGGAGCTTATCAGGAAATTTTGGGTAACATGCATAACTTGTTTGGTGATACGGCAGCCATTGATGTTTATGTTGCAGAAAATGGCGCAGTAACTTATAAGCAAAGCGAGGAAGGGGATTCTGTCGCCAATATGCTTCAATATGTCAAACTGGAACCACAGGTACTATTGACACGTTTCCGTGATCAAGTGAAATCGACGGATCTGGATGACAATTTGCAGGAACAATTCTTGCAGGAGTTTGAAAGTGGTCTGTATGGCTACACCTATTTGGAAGATGAGTAATCCTGATTAGCCACTAACTTATATTAATAGTCATTCTTGGTCATGTATTTTGTATAATAACTTGATTTTGAATGACTATTTTTCTGTTATTTATCCTGATGCCACTCCACATTTTTTACAATAATAATATATTTTTCACTCAATATTTAACAAAGTATTCACCTTATTAATTCCATGGCAGTATAGTTATTATTGCGGATTACAACTTCCAGTTGTCCATATTGACGAATAGCTTTGTTGAAAAAGCCTCGGATGGCAAAAGTCAACGGTATTGCCAGCCGAATCTACCGTTCGGTGAGACGCGCCATTCTTCTTTGATTTTGATATAGGTTTCATCTATCTCGTTGTCACGGGAATGCTGCGTTGGTGACGTTTGACAATCAGCGGAACCAGACGGGTAACACCACTATCATCCTTCCAGATTACGCAAGCTCAGTTCGTAGTCCCAGATACCAGCGAACATATCGTAGCGTTGTCAGGATTATGTATCTATATTTCCTTTAGGGTCATAAATCCAATAATTGTTGTCGTTAGTCATACTCTTCTTCAAATTATTTTTTACCTTTTACAGTACGGTAAGTTGTAGCAAGCAGAAAACATGTCTAATACTATATGCTCATCCTGGATTGGTCTATGGACTTGGATGTTAGGTACCTTTCTTGTTTGTATATGAGTGTGTACGCATTTGATTCTTTAATTTTGAATTGATTGCTAACATTTTTTTACTTTTATTTTAAATAATCGTGTATTTGGAAGATTAATCTTCTAGTGTAAATAAGCCTCTGTGTTACTTGTTACTGCCAGCATTGGAGACGAGTAATAAGCCAGCATGGGACTTTTGAGGATATATCATGAGTATTAGCTCCTTAGGAAACCAAATTGATAACTCTTTGGTTTCAAATGCCTTCGGTTTCCTGCGTTTTCCTTTGAATTTTCAGCCCTATTCCAGTGATGCGGAATGGGTAATTACTGGCATTCCTTTTGATATGGCAACATCGGGACGTGCAGGAAGCCGCCATGGGCCAGCTGCCATCCGTCAGGTATCGACTAATCTGGCGTGGGAAAGCTGTCGTTGGCCGTGGGGCTTTAGCTTACGCAAGCGCCTGAATGTGGTGGATTGCGGGGACCTGGTATTTAATTTTGGTGATGCCCAGGATATGAGTAATAAGTTGCAGGCACATGCTGAAAAGGTGCTGGCATCGGGTAAGCGTATGCTGTCATTTGGTGGTGATCACTTTGTTACTTTGCCACTGTTACGTGCTCATGCAAAACACTTTGGCAAAATGGCGCTTATCCATTTTGATGCTCATACAGATACTTATGCCAATGGCAGTCAATTTGATCATGGTACGATGTTTTACCATGCGCCAAATGAAGGGCTGATAGATCCTCACCACTCTGTACAAATAGGTATTCGCACTGAACACGATACGAATAATGGTTTCACTGTATTAGATGCTGGTCAGGTTAATGATCGCGGTGTTGATGATATTGTTGAGCAGATTAAAACGGTGGTTGGTGACTTGCCGATTTACCTGACGTTCGATATTGATTGCCTTGATCCGGCATTTGCACCAGGTACAGGAACGCCGGTGATTGGTGGATTGACGTCAGATCGGGCATTGAAAATAGTGCGCGCTTTGCAACCATTGAATATTGTTGGAATGGATGTGGTGGAAGTGGCGCCGGCTTATGACCAATCTGAAATTACAGCATTGGCGGCCGCAACGATTGGACTGGAGTTACTGTATTTGCAAGCATCAAAGAAAGATCTTTAATGCATTCATCTTATATACCAATCTCACTTCAAGATAGGTTTTATAATACTGAGAGTATCAGATGTTGGAGTTCCTTACCCCGCATGGGGTAAGGAATACTCCTATCATTTTGAAACGCTTTTTAGAAATACAGTTTTTTCTCAGTCTGAACCCATAAAGGTTTCAACAGGAACGTTAAAGAATTTGGCAAAGCCTTTTACTTGTCCAATGTTCATAGAACGTTTTCCATGCAGTATCTCTGATATAACACTCTGGTTTGCAATATCACGCAGATCAAGCTGCCTTATGCCTCTTTCTTTCATCAAGTAACTCAATGCTTCACGTGGAGTAACATTGGGGACTTGGCGATTTTTAGCTTCGTACTCATAGACACGATCAGTGATAAAATCAGCGAACTTTGCTGCGGCATGTTCGGTATTTTCAGCATATGAGTATAACTCATCAATCAGTGCCATGCGGGCACTCAGATCGTCATCGTTTTCTACAGGTTCAATACATGCTGAGAACAAAAGTGCCAACGGGCTGATTTGCTCAGATATTGACTGCATCATTTGGGGTAAAATTTCGATGAGTCCATCAATCCTTTTATCAGTAACGAGTGATGTTTTTCTCATGCTTCACCTTTTTGATCGTTTTGATTTAGTCTGTTTACGCCACCATTTATCATATTCGGTATGGGGGCAAACATCTTTAATGTAAAAAGTGCCTGATCTGGGATTAAGCCATGTGATAATGCGGCATTTATTTTTATGTATATCAAATATATAAATATCTAATGGCCCTTTTTGGCTTCCTGCCTCCAGTAACTCGTGGGGTATACGATCAACATTCCATGTCGATGTTTTAAGCCATAACTCACGGAGTTGAGCATAAGATTCAAACCGTAAAGACACTTTATCAAAAACATCCAACCAGAGTTTTAGGCCTACCTTCCATTGAGCATGTTTTTGCATTGCTTCAATGATGACTTTTGCTGTGATAACTCGCATATCACTTCCTTATGATATCGCAAATTGCGATATTTACAATGTTTGAAAAAATTTAGGGGCGCTTTTTTTCAAACCCAGCATATCACTGGACAATATACGTCAACACTTGTTGCTGCGGCATTAAGGCAAAATTTCCGTGGAATTGCGAACCAGCTCGATACTCATCAGATAATGTTTGCAGTAGTTTTATGCTTATAGTGTCATTTCTGCAATCAATTGACGTAATTTCAGCGGCATGGAAATCAAAGAAGCGTTTCACGTGGGGATAAAGTGCCTTAAACAGACTCTCTTTGAGGGAGAACGCAAGAGTGAATACCTGTGCAAAAGGGAATGGACACTCTGTCAGTAATTTCACTTCATTGTCATTGATGATGCTAGATGAAACGCTTTTGATGGTATCTGGTTTAATCTCCTGCTCGATATCTACGCCTATTATTCGGTAGTTATTGCAAGAAGCAGCAAAGGCAATGGCACAGCTGGCTGAATGAGAAATTGAACCACAAATATTGTCAGGCCAGATTGGGGAACGATCTTGAGCATTGGTTACCTGAAAAGCAGGGTAATCTAAACGGCTTAAAACTTGTTGAGTGCAATAACGGGCAGCCAGATATTCCGCACGTCGTTTATTAACGGCATTTTGTAATTGGCTTGGGTAGGTGATGCCATATTCGTCAAATAGCGCATCCCGATAGCAAGACTGATCAAAATAAGTTTTTATGACTTGAATATCGGGATGTTCTGACAGTGCACCTGCTTGTATGTCTGTAAAAAAAGGATCATTTATGGCAGTAGTGTGAGCAGAGGTAAGGATAGAAGTAAAAGTTATTTTTTTCATCATGGTTTTTTATTATCGGTTGCGATTATTAGATAGATTGCTAATTAAGCTAAGGAAACGATATGGAAAATATTCTTAGTGACAGTGGTTATTAAGTAAACGCGTCTTTATTTATGGGATAGGTTAATGTGTTATAAATTCACAATTCATGGCACTATACGCTCAGTGGCTGACTTGTAACTTTTTGATTTTTCACGCTTACCAACAGCTATTATCCATATCACAATTTCTTTTTAAACTGCTCACGGATGCTTTTATCTAGTTTTTGCCATTCCTTTAATGCACGCTCGTCGAAATCTATACTAAATTTCATCAAGATTTACCCGAATTCGTTTAGCGGGATCTTTTAAACGTTCACGTACCACTTCCAGAATATCTTCATCTTCATCGTGCTCTGAGACCATTACGGATATTTCTGTAAATGGTAGTTTTTCATTTTCCGCCACATAACGTAGAAAGAGCCGCATAGCGTCGGAAGGGGAAAGATTCAATTTATCAAATGCACGGTATGCATTCTTTTTCAATTCTTCATCCACTCTTATCTGAATTGTGCTCATAGTATCACCATGTGTAATTACATTTGTATTGCATTGTACATTATTTCCTCTATGGCGCAATGGTTTTTACTGGATTCATGGTTTGTCCCCGTATGCACGGGAGTATGAAACATTAGACGGTGTAATCAGCAAGTATACTCGCGCTTTAATGTGCTTCGTGCCTGATGAATCGCACAACTAGGTAGGTAACAGTGACTTTAATAAACACTGGAATAATATACAGTTAAATAAAACTTTAATTATTTGATTTTTATATAAAAATTATAATTATAAGTAAACGCTAAAACATAAAATTAGTTCACTAACGCTGTGACTCTTTTTATACTCCTCGTTGTTACCATTTTTGAAAAGAGGTTGTTGTGGAAATATTAGTAACAGGCGGGATGGGATATATCGGTAGCCATACTTGTGTTCAAATGATTGAAGCTGGAATGACGCCGATCATCATCGATAATCTGTGCAATGCCAATCGTGAAGTTTTGGCTCGCATTGAGGCATTGACGGGGATTCAGCCACTGTTTTATGAAGGGGATATTCGTGATGAATTATTCCTTGATGCTATTTTCTCCCGCCACCAAATTCAGTCAGTTATTCATTTTGCAGGCTTGAAAGCGGTTGGCGAGTCAGTCGCCAAGCCTATCGAATATTATGATAATAATGTCAATGGAACGCTGGTGCTGGTGCGTAGTATGCGTAAAGCGGGGGTAAAAAGCATTATCTTTAGCTCATCTGCGACGGTATATGGTGATCCGGAGGTTGTGCCTATTACTGAACAGTCTGCGGTAGGTAATACCACTAACCCTTATGGCACCAGTAAATATATGGTTGAACGCTGCCTGTCTGATTTCCATCATGCAGAAAATGATTGGTCTGTGGTGTTGTTACGCTACTTCAATCCAGTTGGGGCTCATCCTTCTGGCACAATGGGGGAAGATCCTCAGGGGATCCCCAATAATTTGATGCCTTATATTGCTCAGGTTGCGGTAGGCCGTCGGGAGAAACTGTCCGTGTATGGCAATGATTATCCAACAGCCGATGGCACTGGCGTTCGCGATTATATCCATGTGATGGATTTGGCTGACGGGCATATCGCGGCCCTCAATGCCGTTGGTAAAAAAGCGGGATTGCATATCTACAATTTGGGGACTGGAAAAGGTACCAGCGTACTGGAAATGGTAGAAGCTTTCAGTAATGCTTGCGGTAAACCAGTTCCTTATGAAATTTGTCCACGTCGTCCGGGTGATATTGCCGAATGTTGGTCAAGCCCGGAGAAAGCCGAGCGAGAGCTGGGCTGGAAAGCAAATCGCACTATCGTGGAAATGACTGCGGATGCCTGGCGTTGGCAATCTCAAAATCCCAATGGCTATAAAGCGAAGTAAGCAACAACAAACGTTTGGCTTTCTGTAAGGTGTGTGTGGTGAAAGTAAGGGGTATCCAATATGCCAAAGATACGATTCAATACTGTTGATTTTCCACACAGGCGATACAATCCTTTGACGGATAAATGGATTATTGTTTCACCACACCGAACAGAACGACCGTGGAGCGGAATTGATGAAAAACCTCTCCACGTCGCCTTGCCAAGTTACGATGAACACTGTTTTTTATGTCCGAACAATACCCGCGCTTCAGGTAATATCAATCCAGATTATCAGGACGTCTATCTATTCCAGAATGATTATTCTGCCTTGTTACCGGAACGCTTTGATATTCATCCTACCGATAACCCATTATTTAAAATTGAGCCAGTAAGGGGTGTTTGTCGGGTACTCTGTTTTTCTCCTGATCACAGCAAGACATTACCAGAGCTACCATTGGAGCAAATCCGCCGTGTCATTGATGCATGGAATGCGCAGATTGAAGAATTGAGCCAGCGTTATATTTGGATTCAGGTTTTTGAGAATAAAGGCGAAATGATGGGGTGTTCCCAGCCTCATCCTCATGGGCAGATTTGGGCCAGTGATTTCCTGCCTGATGAGCTGGCTCGTAAAGATGAACGGTTGCGGCAATATTATTGCCAGCAAGGAACTAACTTATTGATGGATTATATCGATGCTGAGCGCAAAGATGGTGCACGTACGGTCGTGGAAACCGAATATTGGCTTGCGGTTGTACCTTATTGGGCGGTATGGCCATTTGAAACTATGCTGTTGCCGAAAAGTCATATCCGTCGCATGAATGAACTGACAGAGGCACAACGTGATGACCTGGCGGTGGCGATTAAAAAATTGACCAGTCGCTATGATAATCTGTTTCAATGCGCTTTTCCCTATTCAATGGGCTGGC
This sequence comes from Xenorhabdus griffiniae, assembly GCF_037265215.1. Lineage (NCBI taxonomy): Bacteria > Pseudomonadati > Pseudomonadota > Gammaproteobacteria > Enterobacterales > Morganellaceae > Xenorhabdus > Xenorhabdus griffiniae. The sequence continues at coordinate 3,620,868 of NZ_CP147737.1, read as the reverse complement.
ATTTTGCGCCCTTCTTCGAGCATCAACGCGATACCAATCTTAAATCACAAAAACACAATATTGATCACTGGCAATTACATGCACTGTTTTATCCGCCGTTATTACGGTCATCCAGCGTCCGTAAGTTTATGGTGGGTTATGAAATGTTGGCGGAAGCTCAGCGTGATTTGACGCCAGAACAGGCCGCCCAGCGGTTACGGAATGTCAGCGACATTCATTTTAAGGTACGCTGATTTCCGTTAAGAAACGTTTCTGGGGGAAAAGAGATGAAAACGTTAATCCAAAACGTCACTGAATCTTTTAATGCGTACTTTAACTCTTCTCCAACGCATTTTTTTCAGGCACCGGGGCGTGTGAATCTTATCGGGGAGCATACGGATTACAACGGTGGTTTAGTTTTGCCTTGCGCAATTAATTTTCAGACAGTGGTTGCCGCCGCGAAGCGTGGAGATAAGCGTGTCAGGGTGATAGCGGTTGATTATCATAATCAGTGTGATGAATTTGATCTTGGCCAGCCAATTCTCTTTCTGCCAGAAAAAATGTGGGCAAATTACATCCGCGGTGTGATGAATGCTCTGGTGGCGAGTGGTTATGCATTTGGAGGAATGGATCTTGCTATTAGTGGCAATATTCCACAAGGTGCGGGTTTGAGTTCATCTGCGGCATTGGAAGTCGTGGTTGGACAAGCCATTAAAGTGCTTTATCAGCTTGATATTAGTCCCAAAAAGATTGCATTGAGTGGGCAGCAAGCAGAAAACCAGTTTGTTGGTTGCAATTCTGGCATCATGGATCAGTTAATCTCTGCTTGTGGGAAAGAAAATCACGCCTTGTTGATCGACTGCTTCACGTTGGCTACGCAATCTGTACGTATGCCTGATAACGTGGTTGTGATGATCATCAATTCCAATAAACCACGGGGGTTGGTGGATAGCGAATACAATATGCGCAGGCAGCAATGTGAAGAAGCCGCCCATTTGTTGGGCGTGAACATGTTGTGTGATATCACGCTTGAGGAGTTCAATACTAAACAAGCGTTGCTCGATACATTGCTTGTCAAACGGGCCCGCCATGTGATCAGTGAAAATTTGCGGACTAAATTGGCGGCTGATGCTTTGAGTGCTGGTGATTTATTTCGTCTTGGTCAGCTGATGGCTGCATCGCATATTTCCATGCGTGATGATTTTGAAATTACTGTCCGTGAAATAGATGTGCTGGTGGAAATAGTCAAAGACGTGATTGGCGATCATGGTGGTGTCCGTATGACGGGAGGCGGTTTTGGCGGTTGTGTGGTGGCGTTGGTTCCCCCTGATTTGGTGAAAAATGTGGAAAAGATGATTGAGCAACAATACAAGACTAAAACAGGTTTAAAAGCGGATATTTATCTTTGTCAGGCCACAAAAGGTGCCAGCCAATTGGAATAAGCACAAGACGGCGCGTCGAAAACATTTTTTCTAAATGATATGCTCATCCAATACCTAACCTTAACAATGAAAGGAGTATGATCATGAGTTCAGATGCACAGCTAGCAGTACTCCAGCAACAGTGGACAGAAGTTGACGACTACCTTAAACAAACCCTGTTACCTCAATCCTCACACCTTGAACAAACACTTGAACATATGTCCGCTCAAGGATTGCCAGCTATTAATGTTTCTGCGCTGCAAGGGCAATTTTTGATGATGATGGTACAAATTAGTGGTGCAAGACGTATTCTCGAAATTGGCACGTTGGGAGGATATAGCGCCCAATACATGGCAAAAGGATTGCCTGATGATGGATTACTGTTCACGTTGGAAAAAGATCCCCATGTAGCCGAGGTGGCTCAGCACAATATCGAAAGCGCACAGCTTGCCGACAAAATCAAAATTATTGTGGGCGAGGCCAGTGAAACCTTACAGACGCTCAGTTCGGAAGCGCCCTTTGATTTGATTTTTATTGATGCCGATAAACAAAGTAGTCCGTTGTACCTGGATTGGGCTGTCAAGTTGGGGCGTCCGGGAAGCATTATCATCATGGACAATGCCATCCGCGAAGGTGCAATTATACATGAGCAGCGGAGTGAAGCTGTCGAAGGTGTGCGTCAGGCACTGGATAGAATGTCCAACTATCCTGAACTGACGGTAACGGCTTTACAGACTGTAGGGGAAAAAGGTTGGGACGGGTTCGCATTATTACGGATCAATGCGGATAGAGAAATTTCACAATAGTTTTTTATCACCCCCGTTGAGTTGCTGGTTGATTGGCAGAGATTGGTGTTCGGGCTGACTGACAAGCTTTGCGCTCACTGGATTCGCGCTCTTGAATAATTTTGGCTGTTTCATCTATGGCGGGGAGAGGAAAGCCCATATCGTCATAGGCACCAAAACCAATTAAACGATAACTGCTTAGCGGGGTATTTATTGGAACGCGAAATTCCCTCTTTTCCCCCGATGCCAATGGCTCAAATGGGTATACGGTTAGTGTACCTGGCTCACATTTTGCGTTAAGGGGTAAAATAGCCAGATAACCTCCCGCCACAGGTTGGTCGCCTTTATTTTGCAGTGTACCACCTACCAAAAATTGACCATTGGCTCCCAGCCCCATGTGGAATAACAAGTGAGCCTCCCCTTTTGACCATAATGCCGGGGAAAACAGGCTGCTTGCCATTAATATTGCACCGTATGTATAACCACGCCATTTCATCTTTATGCTCCTGTTTGTTGATGAGTTCCTAACTATAAATTAATACAAGAATCGATATCACCGTATTTTGTCACTCTTTTGAATACGTCCAAATCTAATCTGGCAATGTAGTTGATTAAATAGTGGCTACATAACGGTCCCGCTGAAATAGCTAAATTGGTTTGAGGTGTAAATTCGTTGATAGAGTCCAGTGAAGCATATCCCAGGATTTTAGGAGGCAGATGCGGTATGACGTCATCGATATAGTTGAACACCGCAAAATTGCTAAAGTTTTGGGTAACCAGTCTGGAGAATTCTCGGTTTCCAGGCCTTGGGCAGGCAAATAAACAGGCTGAGTGATTGGGGGCCATAGGGCCAATTTCATACATCAGATAGGACGCAATTGCGGCCCCCAGGCTGTGACCGGCTATAGTGAATTGACTATTTATTCCTATAAATTGAGCAATCGCTTCAGCTAAGTTGAGATTGCTGTAATCACGGTGAGATTCAGGCTCAATGGTAATCAGCTTCATTGAATCATAGACACTAAAAAAACCCTGGCTAACTGCTATCTTGGGGAAACGGGGCCACGGTGATGTAAAATCAATCAGCCCATCATGAACATCTTCCAGCAAAATGGTGGGATCAGTCCCACGTATAGCAATAATATATCTCTCTGGAGAATTATTTTTTTCTGCCACTTTTTTTGCTACATAACCATAACAAACATGATCAGGCCATTCGCCTTTTCTGGACGTGACTGAAAAAGACAGATCATTTGCGGAGATATATGCGATAACTTTCCAGCCATCTTCTTCAATTCGCGGATCGGCTGGGGGCGTTGGATTATTGTAGTATTGTTCATTCATCTTCGCAGCATATAACACGAATGCCGCAAAATTGGCGGCCTCTTTGTATGTATACATAGATGCCTCTTTTGTTCGTTGTTGTTGAGGAGATTAGTTATGAGATGGTTATCTTATTTCATTCAAGTGTCTGCCATTTTACCGAATTTTCTGAGTTAAGGAATATACGTATTAAACTTCAAGTGACAATTTACAACACGCTATGAAACCTGATTTCTCCTTCGTTTCTTGGGGGAGAAAACACACGCATCTTGAAGTTAGATTGGTATATACAGATTGATTGATGTCTTGTTGAGATTGTAATGAAGTGATTATTGTGAGGTGCATTTTCATAAAGTTCCTATTATTAGGATTTATTTATTATTAAATGATAAAAAATAATGAATTGTAGAAGTGTTTTAATTTATCAATATCGAATTAATTAATTCCCTTTTGTTATATGTAGTTTTCATTTGTTCTTTCAAATTGATTACCATGCAGCGTTATTCTTTCCCAATCTGAAAGTTTTATTTGCAAATTTTACCGATTAGCAAGAGGCAAATATGGCAGCACCACGTTCTGTTCTTGAACTTATAGGGAATACACCGCTATTGGAATTGACTCATCTGGATACAGGTCCATGCCAGCTATTCATTAAGTTAGAGAATCAGAATCCTGGCGGTTCGATTAAAGATCGTGTTGCACTTTCAATGATTGAGCAGGCAGAAAAACAGGGATTGTTGCAGCCAGGAGGCACCATCATTGAAGCCACAGCAGGTAATACGGGGATTGGGTTGGCATTGGTTGCCGCCATGAAGGGCTATAAACTGATTTTAGTTGTACCTGATAAGATGAGTCGCGAAAAAATTTATCACCTGCGGGCGCTGGGAACGGAGGTTCGCCTGACACGCTCTGATGTCGGAAAAGGACATCCAGAATATTATCAGGATTACGCCTTGCGTCTGTCGAAAGAAATCAGCGGAGCTTATTATATTGATCAATTCAATAATCCTGCGAACTCAGCTGCGCATCTTGTGACCACAGGGCCAGAGATTTGGCAACAAATGGAGCAGAATGTTGATGCCGTGGTTGTTGGTGTCGGTTCTGGCGGGACTTTGGGGGGCTTGAGCCAGTATTTTAAGGAAATCTCCCCTCATACGGAATTTATCCTCGCAGATCCTAAAGGTTCCATTCTTGCCGATTATGTTGAGTATGGTCACTATGACGAAGCCGGAAGTTGGTTCGTGGAAGGTATTGGAGAAGATTTTGTCCCACCCCTTGGGGATTTTTCTCAGGTTCACCACGCTTATCGCATTACTGATGCAGAAGCGTTTGCCTGCGCCCGCGATTTACTATTGACCGAAGGGATCCTCGCAGGCTCTTCTTCAGGCACATTGTTAGCGGCGGCGTTACGTTATTGCCGTGCACAGACAACACCGAAACGCGTCGTGACGTTAGCTTGTGACAGCGGTAACAAATATCTGTCGAAGATGTTTAATGATTACTGGTTATTGGAACAAGGGCTGCGTTCACAACCACAAGAAAATAATTTGAGTGATTATATTACCTATCGTTATCAGGATGGCGCGACGATTTCAGTTTCCCCGCACGATACCTTGCAGATCGCTTATAACCGAATGCGTCTGTATGACATTTCACAGTTACCCGTGATCGAAAACGATCAAATTGTTGGGCTTATTGATGAGTGGGATCTCATGCATGCCATTCAGGCTAATTCACATCATTTCTCGCTGCCTGTTATTGAAGCGATGACCAATCAGATTCATACGCTCAATAAAAAAGCGTCATTGACGCAGTTAATTGCTACCTTTGATGCTGGTCATGTGGCCCTGATTGTTGATGATGACAATCATTTCCTGGGGCTTGTTACTCGTACCGATGTATTGAACGCATGGCGTCAACAACTCAATTGATCTCTTTTCAGGAATAAATTAATGGCTAAGTTTGCTAAGATTAAATTTGATACACAAAGCGTTCATGCAGGTTATATACCTGATCACACGGGGGCAGTCATGCCCGCAATCTATGCCACATCAACTTATGCTCAGCCAGCACCTGGTCAGCATACGGGATATGAATATTCCCGTAGTGGAAACCCGACACGTGATGCCTTAGAGCGTGCGATTGCTGAATTAGAGAATGGTACACGTGGCTATGCATTCGGTTCTGGTCTGGCAGCCAGTTCGACCATTCTGGAGCTACTTGATAAAGACAGCCACATCATTGCGGTAGACGATCTCTATGGTGGGACTTACCGCTTGTTGGAAAAAGTGCGCCGCCGGACAGCAGGTCTGAGAGTGACTTATATTGAGGCAGGGGATACTGCGGCACTGGAAGCGGCAATTCAGTCCGACACTAAAATGATTTGGGTGGAGACGCCTACCAATCCACTCTTGAAATTGGCTGATTTAGCGGCGATTGCACAGATTGCCAAGCGGCATAATATTATCAGTGTGGCAGATAACACTTTTGCTTCCCCTTATATTCAGCGTCCGCTTGATTTGGGTTTTGATATTGTTGTGCATTCTGCAACTAAGTATTTGAATGGACACTCTGATGTTGTCGCTGGCCTTGCGGTGGTGGGAAATAATACAGAGTTGGCCGAGCAAGTTGCCTTCTTGCAAAATTCCATCGGCGGCATTCTTGATCCGTTCAGCAGTTTCCTTGTCCTGCGTGGTATTCGGACACTGGCACTGCGTATGGAGCGCCATATTGACAGCGCAGGGAAGATTGCACATTGGCTTGAACAACAGCCACAAGTTGAGAAAGTCTATTATCCTGGCCTTGCTTCTCATCCTCAGCATGAATTGGCAAAACGTCAGATGCGAGGTTTTGGTGGCATGATCTCCATCGTGCTGAAAGGGGATGAAGATTATGCGCGTCGAGTCATTAAAGCGCTGCACCTGTTTACATTGGCGGAAAGTTTAGGTGGCGTGGAAAGCTTGATTGGTCAGCCATTTTCCATGACTCACGCTTCCATTCCGTTGGAGAAGCGTCTGGCTGCCGGAATTACCCCACAACTGATCAGGATTTCTGTCGGTATTGAAAATGCAGATGATTTGATAACGGATTTGTCTCAGGCATTTGAACATGCGAGTTTGTAATAAGAAAATAAAACAAGAATACTAGTTTAATCAAAAAATTAAGATAACCAAAGAATGATGCCAGGCGATATTTTTCGTTTGGCATTTTTATTAATATTATTTTTGGGTTTATTTTCCCATTCTACAATGGGAATCTATACACGTTACCTTTCAAGTCATTATAAGACAACATAACTCATTATTTCTCCCCGCTTCGCGGGGAGAAATAATATGCATCTTGAAGTGAGATGGGTATATGCAGTAGATTTTAAGGTGCAATGCAATTAATAAAGTAGCAATTTGAGAAATAAAAAGGTATATATCAATCTAACTTCAAGATGGGTGTGATATCTCCCCGCGAAAGCGGGGGAGATATCAGGTTTCATATCGTGTTGTAAATTGCAAGTTGAAGTTTAATGCATATATACCAATCGTCTTTCAAGATGCGTCTTATATCTTCCCACGTAGTGGGAGATATAAACAACACATTGATTTTTAAGCTGCAACTTGAAGTTGGATTGGTATAGTAATAATGGCAAAAGTCACAACAAAGGAAATACATTATGGCAATTCTAGATATCCTCACAATTCCAGATGAAAGATTGAGACAAAAATGTGTTGATGTCACTGATTTTGATAAAGTTCAAACGCTAATTGATGACATGCTGGAGACAATGTACAGCGCAGGCATAGGCTTGGCAGCTGCACAGGTTGGTCGGAGAGAAGCGATTGCAGTCATTGATATTTCTTCAAATCGTGATCAGCCCATGGTTTTGGTTAACCCGAAGATCGTTGAAAAAGAGCGTCGCGTGGTGAATCAGGAAGGTTGTCTGTCGATACCTGGGTATTACGCAGATGTTGAACGGTTTGAAAAAATAAAGGTAGAAGCATTTGATCGGTTTGGTAAGCCAATTACGATAGAAAGTGAAGATTTTTTATCAATTGTTATGCAGCATGAAATTGACCATTTACATGGCATTGTTTTTACCGATTATCTGTCCCCATTGGAAAGGGAAATGGCATTGAAGAAAGTGAAAAATAAGTTAAGTAATAAGGAAAATGAGATATTGAGTAAATAAAGATATTATAAATTATTTTTTAATATTGCAATTTTATATATTATTGGGGTTCCCTTAATAAGTGTACATAAAAAAGCTTAAAATTATTCTACATCAAAATGATAGCTGGCAGCTATTCATGCTATTTGTAAGGTGTGAAAGGTAAAAGACATATTTAATGATACTATACCAATCGCCTTTCAAGATGCGTTTTATATCTCCCCGCGAAGCGGGGATAAATCAGGTTTCATATTGTGTTGTAAATTGTAACCTGAAGTTTAATGCGAGGGTTACCAGAAAAAATGGCGAGCCAATAACGGTGCTGTAAAGTTTTTTTTCAAATAAAAACCTCTGGGTAACGTCATAATTGGCTGGCCATATTCTCCTATCGCTTCGGTCAATGCGCGGCTATTGGCAGCTTTGGGGCGCAATTGCAGTACTTCACCATGACGGGCAGTAATGCTTTCGACTTTTCCTAATACAATAAGATCCATCAGTTCTTCCCAATCGCGTCGCAACAACTCTTCTTCAATCACATTCGGGCTCCAAAGTAACGGAGAGCCTACACGGCGTTCAGATAATGGAATATTTCTTTCTCCCTCAACGGGTATCCACAGGACGCGGGATAACTTACGCCTGACGTGGCAGTTTTCCCAGGTAATGCCGCTATTACCTGTTAAAGGAGCAACACAGACAAAGGTTGTTTCTAATGGATAACCTTTGCTATCCACAGGGATAGTTTTCAACTCGACACCAATATGTTCAAAATCCTGCTCAGGTTTACTGCCCGCATTTGCGCCTAAATAGTATTCAAGCAACATACCGACCCAACCTTTATCACGTTTTAAATTGGGGGGAATGGAGAGCCTGGCTTGCGCAGCCAGTTCACCCATAGATAAGCCAGCCAGAGAATAGGCACGATTGAAGAGTTGTTGTTCGTTTTCAGGCGGTGTTGGGGGCGTAAAGTACATGTTATAGAATATATTTTTTTCTGGTTAAAAAATGTTCATGTGAATTTTGGGGAATCATTATGAATTTATCGTTAACAAGATCACTTTGATAATAGCATGATATACAAGATCTTTTCATCGCTGTTTGCTGCATTAAAAATAGACTCATTATGATTGTTCACCTATTCCCAGTGATAATAAACAGGATCTTACACCATGTTATCCACAGATTTATGGGATAAGTGATAAAAAGTGAGATCACTGGTTTGATTTACAGCGCTAATGAATGATGTTTTCTACAAAAATAGGCGATTTTTGTTTAACTAAAAGGCATATCCTGTGGATAAATTCATCGATGGCTAATATTTGCTCAGAGCAAGGGAAGGCAAAAATTTTCATCAGTGATATGTAACGTTAAAAGGGGTATAAAATGCATTAACATGATGAAAAACAATGGATATTTATTTACGCTTATAGCGAGTGTAAAAATATGTAATAAAAGTATACCCGTTTTACCCCGTTCTTTTTCACATACATATCCACAGAAAAAGTGAATAAAATGGTTCTGGCCAGACAATAAATGTTTATAACTTTAGCTTTTCCTGTGAATTAACCCTCTGGAGGCGTAATCCACGCAGATTTAAAATCAAACCAGACAAAAGTGTTCATTTTTACTCCACTTATGCTCATTTACCTCTGATTTTTTCGAGTCATGGTATTTTTACCAGCCAGTAAGCTATCTTACTGGCCTTTTTTAATGCCTGTATTTCTCTTTGGTTAGGTTCTCCTAAACTTCTTCGGTGATATAGCGTGCAATGATATCGCCCATTGCATCGGTGCTGACCGCTTTGTCATTGCCCGCCAGATCTGCGGTACGATAACCTTGTTCCAAAGCATGGTTGATTGCCCGTTCAATAGCATCAGCGGCATCAAAGTGGCCAATGCTGTAACGCAGCAACAGTGCTGTGGATAATATTTGGGCAATTGGGTTGGCGATATTTTTACCCGCAATGTCAGGAGCTGAACCGCCAGCAGGTTCATATAAGCCAAAACCTTTTTCATTCAGGCTGGCAGAAGGCAGCATTCCCATTGAACCTGTGATCATAGCGCACTCATCGGATAAAATATCGCCAAAAATATTAGAGCATAATAGAACGTCAAATTGAGCGGGATTTTTAATCAGCTGCATAGTGGCGTTATCGATATACATGTGCTCGATTGTCACGTCAGGATAATCTTTGGCGATTTTGCTAACAACTTCACGCCATAACACGGAGCTTTGCAAAACATTCGCTTTATCAATTGAAGTGACTTTATGGCGGCGCTTGCGCGCAGATTCAAATGCAATACGCGCGATCCGTTCTATTTCGAAACGATGATAAATCTCCGTGTCAAAAGCCCGCTCATATTTTCCTTCACCTTCACGCCCCTTGGGTTGTCCAAAATAAATTCCACCTGTCAGCTCACGGACGCATAAAATATCAAAGCCTTTGGCGGCGATATCATGGCGAAGGGGACAGAATGATTCTAAGCCTGCATATAAGCGTGCCGGACGTAAGTTGCTGAATAATTTAAAATACTTTCGCAATGGCAATAATGCCCCTCGTTCGGGTTGTTCGGCGGGTGGCAGATGTTCCCATTTTGGGCCACCGACAGAGCCAAATAGGATCGCGTCAGCTTTTTCACAGCCAGTCATCGTTTCTTGAGGTAAAGGGGTGCCATGACGATCAATGGCAATCCCTCCCACATCATATTCGCTGGTTGTGATACGGATATTAAAACGATGACGGATGGCATCTAACACTTTGTAGGCTTGCTTCATAACTTCAGGGCCAATGCCATCACCAGGCAAAACAGCAATGTGGTAATGCTTAGTTTCTTGCTTGCCTTGAGTCGCGTCATTTGAAATAGATTGGCTTGAAGTCATGATTATGCAGTTTCCTTTTTGTTGTTCTGGTGATTGTTTTGAATATTGCTGTCTTGGTTACAGTTTTGGGAGATGCGTTGCTTCTCTTTTTCTACTTGTTCTGCCTGCCAGATATTGTTCAGAACATGGACCATCGCTTTGGCAGAGGATTCAATAATGTCAGTTTCCAAACCCATTCCGTGGAAACGGCGGCCAAAACATTCCACGATAATATCAACCTGACCAAGCGCATCTTTACCATGTCCCTTACCGGATAATTGATAGGAAATTAATTCCAGAGGGTAACCCGTAATGCGGTTGATGGCCTGATAGATAGCATCAACCGTACCATTGCCTGTTGAGGCTTCGGATTTGATTTCATTTCCGCAAGCCAGGCTAACGGTTGCAGTAGGTATGACATTGGAGCCTGACTGGATACTGAAATAATCCAGACGGAAATGTTCATGTTCTTGCTGTTGTTGGTTGATAAACACCAAGGCTTCCAAATCGTAATCAAACACCTGCCCTTTTTTATCTGCCAGTTTCAAGAATGCTTGATACAGTACATCCAGATTGTAATCACTCTCTTGATAGCCCATTTCTGTCATACGATGTTTCACCGCGGCACGTCCAGAACGTGAGGTCAGGTTCAACTGGGTATCTTTCAGGCCGATGGATTCTGGTGTCATGATTTCGTAAGTTTCACGATTTTTCAGCACCCCATCCTGATGAATGCCGGATGAATGGGAAAACGCATTACTGCCAACAACAGCTTTATGAGCGGGGATCGGTGTACTGCTAATTTGGCTCACTAACTGACTGGTACGGTAAATTTCTTGATGGTTGATATTGGTATGTACTCCCAACATTTGCTGGCGCGTTTTGATCGTCATGATCACTTCTTCCAGTGAGCAGTTACCTGCACGCTCTCCCAATCCATTAATCGTGCCTTCGATTTGACGGGCACCTTCCTGAATAGCTGTAATGGAGTTAGCGACGGACATGCCTAAGTCGTCGTGACAGTGGACAGAAATAATCGCTTTATCAATATTGGGTACGCGGTTAAATAATGTGCGTATAATACCGCCAAATTGGTAAGGGGTTGTGTAACCCACCGTGTCTGGAATGTTAACGGTGGTTGCACCCGCTTTGATGGCTTGCTCGACAATTTTGCACAAATTATCGATATCTGTACGGCCCGCATCTTCGCAAGAAAATTCAACATCATCGGTGTAGTTGCGTGCCCGTTTGATGGAGCGAACCGCCATTTCCACAACGTCATCAAAGGTTCTTTTTAATTTGTGTTCGACGTGCAAATTTGAGGTAGCGAGTACCATATGCAGGCGGAAGGCTTCAGCGACTTTCAGGGCTTCAGCGGCGACATCGATATCTTTGTCAACACAGCGGGATAAGGCACAAATACGGCTATTTTTGATTTCACGGGCGATGGTTTGAACTGATTCAAAATCTCCTGGAGAAGAAACTGGAAAACCAGCTTCAATAACATCAACTCCCAATCTTTCCAGTGCGTAAGCGATTTGCAGTTTCTCTTTCACACTCAGACTGGCTTGTAATGCTTGTTCTCCATCACGTAACGTTGTATCGAAAATAATAACTTGCTGGCTCATGTTGTGCTCCTGTTAAATCGATTAACTGGTTAATTTAGTTCTGTAACTGGGTTTATCTTTGAGCGCCGGCAGGTAAAAAAAAACCGCGCATGGCGCGGGTTTTTTGTGTCTGATGTAGGTTAACTTATCCTCTGTGTTCCACCCACCAACATACCACGCGCATGATTAAAGGCGATAATTAGTAGGCTTAGTAGAAGAATAGGGTGAATCATGTGAGCTAACCTTTGTAAATTTGTTAACTGAGTTTTAATTGTCAATGTATTTTATAGATACTTTATCTAAAAAGTAATGTCAAGCAGTATAAGCGTAAATTTAGTGTGAATTGTGCACATTTCTGGTTGTTTATTGCATCATTGTTGAGCTCAGTGACTATTTTTTACATTTTTAGCGATGTTTTTATCTATTTTTCATATCTATATATGGAGTAAAATCCTGCTCTGATGGATAAGGAACAAGGATAGATAGATGTTAACCACAGTGTCTTAGGTTAAGAAGTCATAACCATATAGAATATTAATAAATTATATTTTGATAGATTGAAATTTCATTATTGGCTCATTGTTTTTGATACAAATCATGAGTGTAAATTGAGTTACTGTCATTCATATATAACACGTTAATATTCATACCTATAAAAATATTACGGTTACGTAGATAAAAATGTATTGGTTATGCATATTTTATTTTTTTTTGTACAAGAATGAATCTCAATATATTTTCTAATGCATTGGGATAATTGCTCTTATTAATTTCCATATTTAATGAGAACACTGCTATACCAATCTAACTTCAAGATGCGTGTGATTTCATCGAGTGTTGTCAGTTGCAACTTGAAGTTTAATGCGTATATAAGTTTAGTGGAGTGAAATAATGACAGAATACAACTCAATAACGACAGAAAAAAAAGCATCATGTGATATTCAATTGCGTGGTGTCGATCTTAATTTGCTGACTGTTTTTGATACTGTGATGCAAATGCAGAATATTACACGTGCAGCCCAGGCATTGGGAATGTCACAACCGGCTGTCAGTAATGCTGTCGCTCGTTTGAAAACCATGTTTGGTGATGAATTATTTGTGCGTTATGGCCGAGGCATTCAGCCAACGGCGAGAGCAAAACAGCTTTTTGGGCCACTGAGACAGGCACTGCAAATTGTCCATAATGAACTCCCTGGAGTGGGATTTGATCCCAACAAAAGCACAAGAGTATTTCATCTCTCTATTTGTAGCCCTCTTGATATTCGTTTAGCTGCTCAAATTGTTGGACAGCTAAAAAAACATGATTCTAATATCGAAGTTGTTATTAAAACACAAATTAATGATGATATTGAGAAACAATTAAAATATCAGGAAATAGAATTTGTTATCAGCTACAATCAATTGGATTGTTCTGATTTTCATAATTACTCTCTGTTTAATGATGAACTGGTTTTGGCTGTATCTAAACATCATCCCAGAATTAGCGAGCGGATTACTCAGCAACAATTGCAGGAAGAAAGACATGCTATCGTTGCGTTGGATAATATAGATTCATTTAGTAAGATTTACTATGAAAATAATGAATTATCGCGTTCTGTTTCTTATCAGGGAACGGATTTAAATAGCGTTCTTAATATTGTTTCCCAGACTTATTTAGTTGCCATAGTACCAAAATGGATGGTTGATCATTACTCCGAACAGTTAAATATCTGTTCAGTTTCTTTGCCCAATGGTCCGATTTTTCGGCCTTGCTATTTGATATGGCATGGTGCAACAGAGCGGGATAAAGGCCATCAGTGGATGAAATCACTGTTAAGCCATCTTGGTGAGCAAGAATAGATCACGTTAAAGCAGAATAGATGAAATCAGAGTCTATCCCTATATTGCATATTGGGATAGCGCTCTCTCAAAAATGGACTTCCCCCTTCTAGTCGGAATAGGTAGACTGCACGAAAATAGCTAACATCTGTAAGCTGAAAAGTAGGTAATACACTTACTAAAGACGCTGAATGAAATATTTATACAGGAATATATTGTGATAACAGATCCTCTGCACGCCTATCACTTGGTTAATCGCTTGCAGCAACAATTCAATGAATATCCAGAAAAAATTGCCTTTCGGCAATGGTCACCATCAGAACGGTTGGAAATGAATTGGCAGCAGGTTGAATGCACAACAATATCTATGGCAAAAGCATTATTGTCATTGGGAATAGAAGTGCAGGGGAAAGTGGGTATTTTTGCGCAGAATTGTATGGCATGGTCATTGGTTGACTTAGCTATTCTTCATCTTCGGGCTGTGACAGTACCATTGTATGCGACTAATACGGGTGATCAGGCTGCATTTATTCTTAATGATGCAGGCGTACAGGTGTTATTTGTTGGCGGGCAGGAACAATATGACATTGCCATAACATTGCTAGAACTGTGTCCTAAGCTTGCTCATCTTATTGTTATGGATGAATCTGTTGACTTGAAAGGATGCCCGCAAGCATTGTATTTATCCGCTTTTATTGACAATGATTATTCGCAATATCAGGCAGAACTTCATCGCCGTATTGCGGATCAGGATTTGAATGACCTTTTCACGTTAATCTATACCTCTGGCACAACGGGAGAGCCAAAGGGAGTGATGCTGGATTACCGAAATATGGCGGCACAGCTCTATCTGCATGACCAGAGATTAACATTGACCAACCAGGATGTATCGCTCTGTTTTCTGCCGCTATCCCATATTTTTGAGCGGGCGTGGAGTTATTATGTCATGCACACAGGTGCTCTGAACGTCTATTTAACAGATACGAATCTTGTGCGTGAAGCCATGTCAGATGTGCGTCCGACGGTAATGTGTTCTGTTCCCCGTTTTTATGAAAAAGTGCATAGCGCGATCTTAGAAAAGGTTTCCCGTGCGTCTTTTTGGCGTAGGATGATTTTTAATTGGGCCTTGAAGCGGGGAGAAGAGCATTGGATGCGTCGGCAGAAGAACAAAAAAGGTTGTCCATTCACGCGCGGTAGTTATCAATTGGCTGACAGATTGGTGTTGAATAAGCTCCGTGGTCTTTTAGGGGGACGAGTACGTTTCTTGCCTGTGGCGGGAGCACGCCTTGACGATGCCATCACCCGTTTTTTTCTCTCCATCGGTCTGGATATCAAATATGGGTACGGCATGACAGAAACTTGTGCCACGGTGTCTTGCTGGGAAGAAAAAAATTATCTGTTAGGCTCAATTGGTACGCCATTGCCTGATGTTGATGTTCGCATTAGTGCGGAAGGGGAGATCCAAGTGCGTGGCCCTATTGTCATGAAAGGGTACTTCAATCGCCTGGAGGAAACTGTCCATGCCTTTACGGAAGATGGCTGGTTGCGGACAGGTGATGCCGGAAAGCTGGATGATAGTGGTAACCTGTTTATTACCGAGCGCCTGAAAGATTTAATGAAAACATCAACAGGAAAATATATTGCGCCGCAAATGATTGAAGGAACGCTAGGGCAGGATCGTTTTATTGAACATATTGCCGTTATTGCTGATGCCCGCCAATTCGTTTCTGCGCTGATCGTTCCCAGTTATGAAGCGCTGGAAGAATACGCGAAATCTATCAATCTCCATTATCGTGATCGTCTTGAGCTGCTGCGTAACCATCAGGTTGTCGAGCTGTTTGAGCGGCGATTAAAGGAAATGCAAAAGAATATTGTTAAATTCCATCAGGTTAAACGATTTATTCTTTTGCCGGAAACTTTTTCAATGGAAAAAGGTGAATTAACACCGACACTGAAATTACGCCGTAAAGTTATTGCTCAACGTTATCAGCGCGAAATTGAATCTATGTATCAGGATTAAAAATAAGCAAAAGTTCGGCTCTTCTTCAACGAATATTTTCAATATGTAAATTGTTGTTTGCTAACACGTGTATCTAACGTTATGTTAGTTAACTTAGCGTTATGGAATAAATAAGAAATGGAATAAATAAGGTAACTTTTTCGTTACCTTATGAAATTCCGACGATTAACTTGCAAACAGAGCCTGGAGGCAAACTCGATGGAGATGTTGTCAGGAGCCGAAATGGTTGTCAGATCGCTGATCGATCAGGGCGTTGAACACGTGTTCGGTTATCCGGGCGGGGCAGTTCTGGATATTTATGATGCCCTGCATACGATTGGGGGAATCGAACATATTTTAGTGCGTCATGAACAGGGTGCTGTTCATATGGCGGATGGTTATGCGCGTTGTACCGGAAACGTTGGAGTTGTTTTAGTCACCTCTGGGCCAGGGGCAACCAATGCTGTGACGGGCATTGCAACGGCGTACATGGATTCAATTCCTATGGTCGTGTTATCTGGTCAGGTTGCCAGTTCCCTGATAGGTAATGATGCTTTTCAGGAGTGCGATATGGTGGGAATTTCCCGCCCCATCGTGAAACACAGTTTTCTGGTAAAAAAAGCAGAAGATATCCCGGATACCATTAAAAAAGCTTTTTACCTGGCCGCAAGTGGTCGGCCAGGGCCTGTTGTTATCGATTTTCCCAAAGATACCGTTAATCCTGCATTGAAATTCCCGTATGTGTATCCTGAAAAAATTAACATGCGTTCTTATAACCCTACTGTTCAGGGACACAAAGGGCAAATTAAACGTGCATTGAAGACGTTGGCGGCAGCAAAAAAACCGGTGGTTTATGTCGGGGGTGGTGCCATAAATTCAGCCTGTACCACTGAACTGCTGAAGTTAGCTGAACATTTTCATATTCCGGTCGTCAGTACGTTGATGGGATTGGGCGCATTTCCTGCAACGCATCGCCAAAGTCTGGGAATGCTGGGAATGCATGGGACTTTTGAAGCGAATAAAGCGATGCACAACTCTGATGTCATTTTTGCCGTAGGTGTGCGTTTTGACGATCGAACAACCAATAATTTGGAAAAATATTGCCCGGAAGCAACCGTATTACACATTGATATTGATCCAACCTCAATTTCTAAAACGGTAACGGCGGATATCCCTATTGTTGGCGATGCTAAACAGGTACTTGGCCAGATGCTGGAATTATTGGATTCCATAGAAGATACCCAAGATCCTGATGCCCTGAAAGATTGGTGGCTTTCCATTGAACAGTGGCGCAGCCGCAAGTGCCTTGATTACGATCACACGACAGTAAAAATCAAGCCACAGGCTGTTATTGAAACCCTTTATCGTCTCACCAAAGGGGAAGCCTATATTGCGTCAGATGTTGGTCAACATCAGATGTTTGCGGCTTTGCATTATCCATTTGATAAACCGAGACATTGGATCAATTCCGGTGGTTTAGGAACGATGGGATTTGGTTTGCCTGCTGCGCTTGGAGTGAAGTTGGCAAAACCTGAAGCTACAGTCGTGTGTGTGACAGGGGATGGCAGTATTCAGATGAATATTCAGGAATTGTCTACTGCCCTGCAATATGGTTTGCCTGTTCTGGTACTGAATCTGAATAACCGTTTCTTGGGTATGGTGAAACAATGGCAGGATATGATATACGCGGGGCGTCATTCTCAATCCTACATGGAATCCCTGCCTGATTTCGTCAAATTGGCCGAGTCCTATGGGCATATTGGTATCCCCATCCAAACTTACGATGAGTTAGAGGCGAAACTCACCCAGGCACTGCATGAAGTGACTGAAAATCAACGCCTGGTTTTCGTGGATGTTACCGTTGATGAGACAGAGCATGTTTATCCAATGCAAATCCGAGGCGGAGCAATGGATGAAATGTGGTTAAGCAAAACAGAGAGGACCTGATCATGCGCCGGATTTTGTCTGTATTACTTGAAAACGAATCGGGAGCATTATCCCGCGTGGTTGGTTTGTTTTCCCAACGAGGTTATAACATCGAAAGTTTGACTGTTGCTCCGACTGATGATCCCACATTGTCACGTATGACGATTCAAACCAAAGGGGATGCCAAGGTATTGGAGCAAATTGAAAAGCAATTACATAAGTTGGTGGATGTATTGCGAGTCAACGAATTAACAGCAGGGCCTCATGTTGAGCGTGAAATCATGCTGGTTAAATTACAAGCCAGCGGTTATGGACGGGAAGAGATTAAGCGCAGCACCGATATCTTTCGCGGGCAGATCGTTGATGTGACTTCAACACTCTATACTGTTCAATTAGTGGGAACGAGTGAAAAACTGGACGCTTTTCTTGATTCAGTCAGAGACGTGGCAGAGATTGTCGAAGTCGCGCGCTCGGGTATAGTTGGTGTCTCGCGCGGAGATAAAATTATGCGATGAAAAATCGTAATCTGCGGGTTAAAATACAGATATTCATTGAGCCCTACTGTAAAGTAGGGCTTTTTCATAATCTTACTAAGGGGTTAATGTGAAACTGGATGAGATCGCCCGCTTAGCAGGTGTTTCACGTACTACGGCCAGTTATGTCATCAATGGTAAAGCCAAGCAGTATCGGGTCAGTGATAAGACAGTAGAAAAAGTGATGGCAGTGGTCAGGGAGCATAATTATCATCCCAATGCTGTCGCTGCTGGCCTTCGGGCGGGGCGAACCCGTTCAATCGGTTTAGTCATACCTGACTTGGAAAATACCAGCTACACACGTATTGCCAATTATCTTGAGCGTCAGGCACGGCAGCGTGGCTACCAGTTATTGATCGCCTGTTCTGAAGATCAGCCTGATAATGAAATGCGTTGTGTTGAACATCTTTTGCAACGTCAAGTCGATGCGATCATTGTTTCCACTGCTTTACCACCTGAGCATCCTTTCTACCAGCGCTGGGCAAACCGCACATTGCCAATTATCGCACTCGACCGTGCTCTGGACAGCGAACACTTTGTCAGTGTGGTTGGCGATGATCTCGAAGATGCGAAGATGTTGGCACAGGAGTTGCGTCAATTTCCGGCTGAATCTGTCCTTTATTTGGGGGCATTGCCTGAATTATCGGTCAGTTTTTTGCGTGAACAAGGATTCCGCGAAGCATGGGAGCATGATCCACGGGAAGTAAACTATCTTTATGCCAATAGCTATGAACGTGAAGCGGCGGCTGAAGTATTTGCGTCATGGTTGGAAGCAAACCCTGTTCCTCAGGCTTTGTATACCACTTCATTTGCGTTACTTCAGGGCGTCATGGATACACTCCTCAAGCGCAGTGGTCGTTTACCAAGTCAACTAGTTATTGCCACATTTGGTGATCATGAGTTGCTTGATTTCCTTGAATGTCCGGTATTGTCGGTGGCACAACGCCATCGTGATGTCGCTGAACGTGCCCTTGAACTGGTATTAGCTAGTTTGAATGAAAAGCAACGTCCAACCCCCGGAATAACCCGAATGCGTCGTCATCTCTGCCGTCGTGGTAAGTTAAGCCGCAAAGCCTAATTGAGTACCCTCATTAAAGATGAGGGTGCTGTTTGTTTGCTGAAAATCATCAAAATACGCTTGTTGAGGTAATTTTGAGATTATTCTTACTAAAATTCTTCTAAACAGCTTTTAATGACCGTGAAAACCGATAATGTGTTATTTAAATTCACAAGATGAATAATTTTGTAACAAATGGTTATTGTTTATGTATGTTATTTGTTATTTGGGTATTATTTTTTTATTAGTTTGATATATAACCATTTTATGTTTTCAGATAAATGAAAAATTTCAAAATGTTATTATTTTTTATGCTATTGTAACTTAAATATATAGTTATTATTGATAAGGTTATGATGATTAACAACTGATCAACAATGAGATATGAGTTGCATAAATTAATTTAAGTGGTAATTAATTGGCTAAATTCCATTCTAAATTAATCTCGCTACAGATTTATTAAATTATTCAAAATTATCATAGTGTTATCTATTATTAACATAGCCAAAACTAAAAAATCCTTCTTTTTCTCTTCTGAATCTTTCTGTAAATCTAGCTAAAGCGCACGGGCTCTGGCTTGACAAGGTTTTCATACCATCCGTAAACTCTTAATTGTGGTGATTTGTGGGATAATGTGGAGATTTGGGCCATCAAGGGGTAACCTGAGTATGTTTCGTGGAGCAACACTGGTTAATCTCGATAGCAAAGGGCGGCTCACTGTACCAGCCCGATATAGAGAAATGCTGAATGAAGCATCAACAGGCCAAATGGTTTGTACTATTGATCTTCATCAGCCGTGTTTGTTGCTTTATACATTACCCGAATGGGAAATCATCGAAAAAAAATTATCTCGCTTATCCAGCATGAATCCAGCCGAACGTCGTGTTCAACGTTTGTTATTGGGACACGCCAGTGAATGTCAAATGGACAGCGCAGGACGTCTTTTATTAGCCAGCACACTGCGTCAGCACGCAGGGCTAACAAAAGAGGTCATGCTGGTTGGGCAATTTAATAAATTTGAATTGTGGGATGAGCAAGTTTGGTATCAACAGGTACAGGATGATATTGCGGCTGAACAATCTACACAAGAACCTCTATCAGCAAGGCTACAGGATTTATCACTATAAACATGGCAAATAGTCATTTTCAACATACCAGTGTACTGCTGGATGAAGCTGTCAATGGACTGAATATTCAAGAAGATGGAATTTATATTGATGGCACATTTGGGCGAGGGGGACATTCTCGTCTGATTTTATCAAAATTGGGCCCTAATGGACGTTTGATGGCGATCGATCGTGACCCACAAGCTATTGAAGCGTCAAAGGCCATTACTGACAAGCGTTTTTCTATTACTCATGGGCCATTTTCTGAATTGGTAACTTATGTTGAAGACGCTGGTTTGGTTGGAAAAATTAATGGCGTATTACTGGATTTAGGGGTTTCTTCCCCACAGCTGGATGATCCTGAACGTGGTTTTTCATTCATGCGTGATGGGCCATTGGATATGCGTATGGATACCACACGTGGGCAGTCCGCCGCAGAGTGGTTGATGAAGGCTGAAGCAGATGACATCGCATGGGTGTTGAAAACATTTGGCGAAGAACGTTTTGCCAAACGCATCGCGAAAGCCATTGTAGCACGCAACCAGGAACAGCCTCTTACGCGTACCCGTGAGCTGGCAGAGTTAATTGCTCAGGCAAGCCCGGTGAAAGAAAAGCATAAGCATCCGGCAACACGCAGCTTTCAGGCTATCAGGATTTACATTAACAGTGAACTGGAAGAGATAGAACGTGCATTAGATGGCGCACTGCGCGTTCTGGCACCACAAGGGCGATTATCTGTCATCAGTTTCCATTCGTTGGAAGATCGCATAGTGAAACGCTTTATCCGACAACACAGTCAAGGGCCACAGGTTCCAGTCGGTTTGCCTCTCACGGAAGCGCAGTTAAAAACGCTGGGGGGAAGAAGTCTGAAATCCATTGGCAAAATGAAACCCTCAGAGGGTGAAGTCGCCACAAACCCAAGAGCGCGAAGCTCGGTTTTGCGGTTTGCTGAAAAGGCGGGTGAATAATGGCTGGTGAACGTCATGGGTTAGTTGGAGTGATTGGTAATGATTTAATCCGTCATGCCAAACTCCCGCTGATTTTGCTGATAGCCGTTGTCGTTTCAGCTATCAGTGTTGTGACGGTCACCCATCAAACCCGCTTATTGACTGCGGAAAAAGAGCGTCAAGTGATCCAGCTTGATGCTCAGGATATTGAGTGGCGTAACCTGCTCCTTGAAGAGAACGCATTGGGTGATCACAGTCGGGTTGAACGGATTGCGACTGAAAAATTGCAGATGCAACACGTTGATCCAGGTAAAGAGAATATTGTGATCACTCAATGAGTCCAGTTGACAACCAAAAGGTGGGCGATGAAAGCTGCACGCTCTTTAAAGTTGAAAAAGCAAGAAGATAAAGCAAGTTTTGTAAGCTGGCGCTTTGCTTTGCTGTGTGGAGGCATTGGGATAGCTTTAATCGGGCTTTTGATTCGTGTTGCCTATTTGCAGATCATCAACCCTGATCGTTTGGTAAAAGAAGGTGATTCACGTTCCCTGCGCATCCAATCTGTTCCAACCGCCCGTGGCATGATCAATGATCGCAATGGGCGCCCGCTGGCGGTGAGTGTGCCTGTTGATGCGGTTTGGGCAGATCCCAAAGAAGTGTTTGAAAAAGGCGGCATCACAAATGACACCCGTTGGCAGGCTTTGGCTGATGCCCTTTCTATCCCTCTTGAACAATTAACCAGCAAAATTAACGAATATCCCAAGGGGCGTTTTGTTTACCTGGCCCGCCAGGTGAACACTTCTATTGGCGATTATGTCGAAAAATTGAAGTTACCCGGTATCTATTTGCGTCAGGAATCCCGTCGTTATTATCCGGCAGGGCAGGTGACAGCACATATTATTGGGGTGACTAACATTGATGGCAAAGGTATTGAGGGCGTTGAAAAGAGCTTTGACAACTGGCTGACAGGTATGCCGGGAAGCCGAACTGTTCGTAAAGATCGTACAGGGCGTGTTATTGAGGATATTTCATCTACCGATAGCAGAGCAGCCCACGATTTGACACTCAGCATAGATGAGCGTCTTCAGACGTTGGTGTATCGCGAATTGACGAAGGCGGTTGCACTGAACAAAGCCGAATCAGGTACAGCCGTATTGGTTGATGTCAATACCGGCGAAGTTTTGGCGATGGCAAACAGCCCATCTTATAACCCCAATAATTTGGCAGGAACGCCGAAAGATGCGATGCGTAACCGTGCCATCACCGATATTTTTGAGCCTGGCTCCACGGTGAAACCGCTGGTGGTGATGAGTGCACTGAATAGTGGCATTGTCAAAGAAAATACGGTGTTAGATACCAGACCATACCGATTAACGTATGGTTCGCGTGGTCATGAAATCAGAGACGTGGCACCACGCCCTGAGTTAACGATCACTGGGATCTTACAGAAGTCGAGTAACGTTGGTGTTTCCAAGCTGGCGTTAGCGATGCCCGCCTCAGAGGTGGTAAATGCTTACTCACGCTTTGGGATGGGAAAACCGACCAATTTGGGGCTGGTCGGAGAAAGTAGTGGCTTATTTCCAACTAATAAACAACGGTGGTCAGATCTTGATAGGGCCACCTTTTCTTTCGGCTACGGGCTAATGGTAACGCCATTACAGTTAGCGCGTGTCTATGCAACGATAGGCAGCTTGGGCATTTATCGCCCCCTGTCAATTACCAAAGTTGATCCCCCTGTACCGGGTACGCGGGTATTTCCTGAGCACATTATGCGAACAGTAGTGCACATGATGGAGAGCGTTGCATTACCAGGCGGTGGCGGTGTACGGGCAGCAATAAAGGGTTATCGTATTGCGATTAAAACGGGTACGGCAAGAAAAGTCGGGCCGGATGGCAAGTACCTCAATGATAAGCATATTTCTTATACCGCTGGGGTTGCACCTGTGAGTAATCCACGGTTTTCATTGGTTGTGATCATCAATGATCCACAGGCAGGTAAATACTATGGTGGTGCGGTTGCAGCGCCTGTCTTCGGCGCCATCATGAGTGGTGTTTTGCGTACCATGAATGTTGAACCAGATGCATTGCCTGTAGGCGATAAAAACGAATTTGTGATTAATAAATAAAGAGGATAAAAGTGGCAGATCGTAATTTGCGCGATTTATTGGCTCCTTGGGGTGTTGATACACCGGAGCTTCCGCTGCGTGAAATGACATTGGATAGCCGTAAGGCGGCTGCCGGAGATCTGTTTGTTGCGGTTCAAGGGCATCAGACTGACGGTCGAAAATATATTCCTCAAGCCATCGCTCAAGGTGTCGCTGCGGTGATTGCAGAAGCGAAGGGAGAAACGGATAACGGCACGATGCAGAAAATGCACGGTGTGCCTGTTATCTATCTGGACGATTTAAATAATAAATTATCCAAGCTGGCGGGTGAGTTTTACCAACATCCCGGCAATCAACTGAAATTGGTTGGGGTGACTGGCACCAACGGAAAAACAACAACAACCCAATTATTGGCGCAATGGAGCCAGGGGCTTGGCGAAACCAGTGCCGTGATGGGAACAGTAGGAAATGGTTTGTTGGGTATGGTCGTACCCAGCGAAAATACGACTGGCTCGGCGGTTGATATTCAGCTTGAGTTACAGCAGCTTGCTCATCAAAATGCCACTTTTGTGGCGATGGAAGTCTCTTCGCATGGTTTGGTTCAGGGACGTGTGGCCGCATTGCCATTTCAAGCGGCTATTTTTACTAATTTAAGCCGTGATCACCTTGATTATCATGGTGATATGGAAAGTTACGAAGAAGCCAAATGGCGACTGTTTAGTAGCCATAATGTGAAGCAGAAAATCATCAATGCTGATGATGCGGTTGGGCAGAAGTGGTTGTCCCGTCTGCCAGACGCAGTTGCTGTTTCAATGGAAAATAACGTGCCAGAAAATTGGCAAGGGCGTTGGTTATCAGCCAGTGAAGTGCATTATCACGATAAAGGTGCATCCATCACATTTACTTCCAGTTGGGGAAATGGAACGCTCAATAGCCCTTTGATGGGCGCATTCAATGTCAGTAACTTACTCCTGGCGTTGACCACTTTGTTGTCTCTGGATTATCCCTTGGCGGAATTGCTATCGACAGCGTCTTCTCTGAAACCTGTTTGTGGGCGTATGGAAGTTTTTTCCGCCGCTGGTCGTCCGACAATTGTGGTTGATTATGCCCACACGCCTGATGCTTTGGAAAAAGCCTTGTCTGCGGCTCGTCTGCACTGTAAGGGGCAACTTTGGTGCGTATTCGGTTGTGGGGGTGATCGCGACAAAGGTAAACGGCCATTAATGGGAGGGGTGGCAGAGCAGGATGCTGATCGTGTGATTGTCACTGATGATAACCCTCGCAGTGAAGAGCCTCAAGCAATTGTGGCTGATATTCTGCAAGGATTCATCGACCCAGGGCAGGCAATCGTGATTCATGGGCGTGTTGAGGCTGTCACCAGTGCCATTATGCAAGCAAGCGAAGAAGATGTTGTTTTGGTGGCAGGTAAAGGCCATGAAGATTACCAACTGGTTGGCAACCGTCGTCTGGACTACTCAGATCGCCTGACCGTTGCGCGTTTATTGGGGGTAATTGCATGATCCCTCTGACGCTACAGCAATTGGCACAGTTGACGAACGGCTTGTTATATCGCGTTACCGAGCAGCAAGCTGAAACTGTGCCAATTCATACTGTGGAAACTGATAGCCGTAAGATTGGGTGTGGCGGGTTGTTTATTGCCTTAAAAGGGGAAAAATTTGACGCCCACGATTTCGCCGCTGACGTTGTGAGGCAGGGTGCTGGTGCTTTATTGGTTAGCCGTCGTCTGGATATTGATTGTCCACAAGTTGTGGTTGAAGACACACGTTTGGCGATGGGAAAACTGGCGGGCTGGGTTCGTCAGCAAAGTAAAGCACGCATTGTGGCTTTAACTGGCTCGTCGGGTAAAACATCCGTAAAAGAGATGACCGCCGCGATCTTGCGTCAATGTGGAAATACCCTTTATACCGCAGGCAACTTCAACAATGACATTGGAGTGCCATTGACCTTGTTCAGACTGACTGATGAACACCAGTTTGCTGTGATTGAACTAGGGGCGAACCATATTGGTGAAATTGCTTACACCACGGAAATGACGCGTCCTGAAAGCGCATTGGTCAATAACCTTTTCTCTGCTCATTTGGCAGGATTTGGTTCTTTGGCTGGAGTGGCAAAGGCTAAAGGTGAAATCTTTGCCGGCCTTGCTCCGACCGGAACCGCCATTATCAATCTGGATAGCAATGATTGGGGAAATTGGCAGCACAGCATTAGCGAGCAGCAAACAGTATGGCGCTTTTCCGCATCATCAACAACGGGGGCGGATTTTTACGCAACAGACATTTTAGAACAACCGTTGGCAACGCATTTTTGTCTCCATAGCCCAATTGGAAGCGTTGAACTGACCTTACCATTGCCGGGCAAACACAATGTTGCTAATGCGTTAGCTGCCAGTGCGCTGGCAATTTCTGTGGGTGCATCGCTGGATAATATTCGCACCGGCTTATCGGGATTGAAAGCGGTTGCAGGACGTTTATTTCCTATCTCTCTGGCGGAGGGAAAAGTGCTATTGGACGACACTTATAACGCGAATCCAGGCTCCATGATTGCTGCGGCGAATGTGTTAGCGCAGATGTCCGGTTATCGGGTTATGGTTGTTGGTGATATGGGAGAATTGGGGACGCAGGTGATTGAATGCCATCGAGAGGTGGGCGAAGCCGTGGCATCCACAAATATAGATAAGGTACTCAGCGTTGGAGTTTTCAGTGCTCATATTAGCGACGCGAGTGGTCGGGGGCAGCATTTTGCAAACAAGGCTGAATTAGTTGCAGCGCTGCTTCCTTTATTGGAACAACACGAAATGATTTCCATTTTAATTAAAGGTTCACGCAGTGCCGCGATGGAAGAGGTAGTGAACGTACTGAAGGAGAACTTCCAATGTTAGTTTGGCTAGCCGAATATTTGGTTAAGTATCACACAGGCTTTAACGTCTTCTCTTATTTGACGTTCAGAGCCATCGTCGGCTTGCTGACTGCATTGGTTATCGCGCTATGGATGGGGCCAACTTTGATCGCTTATCTGCAAAAATTGCAAATAGGCCAAGTTGTACGTGACAACGGTCCTGAGTCCCATTTTAGCAAGCGTGGGACACCGACAATGGGAGGATTGTTGATTCTATTCTCCATTACAATCTCTGTGTTGCTGTGGGCTCGTCTGGATAATCCCTATGTCTGGTGTGTCTTGCTTGTTTTAGTCGGTTATGGCGTTGTGGGTTTTGTGGATGATTATCGCAAAGTGGTACGTAAGGATACTAAGGGGTTAATTGCTCGTTGGAAATATTTCTGGCAGTCCGTTATTGCCTTGGGTGTTGCGTTTGCTATGTACAGCATCGGCAAAGATACCTCTGCAACACAATTAGTCGTGCCATTCTTCAAAGAGGTTATGCCGCAACTGGGCTTGCTTTACATTCTGCTGACTTATTTTGTGATTGTAGGAACCAGTAACGCGGTGAACCTGACTGATGGCTTAGATGGCCTCGCCATTATGCCGACAGTACTTGTTGCAGCCGGTTTTGCTTTAGTGGCATGGGCAACAGGTAACGTGAATTTTGCGAACTACCTGCATATCCCTTATTTGAGCCATGCGGGTGAACTGGTGATTGTCTGTACTGCGATTGTCGGTGCAGGGCTGGGTTTCTTGTGGTTTAACACTTATCCGGCGCAAGTGTTTATGGGCGATGTTGGTTCATTGGCTCTGGGTGGGGCATTGGGCACCATTGCCGTATTACTGCGCCAGGAGTTTTTGTTGATCATCATGGGCGGCGTTTTTGTGGTGGAGACTTTGTCTGTCATCTTGCAGGTTGGCTCATTCAAACTGCGTGGACAGCGCATTTTCCGTATGGCACCGATTCACCATCACTATGAATTGAAAGGTTGGCCAGAGCCACGCGTTATCGTGCGCTTTTGGATTATTTCCTTGATGCTGGTGTTGATTGGTCTGGCAACGTTGAAGGTACGTTAATCATGGCTGAGCGTCTTATGACGGAATACAAGGGTAAAAAGGTTGTCATCGTTGGGTTAGGGATGACAGGTCTCTCCTGCGTTGACTTTTTTATGACGCGAGATGTGCTCCCGCGTGTGATGGATACCCGTATTGTGCCACCCGGCAGCGATAAGCTGCCTGATAACGTCGAATGCCACACCGGCAGCCTGAACCAACAATGGTTGTTGGATGCCGATTTAATCGTTGCCAGCCCGGGTATTGCACTGGCAACACCTGAATTGCAAGCGGCGGCTGATGCGGGTGTTGAAATTATCGGCGACATTGAGTTGTTTTGCCGCGAAGCGACTGCGCCAATCGTTGCCATTACGGGTTCAAATGGCAAAAGCACCGTAACTACTCTACTTGGCGAAATGGCGAAGGCAGCGGGGTGGCAAGTGGGAGTGGGGGGCAACATTGGTGTACCGGCACTGGAGTTGCTGAAACAGCCCTGTCAGCTCTATGTACTGGAACTGTCCAGTTTCCAACTTGAAACCACTTATAGCTTGAAAGCAGCGGCCGCGACGGTACTGAATGTAACCGAAGATCACATGGTTCGTTATCCCAAAGGGTTGGCACAGTATCGGGCAGCGAAGTTGCACATTTACAATCGGGCAAAAACTTGTGTAGTCAATGAACAGGATGCGCTGACATTACCAGAAACAGGCAAAGATAGCCGTTGTATCAGCTTTGGTGTGGATAGTGGTGATTATCAGCTTGATAGTGAACACCAACAACTGGTGGTCAATCAACATCCGGTGCTGGCAACGCGCGAAATGCAGTTGGCCGGTCAGCATAACTATACCAATGGCTTGGCAGCATTAGCGCTGGCAGATGCTGTAGGCATTCCTCGTGCCGCCAGCCTTCAGGCTTTACGTACCTGCGCCGGACTAGAACACCGTTTTCAGGTCATTCATATGAGAAATGGTGTTCGTTGGGTGAATGATTCTAAGGCAACCAATGTTGGCAGTACCCAAGCGGCACTGAATGGATTGAAACCGGAAGGGACACTCTATCTTTTATTGGGGGGAGATGGAAAAGCGGCAGATTTTACCCCACTGAAACCCTATATATCGGGGGAACATATTCGTCTTTACTGTTTTGGTCGTGATGGCGGGCAATTCGCACAACTGCGTCCGGAAATTGCAACACTGACGGAAACAATGGAACAGGCGATGAGAGAAATTGCACCCAAGCTGGTTTCTGGCGACATGGTATTGCTGTCACCCGCTTGTGCGAGCTTTGATCAGTTCAACAGCTTTGAACATCGTGGTCATGAATTTGCTCGTTTGGCAGAGGAGTTAGGCTGATGACCATTCCAGGCCTTGGTAAATTTAAAACTTGGTTGGCGGGAAATGTGGAGGCAGATACCACAGATACCGTTATGTATGATCGTACCCTGGTCTGGATGATATTAGGGTTGGCTGTGATTGGCTTTGTTATGGTAACGTCGGCATCCATGCCCGTTGGACAGCGCCTTGCTCAAGATCCCTTTATTTTTGCCCGACGTGATGCCATTTATTTGTCACTGTGCTTTTTCTTGTCCCTTATTACGCTGCGCATTCCAATGGACTTCTGGCTGCGTTACAGCAATGTCATGTTATTAGTGACGATCATGATGCTGGTTGTGGTGCTGTTTGTCGGGAGTTCAGTCAATGGGGCATCACGTTGGGTGGCGATTGGCCCATTACGTATTCAACCAGCGGAATTGTCGAAACTCTCACTCTTTTGTTATCTCTCCAGCTACTTGGTTAGAAAAGTGGAGGAAGTAAGAAACAACTTCTGGGGATTTTTCAAACCGATGGGTGTCATGGTTGCATTAGCGATATTGTTGCTGGCGCAGCCTGACTTGGGGACAGTGGTGGTGTTATTTGTCACAACATTGGCACTACTGTTCTTGGCGGGCGCGAAATTGTGGCAGTTTCTGGCCATTATTGGCTGCGGCATATTTGCCGTATGTGTACTGATCGTTGCTGAACCTTATCGTATACGCAGGGTGACCTCTTTCCTGAATCCATGGGAAGATCCTTTCGGCAGCGGTTATCAGTTAACCCAATCGTTAATGGCATTTGGTCGTGGCGACTTCTTTGGGCAAGGACTGGGAAATTCAGTGCAAAAACTTGAATATCTGCCGGAAGCCCATACTGACTTTATTTTTTCCATTCTGGCCGAAGAATTGGGTTATTTCGGTGTGGTTTTAGTGCTGGCAATGGTATTCTTCGTCGCTTTCCGCGCAATGATGATTGGTCGTCGGGCATTGCAGCTTAATCAACGGTTTTCTGGTTTTTTGGCTTGTGCCATCGGCATATGGTTTAGCTTTCAGGCGTTCATTAACGTTGGCGCGGCGGCAGGTATGCTGCCAACCAAAGGATTAACATTACCTTTAGTCAGTTACGGTGGCTCTAGTTTGATAGTGATGTCAACGGCCATCGTCTTGTTGTTGCGAATTGATTATGAAGTACGTCTGGCAAAAGCACAGGCGTTTGTAAGGAGCCCTAAATGAGTGGCAAAAACCGGCGTTTGATGGTGATGGCTGGTGGTACGGGAGGGCACGTGTTCCCGGGGCTGGCTGTTGCCCACCATTTAAAAGAGCAGGGGTGGGATATTCGCTGGTTGGGAACCGCGGATCGCATGGAAGCTGATTTAGTGCCAAAACATGGTATTGATATCGAATTTATTCAGATTTCAGGCTTGCGGGGCAAGGGGCTCAAAGCATTGCTTACTGCCCCAATTAGAATTTTTAAGGCTATTCGACAGGCAAAAGCCATTATGCGCCGTTATCAGCCAGATGTTGTGCTGGGTATGGGAGGGTATGTCTCTGGGCCTGGTGGAATAGCCGCATGGTTGTGTGGCATTCCGGTTGTACTGCATGAGCAGAATGGTATTGCAGGGCTCACTAATCGTTGGTTAGCCAAAATTGCCAAAACAGTTTTACAAGCATTTCCGGGCGCATTCTCCGATGCGCCGGTTGTTGGTAACCCCGTAAGGGAGGATGTATTGGCACTGCCAGAACCAATGCAGCGTTTGACTGGGCGTGAAGGCGCTGTTCGGGTGCTGGTTGTTGGCGGTAGTCAGGGAGCAAGAGTGCTGAACCAAACTATGCCGGAAGTGGCGGCTCGCTTGGGCGATAAAATCACTTTATGGCATCAGGCGGGCAAGGGCGCCAGGGAAGAGACGCAGAAACACTATGAAAATTCGGTCACATCTGAATTCAAGGTAACTGAATTTATTGATGATATGGCGCAGGCTTATGCGTGGGCTGATATTGTCGTATGCCGTTCTGGTGCACTGACGGTCAGTGAGGTTTCCGCCGCAGGTTTACCGGCGATTTTTGTTCCTTTCCAGCATAAAGATCGCCAGCAATATTGGAATGCCTTGCCTTTGGAAAAAGCGGGAGCCGCAAAGATACTCGAACAGCCCGAATTTACAGTTGATGCTGTCGTAGATCTATTAACTCAGTGGCAACGTCCACAATTGCTGGAAATGGCAGAAAAAGCACGTTCAGTAGCCATCATTAATGCCACTGAGCGTGTAGCAGCAGCGTTGAACGATGCTGTAGAGAATCATTCAGGCCGTTCCAGGTAGAACGGTGATGTAAACATAACGAGTGAAGATTAAAACGTGAATACACAACAGTTGGCGAAATTAAGAGCTTCAGTGCCTGAAATGAGAAAAGTCAGGCATATCCACTTTGTTGGCATTGGTGGTGCTGGCATGGGTGGTATCGCCGAGGTGTTGGCTAATGAAGGTTATCAGATAAGTGGTTCTGATCTGGCACCCAATCCTGTCACACAGCAATTGATCGCACTGGGTGCAACTATTTATTTTAATCACCGTCCAGAAAATGTGCGGGACGCTAGTGTCGTGGTGGCATCCACAGCGATTTCAGCGGAAAACCCAGAAATTGTGGCTGCGCGTGAAGCGAGAATCCCAGTGATCCGCCGTGCGGAAATGCTGGCAGAACTTATGCGTTATCGCCATGGTATCGCGATTGCAGGAACGCATGGAAAAACCACAACGACGGCAATGATTGCGGGTATTTATGCTCAAGCAGGTCTTGATCCTACCTTTGTGAATGGTGGATTGGTCAAAGCGGCAGGCACACATGCTCGATTAGGTAGCAGCCGCTATTTGATTGCAGAAGCAGATGAAAGTGATGCTTCATTCTTGCATTTGCAGCCCATGATGGCGGTTGTCACCAATATTGAAGCTGATCACATGGATACCTACCAGGGTGATTTCGAAAACTTAAAACAAACGTTCGTTAACTTCCTGCATAACCTGCCATTTTATGGGCGTGCGGTTATGTGCATTGATGATCCTGTTGTGAAAGAACTGATCCCCCGAATTGGCCGTTATATCACGACCTACGGTTTCAGTGAGGAAGCAGACGTTCGTATTACCCATTATGAGCAGAAAGGGGCTCAGGGATTTTTCACCATCAGTCGATCTGACTTGCCGGATTTGCATGTGGTGTTAAATGCTCCCGGACGCCACAATGCGCTGAATGCCACTGCCGCTGTTGCAGTGGCAACAGAAGAAGGCATTGATGATACCGCTATTCTGGCGTCTCTGGCTGAGTTTCAGGGAACTGGACGCCGTTTTGATTTTCTGGGGGATTTTCCTCTTAAACATATCAATGGCAAAGAAGGTAGCGTGATGCTGGTTGATGATTATGGTCATCACCCAACAGAAGTTGATGCCACGATTAAAGCGGCACGAGCGGGTTGGGGGGATAAGCGTATTGTCATGGTATTCCAGCCACACCGTTATACAAGAACACGTGATTTATATGATGATTTCGCCAATGTTCTAAGTCAGGTTGATGTTCTATTAATGTTGGATGTGTATGCCGCAGGTGAAACGCCGATCCCAGGTGCGGATAGCCGTTCTTTATGCCGTACTATCCGCAGTCGTGGCAAATTGGACCCGATTTTTGTATCAGAACCTGAACAAGTTTCAACCGTCCTGTCACAGGTGATAGAAAACAATGATTTAGTCTTGGTTCAGGGTGCCGGTAATATCGGTAAAATAGCGCGCAATTTGGCTGAAACAAAGTTGCAGCCATCTTTTTATGAGGGAGGACATCATGGTTGATAAAGTTGCTGTTCTGTTGGGCGGAACTTCCGCTGAACGCGAAGTTTCATTGCAATCAGGACATGCGGTTGTGGCAGGGCTGAAAGAAGCGGGCATTAATGCTTATTCAGTTGATACAAAAGACTTTGATGTGACTAAACTCAAAGAGGAAGGATTTAATAAAGTCTTTATCGCACTGCATGGTCGCGGTGGTGAAGATGGTACATTGCAAGGTTTGCTAGAATTTTTGCAAATTCCTTATACTGGCAGCGGAGTGATGGCTTCTGCCTTGTCAATGGACAAATTGCGCACAAAACAACTCTGGCAGGGAGCAAAACTGCCTATTTCACCTTATGTCGTTATTAATTCCTTAAAATTTGAACAACTTAATGATTTTCAACTCAAAGAGTATGTTCAAGAATTAGGTCTACCATTAATGATTAAACCGAATCTGGAAGGCTCCAGCGTAGGGATGACCAAGGTGAATGAATATGCCGAATTGCGTGGCGCCCTGGCGCTGGCATTTAAATACGATACTGATGTGTTGGTTGAAAAATGGCTGTTTGGCCCTGAATATACCGTCGGATTTTTAGGCGATGAAGCTCTTCCTTCTATCCGCATTCAGGCTTCAAACACATTCTATGATTATGATGCGAAATATATTTCCAACCAAACACAATATTTTTGTCCAAGCGGCTTGAGTGCAGAAAAAGAGCAAGAGCTATTAGATATCGCCTCAAAGGCGTATAAAGCGCTGGGATGTCGTGGTTGGGGGCGAGTCGATATCATGGACGATGGGAAGGGTAATTTCTACCTGTTGGAAGCGAATACTTCCCCTGGCATGACCAGCCATAGCCTTGTGCCAACTGCTGCGCGTCAGGCTGGATTAAGTTTTTCTCAACTCGTAGTGAGAATTTTGGAGTTGGCTGATTAATATGTCGCAGGCAGCCCGGAATAGCCGGGAGTGGGAGGGTGAAACGCAGAGATCTCGTCCTAGTAATGGTTACTATCTGGCAGGGATTGCCTTCTTCTTGATGGTAGTGGGCACTATCATATGGGGAGGCTGGATGACACTGGACTGGATGAAAGATCCTAGCAGATTACCACTCTCGAAGCTGGTATTGACTGGTGAACGTCATTACACCACGAATGATGATGTAAGACAGGCTATTTTGTCCCTGGGATCTCCCGGAACATTTATGACTCAGGATGTCAACGTCATTCAGGAAAAGATTGAACAATTGCCATGGATTCGGCAAGTCACTGTCCGGAAACAATGGCCTGATGAACTTAAAATACATCTGGTAGAATACGTACCTTATGCGCGTTGGAATGATACCCAACTGTTGGATGCCGAAGGCCGGGTATTTAGTTTACCTATAGAGCGCAGTGCAAATGGCCAGTATCCAATGTTGTATGGGCCAGAAGGTAAAGAAAAAGACGCGTTGAATGAGTACCACACAATGGCGACTTTTCTTGAAAAACACCAGATGAAACTGAAAGCAGTGATCATGACAGCGCGTAATTCCTGGCAACTGATATTGGATAACGATATCCGTTTAGAGCTAGGAAATCGAGATAAAATGGAACGAATGAAACGTTTTGTTGAACTTTATCCTGTGTTGTTGAGAAACACTGAAAAACGTGTGGCTTATGTTGACTTACGTTATGACAGTGGTGCTGCGGTAGGTTGGGCTCCTTTATTAACTGATACGCCAGTTCCAATGAACGGGCAAAAAAACAAACAGTGACTGGTAATAATACAGAGACAGGCAGAATAACGATGATCAAATCAACGGACAGAAAATTGGTAGTTGGCCTTGAAATCGGTACAGCAAAGGTATCTGCCCTGGTTGGTGAAATTCTGCCCGATGGTATGGTTAATATTATCGGAGTAGGAAGTTGCCCATCCCGCGGCATGGATAAAGGCGGTGTCAACGATCTTGAATCGGTCGTCAAATGCGTACAGCGTGCCATTGATCAGGCTGAACTCATGGCGGATTGCCAGATATCTTCAGTCTATCTGGCGCTTTCCGGCAAGCATATTAGTTGCCAGAACGAAATTGGCATGGTGCCGGTTTCAGAAGAAGAAGTTACACAAGATGATGTGGACAGTGTTGTCCATACAGCTAAGTCAGTTCGTGTTCGTGATGAACACCGTATTTTGCATGTGATCCCACAGGAATACGCGATTGACTATCAGGAAGGGATCAAAAATCCAGTTGGACTTTCTGGTGTGCGTATGCAGGCAAAAGTCCACTTGATTACCTGCCATAACGACATGGCGAAAAACATCGTAAAAGCTGTTGAACGTTGTGGTTTGAAAGTTGATCAACTTATTTTTGCAGGACTGGCAGCAAGTTATGCCGTGTTGACCGAAGATGAACGTGAACTGGGGGTCTGTGTCGTTGACATCGGCGGTGGGACGATGGATATCGCTGTATATACTGGCGGTGCATTGCGTCATACCAAGGTGATCCCTTATGCAGGCAATGTAGTGACCAGTGATATCGCCTATGCGTTTGGTACTCCTCCCAGTGATGCTGAAACCATCAAAGTTCGCCATGGCTGCGCATTGGGTTCGATAGTTAGCAAGGATGAGAGTGTAGAAGTCCCAAGTGTGGGAGGACGCCCTCCTCGTAGCTTACAGCGTCAAACATTGGCTGAAGTGATCGAACCCCGTTATACCGAACTGCTGAACTTAGTGAACGATGAAATTTTGCGATTGCAGGAGCAATTGCGGCAGCAGGGAGTAAAACACCACCTGGCGGCAGGGATTGTCCTGACAGGAGGAGGCGCCCAGATTGATGGTCTGGCCGAGTGTGCCCAGCGGGTATTCCATACCCAGGTTCGCATTGGCCGTCCCCTGAACATCACTGGATTGACAGATTATGTGCAGGAGCCTTTCTACTCAACAGCGGTTGGACTTCTGCATTATGGCAAAGAATCCCACCTTGGCGGAGATTCCGATGCCGATAAAAGAACGTCAGTAAGTGGCTGGTTTAAGAAAGTCAGCAACTGGCTGAAAAAAGAATTTTGATTTTTTATACAGAGGCCATGACAATGTCGCCGGCCTCGATATAAAGGCACAAAACGGAGAGAAATTATGTTTGAACCACTGGAATTAACCAACGACGCGGTGATTAAAGTCATCGGCGTCGGCGGCGGCGGCGGTAATGCTGTGGAGCACATGGTGCGTGAGCGTATTGAAGGCGTTGACTTCTTTGCGGTTAACACGGACGCTCAGGCACTGCGTAAGACGGCTGTTGGTCAGACTATCCAGATTGGCAACGGCATTACGAAAGGATTAGGTGCTGGTGCGAACCCTGAAGTGGGTCGTACTGCTGCGGAAGAAGACCGCGAATCACTGCGTACTGCACTGGAAGGTGCAGATATGGTGTTTATTGCCGCTGGTATGGGTGGTGGTACGGGAACGGGGGCCGCACCTGTTGTGGCTGAAATTGCCAAAGAGCTTGGCATTTTGACCGTTGCCGTTGTCACTAAACCATTTAATTTTGAAGGCAAAAAACGGATGGCCTTCGCGGAACAAGGGATCACTGAACTGTCCAAGCATGTGGATTCACTGATCACTATTCCAAATGACAAATTATTGAAAGTCCTGGGACGAGGCATTTCCCTGTTGGATGCATTCGGTGCAGCGAATGATGTTCTGAAAGGTGCGGTTCAGGGTATTGCCGAACTGATTACTCGCCCAGGTCTGATGAACGTTGACTTCGCTGACGTTCGTACCGTGATGTCGGAAATGGGTTACGCCATGATGGGATCAGGTATCGCACAAGGTGAAGATCGTGCGGAAGAAGCCGCAGAGATGGCTATCTCCAGCCCATTGCTGGAAGATATTGATCTTTCTGGCGCACGTGGCGTTTTGGTTAACATCACAGCGGGCTTTGACCTGCGTTTGGATGAGTTTGAAACCGTTGGTAACACAATCCGTGCATTCGCTTCTGATAATGCAACGGTGGTTATCGGTACATCACTGGATCCAGATATGAATGATGAGTTGCGTGTAACCGTTGTGGCAACAGGTATTGGCATGGATAAACGTCCAGAAATCACCTTGGTGACCAATAACAAAGCTCCTCAGACAAACCCGATGGAGCGTCGTTACCAGCAGATATCTGGCGGAATCTCTTCATTGCCTGATGAGAACAAAACGGTAGCAAAAGTCGTCAATGACCAAAATGCACATACAAGCAAAGAGCCTGATTATCTGGACATTCCTGCATTTTTGCGTAAGCAGGCTGATTAATTGCTAAAAAATTGGTTTCTCCGCTTTTTGTGTTAAACTATCCTGCCAGTCATACATTATAGTGATTGGCGGGATAAGTAACATTGCGAGATATAAACGATGATCAAACAAAGGACACTAAAACGTATTGTTCAAGCGACCGGCGTCGGTTTGCACACCGGTAAAAAAGTCACGCTGACAATGCGTCCAGCGCCGGCTAATACCGGGGTCATCTATCGTCGTACTGACTTGAATCCTCCGGTTGATTTTCCGGCAGATGCCAAATCTGTGCGTGATACTATGCTCTGTACTTGTCTGGTGAATGAGCATAATGTGCGTATTTCAACGGTTGAACATTTGAATGCAGCGCTGGCAGGTTTAGGGATCGATAATATTGTTATTGAAGTCGATGCACCAGAGATCCCGATTATGGATGGCAGCGCTAGCCCGTTTGTTTTCCTGTTATTGGATGCGGGTATTGAAGAGCTGAATGTAGCGAAGAAATTCGTGCGAATAAAAGAAAGCGTCCGTGTGGAAGATGGTGATAAATGGGCTGAATTAGCACCTTATCATGGTTTCAGTTTGGATTTTACCATCGACTTTAACCATCCGGCGATTGATGCGAGTACCCAGCGCTATGGCCTGGAGTTCTCTGCGGATTCATTTGTTCGTCAGATTAGTCGTGCGCGTACTTTCGGATTTATGCGTGATATTGAGTATTTGCAATCTAAAGGTTTGTGCCTCGGTGGCAGCTTTGATTGTGCGATTGTCGTTGATGATTACCGTGTACTCAATGAAGATGGTTTGCGTTTTAAAGATGAATTCGTCCGCCATAAGATGTTGGATGCTATCGGCGATCTATTCATGTGTGGGTATAATATCATTGGTGCCTTTACTGCGTTTAAATCAGGCCATGCACTAAACAACAAGTTACTGCAAACTGTTTTAGCACAGGAAAGCGCTTGGGAATTTGTCACATTTGAAGATGAAGCTGAAATGCCATTGGCCTTCCGCGCGCCATCACTGGTGTTGGCCTAATGGCTGACATGGGTATTGATAAAGAATGTTGAGAACATTCCTATGATGCACCAATGGGTTATGTTATCTATCACGCTTCTTTCGCTGATGTTTTTTATTCGGCGCTAACGCTTCTTTTTGGCTGTACTGGTACCCTCTCCGGCCAGCGCAGCCAACCGCTCTAGTCTCTTTTTCAATTTTTCAGGGCTATTTTCAGCTAACATCATTAATGTTTTTGCACTTTCATGACTGAGCTGGCGCTTTGGTAATTCCTGATTATCATTACTGGATGTTTTGGTTGATGATTTTGAGAATCTTTGTTCATTATTATCACGCTTAACCATTAATGATGGGTTAATCCTGATGTCGATTGAAGATAAAGATGGTAGAATTTCGCTTCTCAATGTAGACAGCAAGACAGGAATTTCATAACGCAGCCGGGTCATCCAACTGGCATTTCCTGCTTCCAGTACCAGAATTTGTTTGCGATAATTAGCAACCCTGCACCATGGATGCAATTGTGCAGGAAGCAAACTGAGAACGGCACGGTTGAGTTTCAGTAATGCGATGGCATGTTGTTGGATGATCTGAAGTGGGCTTTTTCCGACAGTTGCCGCGTCTTCAAACAGCTTATCCAGTGATTGTGGGCGGCTATCTCGCATAATAGAGGCAGTTCCAGTATTTATTAATGAAGGATTAATGAGTATTTTAAATCTTTGGCGACAATTTGGTAGGCGTTATTTTTGGTCTCACCTTTTACTGGGCATGGTTGCTACAGGAATTGGTGTTCCTACTGTTTTCGCTGGAGTGGCAGAAAGCCTGCATCATACAAATACTTCTTCTGCCCAAGGAAGCCGCCACCAGGCATTTTCCTCCTTTGAGCACTTATTTAAATTACACTTACTCCAATTAAAAAGTGTCCAGCGCCAACCCGCTAACTATTTAAATTATTGGCAGCAACATGCCGTTCGCAATGTTATCCGTCAACTTTCTTTTGCTTTTTCGATTGTAGAACCGATTAAGTACGAAGGCGCAAAAGAAAGTATCCGGATCTCTTCTCCCTCCATGCAACGACTTATGCTGGATACGTTGTATGCCATGCTGACACAAGCACCAACGCCATTTGAAGAAATTGTCTCAGATGTTGCGATGGCTCCTGCTACTCATACTCCAGCTCTCTGGGTCGCTAAAGTTCAGGGAATTAGGGCAGGGCCAACGTCCAATCATCTCTTTTTGCTTTAATCGTGCTGTCTTATTTAAGTTTAATAAGGCAATTTTTAAGGAATGATTGATTGGCTACAACATAGCCCTATCTGAGATGTACTAATTATGCTGATTAAATTACTGACAAAAATTTTTGGTAGCCGTAATGACCGTACCTTGCGTCGTTTACGCAAAGTAGTTGATGAAATCAACCGCATGGAACCGGACTTTGAAAAACTCTCTGATGAAGAATTGAAAGCGAAAACGGCGCAATTTCGTACCCGTTTAAAAGAGGGAGAATCGCTGGATAAAATTCTGCCAGCAGCGTTTGCTACTGTGCGTGAAGCCAGTAAACGTGTATTTGGTATGCGTCACTTTGATGTGCAGTTATTGGGCGGGATGGTCTTGAATGAACGCTGCATAGCAGAGATGCGCACGGGTGAAGGTAAGACACTGACTGCAACATTGCCAGCTTATCTTAATGCCCTCAGTGGCAAAGGTGTCCACATTGTTACCGTGAACGATTACCTGGCACAGCGCGATGCTGAAAATAACCGCCCACTATTTGAATTCCTTGGCTTAAGTGTCGGTATTAACTTACCGGGTATGCCATCACCGGCAAAACGTGAAGCTTATGCTGCGGATATCACTTACGGTACTAATAATGAGTTTGGCTTTGACTATTTGCGTGACAATATGGCATTTAGTCCAGAAGAACGAGTCCAACGCAAATTGCACTATGCGCTGGTGGATGAAGTTGACTCGATTTTGATCGACGAAGCCCGTACCCCACTGATTATTTCAGGACCTGCGGAAGACAGCTCTGAGCTTTATATCAAAGTAGACAAGCTAATCCCGAAACTGGTTCGTCAGGAAAAAGAGGACTCAGATACTTTCCAAGGAGAAGGACATTTCTCTGTTGATGAAAAAACACGTCAAGTTAACCTGACAGAGCGTGGTCTGGTATTGATTGAAGAGTTATTGGTGGATGCTAAATTGATGGATGAAGGTGAATCTTTGTATTCACCAACCAATATCATGCTGATGCACCATGTGACGGCCGCTCTGCGCGCTCACGCCTTGTTTACCCGCGATGTTGATTACATCGTGAAAGAGGGTGAGGTTATCATCGTTGATGAACATACTGGGCGTACCATGCAAGGGCGTCGTTGGTCTGATGGTTTGCACCAGGCTGTGGAAGCGAAAGAAGGTGTCGAGATTCAAAATGAAAACCAGACGCTGGCTTCAATCACATTCCAGAACTATTTCCGTATATACGAAAAACTGGCAGGGATGACAGGAACAGCCGATACGGAAGCCTTCGAATTCAGATCCATTTATAAATTAGATACCATTGTTATTCCAACCAATCGCCCAATGATCCGTCAGGATTTACCGGATCTGGTCTATATGACAGAAGCGGAAAAAATTGAGGCGATCATTGAAGACATCAAAGCGCGGACAAGCAGTGGTCAGCCTGTTTTGGTGGGGACAATCTCGATTGAGAAATCGGAACTTGTGTCTAACGCATTAACGAAAGCGGGTATTGCACATAACGTCCTGAACGCAAAATTCCACGCATTGGAAGCCGATATCATTGCGCAGGCTGGTCAGGCTGGCACAGTGACTATTGCAACCAACATGGCAGGACGTGGTACAGATATCATGTTAGGGGGCAGTTGGCAGGCGGAAATTGCTAAATTGGAAGAACCAACTGAAGCACAGATTGATAAAATCAAGGCAGAATGGCAAGAGCGTCATGATGCAGTATTGGCAGCAGGTGGCCTGCATATTATTGGTACGGAACGTCATGAATCACGCCGCATAGACAACCAGTTACGTGGTCGTGCGGGCCGTCAGGGGGATGCGGGTTCTTCACGTTTCTACCTCTCAATGGAAGATTCCTTGATGCGCATTTTTGCTTCCGATCGTGTGACCGGTATGATGCGTAAACTTGGTATGCAGCCAGGAGAAGCGATCGAACACCCATGGGTGACTAAAGCGATTGCGAATGCTCAGCGTAAAGTTGAGAGCCGTAACTTTGATATTCGTAAACAATTGCTGGAATATGATGATGTTGCGAACGATCAGCGTCGGGCGATTTATGCTCAACGTAACGACTTGCTCGATGTGAGCGATGTCAGTGAAACTATCACCAGCATCCGCGAAGATGTCTTCAAGGTAACTATTGATGCTCATATTCCACCGCAATCACTGGAAGAAATGTGGGATATTGAAGGATTACAAGAACGTTTAATCAACGATTTCGATTTGAATTTGCCAATCAAAGAGTGGTTGGATAAAGAGCCTGAACTGCACGAAGAAACATTGCGTGAACGTATTCTTGAAAACGCGATCGAAATTTATAAGCAAAAAGAAGAAATTGTCGGTGCAGAAATGATGCGTAACTTTGAAAAAGGCATCATGTTGCAAACCCTGGATACATTGTGGAAAGAGCATTTGGCGGCGATGGATTACCTCCGTCAGGGCATTCACTTGCGTGGTTACGCTCAAAAAGATCCAAAACAGGAGTATAAACGCGAATCTTTTGCCATGTTTGCCAATATGCTGGAATCACTGAAATATGAAGTGATCAGTACCTTGAGTAAAGTTCAGGTTAGAATGCCGGAAGAAGTTGAGGCGCTTGAACAGCAGCGTCGTGAAGAAGCTGAGCGTTTGGCAAAACAACAACATTTGAGCCATGAAGTTGAACAGGGTGCGTTGATGTCAAAAGCCGAAGCTCAAATGGCGACGGGAGAGCGTAAAGTTGGACGCAATGATCCTTGCCCATGTGGTTCTGGCAAAAAATATAAGCATTGCCACGGTCGTTTATAAGTAGAGTAAGTTTATCAGCAGAAAGTCGTGCCAATAGCGAATCCAGTTACTATTGGCACGAGTTAATTTATTGAAAACCAAAAGCTGGATGATAATGGAGATCATTCCGGCTTGCAAATCAATGTGATTGTTTATATCTCCTCGCTGCGCGAGGAGATATAAGACGCATCTTAAAAGGCGATTGATATAATCAATTCTCTTTTTTCACCCTGAATAAATAGCGTTTCAAAATGATAGGAGTATTCCTTACCCTACGCGCCGCGCGGGGTAAGGAACCCCAACATCTGATACTCTCAGTATTATGAAAACCTATTTATATTTTAAATTATTCAAGGTGAACGGTTGCTGGGGTGATATCCTATTGTCATGTTATTTCCTTTGGATTATTGACATGAGATGCTGAATTATCCCAAATAAATTCTTTCTTCCGGTAATAAATCGTAAGCCATATCCAGTTTATTCATTTTTACCAACTCATGAATACGATGTGCTTTACTCGTTATATCCTCGATGTTGATAATCCATTGGTTGACATAATGTTCCACAGCCTGATTACGCAGACCAATCTGTATGGTTCTCTGTTCTAATTTATTTAAATTAATGTCTCGTTCAGGGTCCCATTGAATAACCACATCACTTTGTTGAACTTCTTTTTTCCATTCTTCCTGAGAATGAAACAAATCAGGGTCATAATGACTAATAACACCTTGTTGAAGAATTTCTCTAAATCCCTCATGCGTGATATC
The DNA here is from genome assembly GCF_037265215.1 of Xenorhabdus griffiniae. Lineage (NCBI taxonomy): Bacteria > Pseudomonadati > Pseudomonadota > Gammaproteobacteria > Enterobacterales > Morganellaceae > Xenorhabdus > Xenorhabdus griffiniae. The sequence continues at coordinate 3,578,131 of NZ_CP147737.1, read as the reverse complement.
AATAGCCAGAATACGTTCCTGACCACGATCTTTCATTCCCCAGCCAGAACGATACATCATCCATAAGAATGAGGGTTTAATCCATGTCATGCGCGTCATACTAAAAGGTGGAGAAACGAAAGTGTTATTTTTAACGGCGCTGTTAGCAATGACAGTAGAATACGCCTGATATACTCTAACTGATTGTGGAGTGTAAAATGCTTTTATTGGGTTGTTTTTATATGTAAATATGGTCATTTTTTGCTACTTAATTGTCATTTATTATGCTATGTTAAGGTGGATATAACAAAACCGGAAGATCATGGAAACCTTTTCGGCTGTTATTTTGACTATCTCACCGATTATTTTAAATATCTTTTCAATTGATTAAGTGCATTTTCTTTAATTATTTTATTATCTGATATTGAAAGTATTTTTAACTTTTCCAGCGCTTCAGGTGTACCTATATCACCCAATCCCCAAATGCATTTTACAGCTAAAGCATAACTGTCATCAAAATCTAGATATTCCAATTCAAATGTTGATACCTTATATAACGCATCAACACTAGAAGGTTTTCTATATTTATGCAATAGCCTTGCTAAATCTTCGTGTTTATAATGCCACTGTGCTAATATTAATTCGTTCAATATGTGAATGCATTTATATTCATATCCTACGATTGCAGCCAAATATAGAAAACTATCAATAGCATCAGCATCTTTTTTTTATTGATAATTCAATATCATGGCAAATATCTATTTTTCCAAAAAAATCGATATACCGTTGGACAAGAGTTTCTTTGTCGATCTCTTTTCCCATAAATGAATCTATGAGTTCTATTTTTTTACTCTGCATATTAATCAACCTTTTTTATATCTTTTATTCTTTCAAATTTTTATATATTTTCATTAAATACATCTAGAGCTTTACCTTTACCAAGTCCTACATTTATTTGTTCACCTTCTGCTTTAAAATAAGCATTATATTTATTCCATCCTTTGCTAATTACTGGCACATCAGGATATTCCTTCATCGTGATTTTGGACGTGTCTCTTACTCCAATTTGTTCCAGAACTTTTGTTGTAAATGGCGTTTCAAAATAATAGGAGTGTTCCTTACCCCGCGCGGCGCGCGGGGTAAGGAACTCCAACATCTGATACTCTCAGTATTATGAAAACCTATTTACCAGGATTTAAGTCAAAACGAACAAGTGTACCTGTATAGCTTTCAGAAAAGCCTTAGGTTGGGGATAAAAATGTTTCCGAAGTTGGTTTCAACTGCCTTGTCTGAAGCAAATGTTCATAATGTTCAAAAGACATTGAACGATAATAGGTCTCAAAAGCTCCAGCATCCCTAGCGGATCTTAGGGATGATTCCGGTGCGGTCATACTGTTTTAAGTGATTTTTTTCTTGACTATCAGATTGTTAAAGAGCCGTTTTTTACCTGTTCCGCCCATCCCCGCGAACCTAAAACGTCGATAGGCATTTTGGGGCTGTTTAACCTGTTTGCCCGGTGTACTTTTGCCCTGTTTCCGCTGTCAGCCGTTATGCAGTATAGCGCCCCTTTTCCCTTGTTATTAACTGAATAGCCTGTTTTTGTGCGGTTTTTCACGGGAACGAGCAAGGAGCACAGCGACTGCGAGCCGCGCGCAGCCAGTGCAGCGAGGTTGGGACGGAGGCACGGTGTTCCGCTTTTTGGCAGGGACCCGCGATAAATTTAGCGGGAAGATGGCTTAAACAGGCTGGATTCGATATTGGCGGCACACTGACCGTTAAAATTATGGACGGCTGTCTGGTGCTCATCCCTGACAGCGAGACACCCGCACCATTAAGCAATAGTACCAGCGCCAGCAAGACCAGCTCAGTGAGATTAAGCTCAAGATGCGGGAACTGCTTGGCGGCGACAAAAGCCGCTAAGGGCAGGGGGTAAACCGCTCTTAAAAAGAAGAAAGCCGGAAGATCACGGGGATCTTTCCGGCTTTCTCTAAACTCATAAATTAATTATTTTGTCGTAATGATTCAATCCATTTAAAATGGAATTCTCTTTGTTCTTCTGGAGTAACATCAACATCTTGATCTTCAAAATAAAATATATGAACCGTATCTTCAGATGAGGCATGTTGACCTAATGTATTTTCATAAGCCACTATTCCATCTGACATATCCCTCGACATAGCCGATGGATATACATTTATTTTTGCACCTTTACAAAGAAAAACTATATCTTTTAATTGGTTTCTTAAATCTATAAGGCATGAAAAATAATCAGTGTCATTTGATTCTGCCAATTGATTGTTATTATGAAATATTCTTAAACAACAATGCCTATCAGGAGAAGTAATCAAATGTAATTCAGCTTCTTCTTTTTTCCCATTTATTATTATGTTGATTTTTCTTTTATCGACATCTGTCATTTTCCATACCTCTTTGGATTTAAAATAGTATAGTCCCACATTTCTCCATCGGCATTAACTGCTCTGGCACCTAATATATCTTCAGATTTGACACCTCCAGGCATTGCAATCTCTACTTCAGTTGGATAAGGACTATCCTTGCCTAAAACTTTATTTACATCTATACCATGGTTAGTTTTCATGGTGTACATATAGCCACTTTTTTCTCCATATTTTGTCGCAAATTTAATGGTTTCTTTCGGAACAAGAGTAGTGCTGACAAAATCACTTGGAGGATTTTTATTATCCCATGCATGCTTAAGCAAATCTTTGCTTGGGCCAAGTGTCTCAAATCCTTTTTCAAAAATTTCAGTGAAGCTTCGTGTATCTCCGCGATACGTTATAAGATAATCCCCTTTATTCCCCTGTGCCCCAGCCAACCCAAACGGGTCTACCCAACCAGTCGGATTATGCACGTATCCATAAGGATTATATCCACCCAGCAATCCGATGGGATCACTCGATATGTACTGAGCAGTCTCCGGCGAGTAATAACGGTGCCGATTGTAAAAAAGGCCCGACTCCTCATCAAAATACTGGCCTAAAAACCGGAAGTGACACTGAACATGGTGATCCGGGTGATGAGACGGCACGCCGCCGCGTTTTTCGGCGTGGCCCCAGGTGGTCAGGTGCTGGCCCCAGACCATCTCCCCTTGTTCATCCAGCAGTTCCCGTACGGTGGGGCATCATCTCCGAGGCAGTCATACCCACACGGCTTCGCCAGCCCGCACAGGGCAAGGCTTGCAAAGAAGCGAACGGCGGCCATTTTGCTCTGCCAACTTTTTTGACCCCGACGTGCATTTTGGGGCTGTGGGGAGTGGCACGCTATCACAATGGTACGCCGCTATGAATCAGGTGAAGTACAGCCTACGCTGGATGTGATACGTAAGCTGTCCCGTGCTCTTTCTGTGAGAGCAGATACGCTGATTTTTGATGAAGGTGAACGAGGGCCGGATGAAGAACTGCTTTTACAGTTTGAAGCGGTTAGCCAATTTTCCCCTGAAGAGAAGGAAGTGGCGCGGGTTCTTCTGGAGTCATTGATTTTAAAGCATGACGCCAACCGATTCAGTCGGAGTAAATAGAACTGGCAGCTAAGTAGAGAGAATGTTTTTAACGCGGTTCGGCCGTGTAGGAGCACGACCTAGCCGCTAACCACAAGCAACTATAGGAGTAGTTACTATGGCTAAGGCGCATTCTAGGCAAAACCGTGCCGTAAATAAAGCGGCAAAAACCGAACGTTATTACACCGTGGGATACGTGCCGCAAAATGACAAGGCCAATGCCCCACCTGCGATACACCTGAAAGGGCAGTGGCTTAAGCAGGCCGGGTTTGAGATTGGCGGCACACTGACCGTTAAGATTATGGACGGTTGTTTAGTGCTCATTCCTGACAGTAACGAGACTTACAGCCTCAAACAGCAATACCAGCGCCAGCGAGAGCAAATCAGTGAAATTAAGCTGAGAATGCGGGAACTGCTTGGCGACTACAACAGCAACTAAGGGCAGGGAGTGAGCGGCTCTTGAAAAGAACAAAGCCGGAAGATCACGGGGATCTTTCCGGCTATTTTATTAAAATAAGGAAGAAAGTTTTTCTAAATAGTCAATATCATCAATGACCCAATACTTTTCATCCTTAGGCAAAATACTTTCATCAAATTTACGCATAAAATCAACGAACTCACCATTCCAACCATCTGGAACATATCTTTCTACAGGTATTTTTCCTGGGCATGGATAGCATGCACTTAATTTTTTTGAATCAAAATCAATGAATGCCATTGGAAATAGCTCGTGAGAGTCCCACCAAGAAGAAGAGTCTTGTATTTTTTCTTTAAATTCCTTTAGTTTTTTATTATCAACCTTAAAAGGAAAAATATTTTCAAGAAATTTTTCTTTAGTGCAATCATTAACAATTAAAATACCGAATCGATCATCAGCACTGTCTTCTGGACAAGCTATGCCATTGTCAACAAAATCCTTATGCCATTTTTGTCTATCTAGCACCCATATCTCTCTGTCTGCTTGATACCAAGTAATAATGTTATCGTTCTTTATTGCAACAACAACATTATCATCGGCTAATAAATCATCATCTTCCTCAAACATATAACCACCTTAATTTATTTTTTTACTTTTCCAGAGCCGGGAACAGCATTTTCTTCTAGCCACTTAGTCCACACTTTAGGGAATTCGTATGAGTCACCGGGAGTTGTTGGATCTACTATTTTAGGTGCCATTCCCTTCTGATTTAATGGATTTGTCTTATAACCTTTTTGCGGAATGGCATTTTCCTTAATAAATTCGTTAAGCCATTTAGGTATTTCGAATGAAACGATTTCAGCATCTCCTCCCCTAATATTCTTAAAGTGCTCAGCATGTTTAGTATCACCAATACTAATATTTAAAGTGGCATTTTGAATTTTAGGGTTTCCTGCATCATCTATTCTTATTCGGTGATGACTTGCATTGGGAGGTATTCCTCCTTGAACTCTAAACACTGTGACGGTATCCCCATTATCTCCTTTATTGCCAAATCCACCTGTCAACCCATAGGGGTCGATCCAATTAGAGGGGTTATGCACATACCCGTAAGGATTAAGGCCGCCTTTCAGCCCAATGGGATCAGGGCTGATGTACTGCGCAGTCTCCGGCGAGTAGTAGCGGTGCCGATTGTAAAAAAGACCCGACTCCTCATCAAAATATTGCCCTAAAAACCGGAAGTGACACTGAACATGGTAATCCGGGTGATGGGACGGGACGCCGCCGCGTTTTTCGGCGTGGCCCCAGGTGGTCAGGTGCTGGCCCCAGATCATCTCCCCTTGTTCATCCAGCAGTTCCCGTACGGTGCCCTGATGATCATGGATAGCATAATGCAGTTTGCCGCGCTCAAAACGCGCCGCTGGCGTCAGGCTGCCCGGCTCATACAGCCAGCGCACGCGCTTCTCTTCCAGCCGGGTGCCGTCACGCTGAAACGGCACTTCCTCAATCAGCTGGTCACCGCTCCACAGGTAATCATAACCGCCCAGCGCCTTGGGATTATCCGGCAAATCCGGCTTGCCCGCCAGCCACAGTTGCAAATTAGCGGCGGTCAGTTTTCCATCGCGTTCTTTGATTTTGCGAATTCGCCTACCAAACGGGTCGTAGCAATACTGCCAGCGCGAGCCATCCGGGGTTTCTAAGTGGGTAAGCTGGTTTTGGGTATCCCAGCGGTAACGCCAGACCTGGGGGCGGAAGCCGTCATACTGTTCGATTTTTTCGATAAGTCTGCCGTTATCATCATAGTGATAACGCGAATCCCCCCGTTGTACCACCCGGCCAGCCTGCTGGTGTTGTGTAAACTGTTCCATTGCGCCCTGCGCATCAACAGGCAAATGTTGGCGCAGGTTGCCGTTGGCATCGTAACTGAATTGCTCTTCATGGGGGCGTAACCCCTCGAACAGCGTGTGTACTATCTGGTCGTTGGTATTATAACGGTAGCGGGTTTGCCCCCAATTGTCGTCAATAACCCGGACATTATGCGCCCGGTCGTATTGCCAGCTCCGGTTGACGGCGGTCGCCTGGGGAGGAAAATGCGGATCGTTTTGTGACAGCGCCTCTTGGAAAAAGGCACTGTCCCGCCCGGCTGACTGATGGGCCAGTAAACCCGTTGCGGTATAACGGCTGGCAAGGATAAATCCGCGGGCACTTTCGCGTACCGTTTCCCGTCCCAGTGCATCGTGCCGGAGTGTCAGTGGGGCATGTTGGTTAAACTGAAAATGATTCAGCGCGCCTGATAACGGGTGATAGCCAAAGTGCAGGGTGTGCCCCTCCAGGCTTTCACTGATCAGCCGCCCGGTCAGGCTGTCCCATTCGCGGGTGATTTCCCGCCCATTGATACGCTCACAAATCGGCAGGCCCGTGGTCTTGTCATACTCATATTCCACCACGGCATCGGCATTGGCGGCTTTCACCAGTTGATGGCGTTTGTTGTATTCGTACGTGGTGGTTGCTTTCAGTACCCACTGATTTTCTTCTGGCTGCCCGCTTTCCTGTCTGACCAGCAACCCCGCCGCGGAATAGTGCCAGCGCAGTTGCTGACCATCGGGGTATTGCACCTGGGTGCGACGTCCCAGTTTATCGTACTGATATTCCAGGGTGCGGCCGGTAAAATCGGTTTCGCGGATAATCTGGCCGGCCGCATCCCGCTCATAACGGTAAGTTTCGCCGGTGGACGCCGTGACCGATTGCAGGCGGGTCAGACGGTCATAGCCAAAGTGCAGCGTCGTGCCATCGGGACGGGTCACCTGTGTTAGCAGATCAAACGCGCCGTATGTGTAGCGCGTGGTGCGCTCTTCGCCGTCAGTCACCGCTACCACACGTCGTTCGCTGTCATATTCAAGATACTGGGTGACGCCATCGGGCAGGGTGATGTCGGTCAGGCTGCCATTAAGACCGGCATGGTCGTCGCTGTAGCGGTAGCGGGTCTGTTGTTTCAGGGCATTCGTGATCCCACGCAGGCGTCCCAGCATGTCCAGTGCCAGTTCAGTCGTCTCGCCGTCCGGGGTCATGATGTTCGCCAGGCGCAGCTGTTGGTCGTAGGTATAGTGCCACTCGCGGCCATCGGGGAGGAGGCGCCGGCATAGTTCACCGTGGGTGCCGTAGTGGTACGCCTCCTTGTGCCCCAGTGGATTGGTCAGTTCGGTGAGGTTACCCTGCTCATCATAGTGATAGCGCCAGCGTTCACCCGTTGGCAGGACACTTTCAATAAGCTGCCCGTGTTCGTCATAGCCATAGGCAAAAATGTCACCGGTAGGCAGAACCATTTCGGTCAGGGCACCGTCGGGATTGTAGGCAAAGGTAGTGACATGGCCGGCGGGATCTTCTTCCCATATTTTCTGGCTGTTTTGCCACTGGCGGCGGGTGACGCGCCCCAGCGGGTCAATCTCCCGGATAACCTGCCCGTCCGGGTTATAGATGAACCGGCTTTCGCCGCCTTCCGCATCCAGATAGGTGGTGGTGCGGGTGCCCTCGTCATAGCGAAAACGGTCACACCAGTAACCACTGGGCGAGGCGGTGCTGAGCACGCGTCCACGCTCATCGTAGGTCACCGACAGGTCGGTCTGGTCGGTGTCGTGCCAGCGGGTCATCCAGCCCTGTGCGTTGTATTCATGCCACAGGTGGTTATGCTGGAAGGCATTGCACTCTGCCAGATAGCCGTGTGCATCATAGCCGCAGGTGACCCAGCGCTGTTGGTGGTCACCATCAATCAGATCAATCGCTTGCAGTTGCCCGTCCTGATAGTCCAGTACCAGCCGGATACCGTCATTACGCACGACTGCCGTTAACCGATCCTGTTTGTCGTAATGGAAATAAATGGTGTTTTGGCGGCGGTCGGTAATGGCAGACAAACGGCGGATATTGCCCGTTATGGCGTTGAAATGATGGGTGAGCTGGGTTCGGCTGTCCGTCAGGCTCAGTGCGCCGTCCCGCTCACCGGTCAGCAGGCAGTGGGGCAGGTGCTTATTTCGGGACGAGACGGTGTTATCCGGTGTGGGGTAGTCGTAAACTACACCGGCGGCATCCGTGTAAAGTACCCTGCCGTCACTCATCTCCAGTTGACGCGACCAGTCATCGGCCCATTTAGGTCCGAATAGCCCCTGAGGATTGGCGGTGGAGCGGTAGGTCCGGGTCAGGGTGAGGGGCAACAGGCCGGGGATTGTTATGACCGGCCAGACCTGCAGGAAGTCACCGGTGGCCATATCGACCGGGTCACCGCCCCCCGTGGTTTTTTCCGGGTTATTGCCTTGTTTGTCGCTGGACGTATTTTTGGCCTGATCCGGGGCGTGGTTTTCGGGTTTATCGATAGTTTTAGCGTCTGTTTTCGACGCCCTCTTAATGCGAGCCCCGCTCCCATCTTTAGTTTTTCCTGCTGCCTGAGTTTTCGCTTTCGCGACGCCTTTGGCTTCTTGTTTGGCAGCCCCCTTAGCGGCCGTTTTGCCGAGGGTAAAAAAGGCGCTAATGCTTTTAAGTATATTGGGTATTTCGCCTGCTAAAGATACCGTCATACCGGTATCTACTGCCATTGCTCCGCCTTCCTGCATCGGATTATCAAAACGCTTTCGTTTGGCATCCAGATTAAATTCTTGAGTATTTTGAGCGATGGCAACACTCGTGTTACGTAAACCTTCGGCCGCGCGTTTTTGTCCCAGAGCTTCCAGTTCAGCCGCACGAGCCTGTGCTTCCAGTGCAGAGGCATTCCCCTGAAGTTTTGTTACCGCTTCTGCGGCATCGACAGCCATGTTATTGACACGTTTCGCTGCGCCAATAGCCATATCAGTCGCACGAAATTTATCAGCATTCTGCCGGGCGTTCTCTGTCACAGCCTGTAAGTTTTCTGCGGCTTTTGTCTGACCGGTCATAGCCAATATAGCGGCGCGTTCTTCTGCATCGGCATTCACAGAATTTATCATACCCGTGTCAAAGTAATCTCTTATCTGCGACCAAAGCCCTTTTTCTTCTTTGGTTTCCGGAAGTATTACCGCATTAGCTTCATGCGGTGGATTGGCTGCCTGTGGTGCCTGACCGACAATTTTACCGATGGTATTGCCTTCCCCTGTCGGGCTGTCATCCCGTACCTTTTGTGGTAACGGGGAGTTCGGTTTGGGCGGTTCATTAGGGGTATCAGGCGCTTTCGGGCTGGTCGATTCTTCTGCCTGAGTAGCCGCCTTGCTGTCTGTTCTGGTTCCGTTGTTTTCTACCATGGTTTCCTGCTTTATTCCCCGTTCATCCCAAATTTATCCCCGTGGCGCAACACCAGTTTGTTACCAGCCCGTACCGTTTTAGTATGCTCCTCCTGTTTGGTTATTACTTCCTGTCCCTGTTCTAACCGCGTTTTTCCTTCCTGCAATATGGTGAGGGATTTTTTCTCTTTTTCTGACACTGTCTGTCTCCTTGAAGTCAGGCCGATGGAATATAAAATGGCAATGGGCTTAACAGGGACATCGTCATATTCGGCAGGCAAGGTACGCTTATTCAGCGCACCTATTTTTCCCGTTTGACCATAAGCTGAAAATAGAGGGCTTCCTGTTTTGAATAAGGCAAAAATCATGTAGTGCTTTTTGCAGCAGCTCACGTGATTCAATATCCAGATGATTATCTGGTTCATCCAATAACAGCAGGGCAGGTGCATATGGCCCGCAAAACAGGCAAGCCAGCGCGACTTTAAGTTGTTCTCCTCCACTGAGATGACTGATAGGTTTCAAAGCCTCCTCACCGCGAATACGCAATTGTGCTAACCGAGTACGGTAACGATCTTCTGTCCAGCCTGGTGATTGTAATTGGAAGTTATGTAACGCGGATTGGTTTTTATACAGGAACGAAAAATGTTGATCCATCAGACTGTGTGAAAGAGTGATACGACAGATACCCTGTTTCGGCTCTAGTAAACCTGCCATTACCTTTAATAAGGTGGATTTTCCGCTGCCATTTTTACCTGTAATAGCGAGGCGATCACCATTATTAATGGTTAAACTGATGGGAGTGTCGGAGCCAAAGGGCAGAATGACATCCTGAAGGTAAAGTAACGGAGAAGTTGCTGCTTGTGGAGTTGCAACAGCGATTGACAGTGGATCGATAATTTCGAGTTTTGTTCTGGCTTCTGCGGCTAATGAAGAGCTGCGTTGTAATCGCTCTTCATTCTGTTTTGCTATCCGTGATAATGTTGCTTCTGAGCGTCCTAATGCGTGATCAAGAAGGATTTTAGCCTGATTGGCATTTTCCCGCCGTTGCTTACCTTGACTTTGCCTTTTGCTGGTTTTCTCACGATCTTTTTGCTTATCACGTAAGGCTTGTTTTAGGTTTTTTCTGGTTTGATCCACCTCACGTTGAATACCCAGCCGTAGTTGCTCTTTACTTTCCAGCCAGGTTTCCCATCCTCCGATACTGCGGGATAACCCTAATCCGCTGAGTTCGTAAACAACCGATACATGCTGTAATAGTTGGGTATCATGGGTAATCAACAGAACTCCGCCATCAAAAGCACTTAACCACTGAGCCAGCCAAAGGCGGCCTTGTCGGTCAAGGTGATTGCTTGGTTCATCCAGAATCATAAAACCTGCACCTTGACATTTCAGCGCCAGTAACTTGATCCGTGTTTGTTCTCCTCCGCTCAAGGAGCTAAAAGGTTGATTTAATACGCTTGGTTTGAGTTCACCTTCTGCCAATAAAGACTCAGTTTGAAATTGCCAGTCCCAGTTTCCTTCCATAACATCAAAATCTGTTTCATCACCAACTCCTGCCAGGACACGTTCATTGGCATTCATGATTTTGGTTAATCCCAGCAGATCTGCGGCATTACCGGAAAAAGGTGTTAAACCTTGTGATAAATAACCTACCTCACAAAAGTGTTTTACACTACCTTCTGTGGGAAGGATCTGCTGTGCCAGTATTGCTGCCAACCAGGATTTACCAATACCATTGCGCCCAACTAATGCATGTTGTCCTGCGTTTAAAAATATGTCGATACCAGAAAATAGGGGGCTTGTTTCACCAGAAAATTGATAGGCGATTTGCCGTGCTTCAATCAATGATTGAACATCATTTAGCATAAACCGTGCTTCCTTAATGTTTAAAATAGTCATTTCAAGCTATTTGTAGGTTAATTTCAGACACTGTTTACAGCTTGTTTTCACATGATTTGTTTTTTCCAGAGAGGTAATTGGTAATAAAAAGCGATATCACTTTGCATGAAATACAAATTTGCGGCTTAAACTCATTCTAATGTAACCTGCAATGGAGAGTTACTTAAGTTGAAGAATAGACGGTAAGAAAAGCGATTATGGAAAAAAAACATCTGCATATTGCAGCAGGTATTATTAAAAATAGCAATGATGAAATTTTTATCACTCAGCGTAGGGCTGATTCACATATGGGCGGTTTTTGGGAGTTTCCCGGAGGAAAACTTGAACAGGGGGAAACATCTGAACAAGCATTGGTTAGAGAATTAAAGGAAGAAGTTGGGATCACAGTAACGCATTGTGAATTAATTGACACCATCAAACACGAGTTTCCTGATAGAAGTATCACCCTTGATTTTTTCCTGGTTGATGAATGGGAAGATGAGCCGTTTGGTAAAGAAGGGCAACCTTCCCGTTGGGTTTTACAATCAGAATTAATTGCTGATGAATTTCCTCCAGCAAACCGCAGTATTGTTGGTTTTTTAACCGGAAATGGCTCATGCTAAAGGATTTTTAATTAATTAGGGTAAGTTAAATCATTCAATATAAGCGGCGCTAAATAAAACGGGCACCGCGATAACGTAACGTTACGTGGTATTACTTATATACCAACCTAATATACCAACCTAACTTCAAGATGCGTGTGATTTCTCCCCGCGAAGCGGGGGAGAAATCAGGTTTCATAGCGTGTTGTAAATTACAACTTGAAGTTTAATGCGTATATTGTTCAGGCTGTTCGCTCCAGCTATCATTTTCTGCACTGTCACTTTGGCTTGCTATTCGTTTTTCTTCACTGGCCCATTCACCCAAGTCGATTAATTGGCAACGTTTACTGCAAAATGGGCGATATGGGCTAATTTCGCCCCATACTACCGTGTTGCCACACGTTGGGCATTCGACAGTCAATACTTCAGACATAATACTTTCTCCCGCTTAATTTGAAGGTCATACCTTCCATTTTCACATTGCAGCTTTTTTTCTTAACTCACATTGTTTCAGTTACGTACTTATAAATGCAAAGTGATATAAATACAGAATGAGTCATGCTATTGGGAATTTATCCCCTTAATGTCGTGCTGCAACTCGAAATTTATTGGGCCCATGTTAACAGCAGGCCAATTCAAATGACAAATGGGCAGGTACAACACCATGCTCACTATCCATTGGTAAAAAACGGATGGCGAAACGTGTCTTGTAGCCGGAGACTTGTGGGTAAACCAATGTATCTGGCACCACATCCAATTTTAATCTCAATAAATCGGCTTCATCGGCATTCCCCTGATAAAATCCGTTATGGCTGATTTTGGGGGTGAAAGCGGCGGAGTGGCGTATGAGTTCCAGAATGCTTTCCAGGGCTTGCTGTAACGGACGAAGGCTGTCCAACCAGGCTGTGACGGATTTATCCCTGACAGATTGTGGTAAATGCAGCCACAGGTGCAATGTTGGCAAGTCAAAACTACAACATCCTCCAGGGATGTTGAGACGTTGACGTACCATGCTGATAATACGATCTTCTTTGATAAATTGATTAAGCCGTGGCGCTTGGCTCAAGGCAATACTGCGTTCTTTAAGTTGCTCTGTCAAACTATGGATCATAGCCGTATCGGCATTCGGGGCGCCGAGCCATTGTTTTAATTTCGCCTGTTGGCGATCCAACTCTTTCAATAACTCAGAGCGGACTTCACCGCGTTCCATGATCTCAATTAATTCAGCAATTGTACGGAAAAACGAAAGGCTACTCGCCTGAGAATTCAGATGACGTTGTTTTTCCAACTGTTGCAGTGAAGACTCAATCCTCAACCATGAACGCATTTTTTCATTGAGTGGATGTTCAAAAATAATAGTGGATGGTGCATCACTCATTACGGTTTTCCTGTCTGACTGATTTTGCTTGTTTTAAATACTGTTGATGTAGTTCGGCCACACGAGAGGTAATATCCTGTTCACTGTTGTGGTTAACGATGACATCATCTGCTTTTTCCAGTCTGTCCTGACGGCTGGCTTGTGCAGCCAGAATATTTTCTACTTGCTCACGGTTTATTCCATCACGAGCCATGGTTCGGGTAATCTGTACTTCAACTGGGATATCAACAACTAAAACACGATCTGCCAAATGCATTAAATTGTTTTCAATGAGCAAAGGAACGACCCAGATGACATACGGGGCTGTCACTTGGTTTAATTGCCGCTGTGTTTCTGTTTGGATTAGTGGATGTAAAAGTGCATTGAGCCACAGTTTCTCTTCTGGGGCAGCAAAAATTTTTTGGCGCAACATTGCGCGATTAAGGCTGCCATTGGGCAATAATATATCGACCCCAAAGTGCGCTATAATGGCTTGTAGTGCGGGAGTGCCAGGAGCGACAACTTCTCTGGCGATAATATCTGCATCAACAAGCGGGACACCAAGGGATGAAAATACATTAGAGATAGTCGTTTTACCGCTACCAATTCCACCCGTAAGTGCAACAATATAAGTCATTCTATCCCTTTAAATATCTCTGATAGCATAATCAAATTGTAACTCAAGGGAAGCTAATGGGCTATAAACAAACGCGTACAACTCCTGCTTTTGCAGCTTTGGAAAAAGATAACGAAACATGTAAAAACCTTGTTAAGTTAATATTGCACCTAATTGAAAAATAGGCAGATACATAGCCAGTAATAATAAACCGACAATTAAGGCCATTATTAACATTAACAAAGGTTCTAATGATTGAACCAAACTATCAGCAAGGTTGATTGATTTTTCTTGATACCACTCTGCGAGATTGAATAGAAATAATTCTAATTCTCCAGATTCTTCGCCTATCATGACAAATTGTTGGCATAACGCAGGGAAATAGGCTGTTTGCTTTAATGCGTTACTCATGGGAGTGCCTTGTTGAATTTGTCTGTGCAAGTTTTTCACACCAGCGATAAAAACAGGATGCTGGGTTGCACTGAGAGCACATTCAAGCCCTGTCATTAGAGTTAACCCTGCTTTCTGTGTCATAAACAGAATATGAAATATTTGATTAGTCTGTTGATAAATTATGAGTTGTCTGAAAATAGGGAGCCTCAGAAAGAGCATTTTTTCTTTTGCTTTAAAAATGGGAAAACGGTGACGTAGCCATAGATAACTGGTTAATAATATAAATATTACTAATAGTATTGGTACGCCATGGTGGATCAATAAATCAGAACCGGATAGAACCCATTGGGTTAACAAGGGTAGGGTAGCATTTAGCGAAGAATAGACTTGCCGAAATTCTGGCAGAACAAAAATCAACATCAGAATAATAACCAAAAAGCTCACAAAAGCGACTATCAAGGGATAGTGATAAGCTTTTTGAATTTTCTTCCTTAACCTATTCTGTTGTTCCAATCGATCAATGATTAATTGGCAGCAGTTTTCAAGCTGGCCGGTTTGTTCTCCGACTGCGATAAGTTGGCAAAACAAGGGAGAAAATAACTTCGGATAGTGTTTAAGTGTTGTGGAGAATGCCTCTCCTTGACGAATTTTCTGAATTATATCTGCCAATACGCATCGCCAGAGAGCATATTTGCACTCTTGACGTAAAATAGTCAGTCCCTTGAGTAAAGGGATGCCCGAAGTCAGTAATGTGCTTAGCTGGTGAATAAAATGCAGGCGATAGGCAATTTCTTTTTTGCTGTAATAAATAATTTTTTTACACTCAATGGAATAGGGTTGAAGATCAAGATGGCTTAGGTATTGAAATACACTTTTTTTACTGTGCCCAATACTCTCCCCTGTCATGGCTTTTCCGTGCTTGTTAATTGCCTGCCATTGGTAAATATATTCTATTTTCATACTGTCTCATGGCCTGTAATCTGATAAATTTCTTCAAGCGTGGTTATTCCTGTTTCTGCTAATGCCAGTCCTGCTGAAAAAAGTGTTACATTTTGTTGTGAGGCAAGTAAATGTGAGAGGCTGGCATTAGAACACTCAGACAAGGCTTGCTGGAGTTCAGGTTTGATTTCGAGAAATTCATATATGGCTGTTCTGCCGTAATAGCCAGAAAAACAGTGATCACAACCGACCGCATTCCATTTTTTTATAGATGTTGAACCAGTAATATTAGGGATCACTGTAGGTATACTGTCTTGTTGTCGGCAATGGGGACAAAGCTTACGAACCAGTCGCTGTGCAATAATCAATTTCACACATGAGGCGGTGGTATAGCCAGAAATTCCCAAATTATGCAGGCGAGATAACGTATCAATAGTGGAATTGGTATGCAGAGTTGATAAAACCAAGTGGCCTGTTTGAGCTGCTTTCATTGATATTTC
The DNA here is from genome assembly GCF_037265215.1 of Xenorhabdus griffiniae. Lineage (NCBI taxonomy): Bacteria > Pseudomonadati > Pseudomonadota > Gammaproteobacteria > Enterobacterales > Morganellaceae > Xenorhabdus > Xenorhabdus griffiniae. Next base: position 3,562,692 of record NZ_CP147737.1, on the reverse strand, counting down.
AGCGGTTTCATTGTCACGGATCTCACCAACCATAATGATATCGGGATCTTGTCGTAATAATGCTCTGAGGACTTTGGCAAAATCGAGACCAATCTTGTTATTAACAGGCGTTTGGTTGATGCCATTTAAAGGAATTTCGACAGGATCTTCAACACTACAGATATTCTTTTGAGCCTGGTTTAAATATTGCAGGCAGCTATACAGTGTGACAGTCTTCCCGCTGCCGGTCGGTCCAGTGACTAAAATCATCCCTTGTGGTAAATGGAGTTTCTGTTTTAAAAGTTGTAATTGTGGTTCAGGCAATCCCAATTGTTCCAGAGATAGCTGATGGATGGTATTTAAAATACGCAGGACTATTTTTTCCCCATATAATGTGGGTAGTGTTGATATACGAATTGCATAACTGTTTTTGTTGTCACTCCAGTCAAATTGCCCATCTTGTGGCTGGCGTTTTTCAGCGATATTGAGTTTTGCCATGATTTTTAAACGAGCAGGAATACTCGCATTCATTTGAGAGGGTGGCGCTTGCATGGTATGCAATGTACCATCAACTCGAATACGTATTTGATAGCCACGCTGAGATGGCTCAAAGTGAATATCTGAAGCTCTTTTTTGTATTGAAGTTAATATCGTCTGGTTAATTAATTGGATAACTGGTGTGCCTATTTCATCATCATGGAAATTATTGGTTTGTCTTGCATCATGATAATGAACATAACTGCTATCAAGGCGATCTATACGGTATGGTTCCTCTTCATCATTTTCTGAGCAGTAATTTTTTGCTGATATTAATGAATTTTCTTCTGTCAACATCGATTCTATTTTTGCTTGTGGCCAAATATCGACATTAACGATTAAGCCTGAAATAAATCTTAGTGCGGCAGTGAAATCCTCATTAGGTGATTTACTACAGGCAATTGTGATTGTATGGATATCTTTTTTTATGATAATGGCCTGATATCGTTGACACAGTTCTTTTATTTCTTTTTCCATTAAGCAGTAATCCTTATTTGTCATTATCTTTATTCCTTTAATAAATAGCGTTTCAAAATGATAGGAGTATTCCTTACCCCGCGCTCCGCGCGGGGTAAGGAACTCCAACATCTGATACTCTCAGTATTATGAAAACCTATTTATTGGCGTGACTTAATTGTTTTCTCTTCAATTTAAATCTTGTCAGGAATGAAAGTGGGAAGTTAAAATTTCAAGGTTTCCTGGCATTTTAGTTTTAACGATTCATTTTCAGATTCACAAATCGCTTTCCATTGAACGAAACCAGTCTTTGTATCTTGAATAGGTTTTAATGTGGCATGGAGTCCATTCAGGTTTTGCTGGCCCACTATTGTTATCTCTCCCTCTTTTACTGATATGGTGCTGATATAGCGGCTATTGTGGCCTGATGGAATGGAGGGATGACCAGAGTGGCAATCTTTGTAATTTTCAGCTTCGAAGCGACACAGTTCCACACCAGATTTATAAGGCACAATAGCTTGTAGCATATCGGTTAATGCGGCTTTTTGGATATATCCCTGATAGCTGGGAATGGCAATTGCGCCAAGAATAGACACGATAGCCATAACAACCATCACTTCAATTAATGTAAATCCTTGTTGTTTCATTTTTTCTCCTTATATACGCATTAAACTTTAAGTTGCAATCTGTTGGGTATCGGCGCCAATAATCATGGAGAAAAAAGAGAAAAATAAAATATGGTTAATAAAAATCATGAAGCTGGCTCGAAAAAATAATTTTATGTTACATTTTTTTGCACAAATTTTTCGAGTCTGTCCGTAAAGTAAGAAATCACCTGATATATTGGCCGATTAAAGGTGCTAACATGCTAACTGGTTACACTTTAAGCCAGAGTATTACGTTTAATGAAGCTGATTGATATTGGCCAGATTGGAATGGTGATTTTGGCAAAGTGATATTAAATATTAAGGGGGAGGTAAAAGAATGAAGCTGCATGAAGGGTGGATTGATGGTGCGAGAAAGGTTGTTTCCCCGCACTGTGATCTGCGCCCAGAAGGAGAAACACCAGCATTATTGGTTATTCATAACATCAGTTTACCTCCTGGCAAGTTTGGTGGCCCTTATATTGATCAATTATTTATGGGAACTTTAGATCCTAAAGCTGATCCTTTTTTTGATGAAATTAAGCATTTACGTGTTTCTGCCCACTGCTTAATCCGGCGTGATGGTGAGATTGTACAATATGTTCCTTTCAATAAAAGAGCTTGGCATGCTGGCGTTTCCTGCTACTGTGACCGTGAGAAATGTAATGATTTTTCGATAGGCATTGAACTGGAAGGCACAGATTATGAGGAGTTTACTGAAATTCAGTACACTCAATTAGTGGAAGTTACTGAGCTGCTTATTAGCCAATATCCTGATATTCGTGACAATATTACAGGACACAGCGATATCGCGCCGGGAAGGAAAACTGATCCTGGGCCTTATTTTTATTGGGAACATTACCGTCAATTATTGAAGGAGCGAGTTGGATGACTCTCTTTATTCTATTGTTAATACTGGCATGGGAACGTGTTTTTAAGATGAGGGATCACTGGCAACTGGAACGCTATTTAGCCCCAGCTTTTGCCAGACTCAAGTCACATTCACTATGGGGTAGCTTGGGAATGACCTTTCTGGTCGCTTTATTGACATGGAAGTTGATTGATATTTCTAGCTCTGTTGTTTTTGGTATTCTCGCGATTGTGCTGGGTATCATAATTAGTCTGTTATGTATTGGTGCAGGCAGATTGCGGCATGATTACCGTGGATATCTCCAGGCAGTGCGTCAGGATGATGTTGGACAGCAGAAAAAGTATCTTGCTCGTCTGACGATGATTCAGGGCACATTACCTGACACCACAAAAGAAGAGCGATTACGTGAGATACAAAATTCATTGATTTGGATAAATTTCCGTTATTATCTTGCCCCTATTTTTTGGCTGGCTGTATTGGGTAAATTTGGTCCGGCGGTTTTGATGGGATATGGTTGCCTCAGAGCTTATCAACGTTGGTTGGCCCAGCACGCGACGGCGGTGCAGAGAGCACAATCTGGTGTTGACGGCATACTGCATTGGCTGGATTGGCTTCCTGCACGTTTGGCTGGTATTGCCTATGCTTTGTTAGGACATGGAGAGAAAGCTTTGCCAGCCTGGATTGCATCACTCACTGATTTTCGCTCATCACAATACAAGGTCGTTAGTCAATTAGCGCAATTCGCATTAAGTAAAGAACCCCATCTTGACCCGATAGAAACGCCTGTCGCTGCTGTAACGTTAGCGAAAAAAGCGACCTTTACTATCGTAATTATTGTCGCACTATTGACGATTTATGGAGCCTTAGTTTGATAAACAAGAAAGATAGAGGGCTGTTTGAGTAACTGTATGCCCTTTATCTTTTTGGTATATACGTTTAAAAAACGTTAAATCTCCCTAATAATTCTCATCTCACAATCCTCTTTGGTTATAATTTTCTAATAAGATTTAAAATCTTTTGTTAAAATTTGCAGATTTTTATGATTTAGCCCAAGGTCTTTATAGACAGCTAGTGAATACTTTGTTACTTTAAGACCCTGTATTCTAAATTGGTATTACCAATTGACTTTGACCTGCTAACTAGGGTTTAATGGCTAAGATTTAGTCAGTAAGGCTTAGTTGAATAAGGCATAGTCCAAAGCAACATTTACTTATTGAATGGCTTACCGCAGATATGGCCTATAGCAAGATTCGCCAACCAAAGTTATCAGATGTGATTGAGCAACGTCTTGAACAGCTCATTCTCGAAGGCTCGCTACGCCCGGGAGAAAAACTGCTGCCTGAGCGTGAGCTGGCAAAGCAGTTTGAAGTATCACGTCCTTCATTGCGCGAAGCCATTCAAAAATTGGAAGCCAAAGGCTTTCTTTTCCGTCGTCAAGGGGGCGGAACTTTCGTACAGAACAATCTGTGGCAAAGTTTCAGCGACCCACTTGCCCAACTTATTGCAGAGAATCAAGAATCCCAGTTCGATCTCCTTGAAGCACGCCATGCGTTAGAGGGGATTGCTGCTTATTATGCAGCGCTTAGAGGAACTGATGAGGATTTCCAACGCATTGAGCAAAGCCATCTTGCCATTCAAGAAGCGCAACAAAGTGGTGATGTGAATGCGGAATCTGATGCTGTCTTGCAATACCAACTTGTTGTCACGGAAGCTGCCCATAATGTGGTATTGCTGCATTTATTGCGCTGTATGATCCCAATGTTAGAACAAAATATCAGGCGCAATTTTGAAGTCATTTATACCCGTAAAGAGATGTTGGCAGCGGTTAGTGACCATAGAGCTGAAATTTTTCGTTCTATCATGGCGAGAGAACCGGAAAAAGCCCGTGAGGCTTCTCATCGCCATTTGGCTTTTATTGAAGAAGTTTTATTGGATCTGACTCGTGAGCGTACTCGTCGTGAGCGTTCATTGAGGCGGCTCCAACAACATCAGGAATAAGAGCCTGTCCCTTAGGGCGTCGTAGACAAATCACATTCCCGAATGGGGTAGGTTCTAACTTAACTGTACAGATCTTGACTGCTGCGTTTGTACAGTTGTCAACTCTTTATCAAGAGTTTTAGCGGCAATATATAGCAGGGCCTATCTTCCGGTCATAACAGGCAGTTTCGTCAAAAGGTATGACCAGAAGATAGGCTCCAATAACCATTAGAAATAGATAACAGATAAGGAATACACCATGTCAGATATTTTGAAAAATGACGTGGATCCGATCGAAACTCGCGATTGGTTACAGGCGATCGAATCGGTCATCCGTGAAGAAGGTGTTGAGCGCGCTCAGTTCCTGATTGATCAGGTTTTGAGTGAAGCTCGTAAAGGTGGCGTTAACGTTGCTGCAGGTACTGCAAGCCGTGATTACATCAACACTATTCCTGTTGAGGATGAGCCTGCTTACCCTGGCAACCTGGATTTAGAGCGCCGAATCCGCTCTGCTATTCGCTGGAATGCGGTGATGACTGTTCTGCGTGCATCTAAAAAAGATCTGGAATTGGGTGGTCACATGGCTTCATTCCAGTCTTCCGCAACTGTTTATGAAGTTTGTTTTAACCACTTCTTCCGTGCTCGTAACGAAAACGATGGTGGTGACTTGGTATACTTCCAGGGCCACATTTCTCCAGGCGTTTACGCCCGTGCCTTCCTTGAAGGCCGTCTGACTGAAGAGCAGATGAACAATTTCCGTCAAGAAATCGGCGGTAATGGCTTGTCTTCTTACCCACATCCAAAATTGATGCCTGACTTCTGGCAGTTCCCAACTGTTTCAATGGGTCTGGGGCCAATTTCCGCTATTTATCAGGCTAAGTTCCTTAAATATCTGGAAAATCGTGGTCTGAAAGATACCTCTAAACAAACCGTTTACGCTTTCCTGGGCGACGGTGAAATGGATGAGCCAGAATCTAAAGGTGCGATCACTATCGCAACTCGTGAAAAACTGGATAACCTGGTATTTATCATCAACTGTAACTTGCAGCGTCTGGATGGCCCAGTAACCGGTAACGGCAAAATTGTTAACGAACTGGAAGGTATCTTCGACGGCGCTGGCTGGCAGGTACTGAAAGTCCTGTGGGGTGAGCGTTGGGACGAACTGCTGCGTAAAGATACCAGCGGTAAACTGGTTCAACTGATGAACGAAACGTTGGACGGTGACTATCAGACATTTAAGTCTAAAGATGGCGCTTATGTTCGTGAACACTTCTTCGGTCGTTACCCAGAAACTGCTGCATTAGTCAAAGATATGACTGATGACGAAATTTGGGCTTTGAACCGTGGTGGTCACGATCCGAAGAAAGTTTACGCTGCACTGAAAAAAGCACAGGATACCACTGGCAAACCAACTGTAATCTTGGCTCAGACCATTAAAGGTTACGGTATGGGTGATACCGCTGAAGGTAAGAACATTGCTCACCAGGTTAAGAAAATGAACATGGAAGGCGTTCGTCAGTTCCGTGATCGTTTCAATGTGCCTGTCGCTGATGAGCAGATCGAAAACTTGCCATACGTCACTTTCGACAAAGATTCTGAAGAATCTAAATATCTGCATGAGCGTCGTAACGCACTGGGTGGTTATGTACCAAGCCGTCGCGTTAACTTTGACGAGAAATTGGAAATCCCAGCACTGGAAGAATTCAGCTCGCTGCTGGAAGAACAATCCAAAGAAATTTCTACCACTATCGCTTTCGTTCGTGCACTGAACGTCATGCTGAAGAACAAGTCAATCAAAGATCGTCTGGTTCCAATTATTGCTGACGAAGCACGTACTTTCGGTATGGAAGGTCTGTTCCGTCAAATCGGTATCTACAGCCCTAATGGTCAGCAGTATACTCCGCAAGACCGTGAGCAAGTTGCATACTATAAAGAAGACGCAAAAGGTCAGATCCTGCAAGAAGGTATCAACGAACTGGGTGCTGCTTCATCTTGGCTGGCTGCTGCAACTTCTTACAGCACCAACAACCTGCCAATGATCCCATTCTACATCTACTATTCCATGTTCGGATTCCAGCGTATCGGTGATCTGTGCTGGGCGGCAGGTGACCAGCAAGCTCGTGGCTTCCTGGTTGGTGGTACTTCTGGCCGTACAACGCTGAACGGGGAAGGTTTGCAGCATGAAGATGGTCACAGCCATATTCAGTCCCTGACTATTCCTAACTGTATCTCTTACGATCCAGCATTCGCTTTTGAAGTTGCTGTTATCATGCAAGATGGTTTGGAGCGTATGTATGGTGAGAAACAAGAGAACATCTACTACTACATCACCACTCTGAACGAAAACTATCACATGCCAGCCATGCCGGAAGGTGCTGAAGAAGGCATCCGTAAAGGTATCTACAAGCTGGAAAGCCTGGACGGTGCGAAAGGTAAAGTTCAGTTGCTGGGCTCTGGTTCTATCCTGCGTCACGTTCGTGAAGCAGCGAAGATCCTGTCTGCTGAATACGGCATCGGTTCCGATGTATACAGCGTAACCTCCTTCACTGAACTGGCTCGTGATGGTCAGGATTGTGAGCGTTGGAACATGCTGCACCCATCAGAAGAACCTCGTGTTCCTTATATTGCTCAGATCATGAACGATGCTCCGGCTGTTGCTTCTACTGACTATATGAAACTGTTTGCAGAGCAAGTACGTAACTTCGTTCCTGCAAGCGACTATCGTGTATTGGGTACTGACGGTTTTGGTCGTTCTGACAGCCGTGAAAACCTGCGTCATCACTTTGAAGTTGATGCTTCTTATGTGGTTGTTGCAGCTCTGGGTGAACTGGCTAAACGTGGCGAAGTTGATGTGAAAGTTGTTGAAGAAGCTATCAAGAAATACAACATCAACCCAGAAAAAGTTAACCCACGTCTGGCATAAGAGGTAAAGATTAATGTCTATCGAAATTAACGTACCTGATATTGGTGCAGATGAAGTTGAAGTTACCGAGATTCTGGTGAAAGTTGGTGACACAGTAGAAGCAGAACAGTCACTGATCACGGTTGAAGGTGACAAAGCGTCTATGGAAGTCCCTTCTCCACAGGCGGGTGTAGTTAAAGAAATCAAAGTTGCGGTTGGCGATAAAGTTGAAACTGGCAAACTGATTATGGTTTTTGAATCCGCAAATGGTGCAGCAGAAGCTGCACCTGCACAGCCAGTCGCGGCCGCACCAGCAGCAGTAGAAAGTAAAGAAGTGAATGTGCCAGATATCGGTGGTGACGAAGTTGAAGTGACCGAAATCATGGTAAAAGTAGGTGATACGGTTACTGAAGAGCAATCACTGATCACGGTTGAAGGTGACAAGGCGTCAATGGAAGTTCCTGCACCATTCGCAGGTACGGTGAAAGAGATCAAAATCGCTACTGGCGATAAAGTTAAAACCGGTTCTCTGATCATGGTATTTGAAGTGGCAGGTTCTGGCGCAGCGCCCGCACCGGTAGCGGCTCCAGCAGCAGCGCCTGTGGCTTCTGCAGCAAAAGAAGTGAACGTACCTGATATCGGTGGTGACGAAGTTGAAGTAACCGAAATCATGGTAAAAGTGGGCGATACCATTGCTGAAGAGCAGTCACTGATCACAGTTGAAGGTGACAAGGCGTCAATGGAAGTTCCTGCACCATTCGCGGGTACAGTGAAAGAGATCAAAATCGCTACTGGCGATAAAGTTAAAACCGGTTCTCTGATCATGGTATTTGAAGTTGCGGGTGCAGCCCCTGCGCCAGTAGCGGCTCCGGCTCCTGCGGCTGAACCTGCGAAAGCAGCACCAGCGCCAGCAGCAAGCAAACCAGCAGAAAGCAAAAATGAGTTTGCCGAAAATGACGCTTACGTTCACGCGACTCCAGTGATTCGTCGTCTGGCTCGTGAATTTGGCGTAAATCTGGCTAAAGTAAAAGGAACTGGCCGTAAGGGTCGCATCCTGCGCGAAGACGTTCAGGCTTATGTGAAAGAGGCGATTAAACGTGCAGAAGCAGCGCCAGCTGCTGCGGGTGGCGGTCTGCCAGGTATGTTGCCTTGGCCAAAAGTTGATTTCAGCAAATTCGGTGAAATCGAAGAAGTTGAAATGAGCCGCATCCAGAAAATTTCTGGTGCTAACCTCAGCCGTAACTGGGTTATGATCCCTCACGTTAACCTGTTCGATGAAGCGGATATCACTGAAGTTGAAGAGTTCCGTAAGCAACAGAACAAAGAAGCTGAGAAGAAACAGCTGGGCGTGAAAATCACTCCGCTGGTGTTCGTCATGAAAGCTGCTGCGAAGGCGCTGGAAGCAATGCCTCGCTTTAACAGCTCCATTTCTGAAGATGGCCAGAAGCTGATCCTGAAAAAATATGTCAACATCGGTATCGCGGTTGACACACCTAACGGCCTGGTTGTTCCTGTATTCAAGGACGTCAACAAGAAAGGCATCATGGAACTGTCCAGAGAACTGGCTGAAGTTTCCAAGAAAGCACGTGCTGGTAAACTGACCGCTTCCGACATGCAGGGTGGTTGCTTCACCATTTCCAGCTTGGGTGGTATCGGTACTACCGGTTTTGCACCAATTGTGAATGCGCCAGAAGTGGCAATCATGGGGCTGTCTCGTTCTTCCATGAAACCAGTCTGGAATGGTAAAGAATTCGTTCCGCGCCTGATTCTGCCTATGTCTCTGTCTTTCGACCACCGTGTGATCGACGGGGCAGATGGTGCACGTTTCATCACTTATATTAATCAATTGATGAGCGACATCCGCCGTTTGGTGATGTAATGCAAAGGCCAGTAAATATACTGGCCTGATGATTACTACCGTGACAGAGTTTTTCGTCTTGCATCTGGCAGGTTGGGATTTCTGTCACGTTAACGCGCTTTTCAGGTTATTTACAATTCTGTAAACTGCTCGCGGTGTGTACGTCCCGGTGGAATATGGTTTTTTTTCGTCTGACCCGCCGGACAAACAATTAAGAGGTCATGATGAGTACTGAAATTAAAGCCCAGGTAGTGGTGCTTGGAGCAGGCCCAGCAGGGTATTCTGCTGCTTTCCGTTGTGCGGACTTAGGATTGGATACTGTTCTGGTTGAACGTTACTCTACTTTGGGTGGTGTTTGCCTGAATGTTGGTTGTATCCCATCCAAAGCTCTGCTGCATGTTGCCAAAGTGATTGAAGAAGCAAAAGCACTGGCACAGCATGGTATCGTGTTTGGTGAACCGCAAACTGATATCGATAAGATCCGTCTCTGGAAAGAAAAAGTTATTTCTCAGTTGACAGGTGGTCTGGGCGGCATGGCTAAGGGCCGTAAAGTTAACGTTGTTAACGGTGTTGGTAAATTCACCGGCGCTAACACTCTGGTGGTAGAAGGCGAAAACGGCGCAACAACAATTAATTTTGAGAATGCCATTATCGCAGCGGGTTCACGCCCAATTCAGCTACCATTCATTCCACATGATGATCCTCGTGTATGGGATTCTACCGATGCACTGGAACTGAAAACCGTTCCAGGACGCCTGTTAGTGATGGGCGGTGGTATTATCGGTCTGGAAATGGGTACTGTTTACCACGCGCTGGGTTCTCAGATCGATGTGGTAGAAATGTTCGACCAGGTGATCCCTGCGGCGGATAAAGACGTTGTTAAAGTGTTCACTAAACGCATCAGCAAGAAGTTCAACTTGATGCTGGAAACGAAAGTGACCGCAGTAGAAGCGAAAGAAGATGGCATCTACGTAACAATGGAAGGTAAGAAAGCACCGGCAGAGCCACAGCGTTATGATGCGGTTCTGGTTGCCATCGGCCGTGTACCAAACGGTAAATTGATCGATGCTGGCAAAGCGGGCGTTGAAGTTGATGATCGTGGCTTTATCCGTGTGGATAAACAAATGCGTACTAACGTGCCTCATATCTTTGCTATCGGTGATATCGTTGGTCAGCCAATGCTGGCGCACAAAGGTGTCCACGAAGGCCACGTTGCTGCTGAAGTTATTTCTGGTAAGAAACATTACTTCGATCCAAAAGTTATTCCATCCATTGCTTACACTGAGCCAGAAGTGGCATGGGTTGGCCTGACAGAGAAAGAAGCAAAAGAAAAAGGCATCAGCTACGAAACCGCGACTTTCCCATGGGCAGCATCTGGTCGTGCAATTGCATCTGACTGTTCAGATGGTATGACCAAGCTGATTTTCGATAAAGAAACTAACCGCATTATCGGTGGTGCTATTGTTGGTACTAACGGCGGTGAACTGCTGGGTGAAATCGGTTTGGCTATCGAAATGGGTTGTGATGCAGAAGATATCGCGCTGACTATCCACGCTCACCCAACGCTGTACGAATCAATTGGTATGGCTGCGGAAATTTACGAAGGCAGCATCACTGACTTGCCAAACCCTAAAGCAAAGAAAAAGAAATAATTCTTTAAACTTTGTAGTGGGTTAAATAGAAATTTTAAACGGCTTTCCTAATATGAAAGCCGTTTTTATTTGTAATGGATCTGGCATATTAAAGGTATTTCCTCAGACGATAATGGTTTCCTACGACTTATTTTCTAATAACCGAAAGATGATAAATTGAATCTACAGTAAATGGCATTGCCAATTTGTACTATGTGGACGAGGAGTTCTTTTGATTTGATATTTTCCATTAATTTTACGCCACTTATCACTAGCATCAGGATTTAACTTCATCTGTTTTAAACCTAAAAAGTTACTGTTATTCATATATTCAAAACCTAATTTTTGGTAAAAAATTTCGGCATCAGGCTCTGCTCTAACTTCTAATATACCTTTATGGCCTAATCCGAGAGATATATTGACTACATGCTGAATCAGCAGGCCACCATAGCCATAACCGTTAGGATAGGTGACTATAAATGCGATTTGGTCAACTTCATTATCAGATACATTAGGTCTGGCGGGATTAAGTATGATGATCCCAACGACCTTACCTGTAACTGAACATGAACAGATAAAATGACGATAGCCGTGTATACCACCGGTAACATATCTAGAATCAAAAGTGTTTCTTATGGAATTACATGTACTAATGAATGTAATATGTCTATTGTTAAACACTCCCATTATAGGTCTATAAAACCATCTGGATTCATTCTCCTGGAGTGCGTCAAGTTCAGATAGCATATCATGTTTATTGACCTCCTTAATTTTAGCTTGATATTCAGGGTAGAATTTTTCCGCTATAAGGCTTGTAGGATAATGACTTGCTGCTGATATCGCGTTATGTTCTTCGCTATTGGGCATGATGATATCCTTTTTAGTGATATTGAAAGATTTTTGTACCACGTTCCATTGAATACACCCTCCAGACTCATTTATCCAGAATTTTGTTATTGGTTCAATGTTGATTTTATGTGAATGAATTAACATGCTATTCAAACTTTGGTATGCTAAACACCCGAAGCTGAGCATAATTCTGATGTTATGCGAGCAAAATCCTCTGACCTTGCACCCTTAGTAATTGTTTTTAGATGATCATTTTCAATGATCGTTAGCGGGTGCTGACAGCCGGGTATATAAAATGACAATGAGAGCGAGGAGAAAGTCGTGCTAGAAGAATACCGCAAGCACGTAGCCGAGCGTGCAGCTCAAGGCATCGTCCCTAAGCCGTTAGACGCAGCTCAAGCAGCAGCGCTGGTTGAATTACTGAAGAATCCACCTAAAGGTGAAGAAGATTTCCTACTAGATCTACTGACCAATCGTGTCCCCCCTGGTGTAGATGAAGCTGCTTATGTTAAAGCCGGTTTCCTTGCTGCCGTAGCTAAGGGAGAAACGACTTCTCCTTTGGTGACACAGGAAAAAGCCATTGAATTATTGGGAACCATGCAGGGTGGGTATAATATCCACGCTTTAATTGATGCCCTGGATGATGAAAAGCTGGCTCCAATTGCGGCGAAAGCACTTTCTCATACTTTGCTGATGTTCGACAGTTTTTATGATGTGGAAGACAAAGCCAAAGCAGGTAATGTCCATGCCAAACAAATCATGCAGTCGTGGGCTGATGCAGAATGGTTCCTTGGGCGTCCTGAATTAGCAGAAAAAATCACTGTTACCGTCTTTAAGGTTACCGGTGAAACCAACACCGATGATCTTTCTCCTGCCCCAGATGCGTGGTCACGTCCTGATATCCCTCTACATGCATTGGCAATGCTCAAAAATGCCCGTGAAGGTATTGAGCCTGATCAAGCTGGTGTTGTAGGCCCGATTAAGCAAATCGAAGCCCTGAGCAAGAAAGGTTATCCATTGGCCTACGTTGGCGATGTTGTTGGTACGGGATCTTCCCGTAAATCGGCAACGAACTCCGTATTGTGGTTTATGGGAGAGGATATTCCGTTTGTCCCTAATAAACGTGGTGCAGGTGTGGTCTTGGGTGGAAAAATTGCCCCCATTTTCTTTAACACCATGGAAGATGCGGGGGCGTTGCCCATTGAAGTGGATGTTGCCAAGCTAAATATGGGAGATGTGATTGATATCTATCCCTATAAAGGTGAAATCCGCCATCACGAAACCAATGAGTTATTGGCTACTTTTACCCTGAAAACCGATGTATTGATTGATGAAGTACGTGCCGGTGGCCGTATTCCATTGATTATCGGTCGTGGTTTGACTGGCAAGGCGCGTGAATCATTGGGTTTACCACACAGTGACGTATTCCGTCAGGCAAAAGCGGTTGCGAAAAGTGATCGAGGCTTCTCATTGGCACAGAAAATGGTAGGCCGTGCCTGCGGTAAAAGTGGCATTCGCCCAGGAGAATATTGTGAACCTAAGATGACTTCTGTCGGTTCCCAGGATACGACAGGGCCAATGACGCGGGATGAATTGAAAGATTTGGCCTGCCTGGGTTTCTCTGCGGATCTGGTCATGCAATCATTCTGTCATACTGCCGCCTATCCAAAACCGGTTGATGTGACGACGCACCATACTTTGCCTGATTTCATTATGAACCGTGGTGGCGTATCGTTGCGTCCGGGAGATGGCATTATTCACTCATGGTTGAACCGTATGTTATTGCCAGATACGGTAGGTACAGGCGGAGATTCCCATACCCGTTTCCCCATTGGCATTTCTTTCCCGGCTGGTTCAGGTCTGGTGGCATTTGCTGCGGCTACGGGTGTCATGCCGTTGGATATGCCAGAATCCGTACTGGTTCGTTTTAAAGGGAAAATGCAACCAGGAATAACCTTGCGTGATCTGGTTCATGCCATTCCTTATTATGCAATTCAACAAGGTTTGCTGACTGTTGAGAAGAAAGGCAAGAAAAACATCTTCTCTGGCCGTATTCTTGAAATTGAAGGTTTGCCTGAGCTCAAAGTCGAGCAGGCATTTGAGTTGGCTGATGCCTCTGCGGAACGTTCTGCGGCAGGATGTACCATCAAGCTGGATAAGGCGCCAATCATTGAATACTTGCAGTCTAACGTCGTCTTGCTGAAATGGATGATTGCGGAAGGTTATGGTGATCGCCGGACATTGGAACGCCGTATTATTGGCATGGAAAACTGGCTGAAAGATCCGCAATTGTTGGCAGCGGACGCAGATGCTGAATATGCAGCCGTGATTGAGATCGATCTGGCAGACATTAAAGAGCCTATTTTATGCGCACCTAATGATCCTGATGATGCACGTCTGTTATCTGAAGTGGCTAACAGCAAAATTGACGAAGTTTTCATTGGTTCTTGCATGACTAATATTGGTCATTTCCGTGCGGCGGGTAAATTGCTGGATCAGCATAAAGGTCAGTTACCGACTCGCTTATGGGTTGCTCCTCCGACTAAGATGGACGCCGCCCAATTGACGGAAGAAGGTTATTACAGCATTTTCGGCAAGAGCGGGGCGCGTATTGAGATCCCGGGTTGTTCATTGTGCATGGGGAATCAGGCGCGGGTGGCGGATGGGGCAACAGTGGTATCCACTTCTACCCGTAACTTCCCTAACCGCCTGGGTTCCGGTGCAAATGTTTACCTTGCTTCAGCGGAGTTGGCGGCTGTAGCTTCACTGTTGGGGCGTTTGCCAACGCCAGAAGAGTATTTGCAGTTCATAGATAAAGTCGATGAAACCGCAGCCGATACTTATCGCTACCTCAATTTTGATCAATTGAATCAATACACAGAAAAAGCGGAAGATGTGATCTTCCAAACCGCAGTATAAAAACGTATATTGCAATGCATGGGGAGGCAAATGCTTCCCCTTTTTTTGTTTTTCTGCCTACCGTTTTATAACAATTTCGTAGTAGTTTTTATTTCAGTTTGTGGACTGCTTCAGAGGTGGAGGCCGCAGAACTGCTTATACACATTAAGCTTCAAGTTGCAATTTACAACACGATATGAAACCTGATTTTTCCCAGCTTCGCGGGGAGAGAAATCACACACATCTTGAAGTTAGATTGGTATAAAATCCCAATGAAATTATTTGGCATCTGTAAAAATAGTAGGTGAGGGGGTATATGATGGAATATGAATTTATGCAGGATATTACCGGCCAGGTAACAACATCTTTTTCAATGGATCATGAAGTCATCGGTCATTGGTTGAATGAAGAAGTGAAAGGCGATTTGCGGGTATTGGATAAAATCATTGTGGCTTTGCAAGAGATTAAAGGGAGTGAACGCCAGTGGCAGTTGGCTGGTCATGAATATACGCTATTGATGAGTGAAGATGAGATCATGATCAGGGCTAATCAACTTCAATTTGATACAGAGGTTATAGAAGAAGGAATGAGTTACTACGATGACGAGAGTCTGGCTTTTTGTGGGACAGACGATTTTATCGGTATGCTAGCTGATTACAGAGAATTCATTTTGCAAAAAAATAAAATGTAAGTATTCGTGTTCAAGCAATAAAGGCTTTCTGCCATAATCTATATTCCATTACATTCTTGTGTTGTGATAGTAGCTTTTTTTGAACAGGAGCCTACACCTGCTAGTGGCGTTCGTTGTGCATAACGGCACTGAATGGCGATAGGTTCCAACAATAACGGTGGGCTTTGTATGGAAAAGATCAATCTGTCACATGAGATTGATAAAGCGGCAAACTGGTTTACCAACAATCAGGATCTACTGATCCAGTATGCGGTAAACATTGTATCTGCCATTTTGATTCTTATCGTTGGTTTATTTGTTGCCAAGTTGGTTAATAAAGCAGTTAAGCGTGTTATGTCACTGCGTGGCATTGATACCACCATTTCTGATTTCCTCTCCGCGATTATTCGTTACGCCATCATAGCATTTACGATTATTGCTGTTCTTGGGAAATTAGGTATTCAGACTGCATCCGTGATTGCAGTTATCGGTGCCGCAGGTTTGGCGGTAGGTCTGGCCTTACAAGGTTCACTGTCTAATTTTGCTGCCGGTGTTTTGTTGGTAGTTTTTCGCCCGCTTCGTACTGGCGAATATGTTAGCATTGGTGCGGTGGAGGGAACTGTCATGCAAGTACAGATTTTCTCGACAACACTGCGCACGGCAGATGGCCGTATCGTTGTGATCCCCAACGGTAAAATTATTGCAGACAATATTATTAATACCACCCGTGAACCTGACCGTCGTACCCAGATTATGGTGGGGGTTGCATATGATGCAGATATTGATGAAGTCAAAAGAGTATTGGGTGATGTGATTCAAGAAGATAAACGCATCCAACATGAAAAAGGTGTCACCATCCGCCTGCATGAAATGGCGCCTTCGTCATTGAACTTTGTTGTACGTGTGTGGACCACCAATGGTGATGCCTGGAATGTCTATTGGGATTTGATGGAAAACTTTAAGCGTGCCTTAGATAAACACAATATCGGCATTCCTTTCCCGCAAATGGATGTTTATCTGCATCAGCAAAATAGTGCCTTACAGAAGAAGGTAGACGAATAATCAAGATATCGTGATGTGGGCATTTCCCACATCACTTTTCCTAATGATGTATTAGAATCATTCATTTTTACTAATGCATTATCTTGTTTAATATGCATTGATATCGCAACTAATTGAATAATTATTAGGAATCTTTGCATGTTCTCAACATTTATTCAGGGGTTTTTTCTTAGTGCTGCAATGATCCTTCCACTTGGGCCACAAAATGTATTTGTTATGCAGCAAGGGAGCAGGAAGCAGTTCCATTTAATGAGCGCAACATTATGCTCCACCAGTGATTCTTTGCTCATCATCGCGGGGATATTTGGTGGCAGTGCTTTGCTGGGACAATTGTCAGCCGAGCTTCGGCCGTGGTTTACCACCGGAGCGGTAATGGCTTCGATCAGCTGGTTTTTTGCCTTGTCATTCTTGTCTGCGTGGTTTGCACCTGTGCTTAATCGGCCCAGAGCACAACGGATCATCAATATCTTCGTTGGCTGTGTGATGTGGTATATCGCCTGGAACTTAATTCAGCAAGGATATAGATTTTTTATTAATTATAATATTTCTCCATAGATTACTTCTCTATAGATAGTGTGCTAATGTTTCTGAAAGCACCTTACTCATGTAACTTTAGGAGGCCTTGTGAAACGTAAATCACTGGTATTGGCTGCAATGATGGCTTTAGGAAGCCTGTCTTTCATGGCAGCTTCTGCCGCTGACTCACTCTCTATTCCACATATTTCCACCTCTGGTAACGCGATAGTTAAAGCGACGCCAGATATGGCTACTTTGGTAATCCATGTGAGTGAAACGCAAAAAAGTGCAGCAGAAGCAAAGAAAAAAGTCGATGAACGTGTTGCGAAATATTTTGATTTTCTGAAAAACAGTGGCATCGAAAAGAAAGACATTGATGCGGCTAACTTGCGTACCCAACCAGAATATCAATATGATCAAAAGAGTGGAAAATCGAGTATTACAGGTTATCGGGCGTCGCGTTCAGTTGAAGTGAAAGTTCACAAGCTGGAGCAACTGAATGTCTTATTGGATGGTGCCCTGAAAGCAGGATTGAATGAAATTAACTCGGTTCAGTTTGGTGTCAGCAATCCGCAACGTTATCGTGATGAAGCCAGACAAAAAGCCATCGAGAATGCTATTCAACAGGCAACTACATTGGCAAAAGGGTTCAACAGTAAGTTAGGCCCTGTATATAGCATTAGTTACCGTGCGCCTGAAGCAGTGCCTATCCCAATGAACCGTCTGAAATATCAGACAGATCTGTTGGCAGCACCCGCTTCTGGCTCTGCCAGTGAAACTTACGAACCACAGAGTATTGAGTTTTTAGATCACGTCGATGCTGTTTTTGAATTACAGCGTTAATGAATTTCATCTTCCTGACGTAACATCTGGCGTCCTCGTTTTAGCAGGGCGTCAGTAACTTTTCTCATCGTTCCACTTTCAGGCGCAAAACGATGCCAATAAAGCATACGGCGTTGGCATAGACCTGGTGTTAGATCGATTAATTCACCAGCTTTTAGTTCCTTGTTGATTTGCAAATGTGGGATCATGCAACAAGTCGAACCTTGTTTTGCCAGTTGAACAAATGCTTCGGAAGAATTCACGATATGACAGGGCACACTTCCCGGTGATAAATCGAAGTTCTGTTGTAAAAATGCTTGATGCATATCATCTAAATGGTCGAATGCAACCGCAGGGGCTTTCAGTAATGCCGAACGCGTGACGCCATTCGGGAAAAAACGGTTTGCAAACTCTGGAGAGGCGACAAACAGGTAATCCAAGGCACCTAATTTATCAACTAAACAACTTGGCAGAGGTTGGGATTGAATACTAATCGCCCCGACAACTTCACCACGCCGCAATCGCTCTTGAGTTCGGGTTTCATCTTCCACCTGAATATTTAGCCGAATGGGTAAATCGGATAAAACAGGATGGAGAGCCGGTAAAAGCCACGTCGCCAGGCTGTCCGCATTAACAGCAAGGGAAAGCAGTAACGGGATCTCATTGCTATTTTCATCACCAAGCCATTGTGCTTCCAGCAGTTCCACCTGATGTAATAGCGCAAGCAGCTTTTGCCCTTGCTCTGTAGGGTGGGGAGGAACAGTGCGTACCAATAGTGGCTGACCAAACATATTTTCTAATTGCTTGATTCTCTGAGATACCGCTGATTGAGTAATACAAAGTTTTTGCGCTGCCCGCTCGAAACCACGCTCTTTGATCACTGCATCTAATGCTTGCAATGACCGGTAATCAGGACGTTTCATTGAAAATAAGATTCTCCGTGTTTGCACTTTTTGTGTTACAGCTCAATAAAAACCATTATGTGGCCTAACCAGCACTATGCCATATTTTTTCATGAGGTGAGCCAATATTGTTTATACTAGCCGTCAGATTTTTCCTTGTAACTGATTATAGGCTGTGATCAATATGACTCAGGACGAACTGAAAAAAGCAGTAGGTTGGGCAGCATTGGAATATGTTAAACCAGGCACAATTGTTGGTGTTGGTACAGGTTCTACCGCAGCGCATTTTATTGATGCGTTAGGCACCATCAAAGATAAAATTGAAGGTGCCGTATCGAGTTCAGACGCATCGACTGAGAGACTAAAAGCTCTCGGTATCCCTGTGTTTGACTGCAATGACGTCGACACGTTGGATATTTATGTTGATGGTGCTGATGAAATTAATGGTCAAATGCAGATGATCAAAGGTGGCGGCGCAGCGTTAACCAGGGAAAAAATCATCGCGGCGGTTGCGAAGAAATTTATCTGTATTATTGATTCGTCTAAGCAAGTCGATGTATTAGGCAAGTTTCCTCTGCCAGTTGAAGTCATCCCAATGGCACGGGCTTATGTGGCTCGTGAGCTGGTGAAATTGGGCGGAACACCGGTTTATCGTGAAAACGTTGTGACAGACAATGGTAACCATATTCTGGATGTTCACAATCTTTCGATTGTCGATCCCACTGCGTTAGAAGATAAAATCAATGGGATAGCAGGCGTGGTAACGGTGGGGCTTTTTGCTAATCGAGGCGCTAATGTGGTACTGGTAGGTACTGCGGATGGCGTTAAGACGCTCACTGAATAATCATTTATTGAGGGCAGAATAACCTGCCCTAAAAATATTTTTATATTTATTCAAAATAGAAAATTTAGTGAGATATATCACTTTTTCGTCTAAAAAAACCTCAAAATGCTGATCATTCCCCGTAACGAATTATTTTACTTTGCATAACAACTTATTTACTGTTGCTTATTCTGTAATATAAGCAATCGATTGTATTGCCGTTACCGTTTTTTTTGTTATTTTGGTGGCGTCGATATGCATTATGAAAGTAAGTACAACTAGGGCGGGCAAATGGTTAAGGTATCTTTAGAAAAGGACAAAATTAAATTTCTGCTGCTGGAAGGTGTTCACCAAAGTGCAGTAGATAGCCTAAAAGCGGCAGGGTACAGCAATATTGAATATCACAAAGGGGCATTAGAACCTGAAGAATTGAAAGCAGCGATCCGTGATGCCCGATTTGTCGGCATTCGTTCCCGCACCCAATTGACCGAAGAGATTTTCGCCGCAGCGGAAAAGCTGGTTGCTGTTGGGTGTTTTTGTATTGGTACTAACCAGGTTGACCTGAAAGCCGCGGCAAAACGTGGTATTCCGGTATTTAATGCGCCTTTTTCCAATACGCGTTCGGTCGCTGAAATGGTATTGGGTGAGTTGCTGTTGCTGTTACGTCGTATTCCTGAAGCGAATGCCAAAGCCCATAATGGGATATGGGATAAGCAGGCAAAAGGCTGCTACGAAGCGCGCGGGAAAAAATTAGGCATTATTGGTTACGGGCATATTGGTACACAGCTTGGCATTTTGGCTGAAAATATTGGCCTGAATGTCTATTTCTATGATATTGAAAATAAATTGCCCTTAGGTAATGCACAGCAAGTTCATCATTTGTCTGAATTGCTGAATATGAGTGATGTCGTGAGCCTGCATGTTCCTGAAACCGCCTCAACCAAAAATATGATTGGTGCAGCAGAACTGGAATTGATGAAACCAGGTTCAATTTTGATCAATGCATCACGCGGCACAGTGGTCGATATTGATGCACTCAGCAACGCGTTGGAAACAGGGCATCTTTCTGGTGCGGCGATTGATGTTTTTCCTCATGAACCCGCAACAAATAATGATCCTTTTATCTCCCCATTAAGCCAGTTTGATAACGTATTGTTGACACCACATATTGGGGGATCGACACAAGAAGCCCAGCAAAATATCGGTTATGAAGTTTCTGGGAAACTGGTCAAATATTCTGACAATGGTTCTACCTTATCAGCGGTTAATTTTCCTGAAGTCTCGCTCCCTGTTCATGCCAAGGATACTAACCGATTACTGCATATCCATGAAAACCGCCCCGGTATCTTGACCAGTATTAACCAAGTATTCACTGAACAAGAAATCAATATTGATGCCCAATATCTGCGGACTGACAGTGGTATTGGTTATGTGGTGATTGATATTACGACGCAGAATTCAGCTCAGGCTGAATTGGTTTTGCAGAAACTGAGAGCCTTACCGGGCACGATCCGTTCTCGCTTGCTTTACTAAGGCTATAATGGCTGGTTAAAAGAAAGGCAAGACGCATTAAAAATAAGGGGTTATTGAAAGCACAATAGCCCCTGTTACTCACTGAATAGCGTCTTCATTTATATCCATTGCCATACTTTGTCTGGTGTAATGATCTCTGGCAGAGGAATATCCCAACTCTCGCTAGGTAGATTCTCAACTAACTGAAAATTGTGGGCTAATCCAATCGGATAAAAATTCTGTTGTTGCCATTTCGCGAGGGTTCTGTCGTAGAAACCACCGCCCATCCCTAAGCGTTGCCCTGTGCAATCGAAAGCGACCAGAGGAATAAACATGACATCAAGTTCAGCGATGGGTAAAACCTGCCGGACATCCAACTGAGGCTCTTCGATATTAAAGCGGTTATGAATAAGAGGCGTATCAGCGCAATAACGGAGAAACAGCAGGTGATTCCGGTTGAAAGGATGCAATATTGGCAAATAGACCTGTTTGTTTTGCTGCCAAAGTTGTTGAATCAGCGGACGTGTATCTAATTCCCCGTCAAAGGAGAGATAGAGGGCAATTTTATCAGCTTGCTGGATCTTAGGGTGAATCATAGCCTGTTTAATGGCTTGCTGGGCAAATTGCGATTGTTGTTCAGGGGATAGATTTTGACGTAGCTGCCGAATTTTTTTTCTAATGGATTGACGCAGAGTAAGAGAAGAATCTGATTGCATGATACCTGCCTGTTAATTAACGCAGAAAAGGATACAAAACAGATAAAAAGCGGGGGTTCTCCAAGATGCCGTTACAGGTGGTAACCCTTGAACCCTTGGTTCAAGGTGAACGCAGCGTCGTTGCTATTAGGCTTCTTGGCTAGCCAAGCATGCTCACAAGAAACGTAGCACCACATTCTATAGAGATGAAATATCGGCTCAGGGGACTTCCCTGCTCACGAACACCTCAGAGAAATTTTTGCTGCTTAAATCACCTAAATAGGCTTTAAGCAACGCTATGAAGCCTATTGTATGGAACTAAACGAAGAAAGCAACTGCTTATATTAATCTATAGTGACTACTGCCTGATTTATCAATAAGATTCAGCTGATGGATGGAGTATCAGGTAACTTTACCTTGCTCTAACAGTGCCTTTTCAATGGATTGCTGGAGCATTTTTATTTTTTGTTCCATATTGTAAGCATAATCACGGGTTTTCATCTTCTCCTGTGCCAACTCGTGACAGACATTCAGTGCCACAATAAAAACCAGTTGCTCAGTGTTAGTGACTCTGGTGCGTTCTTTAAGGTTATGCAAACGCTCTTCAAGTTCCTCAGCAGCAGCTTGCAACGCTTCAACCTGCTCTGTTGGACAATTGACACGTAATGACCGCCCAAAAATCTGAATATCTACTGGTTGTGCAGACATGACACCTTCCTGATTTATTATTGTGCCGATACCTTGATGTTGATATACGCATCTTGAAGTTAGATTGGTATATATATCCCTTATCTCTCAAATTGCGGCTTTGTTGCCAGAGCTGTAATTTGAAATCGATGGGGTATAAAGTAAATTATGGTATAAAACAAGGCCGACACCAATCATTACCGTACAATACCAAAAGCCCCTCTTTTCCCCTTCCTCTTCAAGTTGCTGCTTTTGGGCAATGTTCACTTATCCCAGTCAATTAGTTATAGATATAAAGTACCTATGTTTTGGGGATTTGTGCCCTTGCTATCACGCGGCATCTCGAAATCGGTTGGGGATATATCGGTGTGTGCTGTCTGGTATAGCGACTCCCCTTGATGGTAGCATAGCATGAACTTATATCGCCAACGATGATCAATATACATGTCTATACAAAACTCATTACCTAATTATCAATCATTTGATGAAATTTTGCATCAACAGTCCATCGCCCTGACAGCAGCAGAAATGCATGGCTTAATCAGTGGGTTACTATGTGGTGGAAATCATGGCGGTAATCACGATAGTAGCTGGCAGACACTGGTGCATGATCTTGCGAATGATGGCCTGGCATTTTCTCAGGTTTTGGCTTTGCCGCTTAGGGAATTGTACGAAACGACGTTTGAATTGCTGGATGACAGTAGTTTCTCGTTCAATCTGTTGCTGCCTGATGAAGAGGCGGGGGTTTTTGAATGTGCAGAAGCATTGGCGGGATGGGTTAACCACTTTCTGCTCGGCTTGGGTGTAGCCAATCCCAAATTAACAGAAAAGCCAGAAATTCAGGAAGTTATCACCGATTTACGTAACATTGGCATGTTGGGCTATGATGAAGACGAAGATCAGGAAGAACTCTCTCAAGCCCTTGAAGAAGTTCTAGAATATGTACGTGTTGCGGTTCAACTCTGTTATATCGCGTTTGCGACACCTAAAACCGCGGACAGTGCAAAAAATGAAAAACCAACATTGCACTGATTGGCGGTATTCACCCTATAAATTTCAAGCTTTGAAAGATGAGGGGTATCCCAACTAATAATATGGAATTTTGCAGGAGAGGGTATGACTAAACAAGAATATTTATCCCGTCGACAGGCATTATTGTCAAAAATGGCACCGGCCAGTGCGGCCATTATATTTTCGGCGTTGCCTGCGACACGTAATTCAGATAGTGAATATCCCTACCGTCAGCACAGTGATTTTCTGTATCTGACCGGTTTCAGTGAACCGGAAGCGGTTCTAATACTGATTAAAAGCGATGAAACCCACAATCACAGTGTGTTGTTTAATCGTGTTCGCGATTTGACTGCGGAAATTTGGTTTGGTCGTCGTCTTGGACAAGAAGCTGCATTGGAAAAATTGGGGGTGGATCGCGCCTTACCATTTGATGATCTCGATGAACAACTCTATTTATTATTGAATGGCTTGGAAGTGGTCTATCACGCCCAGGGCGAATTTGAGTACGCCGATAACATCGTCTTTAGTGCGTTGGATAAATTGCGTAAAAACAGCCGCCGTAACTTCAAGGCACCAATGATCATGGCAGATTGGCGCCCGTGGCTGCATGAAATGCGTCTGTTTAAGTCAGACGTTGAATTAGAAATCATGCGCAAAGCGGGGGAAATCAGTGCTCAGGCGCATATCAGGGCGATGCAGGCTTGCCATCCTGGTATGTTTGAATACCAGCTGGAAGCCGAAATTCACCACGAATTCACCCGTCAGGGGGCGCGTTATCCTGCTTATAACACGATAGTTGGCGCGGGAGATAACGCTTGTATTCTGCATTACACTGAAAATGAACGTCGCATGAAAGATGGCGATTTAGTGTTAATCGATGCGGGGTGTGAGTATGAGGGATATGCCGGCGACATTACACGGACATTTCCGGTAAATGGCAAATTTACGCGCCCTCAACGTGAAATCTACGACATTGTTTTGGAAGCCATTAACCTTTCCCTGGAATTGTACAGACCTGGTGTCACTATCAGCGAGGTCACGGGGCAGGTTGTACGTGTCATGGTGAAAGGATTGGTAAGATTAGGCATTATGCATGGTGAAGTCGAACAATTGATCGAAACCAATGCTTACCGTCAATTTTTCATGCATGGTTTGAGTCATTGGTTGGGGCTGGATGTGCACGATGTCGGCGATTACGGTGTTGATCGCGATCGTATTTTGCAACCTGGCATGGTGCTGACTGTAGAGCCGGGGCTTTACATTGCACCCGATGCGGATGTCCCGCCGGAATACCGTGGTATCGGTATTCGTATTGAAGATGACATTGTGATAACGGAAACAGGAAATGAAAACCTGACTGAATCTGTCGTGAAAGATCCCGATGAGATAGAAGCTCTGATGGCACAGTAAGGTTAAAGTAATCAGGAAGTGATAATGAACGTGATTATTGTGGGCGGAGGCATGACGGGAGCGACATTGGCTCTGACTATTGCCTCGCTGAGTCGGGGGCAATTACAAGTCTCCTTGATTGAAGCAGCAGAACCAACCAGGGAGCATCCTGGTTTTGATGCAAGGGCTATAGCCTTGGCTTATGGTACATGTCAGCGCTTGCAACAGGTCGGTATTTGGCCTGCACTGCAACATTGTGTTACCCCAATAACTCACGTTCATGTTAGCGACCGTGGTAATAGCGGTTTCACCAACATTCGCGCCAGCGACTATGATATCTCGGCATTAGGCAATGTGATTGAATTGCATGATGCTGGAATTCATCTTTTTGAGTTATTAAAACAATCTCCAAATATTAAACTTTACTGTCCGGCTAAAGTGAATTCCATTGAGCGTTTGGAAAATTCTGTAGTGGTTTCGCTGAATAATGGCGAAAAGCTGACAGGAGAATTACTGGTCGCTGCGGATGGTAGTCACTCGGCAATAGCCCAGGCGTGTAATATACCGTTCAAACGGCGATCTTATGAGCAGACAGCCATTATTGCTAATGTCCTGACTTCTGAACATCCTCGAGGAAGGGCATTCGAGCGTTTTACCCAATATGGCCCATTGGCGTTGTTACCTATGTCGGAAGGGCGTAGTTCACTGGTATGGTGTCACCCACTGGAAAAACAGTCAGACGTCAATAACTGGAGCCAGCATGAATTTCTCCAACAGCTGCAAAAAGCATTTGGCTGGCGTTTGGGGAAAATGCTGGAAACCGGTCAACGACATAGTTATCCCTTAGCATTATCGACAGCCAGCAGGCAAATTAGCCACCGTCTGGCGCTGGTAGGTAATGCATCCCAAACTTTGCATCCGATCGCTGGACAGGGCTTTAACTTAGGGATGCGTGATGTGATGGCTTTGGCACAAGTCATTTCAATAGCGGCCACTTCTGGACAGGATATTGGCTCCTATCAGGTACTGGCACAGTATCAGCAACAGCGTCAGGCAGATCGTGAAACGACCATTGGACTCACGGATGGGCTGGTCAGGTTATTCGCTAATGACTACTTACCGTTAAAAATAGGGCGTAATCTTGGCTTGAAGACCATGGAAAGATTATCCCCAATGCGGGATCTTTTTGCCCGCCAAACATTAGGTTGGGTTGCACAGTCACCATTGGCAGATTAAGAGGAAAGAAAAAATGCAATCATTTGATGTGGTGATCGCAGGGGGCGGAATGGTTGGCCTTGCGCTGGCTTGTGGTTTACAAGGTAGTGGCTTGCGCATCGCGATGGTAGAAGAGCACCCACCGACAAAGCCATTTGGTATCAATGATGAATATGCGTTACGTGTTTCAGCCATCAATGCAGCCAGTGAACGATTACTCACCCACCTTGGTGTCTGGCAAGATATTCTTGCAATGCGAGCCAGTTCATATCAGGGAATGGACGTTTGGGATCGGGACAGTTTCGGGCGTATTGAGTTTAATGCGGCGGAAAATGGCTTGACTCATCTGGGGCATATCATCGAAAACCATGTGATCCGGCAAGCGCTCTGGCAACGTGCGGAAAATTTGCCAGATGTCATGATCTTCACCCCATCTTCCCTTAAGAACGTTGCCTGGGGAGAAAACGAAGCCTTTATCACATTATCCGATGGAAGAATGCTGACTTCACGCCTGGTCATTGGTGCAGACGGTGCCCACTCTTGGTTGCGTCAACATGCGGATATTCCGCTGACTTTCTGGGATTATGAACACCATGCCTTGGTCGCGACAATTCGGACTGAGCAGCCTCATGAAGGTGTTGCACGCCAAGTTTTCCACGGTGATGGAATACTGGCTTTCCTGCCACTGCCAGATCCTCACTTATGTTCGATTGTGTGGTCACAGCCGGCTGAATCTGCGCAACAGCGCAAATCTATGGAACCGACACTGTTTAATCGGCAATTAAGCGCGACATTTGATATGCGTCTTGGTCAATGTGAACTGGTCAGTGATCGACAAACTATCCCATTAACGGGGCGTTATGCCCGCAATTTTGCTGCTCACCGATTGGCGCTATTAGGCGACGCGGCACACACTATCCACCCACTGGCTGGTCAGGGTGTTAATCTTGGATTTATGGATGTGGCAGAACTGATAGGTGAATTGAGCCGCTTAAACCAGCAAGGAAAAGACATCGGTCAATATCTCTATTTGGGACGTTATGAACGTCGCCGTAAACACAGTGCTGCGGTCATGCTTGCAGGTATGCAGGGTTTTCGTCAGCTATTTGATGGCAATAACCCCGCTAAAAAATTATTGCGTGGAATTGGATTAACACTGGCTGATCACTTACCGGGAATGAAGCCGCAATTGCTTCGTCATGCCATGGGTCTTAATGACCTTCCTGATTGGCTGATCGCCCAAACCGCTTCGGTTGAAAAAATCTAATTCAGCCTATGAATTAGAATTAGTTTTTCTCATATCAGGCTAAAGTGTGTTAAGTCGATTTACTTCACACTTTAGCCTTTTTTCAACCTAAAAAGATTGTTTTTTGGCTATTTGTTAAAAATTTTGAGTATTTTTGTGCAATAAATCAGACAAAAATTCTGCATGGCAATCCGTGCCATTTCGGATTGCTGCGGCAATGCAGCTAATTTATTTTATGGTTCATTTCCTATTTCAGTGATAACTTCTGATCCCAAGGTATCGTTTGCGTGATTAACCGCTTCTTTGCTTCATGATCCAACACCTGCCGGTTAATGCGCCGTATGTTTTTTCAGGTCACGAATGTTTTCATGTCAAGAATGTAAAGAGGGAAATAATGTCAAAACACACCCCACTATATGATCAACATCTGGCATGCGGAGCACGCATGGTAGATTTTCATGGCTGGATGATGCCCCTGCACTATGGTTCACAAATTGACGAACATCATACAGTGCGTGCTGATGCTGGTATGTTCGACGTTTCCCATATGACAATTGTGGATCTACACGGTCCAGATTGCCGTGATTTTCTCCGCTATCTTCTGGCCAATGACATTGCCAAACTCACCGAACAGGGCAAGGCATTATATACCGCAATGCTAAATGCATCTGGCGGCGTCATTGATGATCTCATTGTCTATTTTTTCACTGATAATGCTTATCGCATGGTTGTGAATTCGGCGACCCGCGAGAAAGACCTGGCATGGATTTACCAACATGCTGAGAAATATGACGTTGAAGTTACCGTACGTGATGATTTGGCTCTGATTGCTGTCCAGGGGCCAAACGCGCAAGCCAAAGTGCAATCATTGTTAAGTGATGCGCAGAAGCAAGCGGTAACGGGTATGAAACCTTTCTTTGGCGTCCAATCGGGAAATCTATTTATTGCAACGACGGGTTATACCGGTGAAGCAGGTTATGAAATTGCACTGCCTAAAGAACAAGCGGCAGATTTTTGGCAACAGTTGTTAGCAGTAGGCGTGAAACCGACTGGATTGGGAGCGCGTGACACATTGCGTCTTGAAGCGGGCATGAACCTTTATGGTCAAGAAATGGATGAAACTGTTTCACCTCTGGCCGCCAACATGGGATGGACAATTGCTTGGAAACCGGAAGATCGCCACTTCATTGGTCGTGAAGCATTGGAAAGACAACGCGAAACGGGTACTGATCAGTTGGTTGGACTGGTCATGCGTGAAAAGGGAGTATTACGTGGTGGCTTAACGGTCAACTTCACTGATGATTCCGGTGAAATGCGTTCAGGCGTGATTACCAGTGGAACATTCTCCCCAACCTTAGGATTTAGTATAGCCCTTGCACGTGTACCGCAAGGTATTGGTGAACAGGCGGTTGTCCAGATCCGTAATCGAGAAATGCCCGTACAGGTTGTTAAACCGGGTTTTGTGCGGATGGGAAAACCACTTGTAGAGTGATAAAAACAAGGAGAAGGCAACGATGAGTCATGTACCAGTAGAATTGAAATATACAGAATCACATGAGTGGGTTCGCTCGGAAGGCAATGGTGAATATACCGTAGGTATTACCGAACATGCCCAGAAGTTATTGGGCGATATGGTATTTGTTGATTTGCCGGAAATAGGCACAGAAGTAAATAGTGGCGATGATTGTGCTGTTGTAGAGTCAGTCAAAGCGGCTTCTGATATCTACGCACCGGTGAGTGGTAAGATTATTGCGGTTAACCCTGATCTGGAAAATTCTCCCGAGTTGGTGAACAGTGAACCCTATAACGAAGGTTGGTTGTTCCGCGTTAAAATAGCTGATGAGAGTGAACTCGCTAATTTGCTTGATGCCGAAAGTTATCGGTCACTCTTGGAAGAAGACGAGTAATTATTTTGAATCGCCCCATATCACATTGTGAATGGGGCGTTTTTTTGTGCTGTTTTTTTATAGCCAATAGATTTCAAGTGATAGACAACAAGACGGTAACTTGAAAGATAAAAGGCATAGCTAGTTTCAGGAAATTATCATCAATGACTCAGACATTAATCCAACTTGAACACCAAGGTGAATTCATTCGTCGCCACATTGGTTCTTCAGCTGAACAGCAAACAGAGATGCTGGCGATAATAGGTGCAAATTCTCTTGATGATCTGACCGATAAAATCGTTCCCCGTGATATCGCATTATCAGAGCCTCCTGCGCTTGGTGAGGGAGTGACTGAACAACAGGCATTGGCTGAATTGAAAGCGATAGCAAATCAGAATCAGCGCTATCAATCGTATATTGGTATGGGTTACTCACCCGCCATTCTTCCTCCCGTGATTTTGCGTAATTTGCTGGAAAATCCGGGCTGGTATACCGCATATACCCCTTATCAACCGGAAGTTTCTCAAGGCCGCTTAGAAGCCTTGTTGAACTTTCAGCAAGTCACCATTGACCTGACAGGCTTAGATCTTGCTTCAGCTTCACTACTGGATGAAGCAACAGCTGCCGCAGAAGCGATGGCAATGGCAAAGCGGATCAGCAAGCTGAAAAGCGCTGAACGTTTCTTTGTGGCAGATGATATTCACCCACAAACGTTGGATGTAGTGCGTACCCGTGCTGAAACATTTGGATTTGAAGTCATTGTTGATAAAGCAGAAAAAGCACTGGAACTGGAAGGGATCTTTGGTGTCCTGCTGCAACAAACGGGAACGACGGGTGAAGTCCATGATTACAGTGACCTGATTGCAAAACTGAAAGAGCGTAAAATCATTGTCAGCGTTGCCGCGGATTTCATGGCATTGGTCATATTGACCGCGCCGGGTAAACAAGGTGCTGATATTGTATTTGGTTCTGCACAGCGTTTTGGTGTACCGATGGGATATGGCGGCCCTCATGCCGCCTTCTTTGCGTGCAGAGATGAATTCAAACGTTCTATGCCGGGCCGTATTATCGGTGTTTCCCGTGATGCTGCGGGTAACAGAGCATTGCGTATGGCGATGCAAACCCGCGAACAGCATATTCGCCGTGAAAAAGCGAATTCCAATATTTGTACCTCGCAAGTTTTACTGGCCAATATTGCGGGAATGTACGCTGTTTATCACGGTTCTGAAGGTTTGAAGCGCATTGCCAACCGTATTTACCGATTGACAGATATTCTGGCTGTTGGTTTGCAAAAGGCGGGTATCACACTACGTCATAAGACATGGTTTGATACATTAGCGATTGAGGTGTCAGATAAGGCTCAGGTACTGGCAAGAGCGGCTAAGGCACAGATTAACTTACGTACTGATATTCTTGGTGCTGTCGGTGTATCCTTGAGTGAAAAAACCAGCCGTGATGATCTATTAACCCTGTATCAAGTGATAACAGGTTCTGATTCAGTCCTGGATATTGATGCTCTTGATCGTGAAGTTGCGACAGGCAGCCAATCTATTCCAGCCGCCATGTTGCGTAATGACGACATTTTAACACATGATAATTTCCGTCGTTACCACAGTGAAACCGACATGATGCGTTATATGCACAGTCTGGAGCGTAAAGATCTGGCGCTGAATCAAGCCATGATCCCGTTGGGTTCATGCACCATGAAGCTGAATGCAGCAGCGGAGATCATGCCGATTACCTGGCCTGAATTTACCGATATGCATCCTTTCTGCCCGCCAGAACAAGCCCAGGGTTATCACCAGATGATCAGCCAGCTTTCCCATTGGCTGGTATTGCTGACCGGATATGACGCATTCTGTATGCAGCCTAATTCTGGCGCACAAGGAGAATATGCGGGCCTGCTGGCAATTCGTCGCTATTACGCCAGCCGTGGAGAACAACATCGCCATATTTGCTTAATTCCAAGCTCTGCGCATGGTACAAACCCGGCATCTGCTCATATGGCGGGTATGACGGTGATTGTTGTGAACTGTGATAAAGAAGGCAACATCGATCTGGCTGATTTGCGTGAAAAAGCAGAAAAACACAGTGACAATCTTGCTTGTATCATGGTGACTTACCCATCAACTCACGGTGTTTATGAAGAAACCATCCGTGAGATTTGCGAAATTATTCACCAAAACGGTGGTCAGGTTTACCTTGATGGCGCGAACATGAACGCACAAGTGGGTATTACTACACCGGGCTTTATTGGCGCAGATGTTTCGCATCTGAACTTGCATAAAACCTTCTGTATCCCACACGGCGGCGGTGGTCCAGGCATGGGGCCAATTGGCGTGAAAAAACATCTTGCGCCATTTGTGCCGGGCCATTCCGTAGTGGAAATGGATGAAGTTACGACATTAGGTGCGGTATCCGCAGCACCGTTTGGTAGTGCCTCTATCCTGCCGATTAGCTGGATGTATATTCGCATGATGGGAGCACAAGGGCTGAAACAAGCCAGCCAGGTTGCGATCTTGAATGCCAACTACATTGCAAGCCGCCTGAAAGGGGCTTATGAGATCCTCTATACCGGACGTAATGGCTATGTTGCTCACGAATGTATTCTGGACATTCGTCCACTGAAAGAAGAATTCGGCATCAGCGAGATGGATATCGCCAAGCGTTTGATTGACTATGGTTTCCATGCACCAACCATGTCATTCCCGGTTGCGGGAACTCTGATGGTTGAACCAACGGAATCAGAGAGTAAAGTTGAAATTGATCGCTTTATTGATGCAATGCTGGCAATTCGGCAAGAGATCAGCAAAGTGGCAAGTGGAGAATGGCCTTTGGAAGACAATCCATTGGTTAATGCGCCACACGTTCAGGCTGAACTGGTTTCTGATTGGGATCATGCATATAGCCGTGAAGTTGCCGTTTTCCCAACGGCGGAAACGAAAGCCAATAAATATTGGCCGACAGTTAAACGTCTTGATGATGTTTACGGTGATCGTAATTTACATTGCTCTTGTGCGCCAATTGAAGATTATCGTTAGTTATAAATAAATTAACGAGACTCAACGAAAGCAGTGTCAGAAATATTTCTGACACTGCTTTTTTATATATAAATCTAAATGCCTTTATTTCCAGTGCTATCATTGGATATTACTTTTTGTTGGAGGGAGTATCAAGATTAATTACTTATATCTTCAAGTTGAAAAAATTAAATCTACGCGACTATGATATTTCTATTCTTAAATAAAGTTGAGGTTAGTTATTCACAATATAAATTTAAAATTAGCATCGAGATGATTTGAACATTCTTCGATGCTGTTTTTATGGAATGAAAAATATAATTTACTATATTAATATTTTTTCTGGCTATTATTTCGAATCAGTAGCTCCTTTCGGTGGGCCAAGCCTATCCAATTCAGCTAAAATAGCCGTAATCTGAGTCTCCCAATCTGCTGGTTTGGGATTTTTATGTGAAAAAAATATTGATGAAGGTCGTTCAAAATTTACTGAACTGACGGAGTTTTTCCCTTGTATCAGATATTTTGCAACAAAAGCCAATAAATACTTTTTGCTGATTATGTCATCTATCAGGTTAGGAATACGGGGTTCAAAAGCATAAATCATTAGTTTATTATTTTTGTCAAATCCATAAACTCTTAAATACAGAACATCATAGAGATTAACAACATCGACTTGTGAGTAACGTGCAACATACATTTTTCCCCTATGCCAGGTATAAAACAGTTGCTTTTCCCGATCAATTACAAGAGGAGATAGTTTACGAATTAAAGACCATACCCATAAATGAATTAAAATCATTGTAATAGAAAAGAGGAAAAAACCACCATCTAGTAATAAGTTTTTTCGCACTCTGGATTTTTCATAAAAACCATTGTCCATATAACGAATATGAAAATATTGAGAAAAAGAAATATTCTTTGCATCAGCAATATATTTATATTTTTCAACATAATCAGGACGGTTAGGATTTAAATAAAATTTATCTCCATAATCTCTCTTAGCATAATTAACGGCTCTTAAGTAAAATCCCTCATTGACTTTCCATGTATTAATGAAATCATCAATAAAAAAACAAAATCCCAATAAAAAACCGGCTAAAGAAGCAAGTAAAATCTTTTCGCGATAATTACTGCTTCCATATCGGATTTCACATTTTTTATCATCAATTAAATCAATAAAACCCTCTGTTTTTATTTGCTCTTTATCTAGTATGCCGATGTCTTCATCTAGGAATGGATCGCAAACAGCCGACAATCGTGATAATCTAATTATGTTATCCTTTTTCATAAAAAATAATCTCATATAACAATCTAATAAAGTAACAATTTACAATATAATATTTGAAAATTAAGAAATAGCATCGAGATGATTATAATATTATTCGATGCCATTTTTTATGGAATAAAAATATAATTTACTATATTAATATTTTTTCAGATATTATTTCGGATCAGTAGCTCCTTTCGGTGGCCCAAGCCTATCCAATTCAGCTAAAATAGCCGTAATCTGAGTCTCCCAATCTGCTGGTTTGGGATTTTTACGTAAGGGAAATATTAATGGTCGACGCTCAAAGTCTACTGAGCTAACAGATTTTTTTCCTTGTATCAGATATTTTGCAACAAAAGCCAATAAATATTTCTTACTGATTATATCATCCGGTAAATAGGGAATTTCAGGTTCAAAAGAATAAATAACCAACTTGTTATTCTCGTCTAATCCATATACCCTTAGATAAAGAACATCATAGAGATGGACAACATCGACTTGTGAATAACGCGCAACATACATTTTCCCCTTTCGCCAGGTATAAAAAAGTTGTTTTTTCCTATCAATAATAAGAGGGGGTATTTTATGTATTGAAAATAATAATCCTAGATGAGTTAAAATAATTGTAACAAAAAACAGAAAAAAACCACTATCTAGTAATAAATCCTTTCGAATAGTCGATTTACTATAAAAACCACTATCTGTATAACGTATCCTCAAATATTGAGGAAAAGAAATACTCTTTGCATCGGCAATATATTCATATTTTTTAACATAATCTGGAATGTCAGGTTTTAAATAAAATTTCTCACCATAATCTCTTTTAGCATAACTCACACCTCTTAAATAAAAACCTTCATTAACTTTCCATTCAGTAATATAATTATCAACAAAAAAACAAAAAAACAAAAAAACAAAAAAACAAAAAAACAAAAAACCAAAAAACCAATAAAAAACTAGCTAAAGAAGAAAGAAAAACTTTTTCACGAAAACTACCTCTACCATATCGGATTTCACATTTTTTATCATCAATTAAATCAATAAAACCCTCTGTTTTTATTTGCCCTTTATCTAGTATGCCGATGTCTTCATCCAAAATAGGATCACACACTGTTGATAGTCTGCTAATTCTGGCATCATGATTTACTTTAGTTTCAGTTTTTTTAGTTAACCATTTTTTTATTAAATTTATCATTTAACGAACCTTCTCATCAAAATATCCATAAATTGCATTCTCAACTGTTGGCTCTTCTCCCCACTGATAACGCAAGGGTGAAATATCATTTTCTTTAGGCATGTAGTACCAAAAAATTGTGAAATATTGAGCATATATTTCTTCTATTTCTAATGTCAGAGTAAGCATTCCATTTTCATCAATAGGATTTTCATTTTTATAAATTATCTCAGAGAGGGTTTTTTCCATTAACTTATCAAATCTCTGCTTAGCGTTGGCATAATAACGCTCATTTAAATAAATGGTGTGATCATTTCTGGAAGTAACAGCAGATGATGGTAATACATGATAAACCAACTCTGATCTTTCCCATTGAAAATTTGGTAACATAAAATGATAAACCATCTTTCCTTTTTTATTACTTCCTTTTTTTAATATTGGTCTAGTAAAAAAATTCAAAAATTCTTGATGTTCTACTTTAAATGCATTAATTACTTTATCACTCATTTGGTAAGTTTCTTTAAACTGATCGGCTATATCATTAGGTCTTTTTAAGCCCATTTCCAAAAATGAATATTTATTCCCATTTCCCCAAAAGCAATTCATTAATAAATATTCCAATTGACTCTTGCCAAAGAAAAATAAATAGACAATGCTTGCTAGCATACCTAGAATTCCAGCCCATATCATACCGGTAAAAAATGCTCCTGCTCCGGCTGCTCCAGCACCTGTCCCCAAAAATGATGGCCCCAAAAATCCAGCAGTTATCATTAACGTGCCAGTACCAATAGCAACATGTGCATATGCTTCCTTATGACTACCTAAAGCGCTAGCATAATAAGCATCGTAGTAAGAAAGCGCCCCACTTAAAACTCCAGTTACCCCGACCGCACCCTTTGCCAGCAGTTTTATATGAGAACTATTTAACATAAGCCTGCGTGATGCAGCGCCTAATAGTGCTTCTGCCGCTGGATGATTGATTTTTCTCGCTAGTGCTTCTGCTTTTGCAAATCCCTTACCAATAAATTCAGAAAAACTTCGTGCCGCAATTGCCATACCCAGTATTGTATTTAGGTAGGTAAAAGCTAAGTACACAATTTTTCGATTCGCTTTCCATGGATCATTTCTATCAAAACCAGATTGTGTCAATAAGGTATAGAATGTATGACTTTTCATGATCAGATCAAATCCACTTAGACTGCTATCCAGTACAATACCAAGAGGTTTGTCATAATGTTGCAGAAACTTAATATTGAATTTGGGGCGGTTAACCTTAATGGTCGGTATTTTTAGTTTCAAATTTCCAGTGTAATTTTTAATCCGATTTGACCAATTAAATACTGCTTTTCCTCCTTTCTTTTGAAAATTGATTTTGGTCTTTTTTCCCCATCTTTTCGATTTCCCGATGAGTCCTTGTTGTTGATATTTTTCCAAATCATTAATCAATTTTACCACTTCTTTTTCTGTCAATAAGACAAAACCTTTATATTCCTCTACCCCCAAAGCATTAAGAATTTTATTGGTAAAAGTTTGATTTACCTTTTCAATACTTTTTTCATACAAACTGACAGATCCTTGGGCTATTTTTTCTGCGCTCCACGCAAGAAACATTCCTAGAACTTCACCTGTTGCACAGAGTATTTTATCTATGCCTTTTGTGACATAGCTTGCCATCAATAGCTTATTAGCACCATCATGTCCTAGCGTATTGACGATCCCATTGTTAATAACAGACCAAGAACTACTCTCATCTAATGCAAGCTTGCCGCCAATAATATGTTCTAATACCGATGTTCCCTCGGCTGTTTTCTGTAATGGCTGCATTAATTCTGCAATAAGATCGCAATATATCTCAAATTCCTGACCATCTTCTTCTGTCAGATCACTTTTTTTATCATTCAACGAAAAGAAGTATTTGAGATAATGTGACAAGCTACCTAATTTACCCGCAATATTCGGACTTTCAAAAAATTCTTTGTATATTTCAAGAATTTCTTTCTGTCTTTTTTTTACATCTATAATAGGATCGGTAAGTTTAGGCCACCAGGTTTTCCAATTTTCCTGATGTATATGTTCTTTAAAACATTTTTTAATGTTTTCATCCTTTGATGCAGCAATTATCTCAACAAATTGCCCTATTGTCAGAGGATAAATATTTGTCGCAGAATAACTTAACTCCCAAAGGTTAAGTAATTCATATGCCATTAAAATATCACGCTGATATCCTACCGGATCATGCAATACCACAATGCTCGCTTTATCTTTGTAATAAGGGCATAGTAAGCTGTCTATGTAACGCATTTCCATATCGGCATCCATGAAAAAACTGCCTTCCGTCGAGATATCCCCTAAATCAACAGAATGTAAAAGCGGATCAGATAATTGATTTTTGTATGCCTGAAATTGTTTTTCAGGAACTTTGAAATCCTCCACTAAGCCATCGAAATGTTCTTGTTTGGCTTCCATGACATAATCTGAACCCTCATGATCTAACTCCACAAATTGCATTGCATTTCTGCGAAAAGATTCATCCTTATCTATCTTGTCTAGGATTCGTTCAGAAAAAGGAACCTCACTATAAACAATACTCACCTTGGTTACATCTTTATCAAGCGCTAGAAAAGGATAACCTAAGCCCGCTGTGCCGCTAGCAGGGTGGATTTCTTCCCATGATGAGCTTCCGGCTTTTTGCTCATATTTGGTGTATTTTGTGACCATCCCTCGTTTGCCCTTTAATGTGACAATTTCAGGGCTGAATTTGAAAATTAGTAACTTGCCTTCGTGTTGGGAGCCTCTGGTTTCAATCGGTCCTTCTTCTTTGACATAGATCCAACCCGCTCTTGGCAAGCGAATGCTATAACCCCCTAAGACGCTCGCATTTAATGAATTGTCATCAGGATCAAGAAACGTACTGATGGGGGGTGGTAATTGCGCATTTATCTGTTTGTCACCAAAAAAGTTCATATATGCATATCTGACAGGATAAACAGGCCGGATATTGACATCACAGGGCCTGACAACGGTATCCATATCCAACTCATGGGGTATATATTCCCTCGCCATATCGACAAGTTCTTCAAATGTTTTTTCCACTTTTTTCGCGACAGTCTCAAGCGCATCATTTGCGTTCGTTAATATCGATTTTCCCATTTATTTTATTTCCTTGTGTCAACTTAATGTCCGGTTTTTAAAACAATATCCATAACAAATTAGTGCACGCAGCTCTTGCACCTGGGTTTTCGCACAGGCATGTTGCCATGCCCGTTGCCAGAGCTCTTCGTTATCCCGCGCCAGACTTCGGCCCGCTACCAAATGCAAAATGGAACGCTGATGGGAAAAACCCGCCAGACAGGCAAAATTGATCTGTTGCACTACAAAGGCCGGCAGCTGTTTTTTTTGTTCTGGTGACAGCTCAGGTTGAGTTTCTGCAATATATTTCACTATCTGAGCCACCGCCCGCTCTTGGGTTTGCCCAGCCAATAGGTTCACCAGATAAGGGTTAATTGCCACGGGGGCCGTTTTCTCCTGATCCAAGGTATTCTCAGCTAAAGAAAGGGCGTAGTATTGCGCCGTCTGGCTATCGAAATAACCGATCCGCGTTATCGGGTGCATAAAGTGCATCAGTTGTTCATCCGGTAGGCTTTTTAGTAACGGGAGCAAGCCTTGCGGCGCATAGAAGCGGTAAAACACCCATGATTGCTGTTGTTCATTTCTCAGATAGGTGAATTTGCGCAGGTGATTGCGGATCATAGGAAAAGGCTGGTCACTGTCGATAAATATACCCAGTTCTGGCGTACTCGGTTGTGTGATCTTTTGCTGAAAGGCAGAGTACACCGTTGTGTCATCGGTTAATTCCACCAGATAAGGGGCGCTGTCTTCGAGAGTGATTTGAGTTTCCCCCTGAAACAGGCTTTCCCATCGTAGGTTAGATACCATCAGGTCAGGTACGATAAAACTACCCATGATCCGACGGTAAATTGTGGCATCCATCACCATATAGCGGTATTGCCCGCTCTCCCTGGCAGGCAGGGTTTGGGTGACAGTGAACTGCAATACGCCACGCTCGGCAGGCAAGAGGGCGCTGATATTGTGTTCACCCAGCGAAATCACCTGTGCATTCCGCTCCATCCCTAGCCGGAACTGTCGCAATAGCGGCAATTCGACATAAGTGCTGGCAGCAAGGTATTCAGTCAACGGCTGAATACTTTGGTATTGCCCCGATGAATGTCCTGCCTGTAGGATATATTCCGCCAGCGCCGACAGCGCTTGCGGCTTGCTCGTTGCATGGACAATCGCCTGGGCAGAGAAGTGTTCGCCTTGTTGCGTGGCATAGGAATAATCCACCACCCAATGTTCGGCGTAATCGGGTATCCAGGACATTATTCTGATGACTCCTGCTGCTTACGGGCTTTTTCCCGGCAGTCCTCAGCCATTGCCAACCCTTCATTAGCTGATCCGCTGAGTGATGGCACCGTGCCTGGGCTGCCCCCTGTGACTGAAACATCCCCTTTCAGGGTGATCTTGCCGGTGATCGTCACCCCTGAACCATCCAGTTTGATCGATCCCGCCTTGCCTTTGATCAACACGGATTCGCTGGCCTGTAGGGTATGGACTTTTGTCAGACTCTGGATGTTGTTGACCACATTCAGGGTATAGTTGTTGTTGACTCTGGTGGTCTTATCCCGCCCCACTTCTTGCCGGTGATCGGCAAAAATATTTTCCTGCCAGTTGTTGTTGATGCAGGTTTTGCGATCATTGGTGATGGTTTCAAACTGATTAGCATCAATCTGGATATGCTGTTCATGCATGATCCGGATAAATTCATCATTGCCGATTTCATGTTTGCGGTTGTTCAGGACATGGTGGCTTTCATCGTGACCGACACGCTGGGTTTTATCGTGGTTTATCTGGATAAGCTGGTCTTTCTGAGCATGGATGTAGATCTCTTCACTGCCTTTCGCATCTTCAAAGCGCAGTTCGTTAAACCCTTCTCCTTTATGGGTATGCGTTTTAAATGTGGTGCGTGTTTTTTCTGCGGGCAGATCCAGTGGTGGGCGGTTGCGGCCATTGTAGGTACAACCCGTGACTATCGGGCGATCAATATCGCCATTCAGATAGGAAATAATCACTTCCTGACCGATGCGTGGAATGGCCATAAAACCATAGCCATCACCATTCCAACCTTGCGCGACTCGCACCCAACAGGACGCGCGATCATCCGCTTCATCGTAACGGTTCCAATGGAAATGAACTTTGATAGCACCATGTTTATCAACGTAGATTTCCTCACCTACCGGCCCCACGACAGTTGCTACTTCATCCCCATCTGCCAGCGGCTTATATCGGAATGGCGGGCGCCAATCCTGCCTGCCCGGAATAAAGGTGACGTGATTGGTTAATGTTGTCCCTTCTCCCGCATCCCCAGAAGCTTGTGGCTGATGTCCATGATGCGTGACAGTAACAACCTGCCAGCGATCATTCATCGACGTAATCGGGTGGGATTGCAGCACGAAGATCCTGCCGGGCCTTAATTTGATACAGTTGGTCTTCGCTTTACCGACTTTGCTCTGGTTCTGCAACTGCTCCAAACGCAATTGGGTGAAAGGGCGACCTTCTGCATCCTTCTGAAAACGGCCATAACTTTCAAAGATAGAGTGGTTCCCGCCATTATCCAACGCAGCCAGATGTTGCAGGGGATAGGAAGGTCGAAGAAAATTATTATCTTTGTGAATTGTTTCATCTGGGCACAGATATTCACCGTAATTCCACTGCCACGCTGTTGAATCACGGTTATCCGTGTTTGCCTGTACGTTGTAGGTCAATGTCAATGCCGCCAACATGCCGAGATGAGAATTGCTGTAAAACAGTTTGTCCTCTTCGAACCAGAACATAATGCCTTCTTCCGCAGCCAGTCGGCACCAGAATTCATAAGCGGATTCGCGTTTCTGGGTGATATATTCCCGTATCGAATGTTGCTGGTGATCTTTGTAAAACTTGTTATCCGCCTTGATACGATGCTCTTTCAGCAATTGTCCAAGGATATCTGGCACAGATTGATGGTGGAAAATCCGGCTATCCTGATTTAGCGTCATCAACCACATTTCCGGGCGGATAATGAAAGTGTAATAGGTTTGTCGCCCATCGGTATTTCCTTGCTCAGCGCCAGCCACAACACCATTGATAGTTCGCTCCGTGACACCATCACGAGTAATCGTCAGAGAAGCGCTGGGCGCCCAATTGTTCATTGAGTGCCACGTTGCTAAAAGCGCTGACGACGGTCATAGAAAGGTGAAACAGTTGTGATAGCTCTTCTTGTAAGCTGAAATCCACGACCTGAAATGTTGTCTGCGGCAGTGCACCTATCTGGCAAGTGAAAACTAATCCATCCATTGCAGAAACTCCTTACATAATTGAGCGATAACCTTGAATCATTGACGGTGACAGATACCATTGCGTCCCTGAAGGTTGGCTGAGTACGCGCATTCGTAGCCATGTCCCTTGGGCAAGGAAGAACGGGAAGAATTGATAGAGTGAATTGGCGAATCGATACATTTCGCCGGCATCGGTATAAACGGTTTCATCCAGCATCAGGGTAACCAGCAAACAGCGAACGGGCCTGTCCCGAAGCAATCTGTCACCCCATTTCACCGCTATATTGGTGATCCCACCGATCATACGCTGGATATTCCGGCTGGACGTGCGGTCAGTCTCTGCATACAGATCAAAGTCCAGTAACAGTTGTCTGACTGACGCAACCATCTCCAATAAATAGCTACCGTTAGAATAGTGCGATAACAAATTCCAATGACGGTGGCTATCAACGATCGGCGGGTATGTTTGCGAAGCTGGCGTGATATTCTTCAATTGAAATACTTCGGGAACATTTTCACCCGCCAGACAGATCTCTCCTAAGGCAAGCGGTGCCTGATGCTGTTCAAAACCATAAAAATGGCAAATGAATTCATGCTCAGGTGGTTTACGCATCAATTCCGCTTTACTGTCATAGAAAACCAGTTCGTACTGTATTTTTCCCAGTGCATCTTGATTGATTTCAAGCGCATAGAACCAAGCCTTATCGTATTCTGGGTGATAGCGATCCATACCTGTCAGGAGGCTGACCGGATAAAACAGATATTCACCTCCACGGCTTTCTTTTTCTGTATTCGGCTCATTTTTCAGTTCAACGCCTGCAATATGCAAAACACCTTGAGTCGGCATGAGAGGTAAGCGATAGCGCGCTGTTTCTGGCGTAAAAGGGAGTGTCACCTGTCGGTTACGCGCCATATTTATGACAGGCACACAATGAAGCTGAAATGCTGATTCAATTTGAGTCGCAGACAAAGGCAGGATTGTATTCAGCGTGAGAACGACACTGAATTCACGTTGTTTTGCCAGTTTCAATCGCTTTGCCATTGTCGGCAAGGGCAGATTCAGAAATTGGTTAATATGTGGCAGGTAAAGTGACTCAATTAATAGCTGTGGTGCCCAGTTATCCCCGACAGCAGATGATAAAGCCAATCGGGAAGCGCCTGAAAGCGGTTCAAACCGATCGCCGTGTGCTTTATAAACTTGCTCACCATGATGTAATTCCGCATCATCATAATATTGCGTGAGTCCCAGCATCAGGGTATCTGCAACTTGCTCATCACTGCTCAGGAACAAATTAATCGGCTGAGTCAACCACTCTTCTTCTTTGCCGATGTAACGGAATGTTAAGGTGATTTTGGTTGTCTGTACCTGATGTGTAATTTCACGTGACACCAATGCCAAAGGCGCAATAGGGCATTCACGGCACGTTACAAATGGTTGCCGATGATGAGTATAAACTTCTGTTCCCACCGGAATAGAAAAAGCGAAATCCCCTTGTGCCTCACTGTCAAACTGAATAATGCTGGTTGCGGGAATACCTTTTATTGGTTGTGCGCGCAATTTTTGTAACAATGGTTGAGTTAACTCAGGAAAGGCATCCTTCACTTTTTGATTCAGGCGTGCCATCAAAGCAGCAAAGCCCTCATTAAGCCTTTCGGCATCAGGATCTCTGCCACTGAGGACATCTCTGAGATGTGACTTGTTTTCACTCGCCGCTTTTGCAAGTTGCCTTAAGTAATCAAGTTCCCACTGATAAAAATATTCAAACGGATTCACTACTAACTCCTTTCCTTAAAGCGGTATGTTATGAGGATAACCCCTTGGCATATATACCTGTCCTTCAAGTGGCAGCATTGTTGGTATCCTGAAATAGATAGGGTATATGTTTAATTTATTAATTTCAGGTAAGTTTATATATTTATAAATTCTTATTAATTAAAAATAGCCGCTTAATATATACGCTGTGTGGAATATGTCAAAACGAAAAATAGTGGACATATTGTGGCTTTATTTCCATTTATTCATGATGAAAATATTAGATTATATAATGTTTTAGTTTGGTTTTAATAAACTAAATTGATTAATTTATCCGTTCGCGATTAACCGCTTAGAATAGCTGACAGGTAACGTGAGCTTTGCTTAAGAAAGGAGATAAGGAGGAATTTTAAAGCTGCCAGTTGTACCTGACAGCTTGTTTTAGAGGAGAAAAGGCGAAAAATTATTTCAACCAGCCTTTTTCTTTTGCGGCTTCCAATTGTAGCAGCAGGTATTTCCATAATTCAGGATAACTTTCGGAAACAAAGTGGAGCAGGTTGTAAGCTTGCTCAAAGCGAATATTATTTTCGACCCAACTCTGTCCTTGGTTATGCAAGTTCATAAATACCGGCATAATTCTATCGAGGGTTTTAGCAAAACGCGCTTCTGGCGTGATGGCATCTTCGTATTCGTGCCACAGTTCCAGAAAATATTTTCTCTGGGTTTCCGGCAGTAAGCCAAAAATACGGTTAGCTGCTTTCACTTCATGTTCGTGAATGGCTTCACGGGCAGCCAGATCGAACGCGATAACATCACCCGTATCGATCTCAACAATGTCATGAATTAAAGCCATCTGCATGACTCGGTTAATATCCACATCTCCGGCATAAGGAGCAAAGCCAAGCACAGCAATGGCAAAATGCCAGCTATGTTCAGCGGAGTTTTCATGGCGCGTATTATTCAATAACTTGGTCTTGCGATGGACATATTTTAATTGATCCAGTTCCATAAGAAACGCAATGACATCGGTAAAAGGGCCGAAATCAACAGGAGGTACAGCTAATGACATACAAAAACCTCAATAGTTATTTTTCTTCGTCTAGTGAATAAGGCAATGTTTGAATGGTAAGAGTACTACTTTCATCATCGCGAATACGAAATACACTCCCTGCTTCCATATCATTATTCATGACCACTTGTACCCAGATTGCGCCATCAACCAGTTTGACTGCCGCCAATACTGAACCGGTTCGACGCCATTTCTCGCCCAATTGCCATTCCAAATCATCGCCAACAGCCGGCAGGGAAGTGGCATTACCTGCCAGCCAGTACATGGCTCGCTTGTTTGCCCCACGATATTTGGCTCTGGCTACCATTTCCTGACCGGTATAACAGCCTTTCTTGAAGCAGATACTATTTTCGATTGCTTGCAGGTTGGTGGCCTGTGGAATAAATTGTGCGCTGCTGGCAGCATCAATCACTGGGAACCCGGCTTCAATTTCCAACGCCAGCCATTGCTGGCTGTCATTCAACTGCGGTTGACATGCTGCGATTAACGTTTCGGTTAATTTAGCGGCAGTTGTTTTGTCCGTGACGATAAGGAAACGTTCAGCGGGAAGGGCAAAGTGGAGGAGGGTGGTAGCTTCGTGTTGGATAACAGGAGACTCAGTATCAGGCAGGGTTGGAAAGAGGGGAGTCAGCGCTTCCCGGCTTCCTGTGCCAGCAACACCGAGCAAGATATTTGCTTCATCTTTGGCAAGTGTTACTTTGGAAAACACAGCATACTTTT
This sequence comes from Xenorhabdus griffiniae, assembly GCF_037265215.1. Taxonomy (NCBI): domain Bacteria; kingdom Pseudomonadati; phylum Pseudomonadota; class Gammaproteobacteria; order Enterobacterales; family Morganellaceae; genus Xenorhabdus; species Xenorhabdus griffiniae. Next base: position 3,518,280 of record NZ_CP147737.1, on the reverse strand, counting down.
TCAATTCGGTTAATTGGGTTTCCAACAATGAACGGCGTTCAATATAGGCAAAACCTTCACCACGCTGAAACAGGCGTAAGTTACTCCACATCTTGCCCTTGGCATCACAATGGGCAGTTAATACGTGCTGGTTATCATTCAGGGAAGTCAGATCGGCCGTAATCTGACCTTGCAGATACTTCTTCGCATCAGCGCCTATGGCTGTCACTATCCCCCAATCATCAAGGGAAATTAAAGTCAGTGGTAGTGTTGCCGAAGGGGATGGATCTTGTGCAGAAAACGGTGTGTGGTAAGTCATAGCAGCTCCTGCCAGTAAACTAACTAAGAAATAACACTAATGGTAAAAGAGATGCGGTTTAATGCAAAGGGATTATGCTTGTTATTTACAGATAAGGCATGCATGGTCAATTTGTTGCGATAGGCTTCGCATCTTGTCGATATATCTTGTGATCTCACCGAGGCAGATGATGAAAAACAGCCCAGAATCGTTGATAATCTGCTTACCGTCTTAATGGCACGAATGAAAATGATAAAGAGGCTTTTTAAACATGGATATTGAGAATAAAGCACGTATTCACTGGGCATGTCGTCGTGGAATGCGTGAACTGGATATTTCTATCATGCCATTTTTTGAATATGAATATGATTCATTGGGTGATGATGACAAACGGATTTTCGTTCGTTTGCTGGAGTGCCCTGATCCTGACCTTTTCAATTGGTTGATGAATCATGGACAGCCCGAAGATGATGAACTGTATCATATGGTGAAATTGATCCAGAGCAGAAACCAAGCCCGTGGTCCTGTGGAACAATAAATTAAGGGCGTCTCGCCAGACTCGCCTGTTTTCCACGGGCGTACATGGTGCAGTCGCAATTGCTGCTTTGCTGGCACCCTGGCCTGCTTTTTTGGGGCTTTTATTTTTCTGGTTTCCACTGTTTGCTATCGTTATAAGCAGTTGGACGTGGAGCCAGAAAAATATCCGGCAGTGTCAGGGCAGGTTGGTACTGTTCGAAGGCAACAAAGTGCATTGGCAAAAAGCTGCCTGGCGTATCGCTCAGCCCCCGTGGTTCCATCGCTATGGAATGGTGGTTATGCTCCGTGCATTTAGTCAGGCAGAAAATAGGTGCGTTCGGTTATGGATAGCATCAGATAGTATATCGCCTGCGGCCTGGCGTCATTTGAATCAATTGATGCGCCAATACCCTGGACGGTCATGATGGCTAAAACAACGCTTCCATTTCAGACAATATCTGCATACACCATTCGCCTAAGCGCTCATCTGTTTGTTCGAATTGGTTCACATCATCCAGAGCCAGCCCGACAAAATGTTTGCCATCTTCGGACAACGGTTTCGGGCTGGTAAATTCATAACCGTCTGTTGGCCAAAACCCTATAAACTGTACACCCGTTGGTAGCAGATGGTGATACAGCATTCCCAATGCATCCAGAAACCACTCGCCATAATCGATCTGATCACCCATGCCATACATAGCAACGATTTTTCCTGCCAGATCTAACGAGGGAAGTTGATCCCAAATAGCCTGCCAATCCTCCTGTAATTCGCCGAAATCCCAAGTCGGGATACCGAGGATCAGGACAGAATATTCTTCCATCAAGCAGGGATCACAATCCTTGACATCGTGCAGGTCGATCAGATCTTCACCGAGTATATCGCGTATTTTTTCTGCTACCATTTCTGTATAGCAGGTACTGGAGCCGTAAAAGAGACCAATTTTCATCATTAGTTATCAGGGAATTTCGAATATCAAGATCGGTATTGTAACAGAATAATTGCTTTTTCAGGCATAATAGCCCGATTGGAAGGCACAGATAGGCAGACAGAAAGAAGGAATAAAGAGAAATAATGCCAAAAAAACATAACCTATTAGATAAACACCCATCGGCTAATCCCCTGATAGAGCAATTTCTCGATACCATCTGGCTGGAAAAAGATCTGGCCGAAAACACCCTGGCTTCTTATCGGCTTGATTTACAAGCTTTGAACAATTGGTTGATGCATTATGATCACGATTTACTTTCAGTACAGCCGATAGAATTACAGTCGTTTTTAGCTGAGCGAGTAGATGGCGGTTATAAAGCCAGTAGTTCAGCCCGCTTGTTGAGTGCAATGCGGCGGTTGTTTCAGTATCTATATCGTGAAAGAATGCGGGAAGATGATCCAACCGCATTATTATCTGCGCCTAAATTGCCTAAACGTCTGCCCAAGGATTTAAGTGAAAAACAAGTTGAGGATTTGCTAAACGCGCCTTTGGTTGACCAACCACTCGAATTGCGAGATAAAGCCATGCTGGAAGTGCTTTATGCTTGCGGATTGCGAGTTTCAGAACTGGTTGGCCTGACCTTATCTGATGTGAGCTTACGCCAGGGAGTGATCAGAATTGTGGGTAAGGGCAATAAGGAAAGATTGGTTCCTTTGGGAGAAGAGGCTGTTTATTGGCTGGAAAAATATCTGGAATATGGACGCCCGTGGCTATTAAATGGTTCTGTATCTGATGTATTTTTCCCCAGTAAGCGCGGAACACAGATGACACGCCAGACGTTCTGGCATCGGATCAAACACTATGCTGTATTGGCAAGTATTGATGCTGAACGCTTGTCACCCCATGTCTTACGCCATGCTTTTGCAACACATTTACTTAATCATGGTGCAGACTTACGTGTTGTGCAGATGTTACTAGGCCATAGTGACCTCTCCACAACTCAGATTTACACCCATGTAGCCACCGAACGTCTCAAAGTGCTGCATCAACAACATCACCCCCGTGGGTAACTGCGGGATTAAGTGAAAATAAAGGAACAAATAATGAAGAAGATCGCGTTTTGCCTTTCATTACTGTTGACTGCTGTTGCCAGCAATGCCTTTGCTGATGAGAGTGCTATCAATAACACATTGTCTAAAATGGGAATTAAGGCAGAAAGTATCACGCCATCACCACTACCCGGTGTGAGTTCAATTTTAACTGAGCATGGCATTATTTACCTGTCGGATGATGGTAAGTATCTGTTACAAGGGCCACTTTATGATGTTAGTGGCAAAGTACCCCAAAATATCAGCAATAAGGTTCTGGTTAAAAAATTGGAAGCTTTGAAAAATCAAATGATTATTTACAAAGCGCCAAAAGAAAAACATGTTGTTACTGTTTTTACTGATATTACCTGTGGCTATTGCCGTAAATTGCATGAGAGTATGCAAGAATACAACGAATTGGGGATTACTGTTCGTTACCTGGCGTTTCCTCGTCATGGTTTGCAACACCAGTCAGCTAAAGATATGCAGTCTATTTGGTGCAGTGCAACACCGAATAAGTCACTGAATGCCGCTTTCAAAGGAGAAAATATCTCTCCAATTAAAGAGTGTAAAACAGATATTGCTAAACAATATCAGTTAGGCTTGCAGTTTGGTGTTCAGGGCACACCGGCGATCGTCTTAAAAGATGGCAGTGTGCTCGGTGGTTATTTGTCACCAAAAGATTTACTGGCTGCGTTGGAACATCATGGCAACTAATTGAAATAGTTGATGTTCCCATTCAGTAAATACAAAAACTCGTGAATAAAAAATCAGTGAATAAGAAACTGTGAGTAGAAAAATACAACTCCGCCGCCGACCGGTGGCGGATCCTGGCCATCTTCCCAACGATATCCATCCGTTATTGCGCCGTTTATATGCTATGCGTGGCATACAGCAAGCTGGTGAACTGGAGCGTAGTGCAAAGGGACTCCTCAATTATCAATCCCTCAATGGTATTGAGCAGGCTGTTACCCTATTGGTCACTGCATTACATGAACATTGGCACATCGTGGTAGTTGGCGATTTTGATGCAGATGGAGCAACCAGTACCGCTTTGAGCATCCGCGCTTTGCGGGCCATGGGATATCGCAACCTTGATTATCTTGTGCCAAACCGTTTTGAAGATGGTTATGGATTAAGCGCTCAGGTGGTTGATGAAGTTGTCAAAAGAAGCGCAGATCTGATTATCACCGTGGATAATGGGATCTCATCCCATGATGGTGTAGCCGTGGCACATCAACATGGCATCAAGGTGATCGTCACAGATCACCATTTACCGGGCGAAACATTACCAGCCGCAGATGCCATTATCAATCCTAATTTAGTTGACTGCGCTTTTCCTTCTAAGGCGTTGGCAGGGGTTGGTGTTGCATTTTATCTGATGTCTGCACTCAGGGCTGAATTGCGCAAACTGGCATGGTTTGAGCAACAAGGTATTCCATTACCCAATTTGGCGGAACTGCTGGATTTAGTGGCATTAGGTACAGTGGCTGACGTGGTTCCCCTCGATACCAATAATCGCATTCTGGTATATCAAGGACTCAATCGCATTCGGGCAGGGCGTTGCTGTGCGGGAATACGGGCGCTGCTCGAAGTTTCCAAACGGGAAGCGACAAAATTGGCCGCCAGTGATTTGGGATTTGCGTTGGGGCCACGCTTAAATGCCGCCGGACGTCTGGATGATATGTCCGTTGGGGTGGCATTATTACTGACTGATGACATGGCGCAAGCCCGCCAGATTGCTTGCGAGTTGGATGGCCTGAACCAAACCCGTCGGGAAATCGAACAAGGTATGCAGCAAGAAGCCTTGCAGATCTGCGATAAAATCGAGCGAACCCATACCCAGCTACCTTACGGATTAGCCATTTACCATCCCGAATGGCATCAGGGGGTTGTGGGCATTTTGGCATCACGTATTAAAGAGCGTTTCCATCGCCCAGTCATTGCTTTTGCTCCGGCAGGTGATGGCACTTTGAAAGGCTCTGGGCGTTCCGTAAATGGTTTACATATGCGAGATGCACTTGAACGTCTTGATACTCTGCATCCAGGACTGATGTTGAAATTTGGTGGTCATGCGATGGCAGCGGGATTGTCGATTGAACAAGACAAATTTGATCTTTTTCAGCGCTATTTTTCCGAACTGGTCGCTGACTGGATGGATATAGCCCAACTTGAAGGTGTGATTTGGAGCGACGGCGAATTAGCATTGGAAGAGTTATCGTTGGAAGTGGCTGAAATTCTACGTGATGGTGGTCCGTGGGGGCAGGCATTTGCGGAACCGGTTTTTGATGGCAAATTCAAACTACTGCAACAGCGTATTGTGGGTGAAAAGCACCTGAAAGTCATGCTGGAACCCTTAAATGGTGGACCAATGTTAGATGGCATTGCATTTAATATTGATGTCAGTTGCTGGCCGGATAATAGTATCAAAACAGTAGAATTGGCCTATAAACTGGATATTAACGAATTTCGTGGTAATCGTGATGTTCAGCTTTTGATCCAGCATATTTGGCCCTATTGAATGAACTTAGGTTTCCAGTTGCATTTAAAAAGGTGAAGGGTATGAACCCCTTGATAGATCCGTTACAATGCACGGTTCGAAAATATCCATGCGACCATCGTTTATTCATAATACACAACGTATAAGACACGAAATATGTTTGAAATTAATCCGGTAAAAAATCACATTCAGGACCTGTCTGAGCGGACAGCAGTTCTGAGGGGGTATCTTTGACTATGATGCCAAGAAAGAACGTTTAGAAGAAGTCAATGCTGAACTCGAACAGCCTGATGTCTGGAATGAACCGGAACGGGCACAGGCGTTGGGTAAAGAGCGTTCATCACTTGAAAGCATCGTAGAAACCATTGATCAGCTGACTCAGGGATTGGAAGATGTGAACGGCCTGCTGGAACTGGCCGTTGAAGCTGATGACGAAGAAACCTTCAATGAAGCCGTCGCTGAGTTGGAACAGCTGGAAGAGAAGCTGGGCCAACTGGAATTCCGTCGCATGTTTTCTGGCCAATATGACAGTGCAAACTGCTATCTGGATCTTCAGGCGGGATCTGGCGGTACAGAAGCGCAGGATTGGGCCAGCATGTTGATGCGTATGTACCTGCGTTGGGCAGAATCCAAAGGCTTTAAGACAGAAATTATTGAAGAATCTGATGGTGATGTTGCGGGTTTGAAATCTGCCACCATCAAAATTATGGGTGAATATGCTTACGGTTGGTTGCGTACAGAGACGGGCGTTCATCGCTTAGTACGTAAAAGTCCTTTCGATTCAGGTGGTCGTCGCCATACATCATTCAGTTCTGCCTTTATCTATCCAGAAGTGGATGATGATATTGATATCGAAATCAATCCAGCTGATTTACGCATTGATGTATACCGTGCCTCTGGTGCTGGTGGTCAGCACGTTAACAAAACCGAATCTGCAGTACGTATCACCCACGTACCGACAGGTATTGTAACCCAATGTCAGACAGACCGTTCTCAGCATAAAAACAAAGACCAGGCGATGAAGCAGTTGAAAGCGAAACTGTACGAACTGGAAATGCAGAAGAAGAATGCAGATAAACAAGCAATGGAAGATAACAAATCGGACATTGGTTGGGGGAGCCAGATTCGCTCTTACGTTTTGGATGATTCTCGCATTAAGGATTTGCGTACTGGTGTAGAAACCCGCAATACTCAATCTGTGCTAGATGGGGATCTGGACAAATTCATTGAAGCAAGTTTAAAAGCTGGCCTATGAGGAACTAAAATGTCACAACAACAACAAGGTGCTGAACAGGCTCCTGATTTAAATAACGAACTGAAAACACGCCGTGAAAAACTGGCTGCCTTGCGCAGCAACGGCATTGCTTTCCCAAATGATTTTCGTCGCGAAAACATTTCCGTAGATCTACATGCTAAATACGATGACAAGACCAAGGAAGAATTGGAAGCGCTTGACATCGAAGTGACTGTTGCTGGTCGCATGATGACACGTCGTATCATGGGTAAAGCCTCTTTTGCCACCCTGCAAGACATGGGGGGGCGCATTCAGATCTATGTTTCCCGTGATGACCTGCCGGAAGGCATTTACAACACTCAGTTCAAGAAATGGGATTTAGGTGACATTTTAGGTGCGCGCGGTAAGCTGTTCAAAACCCAAACGGGTGAACTTTCTATCCATTGTACTGAGTTGCGTTTGCTGACTAAGGCATTGCGCCCACTGCCGGATAAATTCCACGGCTTGGCGGATCAGGAAACTCGCTATCGTCAGCGTTATTTGGATCTGATCTCGAACGATGAATCACGCAAGGCATTCCAGATCCGTTCCCGCGTGATGTCGGCATTACGCAGCTTCATGATCCAAAAAGGTTTTATGGAAGTTGAAACGCCAATGATGCAGGCGATCCCTGGTGGTGCAAGTGCGCGTCCATTCATTACGCACCATAACGCGTTGGATATCGACATGTACCTGCGTATTGCGCCAGAACTGTATCTGAAACGTTTAGTCGTCGGTGGTTTTGAGCGTGTTTTCGAAATTAACCGTAACTTCCGTAATGAAGGTGTTTCTCCGCGCCACAACCCAGAGTTCACTATGATGGAACTCTATATGGCTTACGCGGATTATCAGGATCTGATCGTACTGACTGAAGAACTGTTCCGTACCCTGACTCAAGAAGTACTGGGTACAACATCGGTGAAATACGGCGAACAGGAATTTGATTTTGGTCAGCCTTTTGCCAAGATGACCATGAAAGAAGCGATCTGCAAATATCGTCCAGAAACCAACATGGCAGATTTGGATGATATGGACAAAGCGGTTGCTATCGCGAAATCCTTGGGTATTGACGTTGAAAAGGGCTGGGGCTTAGGCCGTATTCAGTGTGAAATCTTTGAAGAAACCGCGGAAAGCCATCTGATTCAGCCGACGTTCATTACAGAATATCCGGCAGAAGTTTCTCCGTTGGCACGCCGTAACGATGATAACCCATTCATTACTGATCGTTTTGAATTCTTCATTGGTGGCCGTGAAATTGGTAATGGCTTCTCGGAGCTGAACGACGCGGAAGATCAAGCAGAACGTTTTGCAGAGCAGGTTCGCCAGAAAGATCAGGGTGATGACGAAGCGATGTTCTACGATGAAGACTACATTACTGCGTTGGAGCACGGCTTGCCGCCAACAGCAGGCTTAGGGATTGGTATCGACCGTATGGTGATGTTGTTTACTGACAGCCACACCATCCGTGATGTTATCCTGTTCCCGGCAATGCGTCCACATACGCATAAATAATCGTTTCTCGATTAAAACCAGCTAAAAGCGCTGTCCGGTTAACCAGACAGCGTTTTTTTACATACATCAAAAAAGCTTAAACAACTGACTGAAATATAGACAAATATTAACGATATACTACTTGCTGAGATTTAGTAAGAGGTATATATTTAACGCCATCACTTCGTTGATGCGAGTGTAGTTCAATGGTAGAACGAGAGCTTCCCAAGCTCTATACGAGGGTTCGATTCCCTTCACTCGCTCCAAATACACTTCTCTTATAGTCAATTATAAAATATAATTAAATCAATAAATATCGGTCGGTTGATGGCAACAATCACATTTAACTGTTTTATCGGTAGAAAAAGCCTCTGTTCCAATGGGGTCTGGATGATATTTGAAAACGGGTAATGCTTTTTTATTCAGTGCCATATTGGCTCCTTATATATTTAGATCCTGATTCCCCTGATGATGATATCGTTTCATACCGTTATGCATCAAAAAGGGATATTTCTGTATTAACGGGCAATTGCCACACTTGCTTTGATATGTTTAAGGTGAACGACAATCGTAAAGGTCACAACCACTAATAATGACCATGCTCCCCATTTTCCTGCATGAACAACAGACCAAGCGCCTAATTGATTCGGGTATTGCCAGATCCCAAAAAAGGTACCGAAGTTTTCTGCCAACCAAATAAAAAAACCAATCAGTATAAAAGCAAGTAAGAGAGGCATTTTGCGTTCTTTATCCAACGGCGTATAAAAAACAGTACCACGTGCATACAAACCGAAAATAAAAGCAGTTAAATACCAGCGATAATCATCAATATAGTGATGACTAAAGAAATTAATATAAATTGCCACTGCCACCAGCGTTGCCATCCAATACGGTGGGTAATGCTCAATCCGTACCTTAAAAAAGCGCCATGACTGTATAATGTAACTCCCCACGGCCGCATACATAAAACCTGTAAATAGTGGGACACCCCAAAGCTTAGTAAACGCAGCATCAGGGTATTGCCATGAACTAATAGATGCTGACGTTTTAAATAGTTCCATTATAAAACCAACTAAGTGGAAGACACAGATCGCTTTCAATTCATCCCATGTTTCGAGTTTTGATTGTATTAGAAATGCTTGAAAGGTTACTGCGAATACTAATAGTACATCATAACGTGGTATACCCATGATGCCTTTTGCGGGAACCAAAAATAAAGCCAAAAAAAAGAAACCAGCAAATAAGCACGAGCGTGCATTAATCAATCCAAAGAAAAGAAACTCTAAAATAAATCGTTTAATACCTGTGCTGTTATTGGGCTTATGATCCATTAAGACGTTATCAATTTTACGCAGAACATTTAGTTTCTGGCTCATACTTTCCATTTAATTAACCCTGTTGGTCTTATTTGTTGTTAATTCATTATGATAATGCTGATTTCACGCCGCAGATTCTAGCAAGAAATAGCATTAATGTTGATATGTAATGCCAGGACGGTATATGAATATCTGGCTTATCCATGGTGAGATCAATGAGTTGCCCTTTACTTTCGGCCTGACAGGTGTGATAGGAATGATGAAGCCAGTGTTTGATATCAGGGGATTTTAATTTTGTCGTTCAAAAATACATACGATTCTTAGGGAGTATTTCAATATCTTCCGAAGAGAGTGTTAGTGCTGAACATTGCTGTGCAAAACGAACACTGTCTTTCAGTTCCATGCCTTCTAACCAACAATGTACAAGGCCTGCCATCATAGCATCACCCGCACCATTGGCATTAACAATATGGGTATTGATTGCACTTGAACATCCTGATGTATTATCCATTTCACTGTAATAAACACCTTCTGCATCCATACTCAAAATTAAGCGCTGGACGCCATGTTGATGAAACCAGTGTGCCGCAACAGCGGCATCTTTTTGAGTTTCAATTTTTATGCCGCTAAGGATTTCTGCTTCAGTTCGGTTGGGTTTTAAGGTATGAATCTGCGATAGAAAATGGCGAATTTTGGCTGCTTTGGATCTTGAAACCGTGTCAACAAAAATTGGCACATTACCGGAATGATTAAATAGCCATTTTAGGGCTTCTTCAGTTAAATTACAGTCAATCACTAACACATTAGCATGCTGAATTAAAGATTTAGCTTGAGATAATAACGTAGGGGTTAATTTTTCCAGAATGCTCATATCATTAACAGTAACAATACATTTCCCATTTTCATCGATAACAGAGTTGCAAATTGACGTTTTTTCACCCTCTAATTTATAGAAATAGTTAACATTAACACCAGCCAATTTTGTATGATCAAACAGGGCATTGCCATTGGCATCATTACCGATAACGGAAATTAAATAACTTTCATTTTTTAATAGCGCAATATTTTGAGCGATATTTCTCCCTACGCCGCCTGGTGTAGAAATAATTTTCCCTGGGTTGGAATCTTCATAAATTAATTTGGCTGAGGTATAACTTGTTAAATCTATATTCGCTGCACCAATAGTCACAGTATAAACATCGTTAGATAAAATATACCCTTTGCCTTTAATATAACCTTTTTTACTTAGGTTCATAATATGTCCCGCAACACATGAGCGACTGATTCCGAGAATATCAGCAATTTCTTGTTGCTGAATGAAAGGATCACGCTTTAGAAGTTGCAATATCTGGTTTTCCCTTTTTGACATATCATACCTTTGGTTGTTTTTTTGTTCTGATGTTTTATTTCATGTCTGACAGACAGTAAAGGCTATTTTTATATTTCTTTTTCATTATGAGAATATGATCGTAAGATTAGTAAAGCCAGCAAATGACATAAAAATGTGATGTATATCTCGAATATTATGCTGAAAAATTCAGAAGAATCAGGTAACTAAATACATCAAGTGAGTAAACTATATTTTATCCTGTTATAACTTCTTTTAAATCAGTATGTTGGGTTAATTTATGGAAACTACAAACATGTGTTTGGTTTTTATGATTTGCTGATTTTCATGGCGAGGTCAGACTGGAGTACATAATGAGAAAAAATTACCCCTGGTTACATAATTAGCGATGTAACCAGGGAGGATCTAAAACTCAAGTTCTATTAGTCGATGTTATTTTTTATCAGCTAACAGATGGTACGAAACGGCAATACCTGCGGCTTGACCAGCAAGTGAAGGTTCATCGCTGGCTAAATACAGCCCTGCAATATAGTGACCATCAACAGCATATTTTCTGTATTTTGTCGCGTAGCGCTCACCGATTCTGAGTTGACGTCCATCACTTAACGTAAATAACGCTTCATCAACAGCGCCATTGCCCCATACTTCCAACCTTTCAATAACACTGTCATTGAGTTCAATTGAACTGGTTTCTGATGTGACTGTGCCGAGTGTATAGGATGAACCGTTGGCAAATGTGATTTTAATACCACCCACTCTAGGGGCATTGCCAATTCTTTGTACGTACCCAAGCAATGATTTGATTTTATTGTATTTGCCATCGATTAAAGATGGCTTGAAGGGTTCCTGCATTTGATCGTCTTCTGTCAAGGCCTGAATTCTCGTCTTATTAGTAGGACGATCAAACACGGTTGAATAACTGATAGTTTTAGGATTGAAACCACTTTCCAGGCTATTATTTTGTAGATGTTCAATTAATTCAATACACTCTAAACCGTGTAATAAACAATATCCTCTTACAGACAATAAATTATTAGTGACACTTTCTGCTGTTGATGTGTTTATGGCATCGTTATATTCATTGGTATACATCGTATGGATGTAATTCTTGGCTTTGTCAACCAATTTGTCGATAAGTTGTTTTAACTCATTGACTTCAATATCTGTCAGCCCAATATCATTTTTCTTCTCTATCCCCATTTTCCAATAAGGGATCTGTAACATAACCGTGTTAGTGTACATCGGCAGGATCTGGTAGTTTGTTTTATTATCAAAAGACTTGAATTTTTCATCTATACTCACTAAATATCTGGCCAGGAACATATATGCATCATGGCTTTCTTGGCTGCCAGGTGAGGTTTCCAGCATGTATTGCACATGTTCCATTTTTCCTTTGATCTCTTGTATATCTCCATTAAGTATTCCTTTAATAGTTTGTAGAACGGCATTCTCTATCATTTGCTCTACTTTTTGGAGAATTTGCTCCCAGGTGTTATCTTTCTGTTGAGGCCAAAATAGCCCTAACAGGAAGGACATTGCGGGACCTGCTCCTGGAATAAACCCTACTCCACCAATGATGGCATCCTTTATAATTGATGACATATCCCATTCATAATCGGGAGTAGACATTGTATAAGGTGCTATAAGCATAATGTCAGTGAGTACAGGCAATGTTTCATTTTCAGATATATTAATCGGTGTGGTATTCATGATTTTATTTCACCTTAATTCCTTAGTTAAATAGTTATGAAATTAAAACTTATTAGTTATAAATGTTTTTCGTATTGTTATTTATTATATCCAGTAACAAAGGCTCGTTTATCTGTATCGTTATAAATGACGACTTTGCTGTAATACACAGAGTTGCTTGGTGATTTTAATATGCCGTCTTCTCCAGCTTTCACTGTGATAGCGGAATATTCGAACCATTCAGATGTGAAAGAATGAGACCAATAAAAAACAGCCCTGACTGATGAAGCGGGGCCAGAATTGGCTACGTAGTAATTAGGGCGTGTTTCGGGAATAATGGGGGTGTCAATTCTTATTGCCTCTATAGATGAGTGTGGCTCTATTGTCATATCCCTATAAGGATTGACAGCAAGAGGTTCTGATGCTGGTGTGTTGGTATTGTAAGTTAATAGTTCTGGATTAGAGTTGTTATTATTTATGATGGTAATGTTACTACTGCCACTTATATTTATATTGATTGTATTCATAATATGTTATCCTATTTTACATGTTGATTAAACAATGGTTTTATATTGCTTTTAATGTTGAGGTTTACTTTTTACCGTATTTTTTACCATGGTTATAGTATGTGATTATCTATACTTATGGTAAGTTATTTTCTTAAAATAATGTTTGTTTTTTTCTTGAGAAAGAACTATGTATTTATGACCGCAGTTATTCTAAACATATTTACATGGCAAAATGAAATATAAAAAATGTAAGTTTGCTTTAAAAAATCACACTGATTATTGAAATGATATTGTTAGAGTATGGATTGGTTAATATTTATTAACGTGTGTTGATAAGGAGTGGTATACCAATCTCACTTCAAGATACATGTGATATCTCCCCCGGTTCATGGGGAGGTATCAGGCTTAATAGAGTGTTGTAAATTGCAACTTGAAGTTTAATGCGTATATACCTATTTTAAATAAGGTTGATGACTTTGTTTCTATTGATCCAGGATATAAAGAGTACTCTTATTAGTCGAATCCAAGTTATGCTATTTATAATAAGGAAAATATGAATATATGTATAGATTTCAGCGAACACCCCCCGCAATGAGTTTAACCTGGTGAGTTTTTGGATAGTGCTCAGAAATCTTCTTTTGATGCAGCCACCAGCGTAGGTAATTGACGTCATGGCGATGTGAGTCGAACAACAGGCCGACGACACTGCCACTATGGGCAACGTTCAGGCCATAGATACCCGTTTGCTCGACCAAATCCCGTAGTTGATCAAAACAGGGTTTCGGTAGTATCGATTGGCTGGCGATGGCGCTTAACGTGCAAGCCTCCCCAAGGCGGTCATAGTCATGACGTTGGTTCGCGGTATGAAATTGCCACCAGGCATGTTGGAATAAAAGGGCGTTATCCCGCCATTGTGCGTGATGATCCTGTTGGTGATATTCTTCTGTCAAAATGGTTTGTGGGCTTTCCAACAGCAAAATATCGATATCAGGTTGCCAATCGAAGGGAATTTGAGTCTGGGCGGTGAGATGGTCAAACAAGGTCAATCGTTTGAATATTGTACTGTCAGTAGGCTCCAGTTTGACACAGAGTTGTGCTAGCTCCGTGCTTTCCAGTGACTTACCCAATAATCTGGCGGTGGCTTGGGCGGTAGCAGCAATATCCGCTGTGCTGCTGGCCATGCCTTTGGCGATTGGAATTGTCGATTGATATTCAATACGCAAGCCAGCAGTCAATTCTGGTGGTTCCTGCCAGTAATTCAGCAGTAAATTTACCATTTGGCGCATACGTGGCCGTTCATGTGGTATAGGAATGCCTTCACTCACGGAAACACAACTGAACCAGTTGATTGGACAGGAGATTAACTTTTCTCCCCCAAACAGCCATCCTTGTAGCAGTTCTCCGCAGGAAGCGGGACAAGAGGCTTCAGCCATAGGCAAAAACCTGTTGCATCGCTGCAATTAGGCGCTGATTTTCCCACTCACTGCGCACGGCTATGCGATAGTAACGTTCGTCTAACCCGACATAATTTTTACAATGGCGAATTAACAACCGATATTTAAGTAAAGCATGCCATAAATCAACATTGGGCTTATGACAACGGAAGAGCAGAAAATTAGCCGATGGCGGCCAGACAGTCAGTTCTGGGAAAGTTAAAAGCTGGGTCCATAGATAATGTTGCTGTGATGTTAGCCATTGATGTGTTGCAGCAATATAGTCATGTTCATCAAACAAAATTTCTCCCACCCGCGCAGCAAAGGCATTCATTGACCACGGTTCACGCCGGTTTTTCATCTCTGTAATCCCTGCGATATTTCCGCTAATTAAATAGCCCAAACGTAATCCAGGAATGGCAAAGAATTTGGTCATTGAACGTAATACATAAAGATGCTTAGTGACAGTCACTTGCGGAATCAACCCTCGATTCTCAGGGAGAAAATCAATAAAGGATTCATCGACAATCAATGCAATCCCTTGTCGTTCACAATGTTCTACTAGCGATTGCATAAACGGATTGTCCGGCATTAATCCGGTAGGATTATTGGGTGTGGCGATAAAAACGCAATCGGGTTGAATGGTGGAAAGCGTATTAAGCAGGCGTAAATCAGGTTGAAATCCGGCTTCCTCTGTTAGTGGATAATCGATAATTTCTGTGCCAATTTGCTGCAAAGCTCGTCGATATTCAGCAAATCCTGGGATAAGGAGCAAGGCGCGCTTAGGATTGAGATAACGGGTGACAGCATAGATCAGTTCTGTTGCACCATTGCCTGCGATTACTGAGTTGTAATCGCATTGATGGGCTTTTGCTATCGCCTGATGTAAGTGGCGATATTCCACATCTGGGTACTTTTCGATGTCGGCAAGACTGTTTTTGATCAACACCTTAACCCGTTCTGGCGCGCCTAATGGATTGATATTGGCACTAAAATCAATCAGCTCATTGGCGGGAAGGCCATATTGCTGGGCAATGCCGATAATATTGCCGCCATGTTCACTCATGGTATTGCTCCGTAAGTGGGAGGGAAGGAGAGCATTGCCCCTAAATTGACGACATCACCAACCACAATCAGCGCGGGGGCATGTAAATGCTTCGCTTCCGCTTTTGCCGCCAGGGTTTCCAATGTGCCTGTCACGCTCTCTTGTTTGGGATGGCTGGCATACATGATCACCGCAGCAGGTGTTGTGGGGGATTTACCATATAGCATCAATTGTTGGCAGATCTCCATCAGGCGGGTCATCCCCATTAGAATAACCAATGTGCCTTCCAATTGGGCGAGTATCTGCCAATTCTGTTGTTCATTGCCTTGAGAAGTGTGTCCAGTCACAACGTGGAAACTCGATGCATAATTGCGGTGGGTAATGGGAATACCGGCATAGGTTAATCCACCAATTGAGGAACTGATCCCCGGAATGACTTCAAATTTGATGCCATGTTGTGCCAGTACTTCTGCTTCTTCCCCTCCACGGCCGAAAACATAGGGATCGCCGCCTTTTAAGCGAACAACCCGTTTTCCCGCTTGCGCATGTCTGACCAGAATTTGATTAATCTCTTCTTGTGGGATGGGATGATAATCATGTTCTTTCCCAACATTAATAATTTCACAGTGGTCGGATACCTGGGCAATAAGTTCAGGATTGACGAGACGGTCATGGACAATGACATCCGCAGATTGAATACAGCGCAACCCTTTGACTGTAATTAAACCTGCATCACCAGGGCCGGCTCCCACTAACCATACATTGCCTTTATTCATTGAATTACCTCTATGGAATTAAAATATATACCAATCTAACTTCAAGATGCGTGTGATTTTTCCCTGCGAAGCGGGGAGAAATCAGGTCTCATATCGTGTTGTCAATGGCAGCTTGAAGTTTAATACGTATAAATTATCAAATGAAAAAATATATTTTCATCAGGATAGTGATGCTCTGTTTTTTTATAAAATCCTGTTTGTTCTGCTTTATGTTTTTTATTTATTGCTTTATGGATTGTTTCTTCTTGTTCTTATGAGCAGTGTTATGTCGATTTCAGTTTTTTATAATTATTACTTTAATGTGGAGAAAGTGAAATTGATTTATATCAATATCCGCATTCTTAAGTATGAATTATTTTAAAATTGAATTTCGTTATCTGTTGGAAATATTTTTACATATGAAAGTTTCTTTATCTTACTAACCAATTGAATTTTGTTATTTTTTAATTAATTCAATGTATTGGCGTTAATTTTTTAATTGCTGGATTTGTGGTTTTACATTGGTTTTTATTTTGTTTGAAATAAAGATCATTTTTAATGATTCATAATCATGAACAAGATCACAAAAATAATAGAGGGTGTTTTTATAAAAATGAAAAGTGTGTATTTTGAAAATAAATTTATTTCTCAGTTTTGTTTTTGTGCGAAATTAATATTGTGGTAATACTTTTTATTAAGTTGCTTATTTGTTATGGAATAAAGGGGTGTAGATATCCATGTTATTCATGGAATATTAATTGTTTTGTCGAAAACGAACTAAACGACGTTTATTTGATAAATATCAATGAATGAGAATCTGCGTTGCAGATTTAAAACTAATACCGATTTTAACACCAATACAGAATTTAAATGTTTTGGGGTAAGCATATGCAACAGAAACATGCTTTTGTCATTGCAGGTACAGGTAGTGGGTGTGGTAAAACCACCGTCGCTCTCGGCATCATGCGAGCCTTGATGAACCGTTCACTGCGGGTACAGCCGTTTAAAATCGGGCCTGATTATCTGGATGGTGGCTGGCATCATGCTGTGACGGGCGTTGCTTCACGTAATCTTGATGCTTTCATGCTACCCGAACTCATCCTGAATGGTTTGTTTAACCAAGTTATGGCTGAACAAGATATTGCCGTAATTGAAGGGGTGATGGGGTTATATGATGGCTATGGTACTGATCCCAATTATTGCAGTAGTGCGGCAATGGCAAAGCAACTTGGCTGTCCAGTGGTTTTATTGGTGGACGGGAAGGCGGTTTCCACCTCAATAGCCGCTACAGTGATGGGGTTTCAGCAATTTGATCCAGTGGTCAATATTGTGGGCGTGCTGATCAATCGCGTCAATCGCGATAGCCATTTTCAGTTATTAAAGCAGGCAATTGAGGGCTATTGCGGTATCCCTGTTTTGGGGCGGTTGCCGGTGATGCCAGAGGTTACCCTTCCTTCCCGCCATCTCGGTCTGATCTCTGCGCAAGAGCAAATCAGCCAACGCGAAGAATGCTGGATTCGCCTGGCTCAGCAGATCGAAGCCGCAGTGGATTTGGATAAGTTGCTGACATTAACCCAGCTATCTTCCTTGCCAAAAGGCAATATTGATTCTCTTGTTGATCCTGTGATGGGGCAAGGCTTAACGCTGGCTCTGGCAGAAGATGAGGCATTCCACTTCTATTATCCTGATAACCTGTTGTTGTTGGAAAAAGCGGGTGTGACTATCAAACGGTTTAGTCCCCTGCATGATCATCGGTTACCTGAATGCCAGATGATCTATTTGGGGGGTGGATACCCTGAGATTTATGCTCAGGCCCTGTCTTGCAATCATGCCATGCATACGGCATTACGTCAGGCGCAGCAAAAAGGCATTCCCATTTATGCGGAATGCGGCGGTTTGATGTATCTCGGCGATACCCTGATTGATGCAGATGGTGTTCGGCATGGCATGGTAGGGTTGATTGCCGGTGAAAGCCAGATGGGAGATCACCTGAAACGCTTTGGTTACTGTGAAGCCATGGCGCTGTGTGATACGCCTGTAGTGGCGAAAGGGGAAACGTTACGCGGGCATGAATTCCATTATTCGGATTTTATCACGGCCCAATCACCCGTTTTTCAGTGTGTTAAATGGAGTGATCCAAAAGAAACCTTAAAAACAGTGCAGAAAAGCTGGCTGGGAGGCTATCAGAATGGCAATACCCTGGCGAGCTATCTGCATATTCATTTTGCTCAACGCCCCCATTTGCTCCGGCGTTGGCTGATGATGGCACGGAGGCTGTTATGACCGTCTTATTGTGGTTTGCGGCTTTTATTCTGGATATGAAATTGGGTGATCCTCCCCATTGGCCGCATCCAGTGCGCTGGATGGGGCAACTTACCAACCAAATTGAGCAACTTATTCGCCGGATTTGCCAAACTGAAACCGACTTGAAATGGGGCGGTGTACTGTTATGGCTGGTGGTTGTAGGGAGTGGCTGGCTGGCGAGCTATTGGGTTTTGCAATTGGCCTATGGCGTGACGTTCTGGCTGGGATGTTTGGTTGAAGTTTGGCTGATTTATACCGTATTGGCCGGACGTGGCTTAGGCGATGCGGCAAACGCTGTTTATCAGGCATTGCGTCAGGGAGATTTAGCGGCCAGCCGTCAACAGCTTGGCAAAATTGTCGGTCGGGACACTGGCCAATTACAAACACCACAAATCAGCCGTGCCGCAATTGAAACCGTGGCAGAAAACAGCGTGGATGGTGTGATTGCTCCATTGTTCTTCTTAATGCTTGGTGGTGTTCCACTTGCCATGGCTTATAAGGCAATCAATACCCTTGATTCAATGGTGGGCTATAAAACACCCCACTATCGGGCATTGGGGATGTTTTCGGCACGTATGGATGATGTGGCGAATTGGCTGCCTGCCCGCTTGGGCTGGCTTCTGCTGGCAATGGCCGCGAAATGGCAGGGATTGAATTTTAGGCAGGCGTTACGCATTGGCTGGCGTGATCGTTACCAACACAGTAGCCCCAATAGTGGCTGGCCGGAAGCAACTGTAGCAGGGGCATTGGGTATCCGTCTTGGCGGGCCGAATGTCTACTTTAATCAGCTTGTCGAAAAGCCGTGGATTGGTGATGCAAGGCGTGAAGTCACGCCTAATGATATCCCACAGTCTGTTCAGATGATGGTGGTGGCATCCGTGATAGCACTCCTGCTGTTTGCGCTGCTGCATAGTCTGGTCAGTGTAATGGTGTAAGGAGGGAACAGCATGAATGATTACATCCGTCAACCCCAACAGATCGAAAGTAATAGCTTTGCCATTATCAGCCAGATTATTTTCGAATCGTGGCCTGATTATCGTTTTGTGGATGCGGATCAAGAAGCGGTGATCAAACGGGTGATCCATACCACGGCTGATTTTGACTGGCTTGATATTCTCTATTTTTCCCCTGATGTTTTGCGCCATATTCGCGACGGTATCTTGCGTGGTTGTACGTTATATACCGATACGACAATGGCGCTATCAGGCATCAATAAAACGCGTCTGGCTCAATATGGCAGCGAATGCCGTTGTTATGTCAGCGATCCCCGTGCCATACAAATGGCAAAAGCCCAGCAAATCACACGTTCAATGGCAGCAGTCGATCTGGCTTTGCAAGAAGCGGGGGAGAAGATTTTTGTCTTCGGCAACGCCCCGACTGCGCTGTTTCGTTTGATGGAACATCAAGTTGCCCCGATTGCTGTCGTTGGTGTGCCAGTTGGGTTTGTCGGCGCAGAAGAGTCAAAAAATGTCCTGATCAATAGCGGGTTAAATTGCATTGCAGCAAAAGGGCGTAAGGGGGGCAGTAATATTGCTGCCGCCATTATCAACGCCATTCTGTATCGGATGCCGGAGGTCAGGCATGAATGAAATCAGTGATACGCAGGCCAATGACCTCGGAATGGTTTGGCATCGGGGCAAGCAGTATCGCAAGGGCTACACCACAGGATCTTGTGCCACAGCCGCTGCCCGGGTTGCTGCATTGATGATCTTGCGCCAGCAGATTATTCACCAGGTTTCGATTGTCACGCCTTCTGGTGTCACCTTGGCCTTGAATGTCGAACAACCCTTGATTGAGGGACAGCAGGCGGTTGCCGCTATCCGTAAAGACGGTGGCGATGATGTGGATGCAACCCACGGTATGTTGATTTTTGCCCGTGTTTCCCTGAATGACAGCGGTGTGATCACACTGGATGGCGGTGAAGGCATTGGCAGGGTAACGCGAGTGGGGATTGGTTTGCCGATAGGCTGGGCAGCCATTAATAAAACCCCTCGCCATACCATCGAAGAAGCGGTACGGGAGGTCATCGGTTCGCACCGTGGGGCAGATATCGTCATCTTTGCTCCAGAAGGCGAGGAACGGGCGAAGAAAACCTATAACGACAGATTGGGAATTAAGGGGGGCATTTCGGTTATTGGCACGACAGGCATTGTGACACCGATGTCGGAAGAGAGCTGGAAACGTTCTCTGGCACTGGAATTAGAAGCCAAACGAGCCGCTGGGTTGGATCGCATTATTTTTGTACCAGGAAATCACGGTGAACGTTTTGTCAGTCAGCAGTTGGGTATTGATGCGAATTATGTCGTCACAATGAGTAATTTTGTCGGTTATATGTTGCAGGAAGCTGTGCGTCTGGAGTTCCGCCATATCGTTCTGGTAGGACATGTCGGCAAGTTGGTGAAAATCGCTGCCGGTATTTTTCATACCCACAGCCATATTGCTGATGGTCGCATGGAAACTCTGATTGCCAATCTGGCCTTGATAGGAGCACCTTTCGAACTGATTCAGGCCGTGGATCAATGTGATACCACCGAAGCGGCCATTGAGTTGATTGCAGAACGAGGCTGGCAGGCTGTATACCAACAGATTGCCCGTAAAATCTGCGGGCGTATTGACCAAATGCTACGTTTCGCCAGTGGTAAGCCGCAGTGTGATGCCATTCTCTTCTCTTTTGATAACCAGATCTTGGGCTGCAATCGGCTTGTGGACTCGATAGTGAAGGATTTTATGGAGGATTGCCGATGATCACCGTTGTTGGTATTGGCCCCGGCGCTGCTGCAAACCAAACACTGGCGGCGTTGGAAGCAATCAGACAGGCGGAAGTATTGGTCGGAGGAAAACGCCATCTTGCCGAATTTTCTCATTTCAACGGGGAAACCCGCCGTTTGGATGCTGATGTAGATGGATTGATGCAATGGCTTGAACAGAATCAGCATCGGCAAATTATTGTGCTGGCATCGGGTGATCCTCTCTTTTATGGCATTGGCAAACGGATCACTGAGCATTTTTTTGGACAAAATATCCGCATTATCTCTGGCATCAGTTCAATCCAATATTTATGCGCCCAAATTTTGCTGGATATGAACGACATTTATCTCACCAGCAGCCACGGGCGCAAACCGGATTTTGATTGGCTCCTGCAACACGAAAAAATCGCCATGGTAACGGATGACGCCATTGGCCCTTACCAGATTGCGCAAGAAATTCTGGCACGCGGGCAGCAGCGGCGCATGGTGATTGGTAAAAATTTATCCCATGAACAGGAACAAATTATTTGTTTGCAGGCGGAACAGGTTGTGCAACGCGGCGACATTGATTATGGCCTGAATGCAGTGGTGATTTTAAATGGTGAACCTGAATGAAAGATGAACTGTTTTTGCGCGGTCATCGCATCCCCATGACCAAAGAAGCCGTTAGGGCGCTGGCATTGGAACGATTGGAACTGGAAAAAGCCCACCGTTTTATCGATGTTGGTGCAGGTACAGGTAGCGTCAGTATTGAAGCGGCCTTGCGCTATCCCGAATTGGATATTCTTGCCATCGAACGCAAGGAAGAGGCCCTGTTATTGCTTGCTGAAAATATTCGGCATTTTGGCTGCCATCGGGTTTGTATCCAGTCTGGTATTGCCCCTATTCCATTGGACAATACCGTGGATGCTATTTTCATTGGCGGAACGGGAGGGTATCTGACAGAAATCATTGATTGGGCATTATTGCACCTGAACTCAGGTGGACGTTTAGTCATGACTTTTATCCTGCTGGAAAACTTCACGCAAGCATTATCGCACCTGAAATCTTGTCGGGTGACAGCGCTTGATGGGCGTGAAATTCAGGTGGGAGAACTGACGGCACTAGGGCAAGGACATTATTTCAAACCCAACAATCCCACTTATTTACTGTCCTGCCAGAAAGAGTCTGAGCAAAAGGAGGGGGATGATGCCTGAATATATTAATTCTGAACCGATAGATAACGTCAGTTTTGATCCTGAAAAAGTCTGGTTTGTTGGTGCGGGGCCAGGGGATAAGAGCTTGATTACCCTGAAAGGCTATCAATTATTACGTCAGGCGCACGTGGTGATTTATGCCGGCTCGTTGGTTAATCGGGAGTTACTGGATTATTGCCGTGCAGATGCCGAATGCCATGACAGTGCGAGATTGACGTTAGCGGAAATCACGGCATTGATGGTAAATGGCGTGAAAGCGGGCAAATTGGTGGTTCGCCTGCAAACGGGGGATTTATCGCTGTTTGGCTCCATACGTGAACAGGCCGAAGAACTGGCAAATCATGCTATTGGTTTTGTTTCTGTGCCCGGAGTGAGTTCGTTTCTTGGGGCTGCTGCACAGTTGGGCGTGGAGTACACCGTGCCCGAAATCGCGCAAAGTTTGATTATCACTCGTATGGAAGGCAGAACGCCAATGCCGCCACGCGAAACGTTGGAAGCCTTCGCTGCTCACCAAACTTCAATGGCGATCTTCCTTTCGGTACAAAACATAACAGAGGTTGTGGCTCGGTTGATTCAGGGAGGATATGGACAGGAAACCCCGGTTGCGGTGGTTTACAAGGCAACCTGGCCGGATTGCCAGATAGTGCGGGGAACATTGGCGACGATTGCTGAACAGGTACGCAGCGCCGGCATCCATAAAACGGCCTTGATCCTGGTAGGGGCTTTTCTTGGCGAAGAGTATCACTACTCGAAATTGTACGATGCGAGGTTCAGCCATGAATACCGTAGCGCCTAACTTAATCTTATCTAAGACTGAGTTACCTAAAATAATGTCACCTAACAAAGAATATGCCTTGTTTTGCCTGACAGAAGGGGGAATGGCATTGGCTCGTCGTTTGCGAACCCACTTAGCGGTGGATTGTTTCACTTCCCCGGACTTGGTGGCAAGTGACGTTATAGATGGTGGTAACGGGTTCAAGGCATTTGAAGGCGGTTTTGCCAATACGGTACGCAAGGTATTCACCCAATATGGTGCGTTGATCATGGTTGGCGCGACGGGGATTGCCATTCGGATTATCGCTCCTCTGCTCAAGGACAAAATGACTGATCCAGCGGTCGTCGTATTGGATGAAAAAGGACAATTTGCTATCAGTTTATTATCGGGACATATGGGAGGCGCGAATAAACTGGCACAACAAATTGCAGATATTCTCGATGGTCAGGCGGTGATCACCACTGCAACCGATGTTAACCAGGTTGCCGCATTGGATCTGTTATCGCAAGAAATTGATGGGACAATGGAGAATTTCCGGACGAATGTCAAAACCGTTAATCAAATGCTGGTTAATGGCAAGCGGGTAGGAATATGGTGGCACCCGAACTTGAGTGATGAAAAAGATCGCTATGACACGCGTGGGTTTATTCCCGTTGACTCTCTGGAAGAGCGGCCTGAGCTGGATGCTCTGGTATACATCAGCTATGAACGGACAAATCTGGCACTGGCAATCCCGACTTTTAAATTAATCCCCTGCCGTATTGTTGCAGGCATTGGTTGCCGGCGGGGTGTGGAAGCGGAGCGGCTCGCCGAATTATTAGATCGCCATCTGGCGGAACATAACCTTGAATCTTTGGCGTTAAAAGCCGTCGGCAGTGTTGAACTGAAAAAAAATGAACCGGCGTTAATTCAATTGGCACAAGGGCGCCAAATTCCATACCAAATCTTCTCTGTTAATCAGCTTGCTCAGTGTGAACAGACATTTCCGGTTTCTGAGTTTGTCCGAAAAACGGTGGGCATAGGCTGTGTCTCCCAACCTGTGGCCTGGCTAATGAGTCAGGGGCATCTGGTTGGCCATACCCTGCGTGAGCAGGGCGTCACCATCACATTAGGAGTATTGCATCCATGTTAACAGTCATTGGAATTGGTCCCGGCAGTGAAGCCATGATGACGCAGGAGGCGATTGCGGCATTGAAAGCGGCTGACATCGTGGTGGGTTACAAAACCTATACCCATCTGGTGAAACCACTGGTCGGTGATAAAGAAATTATCAAAACTGGCATGTGCAAAGAGATTGAACGTTGCCAGACAGCCATTGAGTTGGCTGAGCAAGGTAAAAATGTGGCGGTAGTTTGTAGTGGTGATGCGGGTATTTATGGCATGGCAGGCTTGATTTTGGAATTGGTCAGCCAGCAAAAGCGCAATGTAGACGTTAGGTTGGTGGCGGGAGTGACGGCAAGTACGGCTTGCGCTGCCTTGCTTGGTGCACCATTGATGCATGATTTTTGTCATATCAGCCTAAGTGATCTGCTCACCCCGTGGGAGGTCATTGAAAAGCGGGTTCAGGCTGCGGCAGAAGCCGATTTTGTGGTCTGTTTCTATAATCCGCGCAGTCGCGGACGGGAAGAGCATTTGGCACGGGCATTTTCCTTGATGGCGCCGTGGAAATCACCAGAAACGCCCGTTGGTGTGGTGAAAGCGGCAGGGCGCAAACAGGAAGATAAATGGCTGACGACTTTTGGCTCAATGGATTTTTCCCGTGTTGATATGCGCAGTCTGGTAATAGTGGGTAACCAGTCAACGTATATACGTGATGGCCTGATGATCACGCCGAGAGGATACAAGCTATGAGACAACCATTGATTCACATTTTTGGCGGTACGAGCGATGCCCGCCAGATTTGTGTGATGATGGATGTTGCCGGAATAGATTATGGCTTATCAGTGGCAACGCCGACGGGGGCACAGCAGGCGATGGGGGTTCGCGGTGAAATTGTTACCGGCAGGATGGAAGCCGAAGAGATGGCCGAATATTTGCGAAAGCGAGGGACGAAAATGGTCATTGATGCGTCCCATCCTTATGCTGAACGGCTGAGCCAAAACATTGTCGATGCTTGCCAAACGCTAGGCATCCCTCTTATTCGTTATATTCGTCCCAGCGATATTGATGCTATTGAACATCCCCTTATCTATAAAGTGGCAACTATTAAGCAAGCGTGTGAAATAGCAACCAGTTTGGCAACCCGTATTTTGCTGACAACCGGCAGTAAGCAATTGGCCGATTACGTGACGCACCTGCCAGGAAAAACCGTACTGGCCCGTGTATTGCCCACCGCAGAAGTTTTGGCGTTGTGTGAATCTTGTGGTTTGTCAGTTGATCAGATTTTTGCCCTGAAAGGGCCATTCAGTGCCGATTTCAATCGGGCATTTTACCAGTTTTGTCAGGCAGAGGTTGTAATTACCAAAGAGTCTGGTGAGCAAGGAGGATTCAGGGAAAAAGTGGAGCCTTGCCTTTCCCTTGGGTTGCCCTGCATTGTGCTTTGTCGCCCAGGGCAGCAATTTGCCGGAGAAGGGATCACGCAGGCCAATGGATTGGAAGAGATGGCACAGTTATTGGCGAATTTTGGTACGTAAATAAACCAATAAGGAAAAGCGAAATGAAAAAAGCATTATTGGTGATAAGTTTCGGAACCAGTTATCCCGAAACGCTGAAAAACAATATTGAAGCCTGTGAGCAGCAATTAGCCTCAGTGTTTCCAGACAGGGAACTATTTCGGGCCTTTACCTCTGGCATGATCATTCGCAAATTGCGTCAGCGCGATGGCATTCACATTGATACTCCCCACGATGCACTGACCAGATTGCATCACGCAGGTTATCACGATGTTGCTGTTCAATGCCTGCATATCATTAATGGCGATGAATATGAAAAAGTGCGGCGCGAGGTTGAGAAATTTCGCCCTCGTTTTAAGCGGTTGGTGCTGGGTACGCCTCTGCTTAGCCACTTTGATGACTATCTGCAATTGATGCGGGCACTGCGCCACCAGCTTCCGCGGTTGGCAGAGAATGAATGTGTCGTTTTTATGGGACACGGTACAACCCACCCGGCTTTTTCTGCCTACGCCTGTTTAGATCACCTGATGAGCCACTCCCATTTTCCGGCACGGGTAGGCGCGGTCGAAAGTTACCCCGAACTTCCTCTGATCATCAAAGGATTAAAAGAGCAAAAAATCCGCAAGGCTTATTTGATGCCATTGATGCTGGTGGCAGGCGATCATGCCACTAATGATATGGCTTCCAATGAAGACGACTCCTGGAAATCACAGTTGGAGGATGCGGGAATTGTTGCGATCCCCTGGTTACAGGGATTGGGAGAAAACCCGATGATTCGGCAGATGTTCGTCGATCACCTTGCCTATGCGCTTAATGATCAGGAGAAAGCCTTATGAACGAAACTGCAACAGCAGGAAAACTGTATGTTATGGGTGTTGGCCCAGGAGCCAGTGATCTGGTGACTGTACGGGCTGCGCGTATTCTTTCTGAGCTTGATGTGATCTATACCCCGACGGGAAAAAAAGGCACCAAAAGTCTCGCCCACTCCATCATTGAAGAATACCTTTCGCCGAACACTCACGTTTGCACTTATCACTTTTTAATGAAAGCCGACATGTCAGCAAAACAAGCGGTGTGGGACGAAGTGGCGCAAAATTTGAAAGAGGAAGTCGCGAATGGCAGGAAAGTCGGTTTTATCACTTTGGGCGATCCTATGTTGTTTAGTACATGGGTATTTCTTTTGCAGCGGTTGGTGTCGCAACAGATGACTTCTCCCTCATGGCTGGAAATTGTGCCAGGGATCACCTCATTTTCCGCTATTGCTGCCGCCAGTGCGATGCCACTGGCGATGGAAGATCAAACATTGGCTGTGATTGCCTGTACCGCTTCTGAAGCTGTCTTAGAGCAAGCATTACTCAATTACGACTGCATTGTCCTGATGAAAGTCTACTCGCGTTTTCCCCAGATCAGTGACCTGCTGCAACGTCACAATCTGTTAGAACATGCGTTGATGATGGCTGATGCGACTTTGCCGACTGAGCAATGTTGGCATAATCTCGCCACACTGTCCTTCAGCGAAAAAGAGAGGATGCAGGAATTATCATATTTTTCAACGATTTTGGTTAATAAAAACGGGCAGTTATCAAGGTAAGTGGTGAGGGTGGGTTAAAATACAGGAGAAAATAGAATGACATTATCGCTGATGGTTCAGGGAACGGCATCTGATGCGGGTAAAAGTGTGCTGGTAGCGGGATTTTGTCGGATATTTGCCCAAGATGGCTATCGCTGCACTCCCTTTAAATCACAGAATATGGCGCTTAATTCTGGGGTTACCGCAGACGGTAAAGAGATGGGACGAGCGCAGATATTTCAGGCGGAAGCAGCAGGGATTGCGCCGGATGTACGGATGAATCCTGTATTGTTAAAACCCACCAGCGATCGCAAGGCCCAGGTGGTTTTTATGGGGAAAGTGATGTGCAGCATGAATGCGGTGGAATATCACGAATATAAGCCGCAATTGCTCCAGCAGATTTTGATGGCATATAACGGGTTAGCGGCAGAAACGGATATCATGGTGTTAGAAGGGGCGGGCAGTCCGGCTGAGATCAATTTGCGTGATCG
Source organism: Xenorhabdus griffiniae (assembly GCF_037265215.1). Lineage (NCBI taxonomy): Bacteria > Pseudomonadati > Pseudomonadota > Gammaproteobacteria > Enterobacterales > Morganellaceae > Xenorhabdus > Xenorhabdus griffiniae. The sequence continues at coordinate 3,490,416 of NZ_CP147737.1, read as the reverse complement.
CGATATTGTTAATATGGGGATGGCTGAATTAGTGGATGCTCCAGTCATTTTGGTAGCAGATATTGATCGGGGTGGTGTATTTGCATCCATCTACGGCACATTAGCCTTGCTTAAACCTGCGGAAAAAGCGCGTATCAAGGGGGTGATCATCAATAAATTTCGCGGTGATATCGCCTTGTTGCAATCAGGCATCGATCAGATCGAAGCCTTGACACAAGTACCGATATTGGGGGTGTTGCCGTGGTTGGAGCTTGATCTGGAAGATGAAGACAGCGTCGCGTTACAGGTAGGTAAATATGATCGACAGCAACAAAAAACAGAAGACTGTCTGGATATTGCTGTCATCCAATACCCTCATATTGCCAATTTCACCGATTTCAATGCGCTGGCTGCTCAACCGGATGTGTTTTTGCATTATGTCTCCGAACCTTCTGAACTTCAGGAAGCCGATCTTATTATTCTTCCTGGCAGCAAGAATACATTGGCAGATTTGGCATGGTTGAAAAGCCAGGGTTTTGAGCAGGCAATTATCATAGCCCGGCAGAAAAATGTGCCGATTATCGGGATCTGCGGTGGTTATCAAATGTTAGGTAAGCAGATTGTGGATGGCGTGGAATCCGGCTTAACTCAAATGGCCGGATTAGGTTTATTGGATACACAAACCCACTTTGCCAATGAAAAGCAGACCGCGCAGGTTGAGGGCGTAGTTATGCCTGCATTGTCGGGTATGCTGAAACTATGCAGCGAACAACCCATTGCGGGCTATGAAATCCATATGGGAACTACTCGGCTTGGCCAGCAGGCAACACCTTTTGCTCAAATACATTGGCGCAATAGTGGGGAAAAAAATGGATTTGAGGGTGCAGTTGCTCAAGATGGGTTGGTAATGGGCAGTTATCTGCATGGCCTGTTTGATCAAAACACGTTTACCCGCCCACTATTAAATCAATTGCGTATCAGAAAAGGCGACGTTCCACTGGAAAATGGGGCGTTTAATTACTTCCAGCACAAAGAAAAACAATTCAATAGGTTGGCTGCCAGTATGCGTGAGCATCTGGATATCGCGCGGATTTATCAATTAATGCATGAACACACCTCTGGCGGAGTGATGCCATGATTTTGGTGACTGGCGGTGCTCGCAGTGGCAAGAGTAGCTATGCTGAACGCTTGCTCACTAAACAGTGCGAGCAAGTGTTATATATCGCGACGGCACAGGTCACAGATGAAGAGATGGCGGCGCGTATTAAGCGACATAAACAGGAGCGTCCAGCACATTGGCGAACCTGGGAAGGTCATCAAAATTTAGGCTCTGTTATCCGCCAGCACCGCCAACCCCAAGAGGGCGTTATACTAGAGTGTGTTACCACACTAATTGCTAACTTGTTGTTTGATTTATCGGATGGTGTATCACCTGATGAACTTGATTTCACTTCATTAGAGGTGATTATCCATCGTCAGATTGATGACCTGATTGATGCTAGCTTGATGTGTCCGATGCCAGTATATTTGGTGACCAACGAGTTGGGGATGGGCATTACACCTGAAAATCGACTGGCACGCCATTTTGTCGATATTGCTGGACGTGCCAACCAAAAGTTGGCACAAGCGGCTAAAGAAGTCTGGCTGATAGTTTCGGGCATTGGAGTCAAGATCAAATGAAACTGCATCTTTTTTGGGCCACACTACAGTTTATGACACGGCTTCCGATCCCCAAAAAGTGGGCGACAGGTGTCGATTTTCGTCAATATTGGCGTGGTGTGCCTTATTTCCCGTTGATTGGGTTCATTGTTGGTGGTCTGGCTGGGCTGGTATCACTTTCGATCAGCCAGTCGGGTGGGGGAATGTATATTGGTGCGATGGGTTATGTGTTGGCTTTGGTGTTATTGACGGGAGGCTTACATGTAGATGGACTGGCAGACACATGTGATGGGCTTTTTTCCTCCCGACAGCGTAAGGAAATGCTGGAAATTATGCGCGATAGCCGACTTGGAACGTATGGTGGTGTTGGGTTAATTTTCTGTCTTGCCCTCAAAACATTCGCTGTTGTTGAATTATCTTATCATCCTCCCTTTTATTTACTTGCCTTGTTGACCTGTGCATCGATTGTCGGACGAACAGCCGTGGTGCTTTTAATGTATGCGCAACGTGACGCCCGTGAAGGCGAGGGAATGGGAAGCAGTTACGTTGGCCAAATTAGCTTCTCTGCAACTACGCTGACTTTGTTGGCTGGTATTGTATTGGTGATGGTGCTGGGGAATTGGCAAACTTTGTCGGCAATGATGGTGTCATTGCTTGTGGTTTACGGGCTTGCCCTCTATTTCAATTATCGTCTTGGTGGACAAACGGGCGATACGCTGGGAGCTTCCATTGAGGTAGGGGAAGTTGTTTTTTTGCTGGCAATGATTTGGCAATAACGACCTATCAATGCTGTGTGGTCTTTTGCCTTCCAGCAAGGAGCCATCACCATGCGGAATTTACCACTTTGTACGTATTCAACGCTTCGACAGAATGTCGGTTGGATGGATAAACATGACACTACAATCATTGATTGATGCGATCCAACCCTTGGATCGGGGAAATATGGAAAAAGCGGCACAGCACATTGACAGCCTAGTCAAGCCATTGGGAAGTTTGGGGCGTCTTGAAACGTTGGCGATACAATTATCGGGTATGCCAGGTATTGTTGGCCTACAAAATCTGCAAAAAGAGATTATCGTCATGTGTGCTGATCATGGTGTATATGACGAAGGTGTGGCTATTTCACCTAAAAACGTTACGGCCATACAGGCACGCAATATGTTGAAAGGATTAACAGGTGTTTGTGTGCTGGCGAAAAACAGTGGAACACATGTTTTGCCGGTGGATATTGGCATAGATTGTGATCCTATCGAACATATGTTGTCCCTTAAAATCGCACGGGGCTGCGGTAATATTGCCAAGGGGGCTGCGATGGATTATGGACACGCTGAAATGTTGTTGCTGGCAAGCGCACAATTGGTGCAACAGCGTATTGCAGCAGGAATAACGGTATTTGGTATTGGTGAGCTGGGAATTGCCAATACGACTGCGGCAGCCGCGGTTATCAGTGTCCTGACAGGCAATGATCCCTGTGATGTGGTTGGGTTAGGCGCTAATTTTCCTTCTGAGCGGCTGGCGTATAAACAATCCATTGTGCGACAGGCTATTGCCATCAATCAGCCAGATCACAATAACGGCATTGATGTGTTGGCAAAAGTGGGAGGATTTGAACTTGTCGGCATGGCTGGTGTGATTCTGGGGGCAGCGGCTTCTGGTGTACCTGTGGTACTTGATGGTTTTTTGTCCTATGCATCAGCATTAGCCGCATGTCAACTATCTCCCATCGCACGGGAGTATTGCATCCCTTCCCATCTGTCGGCAGAAAAAGGTGCGGCGTTGGCGCTACGATATTTGAATTTGCAACCCTACTTGCATTTAGATTTACGCCTTGGTGAGGGAAGTGGTGCGGCCATGGCGATGTCGCTGATTGATGCAGCCTGCTCGATGTATTGCCATATGGGGAAATTGGCAAGCAGTGGGATCAATTTACCGGCGTTAGAAAGGCCGCACGTAATAGCGCCGTAAATTAAGCCCAAGGGATTAATTTATCGTTATTCTCTTTATGCTGGCTATATTAGTCTTTGACACGTTTTCTCAATTGATCTTTTACCACTTTGCCATTGGCATTTCGCGGTAAAGTTAAAAAAGTATATCCTTTAGGGCGTTTATAGCGTGCTATTACCGTACAAATATAATCGTCTAACTCTTGCTCTGTGATTGTTGTATTTTCATCGAGTTCAATAAAAGCATGGGGAACTTCTCCCCAATAGGGATCGGGTTTCGCCACAACAGCAACCGCTAATACACTTGGGTAACTGGATAAGGCATTTTCCAGTTCAAGACTGGAAATATTCTCACCACCGGAAATAATGATATCTTTTTTCCTATCGATGATTTTGATATAGCCATCAGGATCGACGACGGCTAAATCACCCGTATAAAACCATTGGTTAGTGACCTCCGGTGTAACATGACGTACAGGATCATAAGCTGCTACGATATTACCGCGGATTGCGATCTCACCGATGGTTTTGCCATCAAAAGGCACTGCTGAGTTATTTTCGTCAATAACGCTCACCTGACCTTGTAAATTAGAGACTATTCCCTGACGCATCCGTTTTAAGACTTTTTCTGATTTTGGCAGTGATTGCCATTCATGCTTGTTTTCACAAACAACAATAGGGCCATAAGTTTCGGTTAATCCATAAACATGCGTTGCATTGATACCGACTTCGTCCAGCAATGAAAACATCATTTCTGTCGGTGGGGCACCAGCAATCAGGCCATAAACACGACCATTAAAATGCTTTTTATGCTTTTGCGTTATCTTGCCTAAAGAGTAGTGAATAATCGGGGCACCACAATAATGGGTAACGTGATGTTCCTGGATCAGTTGCATTGCTTCTTCTGCATCAAATTTTCTGATACAGATGTGTGTGCCAGCCCGTGCCGCAACTGTCCAGGGGAAACACCAACCATTACAGTGAAACATGGGAAGAGTCCATAAAAAGATGGGACGTTTAGGCATGTCCCAATCCAGGATATTGGAAATAGCATTTAAAAATGCCCCACGGTGAGAATACACAACCAGTTTTGGTTGCCCGCTGGTGCCCGAAGTGCAATTGATACTAATAGTGGCTTGTTCGTCAATTTGGATAAATGAGAGTGACTTTGATGAGTGTTCGGTTACCAGTGATTCGTAAGCGATAAATTCATGGCTGGCAGGGGATATAGGAATCGCTAAATTATTTTCATCAACAATAATTATCTTAATTGGATTATTGAAAGAGACATTATTTAATAGCGAAAGATAGTTTTTGTCGATAAATAATATCTTGGGATGCAATTTTTCAAAAACAAAATTTAATGTGGCTGCATCTGTTCGGGTGCTCAAGGCATTAAGAATACCGCCGGATAAAGGAACAGCAAAATGTAACTCAAGCAATTCATGGATATTGGGTAAAATAGCCGAGACTACGCTCCCTTTATCTACTCCCAATTGTTGGAGAGAGATAGCAATCCTTTCACAGCGATTGGCATATTGGTGCCAGGTCCAACGTTGTTTGCCATCAATAATGGCAATATCACTACCATTGCTTAATACAGCCCTTTTAAGAAATAAAATCGGTGATAATGCTGTACCGGTATATTCACGTAAGAATGAATTATTGAGAGTCATACTCTTCACTCCATCTCATTATCGTTAATAAAATGTTACGTACTTTAAAAATAATCTCTGGCAGAAGAATAAGCAATGTCGGAAAAATTTAAGGAGGGTGTTTTATTTCAATTTTTCATGTAAATAATGCGGCTTTATTTTATTTTTTTAATATGCAGCTTTCATTAATTAAACCTGATAAAGTTACGGTTTAAAAATAAATTGAATAATTCCATTTTATACCAATCTAACTTCAAGGTGCGTCTGATATCTCCCCGCAAAGAGGGGGAGATATCAGGTTTAATATAATGTTATCAATTGTAATGCGTATATACGCGTTACCTTTCAATTTACTCATTATAAGACAACATAACTCATTGTTTCTCCCCGCGAAGCGGGGAGAAACAATGTGCATCTTGAAGTGAAATAGGTATAGATAATAAAAAAACGCTCACTACTAAATATAAAAGGAAAAGCTATGTTCGATTTAGCGGGAAAAATTGCTTTCATTTCAGGCGGCACCAAAGGTATTGGCACGGGCATTGCCAAAGTATTGAAGCAAGCGGGGGCTGTTACTATTATTGCCGGCACTGATGAGCTGAGAGGAAAAACCATTGCCAAAGCGCTGGAAGTTGATTTCATTCCCCTTGATGTGACTGATCAAGCAGCATGTAAAAACGTGATTGCCCAGATTGTTGAAAAGTACGGTAGGCTCGATATTCTTTGTTCCAATGCAGGTATTTTTCCACAGCATTATCTGAAAGATATGACAGCGGCGGATTGGGATTTAGTGCACACGGTCAACCTTAAAGGGACATTTTTCCTGGTACAGGCGGCATTGAATGTCATGGAAAAGCAGCGTTACGGGCGTGTTGTTATCACGTCATCAATAACGGGGGAAATAACAGGCATTCAGGGTTACAGCCACTATGGTGCCAGTAAGGCAGGGCAACTCGGGTTTATGCGCAGTGCCGCGTTGGAATACGCGGGACAAGGCATCACCATTAATGCAGTTATGCCAGGTATGATCATGACGGAAGGTTTAAAGTCATTTGGTGATGAATTCCTCAGTTATGCGAAAGAGATCACGCCAATGCGGGCTTTGGGTTCGCCAGAAGATATTGGCTATGCTGCCTGTTTCCTGGCTTCCGATGAAGCGAAATATATTACCGGACAAACGATAGTCGTTGATGGTGGACAAGTTTTACCAGAAGTACCAGAGGCTTGATCCTTTTACAAAGATTGTCGTAAGACAGTAGAAGAAGGTAAAATGTCTACCCAGTAAACACAAGGAAGGGGATTTGTTCTCTTCCTGATTTTTTATTGTCTGAATCAGGTAAGAAATATTATGTCACTGAATTATGAGCGTAAACCTCTTCCATTGCCAAATGGGAACAAGAAAGTGCTGCTGCACTCATGTTGTGCACCATGTTCTGGGGAAGTGATGGAAGCAATGTTGGCTTCAGGGATTGATTTCACAATATTTTTCTATAACCCGAATATTCATCCCCTGAAAGAATACGAGTTGCGCAAAGATGAAAATATCCGTTTTGCGCAGGAGATGGGTATTCCTTTTATCGATGCCGATTACGACCGTGATAATTGGTTTGAACGCGCGAAAGGAATGGAAAATGAACCTGAGCGTGGTATTCGTTGTACAATGTGTTTTGATATGCGTTTCGAACGAACGGCGCTTTATGCCCATGAACATGGTTTTCCAGTGATTACCAGCTCACTCGGTATTTCACGCTGGAAAAATATGCAACAAATCAATGAATGTGGAGTTCGTGCCGCTTCCCGTTATCCTGACTTAATGTATTGGGAATATAACTGGCGCAAAGGGGGCGGATCTGCCCGTATGATAGAAATCAGTAAACGAGAAGAGTTCTATCAGCAGGAATATTGTGGCTGTATTTACTCGCTGCGGGATACTAATCGTCATCGCCTGGCTACCGGCCGTGAAAGAATTAAATTAGGTACGGTCTTTTATAGTGCGGATAGCAAGAAAAAAGAATAAAAAAGCCTGCGCGGAAGCAGGCCAAAGATACGGCAAATATAAAAATCCCTGGTGGTGACTTAGAGCTTAGTCGGATTAGCTCTAAACAGTGATGAGTCACCATGACTATATGTGATATGAGATACCGTCGTCCAATGGATTGCACAGATCAATAAGAGGAGATTGATCGATAAAAACGATCATAATATCTTCGCTTAATTGTGGTTGCGGCTTTTCAGTTTGATCTAAACGAGTTTATATGAAACTGGAAAGCCTTGATTTATGGAATATCACACTAACGATTAGTTATTAAATGAATCACTAATCTTTGCCGTATCTGGAGCGATTGGGTGTACAACCAAAACGTCGGCGATAGCTTTGAGTGAAATAGGACTGACTGGAAAAACCCGATTCCAGTGAAATATCGGCGATACTCATTTCGCTATTGAGTAATAATTGATGTGCATAAAGAATGCGTTGTTCACTAATCCAGGCTTTGGGTGAAGTACCATAGACACTGTTAAAAAGCTCCTTAAAAGAAGTTAATCCCATACCAAATTCACGTGCGAAGTCATTTAATTTCCATTCTTTGAGATAGTGAGCTTCCATAAATGTTTGCAGGCGTTTTACCGGACGGTTGCTTAATTTCCGTAGAATAGACATTAGTAGTGTTCCCTGCTTACCCAAGGAAAGCAGCAACAATAACTCTTCAACTCTTAGTTGAACCAAAGCAGGAGGGGAATCATGCGCCAGTAAGTTCGCCAGCCCGCGAATGCTTTCCGTTAACAAGGGAAACTGGTTAAAAGGAATCAACCTATAAGCAGGAAATTCTTGTCGCTCTAACTGACTTAATAATGATCCGAAACGTTGTAAAAAACTACGTAAAAACTCCATGTGTAAGGGTAACCATAATAGCTGGCAACTTTCTGTATTGGTTTTAGCTGCATAACTTCCAGGATGGGTAAAAAGGATTTCATTCGATTTAATGTGATAAGTGTTTATACAATCTTTCCACACCATTTCGCCATCAAGTAAAATATATAGCCCTCTTTGTTTATGCTCCAGGATATTGAAATCCGGCATAATTAATTGGAACGTACAAATATTCTTTTGGTTTAAGCCCGTCGTCCTTTTCATCTAATACTCCTAATTTTCCGTATCGTGAGTAATCATTTTTTGATGAGTGCATGAAGTGTTTTTTATTATTAAATAACCGCTGGTATTATATAGCTAAATAAATATTTGTGTTAGATTTAAGTGTAATTTTTTGTGATTAAAAATGATTTGTCTGTTTTTTTACCTTATATTGAACAATATCTGCATGGCCAATTTTAAGATGTTGTTAATGTTAAAATAATTTTTATTTCTTTATAGGGTTTTTTTATTGGGTTATTTATTTTGAATGTTTTTAGTCGTGGAGAATATCAATGGCGAGATGAATTTCGTTATAAGTGTTTTTATTCATTTAAATGTTTGTGTAGTAATAATATATATCAATCTAACTTCAAGTTGCAGCTTGCAAATCAATGTGATTGTTTATATCTCTCCACTACGTGGGGAAATATAACACGCATCTTGAAGTTGGATTGGCATATACGCATTAAACTTCAAGTCGCAATTGACAACACGATATGAAACTTAATATCTCCCCGCTTCGCGGGGAGATATAAGACGCATCTTGAAGTTGGATTGGTATATACGCGTTACCTTTCAAGTTGCTCATTATAAGATAACATAACTCATTGTTTCTCCCCGCGAAGCGGGGGGGCATCTTGAAGTGAGATGGGTATAGATAAAATAACCATAAATCAAATAATTATTGGGGATGATGTGTTTTCAGGTTTTAACCATGATGTATTTATTAACTTTTTGTGTTAATTGTTAATGAGTTGTTTTTTTGTGATTTGTGATATGAAATAAGAAATTAAATTTATATTTCTGGCTTTTCTTCTTTCATAAATGTGAGAAAATTCAACGATAAATCAGAGGATTAAACTCAAATAGAAACTTTATCCGTGTAATAACGCTATAAATCCCTCTGTTATAGCTTCGTAGATTGTTTTTTATACTTGTACAATGGTAGGATGTGCTCCCACAGCCTGTTTTTGTTACCTGCTAAGGCATATGTATAGATATATTTTGCTGATGGAATATAAGAAAAAACCACAAAAACGAGAACAATATGACAATGTATCGTTTTTTAGATAACGCTTTTTTATACAGTGTATGGCTCCTTTGGGGAATTGCATTGGGACTGTATCTGTATGGTGCGCATTTTAGTTGCGCCATGACAGCAATTTTATCTTTTTTAGCCTTAGTGTTTTACTTTATGAAAATGAAATTGAGAATAAACGCTATGTTTGGAAAAAAAACAACCGAGGCAGCAACTGCCAGTTCTGCGACATCCACTATGGGTATCAAGCCTGAAGAGAAAAAATTACCTGAAGCTGAGATCCGCCCTAATACTATTATTGCAAAAAACTCAGTCTTCAAAGGGGATGTCGAAATGGAAGGCGATATCCAGATTTGGGGTAAAGTTGTTGGCAATATTCGCGTAAAAGGTGGTGCCATTCGGATTATGCATGCCGGCAAAGTAGAAGGTGAGCTGAATGCACCTGAAATTATCATTGATGGTCATGTTGAAGGCACATGCTGTGCGGAAACGTTAGATATCCTTGAACATGGCGAGTTACGGGGCATTAGTCGTTGTGGCAGTATGTCAATTCGACGCGGTGGATTGTTTTTTGGCCAATCCGAACAGGTTGATAATAAGAAAAAACCAGAAATGGAACGAGTTATTTCCATTAGAGAAAATCAAGGTGATAAGCCAAAAGCAAAAAGTAACGCTTGATAATCGATAATCAAGGAGGCGTTGTGGTTGTCGAATTAGAAACAGAAAGATTGCGGCTCCGTGCCTGGAAAGCCGAAGACAGAGAGCCTTTCTTTCGCTTAAGTAGTAATCCCGACGTAATGGAATTTTTTCCTGACATACTGACTAAAACGCAGAGCGATACTTTTATTGATAATTGTATTCGCAAGTTTGAAATGCAGGGTGGCTGGGGATTATGGGCGGTTGAATTAAAACAAAATGGTGAGTTTATCGGCTCTGTAGGACTGAATGTTCCGAACATCAAATTTTCATTCTCGCCTTTTGTTGAAATCGGCTGGCGTCTGGACAAGCATGTCCTGTATCGGCTTCGGCGTTCAGATTTTGTATGAAAATGGTTGAACGCCATCAAGGTTATCCTAACGGATAGAGATAACCTTGATGGAAGCGGTTTTATGTCAGGTTATTACTGCCTGGATATGACCAGAGCGACGCGGCCAATAAATTTGATATCGCTGATTGCACAATCAAAAGTAACGTCGCTATCGCTGACCCGAATCTTGCTGATTGGGATTTTGGCAATCTTTTTGATACTGTGCATACCTTCAATATCCACCAGCCATAAACCATCTTGAATATTGTCTTCTTGCGTGTCTAGCAGATACCATGAGGCACCATCATCAACAATCAGTGGATTTTTGAGTTCCTTGGAAATCAACTCGCTGTCCAGAATCACAGGGCTAACTTCGTTGAGTTTACCGCCCGATAATTTTACACGAGAGATGGATGGGGCAATGATATCTTCCAACCGTTCCGCTTTTTTGTTGCTTTCTCCATCTGGAAACATTTCTCCCTGACCCGTGCTCAGCCACAGCAGTGAAGCGCCAGTTTCGAGATTGCACTGGATGATCCAATCCGCAGGGAAACTATCACGAAGGTAGCGGTTTGCCATCGTGCTTTTGGAAACGCCCAAATGGTCACTTAGGGCCTGACGTGATTTAAATCCATATGCGCGGACAAGACGTTCAATAGCAGGTCTTCCCCCACTATCGGCCCCCATTTTGATCTCAATATTGGTATTTTTCATTGACAGTACAGATAAGAGCTATTAGTATCCCGCCTAAGTTCTCGATATGAGATCTTTGGTGAGCCCAGATTGGTTAAGACGAAAACCATTGAGAGATATTGCATCATGAACGCCCAAATTTCAATCTTTATGCCTGATATCGAAGTATTTCGGAAATGCCATTGAAGATAGGTGGAGAGTTTGAAATGAAGAGAATGTTGGAAATCGCGGGGAATTTTGAGGAGCGGTTTGTAGAAAAATGTTGAGGGAAAATATGGCGAATACAGAGAAAGAAAAGTTTGCCCAGATTAACCTCGGCCAGCGGCTGGAAGGATTGAATTACCTGTCGAGGATTAGGGCGACATATTGGGGTGACAATGAAAAGGAGCTAAATCGGTTTTTTGCCGATATGCGCGATAAAAGAGACGATTACTACGAAGAAAATAAACGAGCGTTATCTGCCATTTTCTATTTGGCGAATATCCCGCGCTCCCGCCACGACAGTGAATACAATCATTTTACTCAAGAGGAAAAGCGGGCGCTGATCAAAGCGATGAATCATATCAAGGTCGTTGTCAGCCAATTTCCCAAGTACCTGACATTACCTAATTAACTACCGCTTTCTAAACAAATTATCTCTTTTTGAACAAATGGCATGAATACGCCAGGCTCTGATTCGTCCTGAATATGGTGAAATTGATGAATAGTAACGCTATCACTTATAAACAAAACATACCGTTGGGTGTCTCAATGGCGGAGCGCCTGTTATGGGAGGTTAACGCGGAAGATCATCAATGGCGTCACCAGTATATAGGACAAATGCCAGATTTCCTGGCTAAATACTTTAGCCGCCGTTATATCGATATCTTTAATCGCTCAGGCCGCCGTGATGCAAATTCTTTTCTGAGAAACACGGTTGGACAGAATGTCCTGCCGAGATTGCAACGGGTAAAAGAAAGGTATCAGTTTAGTCACTGTGTTTCTGGTATGACGCCTTTTCCTTTTATTGATCAATTGGAAAATATGGTGACGTATGATCGCAAACGTCTCTTGAAACTTGCTCACGATATTTCCGTTTTTATTTCTGGTAATTATGAGCACTATTCTTTACGTGTTTCCCAAAAACACTCATCAACGTCTGTTGGCTGCAAAGATGAGGCATTTTCTCGTGTCGCTAAGTTGTACCGATTACTGGCAAAGCTGACTTTGCAATGTGGTACTCATCCTCCTTATTGGCAGCGTTTCAATCATGGCCGCAAAATGCCATCGGTTGATCAACTCTGTTCTGGCATGTTGCGCATGATGTCTGCCCGTTGGTGGTATTTCCGTTTAAAGCGTTTGCGTGATATCCAAGCTGAACATATGGCAATTGCGGTTGGACAGGTACAGCAAGTCGCTTCTCCATATGTTTCACGCCAGGCATTGCGGGAATGGGTGGAACAAAAGCGCCGCAATCGTGAATTTTTTAAGCATTTTGATTTGGAAAATGAAAAAGGGGAACGAATCTCACTGGCAGAAACCGTTGTTCATAGCAACGCGAATCCAGCAATCCGACGTTGTGAACTGATGGTCAGAATGCGCGGTTTCGAAGATGTTGCCAATAAGATGCACTGTGTTGGGGAATTTTATACCATCACAGCCCCTGCAAAATATCATGCTGTCCAGCACAAGGGCGGGTTTGTCAAATCCTGGAATGGCGCAACGCCACGTGATACTCAACGTTATTTATGCGGTGTTTGGGCAAAAGCTCGGGCGGCGTTGGCACGGGCAGGTATTAATCTATTTGGTTTCCGTGTGGTGGAACCACATCATGATGGCACTCCTCATTGGCATATGGTGCTGTTTATGTTGCCGGAGTATTTGCAGCAAGTCAGAAGTTTGCTTGAGCATTACGCTTGTCAGGAAGAGCAGGAAGAGTTGCAGAACGATGAAGCTAAAAAGGCGCGTTTTAATTATCGGGCGATCGATCCCAATAAAGGCAGTGCAACAGGTTATATTGCCAAGTATATTGCTAAAAATATTGATGGTTATGCGCTGGAAGAAGAAAAAGACCATGAAACCGGTGAATCCCTGCGCGATATGGCAAAATCAGTGACTGCCTGGGCGAGTCGCTGGCGTATTCGCCAATTTCAACAAATCGGTGGCGCTCCAGTTTCGGTTTGGCGCGAATTGCGTCGGCTCAGGGAAGTCCGTTTGTCTGATCACAAGATAAACGCAGTATTACAGGCGGCAGATGAAGGGAATTGGGCTGCTTATACCCAAGCACAGGGTGGGCCTTGGGTTTCACGTCGTGATTTAGTTATTCGCTTATCTTACAAAAAGATCCCTTTTGGCAGTCCTTATGGTGAAGATGTTCAATCCATACAGGGCGTGACCTCACCATTTTTGTCTCATGCAGGATTTATTTGTACGCGGCTCCACCAATGGACCATCGTGCCAAAATCAGAATCGGCAGTGACATCTGAACGAATAGTTTATAAAAGAAGCAAAAATTTTTCCTCTTGGAGTTCTGTCAATAACTGTACGGATGAACAGGGAGGTAGGGAAATAGCGGGTTATATAGACCGTAGAATTGTCATAGCGGAAAAAACAATCAAATTGGCAAATATTTCTGCCAAAACAACAAACAATAGTTACTAACTATTAAATTTAATGACTAAAACAGGTAAAAACTACTTTAATTTTAGTCTTATTACGTGTACTGTATATACATACAGTTTCTTATATGGAGGCAGATAGATCAGTGGAATCTCTTATAGAATCATTGGTAGCGCAACGTATCAATTTCATTGCCAGAATGGCAACAAGTTGCGAATGCAATCATGCGGAAGACAAAGAGCTGGCACTGGTTTGGATAGCAGAGCTATCTGCACCTTATGAAAAAAGGTTTAACAGTTACCAGGGTAAACAGGAAAGCGATCTGTTAGGTAATGAGGTGAGCAGCAACACAATATTAGGGAATGCAGGTGCAACAATAGAAGAATAGATTTGGCGGGGGAAAGCATGCGAGTAGAAATACTTTTCGATAAACGAGCTAACGTTTCTGAATCAGTCATATCTTCATTAGAAAGTGAACTAAAAAGAAGAATATTACCACACTATCCTGATACAAATTTTAGAATTGGAATTAGCAGTAGCACCTCCGTAAAAGTGACAGGGACTAAAAAAAGTAGTGAACATGATCGTATGATGGAACTTATTCAAGAGGTTTGGGAGGATGATAGTTGGCTATCAGATGAACGCTGACAAAGGGGCAATATCCTCCAATGAATAGCATGTCATTGTAATAAAAGATAATAGCCAAGGGCAGGAAACCATTTCCTGCCCTTGGCTTATGTATTATTGACCTAACAATTTCACCTTATTGAGGCAGTTCGCTAATTATTTGATCATAACTCTCCGATTTACTAACTGACTTTGGCAAAGAGAAAGGAGCGTGTATGCAAGTTATCGCACAACAAAATGAGACGGTTGATGCCATTTGTTGGCGTCATTATGGCCGTACATTGGGAATGACTGAGCGTGTGTTGTTGGCAAACCCTGGATTGGCGGATTTTGGTGCAGTATTGCCTCATGGAACGAAAATTGAAATGCCGGATTTTATTCCTGTTGCCAGCAAACCGATCATCCAGCTTTGGGATTGAGGGGAGGCTGAACTCGTTTGTTGGGAATAAACACACTAAAAAAGATGCCCTTAATCATGAGCTTGGTTATTGGTGGGAGTCTTGGCTGGTGGGGACATCGCACCCTGTTTCTCAGCGAAGTGGCGGATTTGAAACAGCAACATGCTACACAGCTTGCTGCCATCAATCAACAAGCCCATTCAGAAACGTTGGCAGCTATTCAGCAAATGAAAGATGCACAAAATCGGGCTGCACAATTGGATGAATATTATTCAGGAAAATTAGCGCATGTCACCGAAGAAAATACGGTTTTACGTGCTGACATTGTTGCTGGTCATCGGCGGGTGCAAATCGCCGCCGCCAACCTTGCTACCTGTCAGCTCACCCAAAACCGAGATCCCCGCCCCCGCAGCATGGGCGATGGAACCCAAGTCGAACTCACTGCAAAAGCTGGACGCGCTATTTACGATATCCGAACCGGCATCATCAAAGACCAAGCCAAATTAGACTATTTACAACAATATGTGCGGGATGTTGTTCGGCAATGTAAATCAGAATGATCGCATCTTACTTGCAATGCTGTTTTCAAGGCCCTCTTTTATTCCAAAGGGGGCCTTTTATTTTATTGATTTATACCAATCTCACTTCAAGATGCATGTGATATCTCCCCGCTTCGCGGGGGAGATATCAAGCTTCATAGCGTGTTGTAAATTGCAACTTGAAGTTTTATGCGCATAAAACAATTTTCACTCTGGATTTGTATGCTGTTTCCTACAAACCCAGTTTAATGTCCAGCCTGTTATTTCATGGCATTCTTACGTCATGAACACACAACTCACTGAACTGATGCGCTTATTGCGCAACCTGATCCGAACCGGCGTCATTACCCAAGTGGATACCACAAAGGGAATGTGCCGCGTCGCGACAGGCAATCTTGAAACCAACTGGCTGCACTGGTTGACATCCAGAGCGGGAAACTCCCGCACATGGTGGGCGCCCAGTGTCGGTGAGCAGGTTTTATTACTGTCCATAGGCGGAGAGCTGACCACCGCCTTTGTATTGCCTGCGATTTTTTCAGATGAGTTTCCGGCGCCATCAACATCACCTGAAGCGACGCATATCAAGTTTCCAGATGGTGCCGTAATGGAGTATGAACCGCAATCTGGCGCATTGACTGTGACTGGCATCAAAACCGCGACAGTGACTGCTTCGGATTCCGTCCATATTACCGCGCCGGAAATCACCTGTGTCGCCAGTACCCGAATTACGCTGGACACACCGGAGGTCATCTGTACGCAGCTAATGAGCACAGGCAACTTGATTGTGCGCAACGGCGGCAAAATGACAGGCAATATTGAACACACCGGAGGCACATTCAGTTCCAATGGCGTGGTCGTGGATTCCCATAAACACACCGGCATCAGGTCAGGCGGTGACACATCAGGAGGCCCCGTATGATGTATCTGGGGATGAATCGGCAGACGGGCCGAGAGCTGACAGATTTGGCACATATCCGGCAATCCGTCAGCGATATTTTATTAACCCCTGTGGGCAGCCGTATCGCACGTCGTACCTACGGCTCTTTGCTGTCAGAGCTGATTGACTGGCCGCAAAACGCAGCGCTCCGGCTTCAGGTTATGGCGGCCAGCTATACCGCAATCAGCCGTTGGGAGCCACGCGTGATGCTGACCTCCATCACGATGGAAACCCGACAGGACGGCAAAATGGTGGTGGATATTACGGGTACTTATCATCAATCCGCCAAGGAATTTTCACTTTCTATTCCGGTGAGGCATTCCCGGTGAGGTAATAAGTCATGCCAACAATCGATTTAAGCCAGTTGCCACCACCGGATGTGGTTGAGTCACTGGATTACGAACAACTGCTGGAAGAGCGTAAAAAAGGCTTGATCTCGCTCTATCCAGAAGATCAGCAAGACGCTATTGCACGTACTTTGCAACTGGAATCTGAACCTTTGGTCAAGCTGTTGGAAGAGAACGTTTATCGTGAGCTGCTTTTGCGTCAACGGGTTAACGAAGCAGCGCGGGCGGTGATGGTGGCCTATTCAACAGGCAGCGATTTGGATCAGTTGGGGGCGAATAACAATGTATCCCGTATGGTTCTGCATCCTGCGGATAATTCTACCGTGCCACCGACACCAGCGGTGATGGAATCTGACAACGATTACCGCGTACGCATTCCACAGGCGTTTGAAGGTTTGAGCGTTGCCGGTCCCGTTGGCGCGTATGAATACCATGCACGCAGTGCGGATGGCCGTGTCGCTGACGCTTCGGCTATCAGCCCGTCGCCAGCGAATGTCACCGTGACCATTATGTCGCGGGAAGACAAGGGGGTTGCTTCCAAAGAGTTGTTGGAAATAGTCGAAAAAGCGCTGAACGATGAGAACGTACGTCCAGTGGCGGATCGTCTGAAAGTCCAGTCAGCAAGCATTGTGGAATATGAAATTGACGCGGTGTTATACATCTTCCCTACACCAGAGTCAGAACCTATCCGCAAGGCGGCAGAACAGCGATTGAAACACTATGTTGAAGCACAGCACCGTCTGGGGCGTGACATTCGTTTGTCAGCGATTTATGCCGCACTGCATGTGGAAGGTATCCAGCGTGTGGAATTGAAAGCGCCGTTGAAAGACGTAGTGCTGGATAAAACTCAGGCATCTTACTGCACCAAAGCTACCCTGACGATGGGAGGTTCGGATGAGTGATCGTCTTCTGCCGATGGGCTCGACTCAGCTAGAACTTGCAGCGGCCAAAGCCTGCGCTGAATTGCAGCAGGTCAAGGTTCCCTTACGCGAGTTGTGGGACCCAGACACTTGTCCGGCATCACTACTGCCTTATCTGGCCTGGGCGTGGTCAGTCGATCGCTGGGACGAACGTTGGTCTGAGAGCACCAAAAGGGAAGTGATCAAAAGTTCGTTATTCCTGCATAAACATAAAGGAACAATTGGTGCGATTCGGCGAGTTGTCGAGCCATTGGGTTATCTCATCCGCGTAAAAGAGTGGTGGCAAACCAACGATGCTCCAGGCACCTTCCGGCTGGATATCGGTGTACTGGAAAACGGCATCACCCATGAAATGTTCGAGGAGTTGGAAAACCTGATTTTTGATGCCAAGCCAGTGAGCCGACATTTGATTGGGTTGGACATCAACCTGGATACACGCGGTGGATATCACTATTCGGCGGCGACTTACAGTGGTGACGAACTAACGGTTTACCCTTATTTTCCGGAACAAGTAACAATCTCCGGCTCAGAAATCGTGGGCGCGGGCGTACATATTATTGATGACATGAGGATTAGATCATGAGTACCAAATATTTTGCGCTACTGACGCAGTTAGGCGCAGATAAGTTAGCAAATGCTGCGGCCTTGGGTACTAAAATTGAAATTACCCATATGGCCGTTGGTGATGGTGGTGGCAAGTTGCCGACACCGGACACCAAACAAACCAAATTGATTAATGAAAAGCGTCGTGCAGCGATTAACACGCTGAGCATTGATCCGAAAAACACCAACCAAATCATTGCGGAACAGGTTATTCCTGAAAATGAAGGTGGCTGGTGGATCCGTGAAATTGGCCTGTATGACAAAGACGGCATTCTGATTGCTGTGGGTAACTGCGCGGAAACCTACAAACCCCAATTACAGGAAGGTTCCGGCCGTACCCAGACAATCCGCATGATCCTGATTGTCAGCAGCGCTAACGCGGTAACGTTGAAAGTTGACCCGTCTGTGATTTTGGCTACGCGTGAGTATGTTGATGATTCTATTAAGAAACATGCAAATAGCCGTAACCATCCTGATGCGACGCTGAAAGAAAAGGGATTTGTGATCCTAAGCAGCGCGGTGGACAGCAATAGCGAAACTCATGCGGCAACACCGAAAGCGGTGAAGGCGGCCTATGATTTGGCGAAAGCGGCGGATAATAATGCCAATGGCCGCGTTCCGGCAGGGCGTAAGGTAAATGGTAAGGCGCTGTCGGCGGATATTGCACTGAATGCGGGGGATGTTGGAGCTTATTCTAAAGGCGAAACAGATACTAAGGTTGGGGAAGCGATAAAACAGGCAAATGCCGCAAATGCTAATGCAAACACTCGCGTGCCTTCTACCCGCAAAGTAAATGGAAAAGTACTGTCGGCGGATATTGCACTGAATGCAACAGATGTTGGTGCGTATAACACAGCACAAACTGACGCTAAAGTAAATGAAGCTAAAGCATTAGCTAACACTGCAAACCAAAATGCGGCTAATGCAAATAATAATGCCAACACCCGTTTGGAAAAAAGCAAAAATGGCGCGGATATTCCAAATAAGAACGAATTTGTGAAAAACCTCGGTTTAACGGCAGGCTCGGCATTACCGGTTGGAGTCCCCATTCCATGGCCATTAGAAACCCCGCCTGCTGGGTGGATGAAATGTAATGGTGCGACGTTTACCGCTGCTCAATATCCCGAACTGGCGCGTGTATACCCCTCACTGAGATTACCGGATTTGCGTGGGGAATTTATTCGTGGGTGGGATGACGGACGCGGGATAGATGACGGACGCGAACTACTGAGCTGGCAGGATGATAGTTTTCGCGCACATGATCATGGAATCACCGCGTTTGATGCCTGGAATCCCACGGTGTTGACACCCAATGACAGATTAGGGGACGCACTACTGTCAACCGACAACGCAATTGGACGTGGAGGTGATCAAAATGGAACCGTCAACAACAGATATCAAACTAGGAATGGGGGTGGAAATGAAACTCGTCCCCGTAACATTGCATTTAACTACATTGTGAGGGCTGTATAATGACGGCAAAATTAGACAAAAATCATATCGCCACTGTCGCAGGTAATATTACTGTTTATAATTATCACAGCGAAACGCGAGAATATAGTTCTGCATCTGTGGAGTTTTTACTCGTCGGTCTGGGGATTCCGGCTCACTCGTGTATTGATGCGCCGGGTGACCACAAACAGGGTTATGCCATTTGCCGAACGGCAGATTTGTCCGCGTGGGAGTACGTCGCAGATCACCGCGGCGAAACTGTTTACAGTATTGAAACAGGTGCCGCACAGGTGATTACAGCGCTCGGTGATTATCCGTCGAAAACAGCGCCGGAGGCACCCACAACACCATTTGACAAATGGAATGGCAAATGGTGGGTAACAGATATTCAGGCACAACGCCAGCATGAACAGCAACAGGCGGAATCCCGGAAACGGCACCTAATGACGCAGGCGGCAAATGCCATTGCCCCGCTGCAATACGCTGTCGATCTCCAGATGGCGACGGATACGGAACAGAGCAAACTGACAGAATGGAAACGGTACTGCGTTTTATTAAACCGCGTAGATTGTTCGACAGCACCAAACATTGACTGGCCTAAAGCGCCGGAGTAGCAATTAGGGGCTGCGTGCCCCTAAACACTATTTTGATTCAGCTAATTTCCGTTGCTGTTGATTCCAAATAGAATTTTCCGGCATTTGTACACGAACGGAAATAAATCTACCACTGGGAATATCAATTGGGTCGCCGTCGGCATAGCCCTCACGTACATTTCTGGCGAATGCGGGGGCATCTGCATGTTCACGGTGATAGGTCATCAATTTGATTGAACCGTCGGGTAACACGCGGTAATCGACCCAAATCAACGGTAATTTATTTTTGCACAGCGGTATCTCAACCCCACCATCGACTCCGCCCCATGCGGCATCGGCATTGAATCCCAGCACGTTTTTGATGAGATAAATACCCTCGGACAAACGCTCCACGATAGCACCTTCAGACTCGTTATTGGTTTCAAATTTACCCTCACGCCAAATTTTGATAATGGGCGAGGCTAATTTCAGGTAACCATCCCCGGTTATCCAGCAATTAGCGCCTAAAACGATGGCGGTTCCTTTGCCTTCCGGAAAGCGCACATCATGCCATTGGGAATTATTCCAAGTGTACGCTATGTGGGGACCGCCTTTTGTTGATTTCAATGCAATAGCTGCATTTCCCGACTGACAGTACACTTCGTTCGTCACAGTTAGACGATTATCTACTATTAACTCGCTCTGAATACGTTGTTGATTACCGTTAATCAGATCAGTTCGAATTACCTGGTCCATGAAATTTAGGTTGCTCACAAACACCGATTTATCGGTAATGTCCGCACCGTTAGCGTATTTGTTTAACGCGTTATATGCCCTATTAACAGTATCTTTTAACCCTATGTTATCAATAAATTTTGTTTTATCCTCAATATCTGCCCCATTCGCTTTTTTGGATAAGGCATTTTCCGCCAGTCGCTGGGTTCCCGCTAAACCGAGGTTTTTCACAAACTCAGATTTGTTGGGGATATCTGCGCCGTTACGGGATTTTTCGAGCGCTCCACTGGAAATTAATTTCCTAATTGCCTCAGATAATTGCGCATCATTATTTTTATTTGGTTGTATTCCAGCCGCTGCCAATGCATTAATGATTTCTCGCTGGACGCTATTAAACCACTGCGCCTCTAACAACGTCGGTGGCACACCTGCAGCCACGTTCCCATTCGTGAATTCACCATTGCTGTCAGCGGTGTTTGTCACGTCACCTATTTTTTGCATAGAAAATCCTCACTCAGTTAAGGTGATAATAAATTGAATTGATTATTAATTAATGGTTATAACCAAATTGTAGAATGGTATGAGATGGACTAATTTTTCGGAATTGGCATTCGAGTTTTTTATTTCCCCACGAACGCAATGGGTCACCGCAATAACTCCCACCTGCAACGGCGTAATTAATCGTTGTTGTCGGCGCATTAATACGCCAGACAAACGGCCAGTCATCGCCATTAATCGCCGCCCCACATGCGGACATGCCCGCGCGCGCCTGCCTAAATTCGGTGATCGTTATTTTAAATCCCAGCTCAGCCGCTAAACCAATAAAATACTCATTCGACTG